>NZ_CP016210.1:3083917-3767834 GCF_001682385.1 Azoarcus olearius
CGCGCGGCGCACCTGATCTCGCGCGTGCTGCAGGGCTCGGACACCGCGGGCATCGAGAGCCTGAAGTGGATGGATTCCGCCACCGCGGCGGACCTGATCAAGAACGAGCACCCGCAGATCATCGCCACCATCCTGGTGCACCTCGAAACCGACCAGGCCGGCGAAATCCTCAAGTACTTCCCCGAGCGCCTGCGCAACGACGTGATCCTGCGCATCGCCACGCTGGACGGCGTGCAGCCGACCGCGCTGAAGGAACTGAACGACGCGCTGACCCGCATGCTGGCCGGTGCCTCCACGGTGAAGAAGGCGGCGATGGGCGGCGTGCGCCACGCGGCCGAAATCCTCAACTTCGTCGGCTCGGCGGTGGAAACCGCGGTGATCGACAACGTGCGCGAATACGATCCGGACCTGGCGCAGAAGATTCTCGACGAGATGTTCGTGTTCGAGAACCTGATGGACATCGACGACCGCGGCATCCAGACCATCCTGCGCGAGGTGCAGTCCGATTCGCTGATCGTCGCGCTGAAGGGCGCCTCGCCGGAACTGCGCGAGAAGGTGTTCAAGAACATGTCCAGCCGCGCGGCCGAGATGATGCGCGAAGACCTCGAAGCCAAGGGTCCGGTGCGCCTGTCCGAGGTCGAGGCCGAGCAGAAGGAAATCCTCAAGGTCGTGCGCCGTCTGGCGGAAGAAGGCCAGGTGATGCTCGCCGGCAAGGGAGGCGACGATGGCTTCGTGTAATTCCGCCGGCGCTGCCGCGGCTGGGAGCGGTCGATGAGCATCTCGCGCCACCAGGCCGTCGGCGCCTACCGCCCGTGGGCGCCGCCCGCCTTTGACGGCGCGCCGGAGGCGGCGCCCCCCGAGGCCCCGCCGCCCGCCCCGGCCGAGCCGGAACCGGTGCCCGAACCGGCAACGCTCGACCCTGCCCTGCTCGCCGCACTCAACCTGCCCACCGCCGAAGACCTGGAGCGCATGCACGACGAAGCGCGCGCCAGCGGCCACGCCGAAGGCCTTGCCGCCGGACGCGAGGAAGGCCTGCGCAGCGGGCACGAAGAAGGCTTCGCGAAGGGCTACGCCGAGGGCAAGGCACTGGCGGAACAGCAGGCCGCCCGGCTGGGCGCATTGGCCGACGGCTTCGACCAGGCGATCAGCGCGGTGGATGCCGAGGTGGCGGAAGACCTGCTGGCGCTGGCGATCGAGATTGCGCGCCAGATGGTCCAGCACAGCCTGCTGCAGCACCCCCAGGGCGTGGTGGAAACCGTGCGCGCCGCGCTCGGCCAGTTGCCCCAGGCGCATGCGCAGATCCGCATCCACCCCGACGACGCCGCCCTGGTGCGCGAACACTTGGGCGAACAACTCGCCCACGCCGGCCAGCGCATCGTCGAAGACAGCGCGATCACGCCGGGCGGCTGCCGCATCGAATCGGCGGGTGCGCAGATCGACGCCACCATGGAAACCCGCTGGCGCCGCGTGCTCGAGAACATGGGCCGCCAGCACGCCGAATGGCAGCCCGGGGAATGAGCGGAGACCGCTGATGGACCGCTACGGAGCGCTCTGGCGCGCCTTCCTGCAGGACAACCGCAGCCTTGTCGAAGGCGCCAACCCCTTCCAGTACGCGGGGCGCCTCACGCGCATCAACGGCCTGGTGATGGAAGCCGCGGGGCTCAAGCTGCCGCTCGGCTCCGGCTGCCAGATCGTGGTGCCCGGCAGCGGCGCGGTAGAGGCGGAAGTGGTCGGCTTCAACGGCGAAAAGCTCTACATGATGCCGACCGACGACGTCTTCGGCCTCGCCCCGGGCGCCCAGGTGCTGCCGATGGAGAACAGCGTGCCGCGGCTGGTGCCCGGCAAGCGCCTCGGCCCCCGCCGGCGCGCGTCCGACCGCGCCAAACATCTGCCGGTGGGCGATGCGATGCTGGGCCGCGTGGTGGATGGCGCCGGCCGCCCGCTCGACGGCCTCGGCCCGCTCAACACGGTGGAGACGCGCTCGTTGCAGGGGCGCCCGGTCAACCCGCTCAACCGCGCCCCGATCGCGCAGCCGCTGGATGTCGGCATCCGCGCGATCAACAGCCTGCTCACCGTCGGCCGCGGCCAGCGCCTCGGCCTCTTCGCCGGTTCCGGCGTCGGCAAGTCGGTGCTGATCGGCATGATGGCGCGCTTCACCTCCGCGGACATCATCGTCGTCGGCCTGATCGGCGAACGGGGCCGCGAGGTGAAGGAATTCATCGAGCACAACCTCGGCGCCGAGGGCCGCAAGCGCTCGGTGGTCGTCGCCGCGCCAGCCGACAACAGTCCGCTGATGCGGCTGCAGGGTGCCGCCTACGCCACCACCATCGCCGAGTATTTCCGCGACCAGGGCAAGCAGGTGCTGCTGATCATGGATTCGCTGACCCGTTACGCGATGGCGCAACGCGAGATCGCGCTCGCGATCGGCGAGCCCCCGGTCACCCGCGGCTACCCGCCGTCGGTGTTCGCGCGCCTGCCGGCGCTGGTGGAGCGCGCCGGCAACGGCCCCGACGGCGGCGGCTCGATCACCGCCTTCTACACCGTGCTCGCCGAGGGCGACGACCAGCAGGACCCGATTGCCGACTCGGCGCGTGCCATTCTCGACGGCCACTTCGTGCTGTCGCGCAACTTGGCCGACCAGGGCCACTACCCCGCGATCGACATCGAGCAATCGATCTCGCGCGCGATGCACACCCTGGTGGATAACGCCCACTTCGACCTCGTCCGCCGCTTCAAGCAGCTCTTCTCGCGCTACCAGCGCTCGCGCGACCTCATTGCGGTGGGAGCCTACCAGCCCGGCGCCGAACCGCTGCTCGACATGGCGGTGGCGCTCTACCCGCGGCTGGAAGCCTTCCTGCAGCAGCGGGTGGACGAGCGCGAACCCTACGACGGCGCCGTGATGAAGCTGGCGCAGTTGTTCGCCGGCACGCCGGGCTGACGTGGCGGCCGACGGCACAAGGAGGTGACATATGCCCCTGACACTGCCCGAAGCGAGGCGTAAAATCCGGCCGTTCCCGTAACCCTCCTCGCCTCATGACCGGGAAATTTCCCCTCCAGCCCCTGCTCGACCTCGCCAACACGCGCATGGACGAGGCCGCCCGCCGCCTGGGCGAGCTGATCGCCTCCGAGCGTGACGGACAGAAAAAGCTCGAGATGCTGCAGGGCTATCGCGACGAATACCACGGCCGCTTCATGGAAGCGGTGCGCAACGGCATCGGCCCCGACGCCTGGCGCAATTTCAGCGCCTTCATCGGCAAGCTCGACGATGCGATCGCGACCCAGCGCAAGATCGTCGAGCAGTCGCGCGACCGCACCGCGCAGGGCCAGGAGATCTGGCTCGCGCAGCGCAACCGGGTCAAGGCCTTCGATACCCTCTCCCAGCGCCACCAGGCCGGCGTCGCCCGCCAGGAAGCGAAGCGCGAGCAGAAGCTCAGCGACGAGCACACCGCGCGCCGCTACTCGGGCAGCGGTTCGGACGAGGTCTGAGCGAAACCGGGCCTGGCACAGGCCTTGCGTAGTAGCAGGCAAGACAGTCCGCTAAAGGTCCCCGACCATGACCGCCACCGTCACTCAGACCGGCACCAAGTTCCCCTTCCTGCCCGCTGCGGCCGACACCAAGTCCGGCCGCACCGACCAAGGCTTCGCCCAGATGCTGCAAGGGCAGATGAGCAACCGCGCCAACCAGCAGGCGAGCCGCGGCGCCTATGCCGCCCACACCGAGAACGCCAGCCGCGCCGCGGCCTCCGAACGCGCCCGCGAGCCCGAACGGCCGCGCCAGAAGACCGAGCGCGCCGCCGAAAACCGCCGTCCCGACCAGCCCGACGCTGCAGCCGAAGCCGGTGCCGAACAGGTGCGCGACAGCGCCCTGGAAGCCGGCGAGCGCACCGCGCCCACTGCCGAAGCCACCGCCGCCGCGGCCGACGCGGCCGCCCAGCCGGCAACGCAGCAGCCGGCCGCGCCGGCAGAAGGCGCCACCGAACTTGCCGGCCTGCCGGCAGCGATTGCCGCCCTGCTCGCCGGCACCCAGGACGCCGCCGCCGAGCCTCCCGGCGACGAGACGAGCGGGTTGCTGCCGGCCGACATCAGCGGCGACGCACTGGACACCGCGCTGCAGAACCCGGCCGGCAACGCCGCCCGCTTCGGCGCGGAAGCCGAAGCCGCACGCGCGGCGCAACTGGCGGCCCAGACCCAGGGCAAAACCGAAACGCTGCCCGGCAACGAGCGCCCGGCCGGCATCACCCAGGCGGGCGAGCTGCCGAACGGGCTGCACTTCGCGGCGGCGGTCAACCATCGCAGCACCGCCGCACAGCAACCGGCGGTGCCGCAGCTGCCGGTCAACACCCCCGCCGGCCAGGCCGCGTTCGCTGATGACGTGGGCGACCGCGTGATGTGGATGCTGGGCCGCGCGGAAAGCAAGGCCGAGCTGGTGCTGACGCCGCCGACGCTGGGCAAGGTGGAAGTGACGATCAACCTCAGCGGCGACCAGACCACCGCGCAGTTCGTGGTGTCGTCGCAAGCCGCCCGCGATGCGCTCGAACAGGCCCTGCCCAAGCTGCGCGAAATCCTGCAGCAGTCCGGCATCAGCCTCGGCCAGACCAGTGTCGGCACTTCGGGCGAACAGCAGGCGGGCGGCAACGAAGGCGGTCAGCGCGGCCGCAGCGGCGGCGGTGGCGGCATCGAGGCTGCCGAGGGCGCCGCCGCGCAACGCTGGATCAGACAGTCCGACGGGATGGTCGACACTTTCGTCTGAGGGCGGAATTGGGGCACGTCTGCCCCACTTTTCCGTGCTTGGCGCGTGCGATGATCCGGGATAATGGCAACGTAACCACAGGAGAATCGCATGGCGAAGGCGCCAGCCAAACCCGAAGCGGCCACCGAGGCCCCCGCCCCCAGGAAGAGCGGCAAGCTCTTGCTCATCATCCTCATCCTGCTGGTGGTGGTGCTCATCATCGTGGCCGTCGGTGTCGGCGTGCTCGTCCTGCTCAAGGGCAAGGGCGGTGGCGGCGACAGCCATGCGCCCGAAGCCCAGCACGCGCCCGCGCCGCCCCCGCCGGCGGCGACCGCGGTGGATCTGTCCAAGCCGCCCTCCTTCGTCACGCTCGAACCCTTCACGGTCAACCTGCAGCGCGACGAGGGCGACCACTACCTGCAGGCCGTGGTGGTGCTGCGCGTGGCCGATGCCAAGACCGCGGAAAGCCTGAAGGGCTTCATGCCGGAGATCCGCCACCGCATCAACCTGCTGCTGTCGAGCAAACTGCCGTCGCAACTGTCCACCATCGATGGGCGGGAGACGCTCGCGATCGAGATCGTCGACCAGTCCAACGACGCGCTCGGCTTCCCGCCCCCGCGTGAAGCCAACCGCCGCGCACCGCCGACCGGGCCGATCCAGGCGGTGCTGTTCAACTCCTTCATCATCCAGTAAGCGGAGACGCCGCCATGTCTTCGGATTTTCTCTCCCAGGAAGAAGTCGACGCCCTGCTGCGCGGCGTCAACGGGGAGAGCGATGACGGCGGCGGCGCCGAGGTCGAGCAAGGGGGCGTACGCCCCTACAACCTCGCCACGCAGGAACGCATCGTCCGTGGGCGCATGCCCACGATGGAGCTGATCAACGAGCGGTTCGCGCGCTACCTGCGCATCGGCCTGTTCAACTACATGCACCGCAACGCCGAGGTGTCGGTGGGGCCGATCAAGGTGCAGAAGTACGCCGAGTTCGTGCGCAACCTGGTGGTGCCGACCAACCTCAACCTGGTGCTGGGCAAACCCTTGCGCGGCACCGGCCTGGTGGTGTTCGACCCCAACCTGGTGTTCCTGGTGGTGGACAACATGTTCGGCGGCGACGGCCGCTTCCACACCCGGGTGGAAGGGCGCGACTTCACGCCCACCGAGCAGCGCATCATCCAGGGCATGCTCAACGTGGTGTTCACCGAGTACGCCAAGGCCTGGGCGCCGGTGTTCAAGCTCGAGCTGGAATATGTGCGCTCGGAGATGAACTCGCAGTTCGCCAACATCGCCACGCCGTCGGAAATCGTGGTGTCCACCAGCTTTTCGCTGGAGCTGGGCGGCGCGCAGGCGGAGATGCACATCTGCTTCCCCTACTCGATGGTGGAGCCGATCCGCGACCTGCTCTACTCGACGATGCAGAGCGACCACCTCACCCAGGACCGGCGCTGGATCACGCTGCTGTCGCGCCAGCTGCAGACGGCAGAGGTGGAACTCACGTGCAACCTCGGCACCGCGCGCGTCACGCTGCGCGACATCGTCAACATGCGGGTGGGCGACGTGATTCCGCTGCAGGTTTCCGAACTGCTGCAGGCCACCGTGGATGGCGTGCCGGTGCTGGAGTGCCGCTACGGCACCCAGAACGGCCAGTTCGCCTTCAAGGTGGATCGCTTCCTGAGCCCGGACGAGACCGACGCCCCCAAGATTCCTGGAGCCACAAATGGCTGACAACGACGACGAAAACCAGATCTCCGAAGACGATTGGGCTGCCGCGATGCAGGAGCAGGCCAGCGCCGAGGCGGGCATGGACGCAGAATCCGCGCGCGTCGCGGCCGACCTGGCCGCAGCGGCCGCCTTCGACGAATCGCCCTATCAGGCCAAGCCGGCGAGCCAGATCTTCGAGGACTTCGGCTCGTCCGGCGCCAAGCCGGGGGCGCTCAACGACTTC
The DNA here is from genome assembly GCF_001682385.1 of Azoarcus olearius. Taxonomy (NCBI): domain Bacteria; kingdom Pseudomonadati; phylum Pseudomonadota; class Betaproteobacteria; order Rhodocyclales; family Zoogloeaceae; genus Azoarcus; species Azoarcus olearius. The sequence goes on from NZ_CP016210.1 coordinate 3,090,585, forward strand.
GACATGATCCTGGACATCCCGGTCCAGCTCACCGTCGAACTCGGCCGTACCAAGCTGTCCATCCGCAACCTGCTGCAGCTGGCCCACGGCTCGGTGGTGGAACTCGACGGCCTCGCCGGCGAGCCGATGGACGTGCTGGTGAACGGTACCCTGATCGCGCAGGGCGAGGTCGTGGTGGTGAACGACAAGTTCGGCATCCGCCTGACCGACATCATCACGCCCGCCGAACGCATGCGGAAGATACGACACTGAGCCTGACCGCCCGCCCCGCCACCCTCGCACGCCCCGCCCGCGCCTCCGCGCGGCGGGGCGTCCGCTCATGCGCGGCCGTGCTCGCGCTGTATGGCGGCGCCGTTGCAGCGGCGGACAGCGCAGCCGCCGCCCCCCCGGAACTCGCGGGCAGCATCGGCCAGATGCTCGGCGGCCTCGCGGTCGTCATCGCGCTGCTGTTCGGTTGCCTGTGGGTGCTCAAGCGGCTGGCAACGCCGCGTGGTGCGGCCGCCGCGGTGAAGGTGCTCGGCGCCGCCGCCGTCGGCCCGCGCGAGCGCGTGGTGCTGGTCGAAGTGGGCAAGGACGTGCTGGTGCTGGGCGTCGCGCCCGGCAATGTGCGCACGCTGCACGTCATTCCCCTCGCCGAACTGCCGCCCCCGCCCGCCCAGAACGGGCCGCTGAAAGGCGGCGCCGATTTTTCCAGCTGGCTCAAGCAATCCCTGGAGCGCCGCAAGGATGCACCCTGAGTTCCACCGCGCGCCGTCGGGCGCGCGCGCCTTTTTCCGCCTGATCCTGCCGCTGGCGCTGCTGCTGGCGCCCTTCGCGGCCGCCGCCCAGGGCCTGCCGGCGCTCAACAGCACGCCGGGGCCGGGCGGCAGCACCAATTACAGCCTGCCGGTGCAGACGCTGGCGCTGCTGACGCTGCTGAGCTTCATCCCGGCGCTGGTGCTGATGATGACCAGCTTCACGCGCATCATCATCGTGTTCTCGCTGCTGCGGCAGGCGATCGGCACCCAGACCTCGCCGCCCAACCAGGTGCTGCTCGGGCTGGCGCTGTTCCTCACCTTCTTCATCATGGCGCCGGTGGCGGACAAGGTTTACCTGGAAGCCTACCAGCCGATGTCCGAAGGCCGGATCAGCTTCGAGCAGGCGCTCGAGCGCGCCACCGTGCCGGTCAAGGCCTTCATGCTGAAGCAGGTGCGCGAGCCCGACCTCAGCCTGTTCACCGGGCTGGCCAAGCATCCGCCGGTGGAGAAAGCCGAAGACCTGCCGATGCGCGTGGTGGTGCCCGCCTTCGTCACCTCGGAGCTGAAGACCGCGTTCCAGATCGGCTTCATCGTCTTCATCCCCTTCATCATCATCGACATGGTGGTGGCCTCGGTGCTGATGTCGATGGGGATGATGATGATGTCGCCGGTCATTGTTTCGCTGCCGTTCAAGATCATGCTGTTCGTGCTGGTCGATGGCTGGACGCTGCTGATCGGCTCGCTGGTGCAGAGCTTCGCCGTCTAGGAGACCCTCGCCCATGACACCCACCGCCGTCATCGAACTCGGCCGCCAGGCCATCGAAGTCACGCTGCTGGTGTCCGCGCCGCTGTTCCTCGCCGCGCTGGTCACCGGTCTCATCATCAGCATCTTCCAGGCCGCCACCCAGATCAACGAGATGACGCTCTCGTTCGTGCCGAAGATCGTGGTGATGTTCGTCACCCTGGTGCTCGCGGGGCCGTGGATGATCACGATGCTCACCGACTTCATGCGCCGGCTGTTCGAATCCATTCCGACGATGATCGGATGAGCGTGGCGCGCCGCCGCTCCGCATGATCAGCGTCACTTCGGCCCAGCTCGACGCCTGGCTCGCGGCGCTGATGTTTCCGCTCGCGCGCCTGCTGGGGCTTTTTGCCACCGCGCCGGTGTTCTCCAACCGCGCGATTCCGGTCCGCATCCGGCTGACGATGGCGCTGGGCATCGCGCTTGCGCTGTTGCCCGTCCTGCCCGCGATGCCGCAGACGCCGCCGGGCGGCGGCATCGGCCTGCTGGTCATGGTGCAGCAGATGTTCATCGGCATCGCGATCGGCTTCATGATCCGCATCGTGTTCGCGGCGATCGACATGGCCGGTTCGCTGATCGGGATGCAGATGGGCCTGTCGTTCGCGGTGTTCTTCGACCCCGACGCCGGCGGTCAGACCGCGGTGCTGTCCGATTTCCTCAGCCTCGTCGCCACGCTGCTGTTCCTGTCGATCAACGGCCACCTGATGCTGGTGGCAGCGCTGATACGCAGCTTCGAATGGCTGCCGATCGGGCTCAACGTGGTCAGCGCGTCGGGCTGGGCCTACATCGCGCGCGCCGGCGCGGCGGTGTTTGCCACCGGCCTGCTGCTGTCGCTGCCCATCGTCGCGGTGCTGCTGGTGGCCAACATCGCGCTCGGCATCCTCACCCGCGCCGCGCCCCAGCTCAACCTGTTCGCCATCGGTTTTCCGGTCACGCTGGCGATGGGCTTCATGGGGCTGATCCTGATCATGACCAACTTCGGCCCGGTGGTGGTCAGCCTGTTCGAACACGGCTTCGACACCATCTCGGCGATGCTCGAAGCGCTCGCGCCGCTGCCTCCCGCGCCCACGCCGCCGCGCTGAACTTCAGAGCGACGGGAACTGGCGCGACTTCACCAGGCGGATTTCGCCGCTCGCGGTGCGGCGCGCGAACGGGCGTTCGTTGCTGATGCCCTCTTCGTAACGCAGCACGTCGAATCCGGCGTAGCCGCCCTCCTCCGCCATGCGCCGCGCGTTGCGCATGAACACCTGGCGCGCCTCGCCCTCGCCGCCGGTGGCGAGCCGCTTCATGCGCATCTCCAGCCGCCAGGTTTCCTCGCCGGCCAGGCTCGCATCCAGCTCCCAGGTGGGTGCCAGCGGGTCGTAGATGCCGTAGGCCACCAGCGCACCGCTGAGGAAGACCGGGTTGGAGATGCCGATCTCCTTCATGGTCTTCATCGTCAGCAGTGCGCCGCCGCCCAGTCCCGCCGCGGTGCCGCCGTGGGCCACCGCCATCGGCCGGTACTCGTCCAGCGTGGAGCAACCGGCGCCCAACAGCAGCGCGGCCGGCAGTGCGATCAGCAGCGTACGCATCGTTGCGGCCTCAGCTCAGGTAGTTGAACAGCGACAGCCCGGTCACCTTCATGAAGGACTGCTGGGCCGCCTGCAGATAGGTCTGCTGCTGGGTGAGGTTGGAGATCGCCGAGACGTAATCCACATCGACCAGATTGGAGATGGTCTCGGCGTACTGCACGTCGAGGTCGCTGCCGATGTTGAGCAGGCTTTCGGTTTCGGTCAGCTGGGAGCCGATCTGGGCCCGCACCTTCAGCACGTTCTCGAGCGCACCGTCGAGGTTGGTGAGCCCGAAGGCCACCGCACCGCCGGCCATGCCGGACGGCCCCGGGCGCTCCATCGCGTCGATCAGCACGCCGAGGTTGTCGAACATGTTGGGCGAGCCCACGAACAGCTCGAAGCGGTCGCCGTCGCCCGGCACCGCCGGGTTGCCCGCGGCGTCGTTCATCTGCAGATTGACGCCGACGTAGTTGGGCGAGGCCGGGTCGCCCAGGCTGCTGAGGTCCGCCAGCCCGGTGGCAATCGCGACCTTGCTCGGGTTGCCCGGCACGTATTCGTAGACGTCGTAGCCGGTGGCGGCGTTGTACGTGATCTCGTAGCGGCGGGCGAGCGTGCTGGTATCGACCGCGCCGCTGGCGAGCGGGGCCAGCGTGCCGCTAAGCGTGGTGCCGCCAGTGTTGGCGGAGCCGTCCACATGGGTGCCGGTGGAAGGCTGCACCAAGGTGTCGTCGATTTGCCGGGTGGCGGCAAAAACGTCCGTTCCCGGCAGGCTCACCGGCATGTAGCGCGAGGCCGACACCTGGATGGTCTGGGTACCGTAGTCGCCCTGGTAGCTGACCCCCGCCAGCCCGCCGGAAAACGGCTGGGCATTGGCACGGTAGCCGGAGAACAGATAGTCGCCGGTGCCATCCTGGCTGTTGGCGAGCGCCAGCAGGCCGTCGAACTGCGCGCGCAGGTCGGTGGCGATGTACTTCAGGTCTTCGGCGCTGTAGCCGGCATTGCCCGCCGACACCGTCTTTTCGCGGATGTACTGGAGCGTGTCGCCGACGCCGGTGAGCTTGTTCTCGAGCAGGTTCAGGCGATCGTCGGCGTAGCCGGTGTTGGTCATGAACTGGCTGTTCACGCCCTTGGACTGGCCGACCTCGAGCGCGCGCGCGGAGGCGATCGGATCGTCCGCCGGCGTCAGCACGCGGCGGCCGGTGGAGAGCTGCTGCTGGGTGTGGAGCAGCGAACTCCATTGCTGCTGCATGGAGCCCACGCCCTTGTCGTAGATCATGTTGGTCGAGATACGCATGATCGTTCTCCTTATCGGCCGATCGCCAGCAATTCGTCGAACAGGGTCTGGGCCACGTTCATGACCCTGGCGGCACTCTGGTAGGCCATCTGGTAGCGCACGAGGTTGGCGGCTTCCTCGTCGAGATTCACCCCGGACAAGGCGTCGCGCGCGTCGGTGGCCTGGGTCAGCAGGGACTCCTGCGCGGCCTGGTTCACCTGCACTTCGCGCGTCTTGTTGCCCACCTGGGTCACCATCTGCGCATACACCGACTGGAAGGTGGCGGTGGCGCCGGAGCCGCCGTTGAGCATGGTCTTGGCGGTCTGCAGCGCGCCCAGCGCCACGGCGTTGCGGTTGTCGGCCACGCCCGCGGCGGTCGGGCTGAAGACCATCGACTCGCCGCTCGCCCACGCGCCCACCGCGGTGAATTCGAAGGCGTATTCGTTGGGCGCGGTGCCGTCGGTCACGCGGAAGCGCACCCCGGTGGAGTCCGTCGCCGGGTTGTAGGCGCCGCCCGCCACCCAGGTGCCGGTGGCGGTGTCGTAGCGCTCGATGGTGCCGGCCGAGGCGGTGAAGGTGTTGGCCGCGAAGCTGAGCGTGATCGGCGAGAAGTCCGCCTTGCCGTCGGCGTTGGCGTCGATGCCATCGACCGACAGCGTCTTGAGCCCTTTGATGCGGTCGGTGACCGCGCCGGTGTAGTTGCCGGGCGCAACGCTGACCGGATCGCCGGCCGCGATCTTGCGCGGATCGGTGATGGCCACGCCGATGTTGGCGGCGGCGTTACGGGTCGGCTGGATCAACAGGCCGGTGGTGGGGAAATCGGCCGGTGGCGGCGTGCTGATGGCGATGTTGATGCCGCCGCCGGAATAGCTGCCATCCACCTGCAGGGTCAGCGGAATGCTGGCGCCGCCCACCGCGCGCATCGAGTAAGCGGCGCCGTCCCATTCGAGCATGTAGTCGGCCGCGGTGAGCTGGGCGTAGTTCTCGATGCTGACGGTGGCCGAGGTGATCGCGGGCTTGAGCGCCGGGTCCGGCAGGCTGAAGAACTGGCCGCCGAGCACGCCGTCCAGATCCACGCCGAGCTGGTGCTGCGCGTTGAAGGCTTCGGCAATGCCCACCGCGATCAGCCCCAGCGTGTTCTGGGCAACGTCGAGCGATTCGCGCCGGAAGCCGAGCAGCCCTCCCAAGGTGCCACCGCTGAGCAGGTTTTCCGGCAACACGGTGGGCGCGCCGTTTTCGGCCATCAGCGCAATCGCGCTGCGCTGCGGGTCGTTGGCGTCGCGCACCGCGGCGAGCTGGTTGACCGTGCCCCCCACCACCAGCCCTTGGCCCGAGCCCATGAAGACGCTCATCGAGCCATCGTTCTCGGTGACGGTATTCACCTTCACCAGCTTGTTCAGCTCGGCCACGAGCTGGTCGCGCTGGTCGAGCAGGTCGTTGGCGGCCACGCTCGGGCCGGCCACCTGGGCCTGGGCGATGCGCTGGTTCATCTCGGCGATGGCGCCGGCGAACATGTTGATCTGCGTCACCGTGGACGCGATCTCGCCTTCGGTGCCCTGGCGGATTTCGGCGAGGCGCGCATCCATGGTCTGGAAGCGCGACACCAGCGCCTGCGCGGACGAAATCAAGGACTGGCGCGCGGCCACGCTGGTGGGGTTGGAAGCCATTTCCTGCACGCCGGCAAAGAAACCCTCCATGACCGGCGACAGGCCGGAGGTGGAGTCGGCCAGCAGGTTGTTGATCTGGCTGATCTGGCTGTTGTAGGCCGTGAATTCGGACAGCCGCGCACTGCTGGTCAGCACCTGGTTTTCGAGGTACTGGCTGTAGCTGCGGGTGACGGCGGAAACCTGCGTGCCCTGGCCAAAGAAGCCGACGCCGGTGAATTGCGGCGTGTTGCTGGTCTGGATGACCGTCTGGCGGTGATAGCCCTCGACACCGGCGTTGGTGATGTTGTGGCCGGTGGTGAGCAGTTGTGCCTGGGCGGCGTTCAGACCCGTGAGTCCGATGTTCAGCAAGCCCGCCATGATGTTTCCCCTGATTCGCTAGGTTTCCAACCCTCCTACTGCAAGATGCTTGCCAGGGTGAAAAACCAGTGCGAAGCGGCAACAAGGGGCGCTTTCGGCACCGTGGCAGCGGCGGCGACCGGCAAAATCGGCCGCTTGCCGCCACCCTTTGCCGCTCAGCCCGAAAGCGCGCCGCGCAGGGTGCTGCCGCCGATGATGCGGGTGAGCTTGTCGGCGTACATCGGGTCGGTGGCGTAGCCGGCCTGCTGCAGGCTGCGGGCGAAGCCGCTGGCGCTGGTCTGGCCCAGCACCTCGGAATAGCGGCTGCTGTTGGCGAGCAGGCGCGCGTAGTCCTGGAAGGCTTCCGCGTACGAGCCGTAGCTGCGGAAACGGGCCTGTTCGGTGTAGGCGCTGCCGCCGCTGTACTCGGTGACCTTGCGCGTCACCGTGTCGCCCGTCCAGCCCGCACCGGCCTTGATGTTGAAGAGGTTGTAGCTGTTGCGGCCGTCGGCATGGCGCAGCACCTTGTCGCCCCAGCCGGTTTCGAGCGCCGCCTGGGCGACGATGAACTGCGCCGGAATGCCGGTCTGCCGGCTGGCGCTCTGCGCGTGCGGCCACACCGCGTTGACGAACTCACGCACGTCGTCGGCCACGCCATCGTTACCGTCCGCGGGCGCGGTCGCCCCCGCGGCCGCCTTGTCGCGGGTGGCGCGCACCGCATTCTCCAGCCGCGAGATCAGCGCGCCGATGCTGTCGCCGTCCGCCCCGCCGCGGCTTTCCGCGCCGGCCGCGATCGCCTGCGCCTGCCGCATCAGTGCCGCCGGGCTGGACGACTGGCGGATCGCGTTGGAGATGTCGAATCCCGGGTTCGCGCCGGCCGCGCCGGGCAGCGGCAGACCTTCCGCCACCGCCGGGGTGGCGGCCCCCTTGCCGTTGATGCCGCCGAGCTGGCGGAACAGCGCCTCGCTCATGCCGTTGTTGCGGCTGTGCGCCATGTTGAGCGCGAGCTGCTGGTCGAGCAGCGACTGATAGCTCTTGGTCTGCTCGTTGTCGAACAGCGTGGAGCCCGGCGTCGCCTCGCGCATCGACTTGAGCGCCATCTGCAGGAACAGGGCCTCGAACTGCTTGGAGGCCGCGCGCAGGGTTTCGGGCGAATCCGGGTTGTTGCGGGCGAGCCGCTTGAGGTCGCCGAGCGAATTCGGATCGAGCGCGTTGAGCTGGAAGCCGGTGTTCGCCGCGGTCATCTCAGACCTCCCCCAATGCGCAAAGGCAGGCCTGCGCCTGCCGGGAAAAGCTCGGATGCCGCGCGGTTCGAGACGTGCTCATTCAGATCACCTCCAGCTCCGCGCGCAGCGCTCCAGCAGCCTTCATCGCCTGCAGGATGCTGACCAGATCCATCGGCTTGGCGCCGAGGCTGTTGAGCGCCTTCACCACGTCGGCCAGGTTGGCGCCCGCCTTGACGTTGAACAGCGTGCCGGCGCCCTGCTCGATCGCGACCTGTCCGCTCTGCGTCGTGACCGTCTGCCCGCCCGACAGCGGCGCCGGCTGGCTGACGCGGGTGTCGGTGTTGACCGACACGGTGAGGTTGCCGTGGGCGACCGCACAGTTCTGCACGGTGACGCGCTGGTTCATCACCACCGAGCCGGTGCGCGAATTGACGATGACCTTGGCGGCCTGCTGCACCGGCGTCACTTCCAGGTTTTCGAGCTGGCCGAGGAAGGCGACGCGGGCGGAGGAATCGGCCGGGGCGCGCACACGGATGGTCCGCCCGTCCAGCGCCTCGGCGCTGCCGTGGCCGGCGGACTGGTTGATCGCATCGACCACGCGGCGAGCGGTGCCGAAGTCGGTGTCGTTGAGTTCGAACAGGATGTGATCGCCCTGCCCCAGCATGGTCGGCACCGCGCGTTCCACGGTGGCGCCACCGGGAATGCGGCCCGCGGACAGATGGTTGATGGTCTGCGAGGCGCCGCCGCCCGAAGCACCGGCGCCACCGACCACCATGTTGCCCTGGGCGATCGCGTAGATCTGGCCGTCGGCCCCCTTCAGCGGCGTCATCACCAGCGTGCCGCCGCGCAGGCTCTTGGCATTGCCCATCGACGACACGGTGACATCGACCGCCTGGCCGGGCCGGGCGAACGGCGGCAGCGTGGCGGTGACCATCACCGCGGCCACGTTCTTGAGCTGAAGGTTGGTGCCGGGCGGCAGGGTCACGCCCATGTTGCCCAGCATGTTGATGACGCTCTGCACCGTGAAGGGCGTCTGCGTGGTCTGGTCGCCGCTGCCGTCCAGCCCCACCACCAGGCCGTAGCCGACGAGCTGGTTGTCGCGCACGCCGGCTACCGAAGCCAGTTCCTTGATGCGCTCGGCGCTCGCGGGGGCCGCCACCGCCATGCCGACGGCGGCGAGCAGGGCAAGGAGAAACTGGGCCGGGCGTTTCATGGGGACTCCGTAGTGCGGATCAGAACGGCGCGATGGCGACGAAGAAGCGTTGCAGCCAGCCCATGGTGTTGGACTCGTCGATGAAGCCGCTGCCGCGGTATTCGATGCGGGCGTCGGCCACCTGGGTGGATTGCACGGTGTTGGCGGCGGTGACGGTGGTCGGGTTGATCACGCCCGAGAAGCGGATGAACTCGTTGCCCTGGTTGATCGCGACCATCTTCTCGCCCGACACCAGCAGGTTGCCGTTGGGATAGACGTCGATGACGGTGACCGAGATCGTGCCGTTGAAGACGTTGTTGGCCGCCGCCGCACCCTCGCCGGAGAAGTCGGAATCCAGGCCCACATCCGCCTGCAGGCCGTTGAGCTTGGCGTTGGCGAGCGAGGCGATGTTGGGCGCGGTCAGGCTGATGCCGCCGGTGATCGCCGAGCCGCGGGTGGCCGAGGCGTTGGCGCTCTTCTGCGCGGTGTTCCGCTCCACGAGGTTGATCGTGATGATGTCGCCGACGTTGCGCGCGCGCCGGTCCTCGAACAAGGGCCGGGCCTGGCTGGGTTGGTAGATGCTGCCGGTGGCGGGCACCGCCTGGGCGCGCATGTCGGGGCGCGCGCTCATCGGCTGGTGGATCGCGGTGGGCGGCGTCGAATAGATCGACGCGCAGCCCGACAGCAGCAGGACGGCAAGGAGGGCGAGCGCTTTCATGGCGAAACTCCCGGCGCGGCGATCAAAGCTGGGTCAGCCGGCCGAGCATCGAGTCCGACGTCTGGATTGCGCGCGAATTCATCTCGTAGGCGCGCTGGGTCACGATCATGTTCACCAGTTCTTCGGCCACGTTGACGTTGGAGGTTTCGACATAGCCCTGGTTGAGCACGCCGGTGCCGTTGGTGCCCGGCTGGTTGGGCGTGGCGACGCCGCTGGAGGCGCTTTCCAGGAACAGGTTCTCGCCGGCGCTCTGCAGGCCGCCCGAGTTGATGAAGGTGGCGAGCTGGATCGCGCCAATCTGGGTCGGCGTGGTCTGCCCCGCCTGCAGCACGCTGACGGTGCCGTCCTTGGCGACGGTGACGGTGAGCGTATCGGCCGGAATGTTGATGTTGTCGGCCAGCGGATAGCCGCTGGCGGTGACCACGTTGCCCTGGTTGTCGAGCTGGAAGGCGCCGTCGCGGGTATAGGCGGTGGTGCCGTCCGGCAGCGCGATCTGGAAGAAGCCGTTGCCCTGGATGGCGATGTCGAGCGAGCCGCCGGTCTGCTGCAGGTTGCCCTGGGTGAAGATGCGCTCGGTGGCCACCGGCCGCACGCCGGTACCGATCTGCAGGCCCGAGCCGACCTGGGTCTGCTGGGTGGACTGCGCGCCCGGCTGCCGCATGGTCTGGTACAGCAGATCCTCGAACACCGCACGCTGGCGCTTGAAGCCGTTGGTCGAGACGTTGGCGAGGTTGTTGGAGATCACGTCCAGCGAGGTTTGCTGGGCATCCAGCCCGGTACGGGCGGTCCACAGGGAGCGGATCATGATGATTCCTTGTTTGCTTGGCCGGCGGCGGAGGTCGCCGCGCGGTGGTCGGGTAGCCTGGTTGCCAGTCTAGGCCGGCAAGGCTGCCGGCCATCCTGCGATTAACTAGGCAAAATCCGTGCTAATCCGCGACGGGGATCAGCTCAGCGACAGCACCTGGGCGGCGGCGCGGTCGTTCTGCTCGGCGGTCTGCAGCATGCGGGTCTGCATCTCGAACTGGCGGGCCAGCGAAATCATCGTGACCATCTGGTCGACCACGTTCACGTTGCTGCCTTCGAGGTAACCGCCGGCAACTTTTACCGCCGGATCGGCAGCCTGTGCCGCCCCGTCGCCGGTGCGGAACAGACCGTCGTCGCCCCGCACCAGTGTGGCTTCGGGCGGATTGACCAGCTTGAGCTGATCGACCACGTTCACCACGTTCTGGCCGGCCTGCAGCGAGGAGATGGTGCCGTCGGCGCCGATCACGATCTCGGTATCGGGCGGCAGCGCGATCGGCGCGCCGCTGGCCCCGAGCACCGGCAGCCCGCTGCGCGTCTGCAGCACGCCGTTGGCGCTCAGCTCCAGGCTGCCGTCGCGGGTGTAGGCCTCGGTGCCGTCGGGCATCTGCACGGTCAGCCAGCCCTTGCCTTCCACCGCGACGTCGTACGGGCGGCCGGTGAATTGCAGCGGGCCGGCGCTGTAGTCGGTGGCAACGCTGGCATCCACGGTGAAGGCGCGCGTATGCATCGCCTCGGTCTGGACCTCCACCGCGCGCAGCTTGTGCATCTCGGTGCGAAAGCCGGTGGAGGTGGCGTTGGCGAGGTTGTGCGAGACCGCTGCCTGCTGGTCGAGCGTGCCCTTGGCCCCGGTCATCGCGGTGTAGATCAGCCGATCCATGTCGCTCTCCTTGCGCCTTCAGCGTTTAACGCAGGTTCACCAGGGTCTGGAGAATCTGGTCCTGGGTGCGGATCGATTGCGCGTTGGCCTGGTAGTTGCGCTGCTGCACGATCATCGACACCAGTTCCTGCGTCAGATCCACGTTGGATTCCTCGATCTGGCCCGCGGTGACCGAACCGAGCACGCCGGTGCCCGGCGCGCCCACGGTCGGCTGGCCGGATTCGAAGGACTCTGCCCACAGGTTGTCGCCAAGCGAGGTGAGGCCCTGCGGGCTGGAGAAGTTGGCCAGCGCCAGGCGGGCGATGTCGCGCACCTGGCCGTTGGAGAAGGTGCCCTGCACGACGCCGGTATTGCTGACGGACAGCCCGGTAAGGCGGCCGGTGGTGTAGCCATCCTGGCGCGGCGAGGTGGTCACGCCCGAATCGGTGTTCCACTGCGTGGAGCGCGACAGGTCGAGCGTGAAGTTGAGGTCGTCCGCGCCGGTACCGAGCTGGGCCCCGGTGCGGGTGACGTTGAACACGCCATTGCCGGCAATCGTGCTATCGGGCACGCCCAGGTTGGTAAACGTGATCGTGCCGAGGTTCTCGAGCGGCGCGCCGGTGGAGAGCGCAGGGTCCGCGGGGTCGGGCACCACGTCGTTCGACAAGCGGCCATACACCGTCCAGGTATTGGGCGACACGCCCGCCACGTCGGGATCGCGGACGAAGTACAGGTTCATCAGCGAGGCGTTGCCGAGACTGTCATACACCGTCATCGAGGTGGTGTAGTTGTAGCTCTCGACCGGGATCGCGGTGTAATTGAGGAAGTTGTTGATGTCGCTGCCGACCGGGTTCTTGTTGAGCGGGTTCTTCTCGCTCGAGTCCAGGTTCACACCGACCGACGCCGTGCCGGTTTCACGCGGGGCGATGTTGGTGGTGTCGATGTAGATCACCGACGGCTCGCCGGAGAACACCGTCTGCGTGCCGGAGGTGTCCAGCGCCTGGAAGCCGGTGAGCTTTTCACCCGTGGCATTGACGATGTTGCCGTTGCGATCGACGTCGAACTGGCCGTTGCGCGAGTAGGCGATGCTGCCGTCGCTGCGCGACAGACGGAAGAAGCCGTTGCCGTTGATCGCCATGTCGAGCGGGTTGTTGGTGGCGGTGAGGTTGCCCTGCGTGAAGGACTGGGTGACCGCCGCAACCTTGCTGCCGATGCCGACCTGCAGCGAGGAGGTGCCACCGGTCATCGCCGATGCGTACATGTCGGCAAAGATGGTGTTGCTGGCCTTGAAGCCGACCGTACTCGCGTTGGCGACGTTGTTGGAAATGACGTCGAGCGCCTTGGACGACGAATTCAGCCCGCTCAAACCTTGTTGGAATGCCATGATCGCCGCTCCGGATCAGAGAATCTGCTTGATTTCGCTCATTTTGAAGATGCCCAGATCGCCGACCTGGAGGTCCGTGCTGGAGGCGCCGCGGATCACGCTGGTGACGGCCGCGAACTGCAGCGGACGCGACACCACGGTCTTGTCGCCCTGCACCGCGGTCACCGACACGGTGTAGGTGCCGTTGGCTGCCTTGCCGCCGCCCGAGGCGGTGCCGTCCCACATGTAGTTCTGGCTGCCGGCCTCGACGTCGGTCATCGTCATCGACGCCACTTCGATGCCGGCGGCGTCCTTGATCGACAGCTTCACTTCGTCGGCAGGGCCGTCGAGTTCGAAACCGCCGATGGCGCCGGCGTCGGTCAGGGTGAGGTTCTTGCCTTCGACGAGCACGCCGCGGCCCACCAGCGCTGCGGCCTGCAGGCCCTCCGCGGAGGCCTGCGACTGGAGCAGCTGCGTCATCATCGAATTGAGCTTCTCGATGCCCTCCACCGTGGAAAGCTGGGCGAGCTGGGAGGTCAGCTCGGCGTTCTCCATCGGGTTCATCGGGTCCTGGTTCTGCAGCTGGGTCGTCAGCAGGGTCAGGAACTGGTTCTTGCTCTGCTGCGTGGTGCTGGTGGTGGTGGTGTCCTTGCGCGCGAGACTGGCGAGGATGTCCTGCGCGGTCTGCGTTGCGGATGTCACGGTGCTCATTTCTTTCTCCTGCCGGCGGCGGCAACGGTTGCCGGTCGTGCTTATTGACCGATCTGCAAGGTCCGCTGCAGCAAGGTCTGTGCCGTGTTCATCACTTCGGCGTTGTTCTGGTACGAGCGCGATGCCGAGATCATGTTCACCATCTCTTCGACGACATTCACGTTGGGCATCTCGACATAGCCCTCGGCGTTCGCCGCGGGGTTGTGCGGCTCGTACACCAGCCGCATCGGCGCCGCGCTCTCCACCACCTGGGTAACCTGCACGCCCACCGATGCCGCGGCGCCCTTGTCGCGCACGCCGCCCACCGGCGGCGTGGCGCCCACGGGCTTGGCGGCAAACACCACCTGCTTGGCGCGGTAGGGCTGGCCGTCCTCGGCGATCACGCTGTCGGCATTGGCCAGGTTGGAGGCGGTGGTATTCAGGCGCAGCGACTGCGCGTTGAGCGCCGAACCGGCGATCTGGAAGACGTTGAGCATGCTCATGAGCGCCTACTCCCCTAAGCCTTACTGGCCGCTGATCGCGGTTTGCATGCCGCGCAGCAGGCCATTGATGAAGGTGATGCTGGCCTCGTAATGGATGGCGTTCTCGGCGAAAGCCGCGCGTTCCACGTCCATGTTCACCGTGTTGCCGTCCACCGCGGACTGCAGCTCGGTGCGGTACTTGGTGGCGCCTTCCAGCACGTCGCCCCCGCCACCGGCGATGTGCCGGCTCTGCGTGGTCGCGAGCGCGAGGTTGCTCTGCTTGCCGAGCGCCCCCTGCAGGGCCTCGCGGAAATCGATGTCGCGCGCCTTGTAGTGCGGCGTATCGGCGTTGGCGATGTTGGACGCGAGCAATTGCTGGCGGTGAGCCTGCAGGTTCAGCGCGGTCTGATGGAACTGCAGTTGTTGGTCGAGTTGTGTCTTCATGGCGTCACCTCGGGGTCGGGCTGCCGTGACCGTGGGGCGGTTCGGCAGGCACCCCCTCCATCGCAGCATTCATGCCACGCATCTTAGCCAGCGCCCCTCCCCGCCCTTGGCGCGATAAGACCGGTAAAGCCCGGCCAATTTCGCCGCTTGCCAGGGCCTGCGGCAGCCGGGCGGGGCAAGAATTGCCGGCGCCGGCTGCCGGCGCTGCCGCCCGCGGTTGCCTCCGCGCGGTGGGCGTGATGCAATCCGGCCATGAACCGAACCCGCCTCCCGGCGCGCCCGCCCCGCCGCCGCGGCCCCGCCGCCCTCTCCGCCTTCCTCCGTCCCGCCGCCTTCGCCCGCCTGCCCTTCACGCTGCTGGCTGCAGCGGGCGCGCTCCTGGCGGGCAACGTCAGCGCCCAGCAACCGGCCGCGCCGGTGACGGCCGCGGTTACCCGCTTTCTCGAACAGGAGGCGCGCGGACTGCCCGGCCGGGTGGCGGTGTCGGTCACGCCGCTCGATGCCCGCAACCAGTTGCCGCCGTGCATGAGCCTCGTGCCCTTCCTGCCCGCCGGCACCCGCGCCTGGGGACAGATCAGCGTCGGCGTGCGCTGCGACTCGCCGGTGGAATGGACCGCCTACCTGCAGGCGCGGGTGAGCGTGCTGGGGGAATACCTCGTCACCGCGCAACCGCTGCGCGCGGGGCAGATCATCGGCCCCGCCGATCTCGTGCGCCGCGACGGCGACCTCGCGACCCTGCCCGACAACACGCTGACCGACGTGGCCCAGGCGAGCGGCCAATACACGCGGTTCGCGATCGCTCAAGGCAGCCCGCTGCGTGCCGATATGTTGAGGATTCCTCCCGCGGTGAGACAGGGCCAGACGGTGCAGGTCGTCACCGTCGGCAGCGGCTTCCGCGTTTCCAGCGAGGGCGTGGCCCTCAACAACGGCGCGCCCGGCGATCCGGTGCGCGTGCGGCTGGGCGGCGGCCAGGTCGTCACCGGCGCGGCGCGCGCCGGCGGCGTGGTCGAAGTTACGCCTTGAAGTAACGCCTCTCGCAGGGCCTGTGATTAAATCGCTAAAGTTTTCCGCCGCGCTGCCGACATACCGGGTAGAGAACCTTTATTGGGAGCACTGCCATGAAAATCGAAAGCTCAGGCAAGCCCGTGGCGGGCGTGTCGGTCGCCGAGAACCGCGGCCGCGTCAACACCCCTAAAACCGAAACCCCGGCCAGCAGCGACAAGGTCCAGCTGTCGTCGCTGTCGTCCACGCTGCAGAAGGCGGAGGCGGCAATGGAAAACACCCCTGCGGTCGATTCCTCCCGCGTCGCCGAGATTCGCCAGGCGATCGCCGAGGGTCGGTTCAAGATCGACTCCAGCAAGATTGCCGACGGCCTGATCAACAGCGTGCGCGACCTGCTGGGCGACAAGAGCTGAGTCTTCCCCGCCGATGCGAGCACCCTCTCCCGCCGACCTCCAGCGCCTCGCCCTGCTGATCGAAGCCGAGGCCATCCAGTTGCGCGAATTCGTCGCGCTGCTCGAACACGAGGAAGCCCTGCTCGTTGCCGGCGACACGGATGCGCTGCTCACGCTGACGAAGGACAAGACCGACCGCTACCGCCAATTGCAGCGGCTGGCCGACGACAAGGCCCTGCATCTCGGCCGCCTCGGGCGCAGCAATGCCGACGCGTCCATCCGCGAACTGTGCGCCGGCCTGCCGCGCGTGCTGGCGCGCTGGGACGAAGTGCTGGAACTCGCCCGCAACGCCCGTGAGCGCAATACGCTCAACGGCAAGCTGATCACCGAGCGCATGCAGCACAACCAGGCCGCGCTGTCGGTGCTGCTGTCCGCCGCCAACCATCCCCAGCTGTACGACGCCGCCGGCCAGACCCGCCCCACCGGCGGCGGCCGCATCCTCGGCAGCGCCTGACGCGCGCCGCATCCAGAAAAAAGCCGCACCTCACGATGCGGCTCGTCGATGCCGCCTCAGGAGGCGGCGCCTCGTAGCTCAACGCGGTTCGACAGCGCGGCCACCGTGCATGCCTTCGTGCCGCGGGCGGTGCTCCCCCCGCATGCCGGCATGACGCGGTCCGTCGCCGCCGAAGCCATGACGGAACTCCGCGTCGAACACCTTCTTCTGCGCATCGCTCAGCTTGCCGTACAGCGCCTCGACGTCGTTGCGCGTCTCCGCGAGTTCCGCCAGATGCGCCTTGCCGCGGACTTCCATCCGCTCCATGCGTTCGAGCGCCGTCTTGGGGGCTGCCTCCTTGGCACGCGCTTCGAAGTCGGCGCCCATGCGTTCGGCGCGACGCAGCATCGCCGTCTTGAACTGATCCCACGCGCCCTTCTGTTCGGGTTTGATTGCCAGCGCGAGTTCCAGCCGCGCGAGGCCGAGATCGGCCTTGTCCTTGACGCGCTCGGCGGACATCGCATGCCAACCGCAATCGCGCGGCATGCCGTCGCCGCCGCGGGCGGCGGCGAGGCCGGAACCCAGCACGCCGAGGGCCGCGAAGAGGACGATGGCGGTGCGCTTGATGGGGGTCTTCATGATCCTGCTCCTGTGATAATGCCCGGCGCTGCGGGCGACGGAGCCATTTGAGCAGCGCGATGTAAGCCCCATTTGTCTGCCGGCGGCCGATTTGCATGGGCGTGTCAGCCGCGGCCGGTTTGATACGCTGGGATACATACCGGCCCCGCTGCCTCCCTAAGATGCGGGCATGGAGACCCACGCATGACCAACCAGCCAGATCACATCCTCATCGTCGATGACGATCGCGACATCCGCAGCCTGCTCGCCGATTACCTGGAGAAGCAGGGCCTGCGCTGCACCACCGCGGCGGACGGCCGCGAGATGAAGGCGGCGCTGGAACGCCACCGTGTCGACCTGATCGTGCTCGACCTGATGCTGCCGGGCGAAGACGGCCTGACGCTGTGTCGCAACCTGCGCGCCGGCGGCAGCCACGCCAACACGCCGATCCTGATGCTGACCGCGCGCGGCGAGGACATGGACCGCATCATCGGTCTGGAGATGGGAGCCGACGACTACCTGCCCAAGCCCTTCGTGCCGCGCGAACTCTATGCCCGCGTACGCGCCATCCTGCGCCGCGCGCGCGCGTTGCCCCCCAACCTCGACACCCAGCCGCAGGCGCAGGCGCGCGAGCTGCGCTTCGCGCAGTGGCGGCTCGACACCGTCAACCGCCACCTCATCGATGCGCAGGGCACGGTGGTACCGCTGTCGGGCG
Organism: Azoarcus olearius; assembly: GCF_001682385.1. NCBI lineage: Bacteria > Pseudomonadati > Pseudomonadota > Betaproteobacteria > Rhodocyclales > Zoogloeaceae > Azoarcus > Azoarcus olearius. The sequence goes on from NZ_CP016210.1 coordinate 3,107,945, forward strand.
CCGAATACCGCATGCTCGGCGTGTTCCTCGCCCATCCGCAGCGCGTGCTGTCGCGCGATCAGTTGATGGAGCTGACCCAGGGCCGCGAAGCCGACGTGTTCGACCGCTCGATCGACCTGATGGTGAGCCGCCTGCGCCAGCGCCTGGGGGATAACGCGCGCGAACCCGCCATCATCAAGACCGTGCGCAACGAGGGCTATGTGCTCAGCGCCGAGGTCGTTGCCGGCGACGGGAGCCTGAGCCAGTGAAGCTCCTGCCCCGAAGCCTGTTCGCGCGCCTGATGCTGATCTGGCTGGTCGGCATCGCCGCGGTGCTGACCGTGAGCGTGCTGCTGTTCGTCGGCGAGCGCGACCGCGTGGGACGTGACGCGCTGTTCGAAGGCATCGCGCAGGAGATTGCCGCCGCGGTCGACGTGCTCGACCGCCTGGCGCCCGACGAGCGCGCGCGCTGGATCGACGAATTCGGCCGCCGCCGCCTGCGCCCCAGCCTGCGCCCGCTTCCGGACGAGGCACGCAACCTGCCGGACGATCATCCGCTGCTGGTCGCGCTGCGCCAGGCCCTGCCGGGGCGCGCGGTCACGCTGCACGCCTTCCATCGCCACGAAGGCGGCCACGCGATCCTGCTCGCAGCCATCACGCTGGGTGACGGCACGCCGCTGACCGTGCGCCTGCCGGGCGTCGCGCCGGTGCCGCATCCGCCGCCTCCGCCACCCGGCAGACTGCTAGCGGCACTGAGCGCGTTGGTGGTCGGCATCACCTTGCTCACCTGGCTTGCCGTGCGCCTTGCGACCCGGCCGCTGTCGCGCATGGCGGCCGCGGCGCGCGCGCTCGGCGAGGACCCCGACCGCGCGCCGATGGAAACCCGCGGGCCGACTGAAGTCGCCCAGGCCGCGGCGGCGTTCAACCAGATGCAGCAACGCATCCGCGAGCACGTGAGCGAGCGCACCCGCATCCTGGCCGCGATCTCGCACGATCTGCAAACCCCGATCACCCGGCTGCGCCTGCGCGCCGAAATGGTGGATGACGACACCCTGCGGGGGCGCATCCAGTCCGACCTGGATGCGATGCAGGCGCTGGTGAAGGAAGGACTGGCCTACGCCCGCAGCATGGACACCGACACGCCCGCTCAGCCGATCGACCTCAATGGCTTGCTCGCTGCGCTGCACGACGATGCGGCCGACCTCGGCTGGTCAGTGTCGGTCGAAGGCCACGCCGCCCGCCCCAGCCTTGGCCGCCCCACGGCCTTGCGGCGCGCGCTATGGAATCTGATCGAGAACGGGGTGAAGTTCGGCGAACGGGTCGAGCTGAGCCTGACGGAATATCCGGACCGCCATGAAATCCGCGTCCGCGACCACGGCCCCGGACTCGACGCCGCCGAGCTGGAGAAGGTGTTCGAACCCTTCTACCGTACCGAAGCCTCGCGCAATCGCGAAACCGGCGGCACCGGGCTGGGGCTGGCAATCGCGCGCAACCTGCTGCGCACTCAGCGCGGCGAGGTCGCGCTGCGCAACCTGCCGGGCGGCGGGCTGGAAGCGCGGGTGACGCTGCCGCGTGCCCCGACCCATGCGCGCCGGGCCTGAAAATGATGAAGCCCGCACACGGCAAAACAGCCGTGGCGGGACTTCGGTGTAAAAAGGCCCCCGGACAAGCCGGGGGCAAGCGACAAAACCCGGCCCTCCCGCCGGGTCAAGCAGCCTTCTTCGACGCCTTCGCGCTCGCCACGATGGGCTGCAGCGCGTTGCTCGCGGCGGCGAACTGGTGTTCAGTCGCCTCGCGGGTGGTGCGAAGGATGTTCTCGTAAGCCTCGGTGACGCTGTTGAGCGCGGTCTTGACCTTGCCCACCACTTCGGCGGTGCCGGCCGGCCCCGTCCTGGCGACGTCGTCGAGCAGTTCGTTGACCTGCTGCGATACGCCATTGAGGCGCTCGGAATTGAGGCGGGCGATGTCCGCCTGCGCCTTCACATAGATGTCGCTGACGTTGCGAAGGTAGTCGGTCGCCTGCTCGATGCCCTGCACCGGGGTCTTGAACTGCCCGGAAAACTGCTCGAAGACGTCCTCGCCGAGCGGCTTGTAGCCGGCGGACAGGGAACGCAGCGTGGCGAAGTTGAGCGCCACGAAACGCTCGCTGGCATCAAGGCCGATATCGAAGGCCGACTTCAGGGCGTTGCCGTTCGCGTTGGCAGCGTCAGTCAGCTTTTGCAGCGAAAAATACGAACTCATAAGACTTCCTCCTGGAAAGTTGATTGCATTCCTGCCAGTGGCAACAACACCCGCTTCGGCAAGGCGGCCATCTGCTGCATGCCGCCTTGTCGCCAATTCACCCTGCTTGCCGATCCATCGGGAACAGCCCCGGCAACGGGAAGTCTGCACATCACTTTGCTCGCTCCTGGTAGCGCGTACCCGCTGTTCCACCGCAACCACCGCACCCCGCGTCCGCTACTCATGAACGAACGCCCGGGTGCGATGGCGTCTTGCGACTGGTGGCGCATCGGCGAGGGTGTCTCCCCCCATCACGCTTCCCGCTTGCAGCCCCTCCTCCCTGATGCGCATTCTCCTCATCCGCCGGGGCACGGTCTGTCGGACTGGCGGCCGCCATGCGTCGGAACTCTCCGCTAATCGCGTAGGATTTTTCTGACAGGCGGCGGGGCGCAAGTGGTGTAAATATGCGGACCTGCGGTTGCGCGTTCGCGCGCGTCTGCGCCCCGAAGTCACGGGCGCCCGACTCAGCGACAGGAGAACATTGGCATGGGCGAACACCCGACAGGAAAGACGGCGTCCGCCCGCAGCGATGACGCCAGCGGCGGCTTGCAGACACAACTGGCTGCCTGTTACGACGCGCTGCGCGAGCACGAGGACGCCTTGCAGCGCGCGCGCCAGCAACACGCCGAAAGCGAGGCGCGCTTCGCCATGCTGGCGGACGCGGCGCCGGTGATGATCTGGATGACCGGGGCGGACTCGGAGTGCGTCTTCGTCAACCAGGCCTGGCAACGTTTCACCGGCCGCAGCGCGGACGAAGAGCGCGGCGGCAACTGGACGCAGAACCTGCATCCGGACGACACCGCGCGCTGCATCGCGGCCCACACAGCCGCCTTCGAGGCGCGCACCCCGTTCAGCATCGAATACCGCCTGCGCAGGGTGGACGGCGTGTACCGCTGGCTGCTCGATTCGGCCCAGCCGCGCTACGACGGCAAGGGCCGCTTCCTGGGTTTCGTCGGCTGCTGCGTCGACATCACCGAGCGCCGCGAAGCCGAGGACGGACTGAGACTGAAAGCCCGCTACCAGCGCGCGCTGCTCGACAACTTTCCGTTTCTCGTCTGGCTGAAGGACACCGAAAGCCGCTTCCTGGCGGTCAATGCCGCCTTCACGCAAGCATTCGACATTGCCAGCCCGGACGACCTCATCAACGGCACCGACTTCGACATCGTGCCCCCGGCGCTCGCTGAAAGTTACCGCGCCGGCGACCGCAAGGTGCTGCGCGAGGGCCATCAGCTGAGCATCGAAGAGGAGATTCCGTACCACGGTGGCCGCCGCTGGTTCGAGACCTACAAGGCGCCGGTGTTCGACGACGACGGCCGCATCGTCGGCACCGTGGGCTTCGCACGCGACGTGACCGAGCGCAAGGACGCCGAAGGGGCGTTGCTGCGCTTGAAGGACACGCTGGAGGAACAGGTGGCGCTGCGCACCGCGGAAGCCGAAGCGCGCGCCCGCGCGCTGTGGGAATCCGAACGTTTCTCGCGCGCCACCATCGACGCCCTGCCCTGCGCCCTGTGCGTGCTGGACGGCAGCGGCGTCATCGTGGCGGTCAACAAGTCGTGGCGGGCGTTGGTGATCACCAACGGCGGCGACATCGAAACCATGTGCGAAGGCGCCAGCTACCTCGCCGCCTGCCAGCCCGCCACGCGGATGAACGATGCCGCGCTGACGAACGCGACCATGGCGGTGCGCGGCATCCTCACCGGAGAACTCGACAGCTACGCATTCGAGTACGAAGGCCTGCTCGGCGAGGACCGGCGTTGGTTCAGCTTCGAAGTCAGCCCCTTCCCCGACCACGGGCCGGTCCGCCTGCTGGTCAAGCACGACGACATGACCGAGCGCCGCCACCTGCAGGAAGAGCAGGTGGAAACCGCGGCGCGCTTCAAGCGTCTGGCCGCCCACCTCGACATGGTGCGCGAGGAGCAAAGCACCAAGATCGCCCGCGAAGTGCATGACGAACTCGGCAGCACGCTGACGATGCTCAAGCTTGGCCTCGCCACGGTGGCCGACGACGAAACCACGCCCCCCAGGATCCGCAACAAGTTCGCCGGCATGCTGGAGCAGATCGATGCCGCGCTGCAGACGGTGAAGCGCATCTCGACCAGCCTGCGTCCGGCCACGCTGGACACGCTCGGCCTGATCGCGACCATCAGCTGGTACGCCCGCCAGTTCTCCAGCATGACCGGCATCGACGTCGCGCTGCAGATGCCCGAATACGTGCGGCTGACGCCGGCCGCCAACACCGCGGTGTTCCGCATCATCCAGGAAGGTCTCACCAACGTCGCCAAGCACGCCGGCGCCAATCGGGTGGACCTGACCCTGCAGAAGCAGTCGGGACAGCTCGTCGTCCGCATCAGCGACAACGGCGTCGGCCTGACCTCCGACAGCCTCAGCAAGCGCAATTCCTTCGGCGTCATCGGCATGCACGAACGCGCCCAGCACCTCGGCGGGCGCCTCACGCTGAGCGGCGCGCCGCAAACCGGCACCCGGCTCACGCTGACCATTCCGCTGGACGCGGGCGCCGCGCACAGCCCGGAGAAAACCCCATCATGGTGAAAGTGCTCATTGCCGACGATCACGCCGTCGTGCGCGGCGGGCTGCGCCAGTTCCTGTCCTCCACCGAAGAGTTCGACATCGTCGCCGAGGCCGCCAACGGCCAGACCGCGCTGGAACTGGTGCGCACCAGCGGGTGCGACGTCGTGCTGCTCGACATCACGCTGCCGGACCTGAACGGCCTGGAAGTGCTCAAACGCATCAAACGCAGCAAGCCCGACCTGCCGGTGCTGATCTTCAGCATGTTCTCGGAAGACGAGTTTGCGTTGCCGGCGCTGAACGCGGGCGCCTCCGGCTATCTCAACAAGGACAGTCCGCCGGCCCAGATCCTGGCCGCGCTGCACACCGTGGTGGCCGGTGCGCGCTACGTCAGCCCCTCGCTCGCCGAACGCCTGCTGGCCGGCACGATGTCGCCCGGCAAGCGGCTGCCGCACGAGAACCTGTCGCCGCGCGAAATGGCGGTGCTGCTGCTATTGAGCAAGGGCGTTCCGCTCACCCGCATCGGCGAGCAGCTCCACCTCAGCGTGAAGACCATCAGCACCTACCGCGCCCGCATCCTCGAAAAGCTGGACCTCGCGTCAAACGCCGAGATCACCCGCTACGTGCTGCAGCACAAGCTCGGCTGAGGGACGCGCCGTAGGCGCTGGCCAACGCGTGAAATGCGTCGGTCTGCGCAGCCACCCAGCCCTCATCCCGGCCCAGTTCGGCGGCAAGTATCTGCGCCACCGCCGGCGCGGCGCACGCGGCCAGCGTCGCATCCAGGAACAAGGCGCGGTGGCGCCGCGCGAGCACGTCCTCCACGCCGCGCGCCCACTCCGCACGGGCGGCATGGCGGACCTCGGCTTCGGTCAGGTCCAGCCCTTCGACCAGCACTCGGCCCGCGCCCGGCAGTGATTCGAGCCCGCTCAGGTCGCTTCCATACGCATCCAGCCGATCCCCGCGCGGCGCCGCTGCCCCGTGCAGACGCAGGCTGGCGGTAGCGCACGGCCGCGCCGGCAAACCCGCCCACTCGATCGCCGCATCCACCGCGTCTGCCGCCATGCTGCGGTACGTCGTCCACTTGCCGCCCAGCATGCTCACCAGCCCCTGCGCAGAGACCTCCACGACGTGCTCGCGCGACAGCTCGCCGCTGTTGCGCGCGGCGGCGCTTTCAAGCAAGGGGCGCAGGCCGGCGAACACGCTGAGCACGTCGGCACGCCCGGGGGGACGTTCGAGATAGCGCGCCGCGGTCGACAGGATGAAATCCACCTCCCCGGGCAGCGCCTCTGGTTCGAGCGGAAGGTCGGCCCGCGCGGTGTCGGTGGTGCCGAGCAGCAGCCGGTCCTGCCAGGGAATCATGAACAGCACGCGGCCATCCTCGGTGCGCGGCACCAGCAGCGCCTGCCGGCCAGGCAGGAAGGCGCGATCCACCACCAGATGCACGCCCTGGCTGGGACGCAGCGTGGCCGGTGCCGCGGGGTTGGCGAGCCGGCGCACCTGGTCGCTCCACACGCCGGTGGCGTTGATCACCACCCGCGCGCGCAGCGCAAAGGTTTCCGCGCGCTCCGTGTCGCGCACCACGGCGCCCCGGATCACGCCGTCCTCGATCAGCAAGCGTTCGAGCGCACAGTGGTTGAGCGGCACGCCGCCCAGATCGGCAAGGGTGCGCGCCAAGGCGAGCGCGAGGCGGGCGTCATCGAACTGCGCGTCCCAGTAGGCCACGCCGCCGCACAACCCGTCGGCTTTCACGCCGGGCAGCGCGGCGCGGGTTTCCGCCGCACCGAGCAGACGGCTGCGCCCGATGCCGCCGCGCCCGGCGAGCAGGTCGTAAAGGCCAAGACCGGCGCCCACGGTCGCCAGCTCCGACCAGCGCCGTGCCGGAACGACGAAGCGCAGCGGACGCACCAGATGCGGGGCGTTCTCCAGCAGCCGCGCACGTTCATGCAGCGCCTCGCGCACCAGCCCCAGCCTTCCCTGGGCGAGATAACGCACGCCGCCGTGAATGAGCTTGGTGGAGCGCGAACTCGTTCCCTGGGCGAAATCGCGCGCCTCGACCAGCGCAACCTGGTAGCCGCGCGCGGCCGCATCCACCGCGCACCCCAAGCCGCTTGCGCCGCCGCCGACCACGAGCACGTCCCAGACGGGGTCTGCGCGCAGCCGCGCCAGCAAGGCGGCGCGGGACTGCCCGGGTGGCCCGCTCATGCAGCCCAGGCGCGGGAACGCGCGACTGCGTCTGCCCAGCGTGCGCGCACTGCCCCACGCTGGTCCTCGCTCCAGGCCGGCGTGAAGACGCGGTCGATCTGCCAGTGTGGCGCGAGCGCGTCGGTGTCCCGCCATACGCCGGCACCGATGCCCGCCAGACAGGCCGCGCCGAGCGCGGTGGTCTCGAGCATGCGCGGCCGCACGACCGCAACGCCCAGCACGTCGGCCTGCAACTGCATCAACAGGTTGTTGGCGGCGGCGCCGCCATCGACCCGCAGCTCGTGCAAGGGGCCGGCGCCATCGGCCGTCATCGCGCGGACCAGGTCGTCGGTCTGCAGCGCAATCGCGTCCAGCGCGGCGCGTGCAATGTGGGCGGGGCCGCTGCCGCGGGTAAGGCCGAACAGCGCGCCGCGTGCCGCCGCATCCCAGTACGGTGCCCCCAGCCCGGTGAAAGCCGGCACCAGCACCACGCCGCTGCTGTCGGGAACCCGCGCCGCCAGCGCCTCTACCTCGGCCGCTTCGCGGATGAGGCCAAGTCCGTCCCGCAGCCACTGCACGGTTGCCCCGCCCATGAAGATGCTGCCCTCCAGCGCATAGGTGTGCGCGGCGCCCTGCGTCCAGCCAACGGTGGAAAGCAGGCGGTGGCTGGACTTCACCGGCGTCGCTCCCGTGTTCATCAGCAGGAAGCAGCCGGTGCCGTAGGTGTTCTTGGCCATGCCGGGCACAAAGCAGTGCTGGCCGAAGGTCGCCGCCTGCTGGTCGCCGGCGATGCCGGCAATCGGCACTGCGGCGCCGAGCACGGCCGGATCGCTCTCGCCGCAGACGCCGATGCTGTCGACCAGACGCGGCAGGACCGCGCGCGGGATGTCGAACAGCGCGAGCAAGGCGTCGTCCCAGTCGCGCCGGTGGATGTCGAGCAACAGCGTGCGGGCGGCGTTGCCGTGGTCGGTGACGTGCAGCCGGCCCCCGCTGAGGTGCCACACCAGCCAGCTGTCGACCGTACCGAAGGCCAGCTCGCCGGCCTCGGCGCGCCGCCGCGCGTCAGGCACATGATCGAGCAGCCACGCAAGCTTGGTGGCGGAGAAATACGGGTCCAGCTCCAGCCCGGTGCGCTCGCGCAGCGCCTCGGACCAGACCCCGCGTGTGCGCAGTTCGGCGCACTTGGCGGCGGTGCGCCGGTCCTGCCACACGATGGCCGGCGCCAGCGCGCGACCGCTGGCGCGCTCCCACAGCACGGTGGTTTCGCGCTGGTTGGCGATGCCGATGGCGGCCAGCTGGCCCGCACGCAGCCCGGCATCCGCCAACGCATCGCGCGCGCAGTCGAACTGGCTGCGCAGGATTTCCGCCGGGTCGTGCTCCACCCAGCCGGGCTGCGGGAAGGACTGGGTGAAGTCGCGCCGGGCGACGCTGCGTACCCTGCCCGCAGCGTCGAAGACCATCGCGCGCGAACTCGTCGTGCCTTGGTCGAGGGCCAGCACGTAGCTCATCTCCCGCCTCCCTGCATACGGTGTTCCGCCTAGCCTAGCCTCGGCCGCGCCCGGCTGTCATCCCCACGCCGTCCGCATCGTCCGGATTCGCTGCCGCACCCGCCCTGTGGTTCAATGCCGGGTTGCCCGCCGCCGCCCCTGCCGCCATGCCCTCGTTGTGGATGATCGTCGCCAGTTTCCTGTTCGCCTGCATGGGTGTGTGCGTGAAGCTGGGCTCCGCCGACTTTTCCACCGCCGAATTGGTGTTCTATCGCGGCGCGATCGGCGTGGTGCTGATGGCCGCCGTCTCGCGCCTGCGCCCCACCCCGCTGGCCACCCCGTACTGGCGCCTGCAGCTGTCGCGCGGCATATCGGGATCGATCGCGCTGATGTGCTACTTCTTCGCACTCGGCATCCTGCCGCTCGCCACCGCGGTCACGCTGAGCTACACCTCGCCGATCTTCGTTGCCCTGCTGCTGGTGCTGTGGTTCGGCGAGCGCGTCCGCCGCAGTGCCTTCGCCGCGATCCTGATCGGCTTCGGCGGCATCGCCCTGCTGCTGCATCCCACGCTGGAACCCAGCCAGTGGAAAGGCGCCGTCGCCGGACTGGCCGGCGGCCTGCTCGCCAGCCTCGCGTACTTGAGCGTGAGGGAACTCGGGCGCGCGGGCGAACCCGAGGTGAGAACCGTATTCTGGTTTTCCGTGATCACCGCGGCACTCGCGCTGCCGTGGGCGCTGTTCGAAGGCATGCGCATGCCGGACGTGCACGGCGCCCTCGCGCTGCTTGGCATCGGGCTGTTTGGCGGCGCCGCGCAGCTGGCGATGACGCGCTCCTACCGCTACGGGCGCACGGTGGTTTCCGCCAACCTCAGCTACTCGACCGTGGTGTTCTCCAGCCTGTTCGGCGTGGCGCTGTGGGGCGAAATGCTGCCTGCCGAAGCCTGGGGCGCGATCGCGTTGATCGTGGCGAGCGGGGTCATGGTGTCCCTCGCCACCGCGCGCCGCCCGGGCTAGCGTTCCGTCATCGCCACCGCCCTGCCCGCGTTGAGCGCACGAGGGGCGAGGACTATAGTTACGCCACACCTTAGCCAAGCGGAGGCAGCCATGATCAGCACCGAACACAGCGACAGGCTCGTTGCGGTAAGCGTATTCGGCGAGTTCACCCTTGCGGACTACAAGGAGTTCGAGGAGTTGGTGAACTACAAGATCCGCTTCCAGGGACAGGTGGACCTGCTCTTCGACCTGCGCGAGATGGTGGGCTTCACGCTGGACGTGGCGTGGGAGGAGATCAAGTTTTCGCGCCAGCACGCGGACGACTTCCGCCGTATCGCAGTGTTGACCGACGACCAGTGGCTGACCTGGAGTGCGTGGGTCTCCCAGCTTTTCGTGGATGCCGAAGTCCAGGTGTTCGCTGACGAGAACGACGCCCGCCAGTGGCTGGCGGACGTCGCGGAGACCGCCCAGTGAATGCTTCCTACGCGACGCTGATCGGTGCCCTCGAACTGGCCCAGCACCTGAAGGATCCGGACTGGGTCATCTTCGATTGCCGCTTCGACCTCGCAAACCGCAGCTTTGGCGCCGACGCCTACAGCCGCGGTCACCTTCCCGGCGCTTTCTACCTCGATCTGGAAGACGACCTGTCCGGCCCCAAGACCGGACGAAACGGGCGCCACCCGCTGCCGGACCCCGCGAAACTCGCGGCGCGCCTCGCGGCGTGCGGCGTGGGCAACCAGACCCAGGTGGTGGCCTACGACGACGCCGCAGGCATGTTTGCCGCCCGGCTGTGGTGGCTGCTGCGCTGGCTGGGCCACCACCGCGTCGCGGTGCTCGACGGCGGCCTGCAGGCGTGGTGCCGTTCGGGACAGACCTTGAGCACGGAAGAGCCACAAGCGCGTCCTGCCACCTTCACGCTCGCGTTGCAGCCCGGTCGCGTGGACGCCGACTACGTGCTCGCCCACCTCGGCAAGCCCGACATGATGCTGATCGACGCGCGCAGCCCCGACCGCTTCCGCGGCGAGAATGAAACGCTCGACCCGGTCGGCGGCCACATTCCGGGCGCAAGCAACCGCTTCTTCCGTGACAACCTCGCGCCCGATGGATGTTTCAAGCAGGCCTCGCTGCTGCGCGAGGAGTACGGCACGCTGCTGAAAGGCCGCGATCCGCATCGGGTGGTGATGCAATGCGGATCGGCCGTCACCGCCTGCCACAACCTGCTTGCAATGGAAACCGCGGGTCTGCCGGGTGCGCAACTGTATGCCGGCTCGTGGAGCGAATGGTGTTCTGACCCGGCGCGGCCGGTGGCGACCGGCGCCGCATGACCGGTCCGGCCTTTACCGGCCCGGCAGATTCCCGCTACCAGTCGACCCGTTCGACCCTGCCCAGGGAGCGTCCCAGAAAGCGCTCGCCGATGGTCTGGAAGCGCAGCGGCACGTCGGTGACGTAGTAGCGGTAATTGGCCGGCGCGCTTCCGCCTTGGGCAAGGCCGCAGTCGTTGAGCCGTTCCGCGGCCAGTTCCGCAGTGGTAAGCGCTGAGTCGATCAGCTTCACCCCCGGCCCGGCCACGTCGCGCAGCAGGGGTTTGAGCAAGGGGTAGTGGGTACAGCCCAGCACCAGGCTATCCACCTCTTCCGCCAGCACCGGACGCAGGTATTCCTGCGCCGTCATCCGCGTCACCGGGTGATCCAGCCAGCCCTCTTCCACCAGTGGCACGAACAAAGGACAGGCCTGCGAATAGACGCGGGCGCCGGCGTCCAGCTCGTGGATGCGGCGTGCGTACGCATTGCTGTTGACCGTGGTTGGCGTGCCGATCACGCCGATGCGCCCGCCGGGCGAAGCCGCCACCGCCGCCCGGGCGCCCGCCTCGATCACGTCGAGCACGGGGATGCCGCCGGCGCGCGCCGCCACGATGTGCGCAGCAACCGCAGCCATCGTGTTGCACGCCACGATCAGCATCTTCACGTCCTGCTGGAGCAGGAAGTCGGTGATCTGCGCGGTGAACTGCTCGATGGTGGCGACCGACTTCACCCCGTAGGGCACACGCGCGGTATCGCCGAAGTAGATGATGTTCTCGAAGGGCAGGCGCTCCATCAGCGCCCGCACCACGGTAAGGCCGCCGATGCCCGAATCGAACACGCCGATCGAGCGGGAGGCCCGGGCGTCTGCGGTCATTCGAGCACGACCGCCGCGAACTTGCGCTTGCCCACCTGCAGCACGACGGTATCGCCCGCTGCCAGCACCAGCCCCTTGTCCTCCACACGGTCGCCGTTGAGGCGCACCGCGCCCTGGTCGATCATGCGGATCGCCTCGGAAGTGGTGCCGGTCAGCCCTGCCTGCTTGACGACCTGGAACACCGGCAAGCCTTCGGCGCCAACGCTCACCCTTACCTCGGGCAGGTCATCGGGGATGGCATTGCGCTGGAAACGCGCCTCGAAATCGGCCAGCGCCTCGTCGGCCGCCAACTGACCATGAAAGCGCGCGACGAGTTCGAGCGCGAGCATCACCTTGACGTCGCGCGGGTTGCGACCGCCTTCGACCTCACTGCGCAGCCGCGCGATCTCAGCCGTCGACCGGAAGGACAGCAGATCGTAGTAACGCCACATCAGCTGGTCCGACACCGACATCGTCTTGCCGAAGATCTCCTTCGGCGCCTCGGCAATGCCGATGTAGTTGCCGAGCGACTTCGACATCTTGTTGACGCCGTCCAGCCCCTCCAGCAGCGGCATCATCAGCACGCACTGCGGTGCCTGCCCGTAGTGCTTCTGCAGCTCGCGCCCCATCAGCAGGTTGAAGCGCTGGTCGGTGCCGCCGAGTTCGACATCGGCCTTCATGGCCACCGAGTCGTAGCCCTGGCACAGCGGATACAGGAACTCGTGGATGGCGATCGACTGGTTGTTGGCGTACCGCTTGGAAAAGTCGTCGCGTTCCAGCATGCGTGCCACCGTCTGCTGCGCGGCCAGGCGGATCATCCCGGCCGAACCGAGCCCTTCCATCCATGCGGAGTTGAAGCAGATTTCGGTCTTTGCCGGGTCGAGGATCTTGAACACCTGATCCTGATACGTCTTCGCGTTCTCGAGAATCTGCTCGCGCGACAGCGGCGGGCGGGTTGCATTCTTGCCGCTCGGGTCGCCGATCATGCCGGTGAAGTCGCCGATGAGGAACAGGACCTGATGCCCCAGCTCCTGGAAATGGCGCAGCTTGTTGATCAGGACCGTATGACCGAGGTGGAGGTCGGGAGCGGTGGGGTCGAAGCCCGCCTTGATCCTCAGCGGACGGCCGGACTTCAGTTTCTCGACGAGTTCGGCCTCGATCAGCAGCTCGTCTGCGCCACGCTTGATCAGCTCGATCGCGGCCTGGACGTCAGTCATCAAAATCTCTCCAATTCAAACGCGAATCACCCGCGATTTTTGATAGACTCGCGGGAGTTTTTTGCCCGAAAAAGCCAATGCTGGTCAGGAAAAGCAGGATTCTAGCCGATCTCCCGGCCCATCTCCTCTCTCGTAAGCGCAGCTGGCTGGTCGCCGGCGTCCTCGGCTCTTCGCTGCTCGGCGTGGTTGCGGCCACCGCGGTGGTGCCGGACGCGCCCGAGGCGATCGCCACCCAGGCCGTCATCGAGCGACTCCCCAAACCACTCGCCAGCAGCACGGCGGTGGAGTCCGACCTGCCTTTCGTGCATGACGACAGGGTCCAGCCCGGCGATACGGTGAACTCCATTTTCCGCCGGCTCGGTATCCGCGACGACGAAGCGCTGGCCTTCCTGCTCGAGTCCGATGACGGCCGCAACGCGCTGCGTCAGTTGCGCGCCGGGCGTTCGGTCACGGCCACGATCCGGTCCGACGGCGTGCTGACATCGCTCAGCCTGCCCACCGGAGCCAACGGCGACCGGATTACCCTCGAACGCGCGGACGAGGGCCTGCGCTTCCGCACCCAGACAGCGGCCCTTTCCACCGTGGTGGAAATGCGTTCCGGCACCATCCGCCACTCGCTGTTCGCAACAACCGACGCTATCGGCCTGCCCGACAGCATTGCAACGAAACTCGCCGACCTCTTCGGCACCGAGATCGACTTCCACACCGACCTGCGCAAGGGCGACCGCTTCGGCGTCGTCTACGAGTCGATCTACGACCAGGGCGTGCCGGTCCGCACCGGGCGCATCCTGGCGGCGGAATTCGTCAACCAGGGCAAGCGGCACGCGGTGGTCCTGTATGCGGGAGCAAGCGGCAAAGAGCAGTACTACACCGAAGACGGCCGCAGCCTCAAGCAGGCTTTCCTGCGCTCGCCGCTCGAATTCTCCCGCGTGACCTCCGGCTTTGGTCGCCGCCTCCACCCCATCCATAACAACTGGCGCAGCCACAACGGGGTGGACTTCGGCGCCCCCACCGGCACCCCGGTCAAGGCAACATCGGACGGCGTGGTTGAATTCGTCGGCACCCAGCGGGGCTACGGCAACATCATCGTGCTGCGTCACCGCGGCAAGTACGACACCGCCTACGGGCACCTCAACGCGTTCGCCGCGCGCCTGCGCAAGGGCGCAACCGTCGAGCAAGGTGATGTCATCGGCTACGTCGGCTCTACCGGCTGGGCCACCGGGCCGCACCTGCATTACGAAATCCGGGTGAACGACGTACCCCAGGACCCCCTCAAGATCGCACTTCCCACCGCCGAGCCGCTGTCGCCGCGGGAGGTCGCGTCTTTCAAGACGGCTACCGCCCCGGTTCTTCGGCAACTCGGGCTGCTTAACAACAACACGCAGATGGCGAGCGCGACCCAGTAACGCGCAGGAAGACCAAATGAAAACGGGGCGCCAGGCGCCCCGTTTTCATTGATGCCGCAAGATCGGACTCACGCGGAGAACGATGAGCCGCACCCGCACGTGCTGGTTGCATTGGGGTTGCGAATCACGAACTGCGAGCCCTCAAGCCCTTCGGTGTAATCGATTTCAGCGCCGACAAGGTACTGATAGCTCATCGGATCGATCAGCAGGGTGACGCCGTTCTTTTCGAAAGCGGTGTCGTCTTCGTTCACTTCCTCATCGAAGGTGAAGCCGTACTGGAAGCCGGAACAGCCGCCCCCAGTGACGAACACGCGGAGCTTCAGCGCCGGATTGCCTTCCTCATCGATGAGTTCGCGCACCTTGTTGGCGGCGTTGTCGGTGAAGACGAGAATTTCGGGGGTTTCAACTGCTGCGTTCATATGTTTTCCTCTGTCAGGGAACGAATGGATGATGCGCCAACCATCCGCACACGTCAAAATCCGATCATCAGGCGCCGGACAAGTTCCCTACCGTTATCGGCAGCAGCGTATTTGCGGCCCGGCGGGGCATCGCACCACCCAGCACCGCGCACACGAAGCACCCCACCCGGCCGGCAAAAGCGAACAACCCCAATGCAAAAAGCCGTCCCACGGGACGGCTTCTTCGGCAGATACGAGCGATTAACGCTTCGAGAACTGCTTGGCGCGGCGGGCCTTGCGCAGACCGACCTTCTTACGCTCGACTTCACGCGCATCACGCGTGACGAAGCCGGCGGCACGCAGTTCGGACTTCAGTTCGGCACTGTAGTCGATCAGCGCGCGGGTGATACCGTGACGCACCGCACCGGCTTGACCGGACTCGCCACCACCGGTGACGTTGACCATGATGTCGAAGCGGCCTTCGTTGCCCGTCAGCACCAGCGGCTGACGAACGATCATGCGGCCGGTTTCACGCGAGAAGAACTCGTCGACCGGCTTGCCGTTGACGACGATGTTGCCGGAGCCCGGCTTGATGAAAACACGGGCAACCGCGGTCTTGCGACGGCCCGTACCGTAGTTGTAAGTCACGGCCATTTATCGGCTCCTGTCAGATCTCGAGAACTTTGGGCTGCTGGGCGGCATGCGGGTGCTCGGCACCGGCGTAGCACTTCAGCTTCTTCAGCATGGCGTAGCCCAGCGGGCCCTTCGGCAGCATGCCCTTCACCGCCTTTTCCAGCACACGCTCCGGGAAGCGCTGCTGCAGCTTGGTGAAGTTGGTCTCGTAGATACCGCCAGGATAACCCGAGTGACGGTAGTACTTCTTGTCCAGGGCCTTGTTACCGGTCACGCGCAGCTTGTCGACATTGACGACGACGATGTAATCGCCCGTATCGACGTGCGGGGTATAGATAGCCTTGTGCTTGCCGCGCAGGCGACGCGCAACTTCGGCAGCCAGGCGGCCAAGCACTTTGTCCGTGCCATCAACCACGAACCAGTCGCGCTGAACCTCGTGCGGCTTGGCAGAAAACGTCTTCATTCGAACCTCGATCTTTGTCAGGCCTGGCGAGCCGGCCACCAAACGGAAAGCTCGCAATAGTAATGGCAGACTACCCGCGTGTCAAATCATCGCGAGGCGTGCAGCTGCAGAAAAAAAAACGCAGTCCGTTTGGGACTGCGTTAAATCCACACCAAAGGAGGAGGGTGGAGGAGACACCGTTTGGATCGTCCGCTGCTTCCGCAGCGCGTCTTTCGATCCGACTGAGGCGAATTATCCGGAAACGCCAAGCCCGCAGCAAGGAGATTTTGTGCATTGCACTATAAATCTTTTGATTGCGCGATTAACTGCACTTATCCACCGTAAGACCCTGCTGGCGCTAAGGCGGGAGCCGCCCCCATCCTCCTCAGCACGCGCTCCGCGGCTGCCGCATATTGCAGCGCAAGGGGAAACTCCGGGCCATCCGCGGCCTGCTTCGGTAGAATCGAAACCCCGTCCGGCTCAGCGCCATACATAAGGAGAACCGAAGCAATGGAATGCACTGTCAAGTGGGTAGGCGGGATGGCCTTCCTGGCCGAAACCGGCACCGGTCACCTGGTTGCCATGGACGGCGCGCCCGAAGCGGGCGGCCGCAACCTCGCCCCTCGCCCGATGGAACTCCTGCTCGCCGGCGCCGGCGGCTGCACGGCCTTCGACACGGTGCTGATCCTGAAGCGGGGCCGGCAGGACATTCGTGACTGTACCGTACGCGTAGAAGCGGACCGCGCCGAGACTGACCCGAAGGTGTTTACCCGCATCCGCTTCTTCTACACCGTCACCGGGAAGAACCTGAAGCCGGAATCCGTCGAGCGGGCAATCCATCTCTCGGCCGAAAAGTACTGTTCGGCCTCGATCATGCTCGGGAAGACCGCGGAAATCTCCCACGAGTGGGAAATCGTCGAGGCGGCCGGCTGACCCGGCCTTTCGTGAAGAAGAACCCTTCGCGCCGAAAGCGAAGGGCATGGCCCAGCAATGGATGCAGCAAGGACGGCGCGATCGTTCACGGCGCCCTCCCCGACCAAGTCAATCCACCGAGAGACGCAATACCTCAGACGCGATAAGCGGCTGTCGTCATGACCCGCGACGCCAGTTTCATGGCGCTGCGCACTGGCAACGGGAGTTCCCGCCCGCCCAGCTTGAGCGCGGTTTCGGCATGCTCGACTTCGTCGGTCCGCATCTGCTCCACGATCGCGCGCGACTTGCGATCGTCGGCCGGCAGACGTTCGAGGTGGCTCGTGAGATGGGCCTCGACCTGCCGCTCCGTCTCCGCTAGAAAGCCGAGGTTCCAGCGATCGCCGAAACGACCCGCCAGCATGCCGATGGCGAGCGCGCCGCTGTACCACAAGGGATTGAGCAGGCTCTTGCGTCCGCCGAGTTCGGCGATGCGCTGCTCGGTCCACGCGAGGTGCTCGGTTTCCTCATGGGAAGCGCGTTGCAGTTCTTCGCGCACCCGCTCGTCAGCGGACATGATGGCCTGCCCCTGGTACAGCGCCTGGGCGCAGATTTCGCCGACGTGATTGACGCGCATCAGCGCCGCCGCATGCCGCTTCTGTTCGTCGTCCAGCGGCGCGTCGGGCACGTCGTCTCCCGGTACGGGGCGGACACTTCGCGCCGGCGCGAAAACGGTGCGCAGCGCCTTGTCGAACTCGATGATGGCCTTGTCGAACATGATTACACCCCGCGCTTGAGTGGATCGGCGTATTCCCGCTGGCCCCGCAACCGGTCCAGCACATGCTGACGGGTGCGCGGAGGCGCGGGACCATCGCAGAAGTAGTCCAGCGCGAGCGCGGCACGCGGCCGGTTGTAGGTGTTGTCCACGATCCGCGTCCACTCGCTACGCTTCATCATCGACCACTCCCCGCCCTTGCCCGCGGCGGCGTAAATCCGCCGTTCCGTCGTGCCGCACCGTATGCCCTCGAAGGTCACGTTCTCCGCGCCACCGGGCGTACGCACCACCATGACGTAGCGGACGACACCGTCGGTGCCAACGGTGAGCGTATCGACGTCGATCAGGAAGACGTTGGGCGAAGGCGTTCCGATCGAAAACGGACGCAGCGAGGACTCACGGGGCGGCGCCGGCAGGACGAGTTCCGCCTCCTTCCACTCGGGCTCCAGATCGACCAGTTCTTCGGCGGCAAGGGCCCGGCCCACGCCGCCGCCCAGCAGCGCGAGGGTCAGCACACCAGTAATGCAACGCTTCAAGGGAATGCTCCAAGAGTAGGAACAGGCGGGGCCAGCCCGCGGACCGCGGCGCCCCGCTCGGCATCACGCCTGCGAGGCAGTGCCTTGGCGATAGCCTTCCGGCAATTCGGCCGGCTTGCTGCGGAACAGCAGACGCGACAACTCGGTCAGCGCCTGCTGATACACCTGCCGCTTGAACTCGATCACCGCTTCCAGTGGCACCCAGTATTCGCTCCAGCGCCAGGCATCGAATTCCGGATGCGTGCTGGCCCGAAGGCAAACGTCGGTATCGCGACCGACGAGGCGGAGCAGATACCAGATCTGCTTCTGCCCGCGATACGTGTTGCGCCACTCCCGCCTGATCCAGTGCTTGGGAACGTCGTACCTCAACCAGCCACGCGTGCGACCGAGAATCTTCACGTGCTCGGGACGCAATCCGACTTCTTCGTACAGTTCCCGGTACATGGCCTGCTCCGGCGACTCGCCGTGCTTGATGCCGCCTTGCGGAAACTGCCAGGAATGTTCGCGGATCCGTTTGCCCCAGAACACCTCGTTGCGCGCGTTCACCAGAATGATGCCGACGTTCGGGCGATAGCCTTCGCGGTCGAGCATGATGAACCTTCAGATTTCTTTGACTGTGTCGGATTTTTTCACACTTGCCCGTGGTTGGAAAGCGCGCCGGGAGGGCGGTTCCGCGCCGCAGCGGCCGTTGGCGCCGGCGGTGCGCTAGAATCGGCGGCTATTTCAACGCAACACCCGGACAGCATGCGCGCACGTCAATTCTTCATCTCCACCCTCAAGGAAGCCCCCGCGGACGCGGAAGTCGTCAGCCAGAAACTGATGCTCCGCGCGGGCATGATCCGCAAGGTCGCCGCCGGCATCTACAACTACCTGCCGATGGGCCTGAAGAGCATCCGCAAGGTGGAAAACATCATCCGCGAGGAAATGAACCGCGCCGGCGCGCTCGAACTCACCATGCCGCTGGTGCAGCCGTCGGAGCTGTGGCAGGAAACCGGCCGCTGGGACAAGATGGGCCCCGAGATGCTGCGTTTCAAGGATCGCCACGAGCGCGATTTCGCACTGCAGCCCACCTCCGAGGAAGTCGTCACCGACATCGCCCGCCAGGAGCTGAAGAGCTACCGCCAGCTGCCCAAGAACTTCTACCAGATCCAGACCAAGTTCCGCGACGAGCGCCGGCCGCGCTTTGGCGTGATGCGCGGACGTGAATTCACCATGAAGGACGCCTACTCCTTCGACCGCAGCGCGGAAGCGGCCGGTGAAAGCTACGACGCGATGTATGCCGCCTACAGCCGCATCTTCGATCGCCTCGGCCTCACCTACCGGGCGGTCGCGGCCGACACCGGCGCCATCGGCGGCGACCGTTCGCACGAATTCCAGGTCATCGCCGACACTGGCGAGGACGCCATCGTCTACTGCCCCGATTCCAGCTACGCGGCCAACATCGAACTCGCCGAAGCGCTGTCGCTGCTTCCGGCGCGCGCGGGCGCGTCCGCCCCGCTGGCAAAGACGCCGACGCCGGGCAAGTCGACCTGCGAGGATGTCGCCGCGCTGCTCAGCGTGCCGCTTGCCACCACGGTGAAATCGCTGGTGCTCGCCACCGACGACGAGGACGAGAGCGGCAAGGTGGTGAAGAGCACCGTGTGGCTGCTGCTGGTGCGTGGCGACCACGAACTCAACGAAGTGAAGGCAGGGAAGATCGAAGGACTGAAGGCCGGGTTCCGCTTCGCGACCGAGGCGGAAATCCTCGACCATTTCGGCTGCAAGCCGGGCTACCTCGGTCCGATCGGCCTCGCCAAACCGGTCAAGGTGATCGCCGACCGCACCGTCGCCAACATGGCCGACTTCGTGTGCGGGGCCAACGCCGAGGACTTCCACTACACCGGCGCCAACTGGGGCCGCGACCTGCCGGAACCGGACCTCGTGGCCGACATCCGCAACGTGGTCGAAGGCGATCCCAGCCCGGACGGCAAGGGCAAGCTGGCGATCCAGCGCGGCATCGAGGTCGGGCATGTGTTCTACCTCGGCACCAAGTACTCGAAGGCGATGAACGCCACCTTCCTCGACGTCGACGGCAAGCCCAAGCACTTCGAGATGGGCTGCTACGGCATCGGCGTCACCCGCATCCTCGGCGCCGCCATCGAGCAGAACCACGACGAGCGCGGCATCATCTGGCCCGCCTCCATCGCGCCGTTCGAAGTGGTGATCTGCCCGGTGGGCTGGAGCAAGTCGGAAGCGGTGCGCGAAGAAGCGCAGAAGCTCTACGACGCGCTCCTGGCTGCGGGTGTCGATGTGATCCTGGACGATCGTGACGAACGTCCCGGGGTCATGTTTGCCGACTGGGAGCTGATCGGCGTGCCCCACCGCGTGACCATCGGCGACCGTGGCCTGAAGGAAGGCGTCGCCGAGTACCAGGGCCGCCGTGATCCCGAAGCCAGCCGCGTCGCGGTCGCGGACATCGCGCCGCATTTGATTTCCCGGCTGCGCCCCTGAGCCTGTACGCCGGGAATCGCCCCACATGCCCCGCGCCCTGCTCCCGCCTCCACGGCTGCGCCGGTTTGCCGTGGCGGCCGTACTGGCCGCAGGCTGTGGCGCCGCCTGGGGCGGCGCGCAGCAGTACGAACCGCTCGCCGCCAGCGTGCGCGCCGCGCTGCACGCCGCGGTAAGCGATGCCCGCGCGCCCGAACTGCCCATTGCGGATGCCGGGGAACGGGCGCAATGGCTGGCGGAGATGTCGCGCCGCCTGCAGAAGCGTATCCCCGACGCGGACTACCGCACCGAACTGCTTACCAGCATCCACTACGAGGCCACCCGGGCGGGCCTCGACCCGCAGTTGGTGCTTGGCCTCGTTCAGGTCGAGAGCAACTTCCGCAAGTACGCCATTTCCACCGCCGGCGCCCGCGGCTTCATGCAGGTGATGCCGTTCTGGATCCAGGTGATCGGCCGTCCGGACGACAACCTCTTTCATCTGCGGACCAACCTGCGCTACGGCTGCACCATCCTGCGCCACTATCTGGACATCGAACGGGGCGACCTCTACCGCGCGCTGGGGCGCTACAACGGCAGTCTCGGCAAGCCGGAGTACCCGAACCTCGTGCGCACCGCGTGGGAACGCGACTGGTCCTGGAAGCCGGCCCGCCTGACCACCGCCGCGGCGGAGCCGGGCCCGCTCCCTTCGCTCAGCCGTTGACCGCAGTCAGCGGCTTGGGCTCGCTGAACACCGGCTTCTCGTCGCGCAGCACCGCAGGCTTCTTGCTGTTGCACGACTGCACGTCGCCCGACACTTCGCCACCCGCCTCGATCAGGATCTTGCCGTAACGGATCTTGCCGCTCACCCGGCCCGTAGCGTGGATGATCAACTGCTCGCGCGCGGTCAGTTCCCCCTCGAAGCTGCCGTGGATTTCCGCGACGTCGATGCAGACGGTGCCCGAAAAAGCGCCGCGCTCGGCGATGCGGATCACCCGGCTGTCCATCGTGGCTTCGACCCGACCTTCCACCACCAGGGTGTCGCAATCCAGGATCTCGGCACCCTTCAGCTTGACGTCCGGACCGACGATGAGACTGCTGCCCGCGTGATCGGCGGCCGGACGTTGCGCCTCCTGGGTCTCGTTCTCGGGCACGGTGGGCTCCGCGACCGACGGCGTCTCCTTGGGAGGCGCCTGTACGCCGGTCGCCTGACCGACCGGACCGCCGTTCAGGCCCGTGCCCGCCGGACGCACGGTGCGCGGCGGCAGGGAATCGGCGTTCTTGGGAAACAGAGCGGGCTTGTTGAACATGTTCTCTCCTCGAAGTCTGGGAAAGCCGTGAATTGCGGCTTGAGTCCGACTAGGGCAAACACCGTGCCAGAAAACGCCACTTCTTTATTTTTCAATTGCTTGAACGGCATTTCTGAGAAACAGGCTTCAGAACTGAGAAACATGCGGCCAAATCTGTCGTGAGTACCCGACGCCACACCGGCCCGTTCTTTCAAGCTGTTGAAATAACATCGCTTTTTATGTCGCCAGCGAACGACAGCGGAGCGCATCCGGTTGCACTTCCTTACGTGGCGAGCGCCGCTGCGGCTCGTACACTCGGCTGTCCGTCGCATCCTCGCGGCCCCCGTACCTCCCCACCCGCCGATGCGCCATCCCTCGTTCCGCTTCACCTTGCTGGCCGGTTTTCTGCTCGTCGCGGGCGTGCTCGGCGCCATCGCCGCGAGCGCTTGGCTGGGCCTCGCCGACTTCGCCGCGCGCACCCGCGCGCAAGCAACCGAGGCCATCGCGATGTCGGCAGCACTGCAGCAACTGGGCGAGCGGACGATCGATCTGGAGCGCGCGCTGCGTCAATTCCTGGTGCTGCGCGATCCGGCCTTGCTGGAGCGGATCCAGTCCGCGCGCGCGGAAGCCACCGCAGCGCTCGACCGCCTCGATGCCGCGCACCCGGTGTTGCGAGGCCTCAGCGATGAGTGGCGGCGGCTCTCCGAACCCTCCGCCCTCGCCCCCGAAACCGTGCTTCCACACAGTGCCAGCGAGGCCGCCGCCGCGCTGCAACGCCTGCGCGAAATCAACGCCACGCTCGCGCGCCGTCTCAACGATCTGCTCGAAAGCCAGAAGGCAACCGAACTCGACGCGCTCGACCAGCGCCGCGAGCAGCTGGCCGCCGAACTTGGCGCGGGTGTCGTGCTGGCGGCCCTGTTCGCGCTGCTGATCGCATGGTGGATCCTGCGACCACTGCGCCAGCTCAGCCACGCGATCGCAGCCTTGGGCGAGGACCGCTTGGCGGCACGGGTTGCGGTGGGCGGGCCGGCGGATCTGCGTGAACTGGGCACACGGCTGGACTGGTTGCGCCAACGCCTGGCCGACCTCGAAGCCAACCGCAACCGCGTGCTGCGCCACGTTTCGCACGAGCTGAAGACGCCGCTCGCATCGCTGCGCGAAGGCATCGCACTACTCACCGACGGCGTGCCCGGCCCGCTCAACGCGGCCCAGCGCGAAGTCACCGGCATCCTCGCAGCCAATGCCCGCAGCCTGCAGGAACGTATCGAACAGTTGCTCGACTACAACGCAAGCCAGTTCAATGCCGCCCAGCTCAACCGCCGCCCGGTTTCGCTACGCGAGCTGGCCGCCGCGGTCCTCGACGAGCTGCGCCTGCCTGCCGAAAGCAAGGGGCTGAAGCTGTCCCTCGAAGGCGAAGTGCCGGCGCTGGCTCTGGACGCGGACAAGATGCGTGTCGTGCTCTCCAACCTCATCACCAATGCGATTGCCGTCAGCCCTGCCGGCGGCGGGATCAGGCTGAGCCTGTCGCAGCAGCGCGACGGCGTCAGCCTCGACTGCACGGACGACGGGCCCGGCGTCGCGCCCGAGGATGCGGAGCGCATCTTCGAGCCCTTCGTGCGCGGACCGACCGCCGCGGGCAAGGGCAGCGGCCTGGGCCTCGCCATCGCGCGTGAATTCGTCCGGGCCCATGGCGGCATCATCGGCTTGCGTCCGGCCTCGCGCGGCGCGTGCTTTCACATCGAGCTGCCTTATGCCTGACCTGCGCCCCATCTGCCTCGCCCTCGTGCTCGCCCTTGCGCTGCAGGGCTGCGTTACCGCGCCGCCGGCCGAACCGCCACCACCACACCGTGCCGCCCCCAGCGCGGACACCCGTGCGACGCCCGCCCGCGTGCTGGACTGGTATCACGGACTGGGCGACGTGGATGCGCAGGAACTCGCCCGCTTGCGGCGCCAGTACGCGGACCGCGCGACCGACCCCGAAGTGCAGGCACGCCAGGCGCTGCTCGCGCTGCACCCCGCCGCGCCTGCGCTCGCCCGCGCCCGCAGCCTGCTCGAAGGCCTGCTCGCCAACCCGGCGGCGGAGGCGCGCGAACTCCAGCCGCTCGCACGCGTGTTGCTCGAACAAGTCGCGGAACGGCAGCGGCTCGACGGCCTCGCCCAGCGCCAGCTCCAGCAAGCCGAGCGCAGCAGCCAGCAACTGCGGGAACTGCAGCAGCTCAATAGCGAGCTGCAGGGCAAGCTCGACGCGCTCAGCGAAATCGAGCGCAGCCTGTCCGGCGGCGCAACGCGGCCCCCCGTACCGGAACCGGACCGCCCCCGATGACGCCGACCGAGCACCGCCATCTGCTGGTGGTCGATGACGACCCCGACCTGCTGCGCCTGCTGGCGATGCGGCTGCAGGCCAACGGCTATCGCGTCAGCCCGGTGGGCACCGCCGAAGCAGCACTCGCACGTCTTGCGGTGGAACGGGTGGACCTGGTGTTGAGCGATGTCCGCCTGCCCGACCGCGACGGCCTGGCTCTGTTCGAAGAGGTACGGCGCCTGTATCCCGCGCTGCCGGTGATCCTGCTCACGGCGCACGGCACCATCCCGGACGCGATCGATGCGACCTCGCGTGGCGTCGCCGGCTACCTGACCAAGCCCTACGACAGCCAGGACCTGCTGGACAACGTGGAGCGCGCGCTGCATCTGGCCGCGCCGGCCGGCGATACGGGCAGCGGCACCACCACCGAGGCCTACGCATTCGAAGGCATGCTCAGCCGCAGCACGCGCATGCACGCGCTGTTCGACGAAACCCGGCTGGTCGCGGCCTCCGACGCCAGCGTGCTGATCCGCGGCGAGAGCGGCACCGGCAAGGAAGTGCTCGCGCACGCCATCCATGCCGCCAGCCCGCGCGCCGCGGCGCCCTTCATTGCGGTCAATTGCGGCGCGATCCCGGAAGCGCTGCTCGAATCGGAACTGTTCGGTCACGTCCGCGGCGCCTTCACCGGCGCGGTGACCAATCGCCGCGGCCTCTTCCAGGCGGCCCATGGCGGCACCTTGTTCCTGGACGAGATCGGCGACATGCCGCTGACGCTGCAGGTGAAACTGCTGCGCGTGCTGCAGGAGCGCGCGGTCCGCCCCGTGGGCTCGACGCGCAGCGAGCCGATCGACGTCCGCATCGTCTCGGCCACCCACCGCGATCTCGACAGCGAACTCACCGCCGGCCGGTTTCGTGAAGACCTGTATTACCGGATCAACGTGGTCAACCTCAACCTGCCGACGCTGAGCGAACGGCGCGAGGACATTCCTCTGCTTGCCGAGCACTTCCTGCGCGAACAGGCGGCGCGCTACGGGAAACCCCTGCGCGGCTTCGCCCCCGGCGCACTGGAAGCGCTGGTCACCGCCAGCTGGCCGGGCAACATCCGCCAGTTGCAGAACGTGGTGGAACAGACCTGCGCCCTCGCCACCACGCCACTGATTCCGCTCGCGCTGGTCAAACGCGCGCTGCGCGCAACGCCGCCCGCGGCACTGAGCTATGCCGAGGCCAAGCAGCGTTTCGAACGCGGCTATCTCGTCCAGTTGCTCAAGCTCACCGAGGGCCGCGTTGCCGATGCTGCCCGCCTGGCGCAACGCAACCGCACCGAGTTCTACCGCCTCATCCAGCGCCACGGCCTGGATCCGGCGCTGTTCCGCGGCCCCGCATCGCCGCGCGAATCCGCTGACGACGGCGCTTGACCCACCGCGCCGAGGAGGAGGAAACTCGGCGCATGACTGTACAAAAACACAGCCCTCTCAACAGTGCCGTCGCTGCCGGGCCACGCGGCCGCGGCAGCGCCGTGCGCCCGGACGGCCGCTTTCTCCAGTGGCAGCGCGAGGGTTTCGACGACGGCTGGCCCACCGCGGGCGACGAGGACGACACCCGGCTCGCCACCGAATTGCGGATCGACAGCGCCAAGACCGTCATCACCTACAACCAGTCGCCGGACATTCCCTTCGACCGTTCGATCAACCCCTATCGCGGTTGCGAACACGGCTGCGTGTATTGCTTTGCGCGCCCGAGCCACGCCTACCTCGACCTCTCTCCCGGGCTCGATTTCGAGACCAAGCTGTTCTGGAAGCCCGATGCAGCCACGGTGTTGCGACGCGAACTGGCAAACCCCCGCTACCGCTGCGCGACCATCGCGCTGGGGGTGAATACCGACGCCTGGCAGCCCGTGGAACGTCACACCGGGCTGACCCGGCAGATCCTGCAGGTGCTGGCCGAAACCCGCCACCCGGTCAGTCTCATCACCAAGTCGTCCTTGATCGAGCGCGATCTCGACCTGCTGGCCGATCTGGCGCGCGATGATCTGGTCCAGGTCATGCTGTCGATCACCACGCTCGACGACGACCTGGCGCGAGTGCTGGAGCCTCGCGCAGCCCGGCCGGCGCGGCGGCTGGAAACCCTGAGCCGGCTGCGCGCCGCCGGCGTGCCGGTCGGCGTGCTGTGCGCGCCGCTGATACCCGCCTTGAATGATCACGAACTGGAAGCGGTGCTCACCGCGGCGCATGCTGCGGGCGCGGATACCGCCGGCTATGTGGTGCTGCGCCTGCCACACGAACTGCGCCAGATCTTTACCGACTGGCTGGCACGCCACCGGCCCGACCGCGCCGCCCACGTCATGAGCCTGGTGGAGCAACTGCGCGGCGGGCGCAGCTACGACAGCCGCTTCGGCCACCGCATGCGCGGCACCGGCGTCATCGCGGACCTCTACAGCCAGCGCCTGCGGCGCATCTGCCGCCGGCTGGGCTTGAACGAGTCCCGGCGCACGCTCAACACCGCGGCGTTCCGCCCGCCGGCCGCGGACACGCCTCAGCTGTCGCTGTTCTGAAGGCCGGCGCGCTGCGGCGTCAAACGATGACGCCCCCGCCCAGGCAGACCTTGGACTCGTACACCACCACGCTCTGTCCCGGGGTCAGCGCCCATTGCGGGGTGGCAAACGCGATCTCCGCGCGGCCTTCGCCCAGCGCGTCGATTTCGCATGGCATGTCGGCGGTGCGGTAGCGCGGCTTTGCGGTGTATACCCAGTGGGTGCGCGGGTCGCGCCCGGCGATCCAGTTGAGATCGGTGGCGAGCAGACGGTCCTTCAGCAGTGCGGGGTGGTCGTGCCCCTGCACGACGTAAAGCACATTGGCCTTCACGTCCTTCTTTGCGACGTACCAGGCCTCGTGCTCGCCCGCCTCGTCCTGGTTGCCCTTGATGCCGCCGATGTGCAGACCCTTGCGCTGGCCGATGGTGTGGTACATCAGCCCCTGGTGCTCGCCGAGCACACGGTCGTCGTCCAGGCAGCGGATCTCGCCCGGCTTGGTCGGCAGGTAGCGCATCAGGAACTCGCGGAACGGACGCTCGCCGATGAAGCAGATGCCGGTCGAATCCTTCTTGGTCGCCACGTGCAACCCGGCCGCCTCGGCGATCTTGCGCACTTCGCGCTTGTACAGGCCACCCAGCGGGAACAGCGTCTTGGCGAGCTGGGCCTGGTTCAGCCGGTACAGGAAATAGCTCTGGTCCTTGGTGCCATCCTCGGCCTTCAGCAGCTGGAATTCGCTGCGGCCGTCATTGATCCATTCGCGCACCTGGGCGTAATGGCCGGTGGCGATGCGCTCGGCGCCGAGCTGCATCGCGTGGTCGAGGAAGCAGCGGAACTTGATCTCTGAATTGCACAGGATGTCCGGGTTGGGCGTGCGGCCGGCCTCGTATTCGCGCAGGAAGTCGGCGAACACGCGGTCCTTGTATTCGACACTGAAGTTCACCACTTCCAGGTCGATGCCGATCACGTCGCACACCGAGGCAACATCGACCAGATCCTGCCGCGTCGAGCAGTACTCGTCGTCGTCGTCGTCCTCCCAGTTCTTCATGAACAGGCCGGTGACCTCGTAGCCCTGCTGCTTGAGCAGCAGCGCGGTCACCGACGAATCGACGCCGCCGGACATGCCGACGACCACCTTCATCCCTTGCGGGTCTTGCTTACTGGACATTCGGTCCTTCTCCATCTAGCCAGTCCGCGAGCGGCAGCACCACGGCCGGCTCGCCATTGTCGACGAACCAGCTGTCGACGACATAGCGGCGCGCCAGCGAGGTCGCAGCCGCGTCCGCAAGCGGCGCCTGCGCGTCGCACGCGCAATCCTCGCCGGCCTCCGAATGGGTCACAGCGGGCGCCCCGCCGGAAGCCGACATCTCAAGTTCTTCGATCACCGCCGAATAATGCTGGAAAAAGCGTCCGCGCCGCTCGCGCTCGAGCACCCGGTGAAAGCGCAGCGCCCCTCTCGATTCAAGCAACTGCAACAGCCGCGTGGTGGAGGTCGAGTGATCGATGCAGTCCATCCGCCCGCTTCCCTCCTCGTCGGCAAAATTCCCGCCGCGATCGGCGGCCACCACGGTCTGCTCGCCCGCCACCCGGTACAGGCCACCGATCGCGCCGGCGAGGATGGCGCGTTCCGCGGCCGCAGAATCCGCGCCCTGCAGGCGATGCACGACGGCCTGCAGCAGCTCACTGTCGTAGTGCACCACGGATTCGGCCGCGCATCCGTAGCCGTGGCAGATGCTGACCCACGCTTCCTGCGCAGCCGCTTCGCCGCCCCACGCCAGCAGGACGCAGCAGGCGGCCATCCAGGCGAGGGCGCGACTCATCAGCCGTAGTGGCGGATCAGTTCGAGCGGATAGCGGCGGCCGGCGATCCAGTCATCCACGCACTGCAGGATCAGCGGGCTGCGATGACGATCGGCGGACGCGGCCAGCTCGGCCCGCGTCATCCACACCGCGCGCACGATGCCCGCGTCCAGCGTCCGCACTTCCGGCGCCGCGGCAACGGAGCCGCCGAAAGCGAAGCGCAGATAGGTGATGTCCTTCTGCGGCCGCGGCCACTGGTAGATGCCGACGAGGTATTCCGGGCTGAAGCGGTACGCGGTTTCCTCCAGCGCCTCGCGCGCGGCGGCGGCCAGCAGCGATT
Source organism: Azoarcus olearius (assembly GCF_001682385.1). Taxonomy (NCBI): domain Bacteria; kingdom Pseudomonadati; phylum Pseudomonadota; class Betaproteobacteria; order Rhodocyclales; family Zoogloeaceae; genus Azoarcus; species Azoarcus olearius. Next base: position 3,136,579 of record NZ_CP016210.1, read on the forward strand.
CCCCCTCGTCGAGGTGGCCGGCCGGCTGGTTGAAGCGCAGCCCTTCGGGGGTTTCCTCCTCAACGACGAGGAAGCGCCCGTCGCGCTCGATCACCGCGGCAACGGTGACGTTGGGTTTCCATCTGTTGTCCATCTTTGCCTGCGCCCGCCCAAAGTCCGCCATTTTACCCGCCGACGCGCGGAATCGTTTGCAGGCCGCGACCGGCCCTTTCCTTTGCGATAGAATTCGGCAGTTAAGCCCGGCCGCCGGGCAGATTCGAACTCATTTCCGCTGGAGATTCCCACCATGTCCATGGCCGACCGCGACGGTTTCATCTGGTACGACGGCAAGCTCGTACCGTGGCGCGACGCAACCACCCACGTCCTCACCCACTCCCTGCACTACGGGCTGTCGGTGTTCGAGGGCGTGCGCGCCTACAAGACCGCCAAGGGCACCGCGATCTTCCGCCTCGCCGAGCACACCCAGCGTCTGCTCAACTCCGGCAAGATCTACATGATGGACATCCCCTACTCCAAGGAAGTCCTGATGGAAGCGCAGAAGGAAGTCGTGCGCGCCAACAAGCTGGAATCCTGCTACCTGCGCCCGATCGCCTTCTACGGCTCGGAAAAGATGGGCATCTCCACCCGCGGTGCCACGGTGCACGTCGCCATCGCGGCCTGGCCCTGGGGCGCCTACCTGGGCGAAGACGGCCTGGAGAAGGGCATCCGCGTCAAGACCTCGTCCTTCGCCCGCCAGCACGTCAACGTGACCATGGCGCGCGCCAAGCTCGCCAGCACCTACGCCAACTCCATCCTCGCCAACCTCGAGGCCACCCAGGACGGCTACGACGAGGCGCTGCTGCTCGACACCCAGGGCTTCGTCGCCGAAGGCTCCGGCGAGAACCTCTTCGTCATCAAGGACGGCGTGATCTACGAACCCGAGATCGCCTCCGCGCTGACCGGCATCACCCGCGACTCCGTCATCCGCGTCGCGCGCGAACTCGGCTACGAAGTGCAGTCGCGCCGCATGACCCGCGACGACATCTACATCGCCGACGAAGCCTTCTTCACCGGCACCGCGGCGGAAGTGACGCCGATCCGCGAACTCGACAACCGTACCATCGGCGAAGGCCGCCGCGGCCCGATCACCACCAAGGTGCAGGCGCGCTTCTTCGACATCGTCAATGGCCGCGCCCCCGAGTACGAAAACTGGCTGTCCCTGGTCTGAGGAATCCGAGATGCCCGAAAACAAAGACAAGTCGCAACCCATCGCCGTCAGCGCGCACGACCTGCCGCTGTACTGTCCGCAGCCGGACGCGCCGCTGTGGGCGCGCCACCCGCGCGTGTTCCTCGACGTGCTGACCGAAGGCAAGGCCGTGTGCCCGTATTGCAGCGCGCAGTACGAATTCACCGGCGAAGCCCCCAAGGGTCATCACTGACCCCTGCCGGGGGCTTCCACACGGGAGCCCCCGCGCGGCATCGAGCCGCAGGCCGTGCGCCTGCGTTCCTGCATTTCCGCCCCACGCTGTCACCCCGATCTTGCCCCTTTCTCCGGCACGCGCTCCGCTTGCTTCGTATGAAGCGCCCTGGTGGCTACCGGGCGCTCACCTGCAGACCATCTGGCCGCTCGCCCGCCGCATCCGCTGCCCGGACTACCGCCGCGAACGCTGGACAACGCCTGACGGCGACTTCATCGACCTCGACTGGCACGGTCCGGCGAAGCCCGCGTCACACGCGCCGCTGCTGGTGCTGTTTCACGGCCTGGAAGGGTCCAGCCGCTCCCATTACGCCCGCGCACTGACCACGGCCGCTGCGGCGCGAGGCTGGACCGCGGTGGTGCCGCACTTTCGCGGCTGCTCCGGTGAGCCGAACAACCTGGCCCGCGCCTACCATTCCGGTGACAGCGACGAGGTCGACTGGATACTCCAGCGTCTCGCCGCCCTGAACCGCAAGCGCCCGGTGCTCGCAGCCGGCGTGTCGCTGGGTGGCAACGCCTTGCTCAAGTGGCTCGGGGAGCGCGGCCAGGCGGCATTGCAGGTAGTGGATGCGGCCGTTGCGATCTGCCCGCCGCTGGACCTCACGCTGTCGGGCCACGCGCTGGCGCGCGGCTTCAACCGCGTCTATACCCGCCACTTTCTCGCCACGCTCAAGGCCAAGGCGCTGCAGAAGGCCGCCCGTCACCCGGGCTGCTGCAATCCGGCAAAAGTGCGCAGCGCCCTCACCCTGTTCGACTTCGACGACGCCTACACCGCGCCGGCCCACGGTTTCGCCGGGGCGGACGACTACTGGCGGCGCGCCTCCAGCAAGCCCTGGCTGCGCGGCATTGCCTGCCCCACGCTGCTGCTGAGCGCCGCCAACGACCCCTTCGTGCCGGCGGCGGCCCTGCCGTCGGCCGCGGAGCTTGCGCCCGCCGTGCGCTTCGAATGCAGCCGCCACGGCGGCCACGTCGGCTTTCTGGGCACACCCTGGCCCGGCGGCCAGGACTGGCTGCCCGCCCGCACGCTCGACTTCCTCGCCGGACGCAACGGCAGCGGCCGGCTTGCAAACCCAAACATCTAGCAGCGCACTGACATACTATCCTTCCCCGCTACCCATCCTGATCGCATCGGAAGCCCTCCATGACCCAGTCCAAGCCCTTTGTTCCCGCCCCTGAAATCTTCAAGGCCTACGACATCCGCGGCATCGTCGACAAGACGCTGACGGTCGAGGCGGTGCGCGCCATCGGCCAGGCCCTCGGCTCCGAGGCCCGCGCCCGCGGCCAGAAGGCGATCGCGGTCGGCCGCGACGGCCGCCTGTCCGGCCCGGCACTCGCCGGCGCACTGGCCGACGGCATCCGCGCCGCCGGCGTGGACGTGGTCGACATCGGCTGCGTACCCACCCCGCTCACCTACTTCGCCGCCTACCACCTCGGCACCGACTCCTGCGTGTCGGTCACCGGCAGCCACAACCCGCCGGACTACAACGGCCTCAAGATGGTGCTCGGCGGCCAGACGCTGTACGGCGAACAGATCCTCGACCTGCGCCGCCGCCTGATCGAGGGCGACCTCACCGAAGGCGCCGGGGAGCTGCGCACGGCGGACGTCAACGCGGCCTATCTGGAACGCGTCACCTCTGACGTCAAGCTCTCCCGCCCCATGAAGATCGTCATGGACTGCGGCAACGGCGTCGCCGGCGCAATCGCCCCGGCGCTGTTCAAGCAGCTCGGCTGCGAACTGGTGGAACTCTTCTGCGAGGTCGACGGCAACTTCCCCAACCACCATCCGGATCCGTCCAAGCCGGAAAACCTGGAAGACGTGGTGCGCGCGCTGAAGGAAACCGATGCCGAACTCGGGCTGGCCTTCGACGGCGACGGCGACCGCCTGGGCGTGGTGACGAAGGACGGCGAGATCATCTTCCCCGACCGCCAGCTGATGCTGTTCGCCGAGGACGTGCTCTCGCGCGTGCCCGGCGGCGAGATCATCTACGACGTCAAATGCACCCGTAACCTCGCGGGCTGGATCAAGCAGCGCGGCGGCAAGGCGACCATGTGGAACACCGGCCACGCACTGGTCAAGGCCAAGCTCAAGGAAACCGGCGCCCCGCTCGCTGGCGAGATGAGCGGCCACATGTTCTTCAAGGAACGCTGGTACGGCTTCGACGACGGCCTCTACGCCGGCGCCCGCCTGCTCGAGATCCTGTCGCGCTCGGGCGACGCCAACGCGGTGCTGAAGGGCCTGCCGGACGCGGTGAGCACGCCCGAACTCAACATCAAGATGAACGAAGGCGAACCCTTCGAACTGGTGAAGCGCCTCAAGGAACAGGCTCAGTTCGACAGCGCGGTCGAGCGCATCACGCTCGACGGCGTGCGCGTGGAATACGCCGACGGTTTCGGCCTGGCGCGGCCGTCCAACACCACGCCGGTGGTGGTGCTGCGTTTCGAGGCCAATGACGCGGCCGCGCTCGCGCGCATCCAGGACGCCTTCCGTACCGCCATCACTTCGGTGTGGCCGGGGGTCAAGCTGCCCTTCTGACCGCCCGCCTCCGCACGCGGAGACCATGTCAAGACCGGGGGTTCGTGCTAGCCTCGCACGGATCCCCTTTTCATTTGTTCACGCCCCTCCGGACGCATGCGGACCATCGACGAATCCCGACTCGAAGAAGCCCTGAAGGGCGTCTCCATCCCCTCCTGCCCCGCCATCCTGACCGAACTGCTGGCTGAACTGCGCAAGCCTCAGGCCAATGGCAAACGTGTCGCACAACTCATCAGCCAGGACGTCGGCTTGGCCGCAATGGTGGTGAAGTCCGCCAATTCCCCGCTGTTCGGCAGCGCGCGTCAGATCGCATCCGTGGCCGACGCGATCAAGCTGCTCGGGTTCAGCACGGTTTCCAACCTCGTCTGCGAAGGCCTGCTGCGAAGCACCATCGGCACCCAGGACGCCTCGCTGGAGCGCTTCTGGGACAGTTCGGTGCACACTGCTTCGGTCATGGCCGAACTCGCCGGGCGGCTCGGCGGCGCACCGCGCGACACCGCCTACACCTTCGGCCTGTTCCGCGACTGCGGCATTCCGCTGCTGGTGCAGCGTTTCCCGGGCTACAAGAAGGTGCTGGGGACGGCCAACGAAAAAACGGACCAGGTGTTTACCGCCATCGAAGACGAAGCCCTGTCGACCAACCACGCGGTGCTGGGCTATTTCCTCGCCCGCTCGTGGGGCCTCACCGACGTGGTCTCGCAGGGCATCCTCTGTCACCACGACTACAGCCTGCTGGAAGACCCGGCGGGGCTCGACAGCGCGTCGCGCTCGCTGATCGCGCTCAACGTGCTCGCCGAGCACATCGTCAGCCACTACCTGCGGGTGCGCCAGGACATGGAGTGGATCAAGGCCGGCGAGCGGGTGGCCGCCTACTTCGGCATGCCGCTGGCCGATCTGGAGGACCTTGCCGAAGACCTGCTTTACCAGTTGGACGAGCGCCGCAACCAGGAAAGCTGAGCGGCGCCGCGCGCGGACAAGAAAATGGCCGACTCGATGAGTCGGCCATTCTTGTTTCGGCGGGGCACCCGCCCCGCCTTTAAGCCTCTGGCTTACAGCTTGGCGCTGACCCAGGCCTGCACCGCCGCCAGCGCGGCCGGCAGTTTGTCCGGCTCGGTGCCACCCGCCTGGGCCATGTCGGGACGGCCGCCGCCCTTGCCGCCCACCTGCTGGGCGACGAAGTTCACCAGTTCGCCGGCCTTGACCTTGCCGGTGAGGTCGGCGGTGACGCCGGCGATCAGGCTTACCTTGCCGTCGGCCACCGAGGCCAGCACGATCGCCGCCGACTTCAGCTTGTCCTTGAGCTTGTCCATGGTCTCGCGCAGCGTCGGCACGTCGGCGCCTTCCAGCGTCGCGGCCAGCAGCTTGGCGCCACCGACATCCACCGCCTGCGCGACCAGATCCTCACCCTGGCTCGCCGCCAGCTTGGACTTCAGCCGCGCCAGTTCCTTTTCCAGCGCCCGCACGTTGTCGAGGATGCCGGCCACGCGTTCCGCGACTTCATCCGGTTGCACCTTGAGCAGCGCGGAAACGCCCTGCACGCGGCGCTCCTGTTCCTGCGTGTAGCGCAGCGCGTTCTCGCCGGTCACCGCTTCGACGCGGCGCACACCCGCCGCCACGCCCCCTTCGACCACGATCTTGAACAGGCCGATGTCGCCGGTGCGGGCCACGTGGGTGCCGCCGCACAACTCCTTCGAAGAGCCGATGCTGAGCACCCGCACCTCGTCGCCGTACTTCTCGCCGAACAGCATCATCGCGCCCGACTTCTGCGCATCGTCCAGCGCCATCACCGCGGCTTCGGTCGCGGCGTTGGCGAGGATCTCGCGGTTGACGATCTCCTCGACCTCGCGGATTTCCTCCGCGCTCATCGGCGCAGTGTGGGCGAAGTCGAAGCGGGTCTTGTCCGGATCGACCAGCGAGCCCTTCTGCTGCACGTGCGGCCCGAGCACTTCGCGCAAGGCCTTGTGCATCAGGTGGGTGACTGAGTGGTTGCGTGCGGTGGCGGCGCGCGCGGCGGTGTCGACGCGCGCTGCAACGCCCTGGCCGACCGCCAGCTTGCCGGTCTTGACCACGCCGTGGTGGCCGAACACGCTGGCCTGGATCTTCAGCGTGTCTTCGACGCCGAAGATGCCGGCCGCGCCTTTGAGTTCGCCGCGATCACCCGCCTGGCCGCCGGATTCGGCGTAGAACGGGGTGTGGTCCAGCACCACCACGCCAAGGTCGCCCTCGACCAGCTCATTGACCGCCACGCCGTCCTTGTAGAGCGCCAGGATGTTGCCCTTGGCCTCCAGCTTGTCGTAGCCGTGGAAGGTGGTCGCCGGGCCGTCGTAGTCGAGGTTGGCCGCCATCTTGAACTTGCCGGCGGCACGGGCCTGCTCCTTCTGGCGCGCCATCGCGGCGTCGAAGGCGGCGGCATCCACCGTCACCTCGCGCTCGCGGCAGATGTCGGCGGTGAGATCGAGCGGAAAGCCGTAGGTGTCGTGCAGCTTGAAGGCAGTGTCGCCGTTGAACACGGTGTTGCCGGCCGTCGCCATCGCCGCGAGTTCGCCCTCGACGATCGCCATGCCGTTTTCGATGGTGGCGAAGAAGCGCTCTTCTTCCTGACGCAGCACATCGGCGACGCGACGCTCGCCGGCCTTGAGTTCGGGATAGGCCTCGCCCATTTCGGCGACGAGGTCGGGCACCATCTTGTGGAAGAAGGCGGCACGCGCGCCCAGCTTGTAGCCATGGCGGATGGCGCGGCGGATGATGCGGCGGAGCACGTAGCCGCGGCCTTCGTTGCCGGGGATGACACCATCGGCGATCAGGAAGGAACAGGCGCGGATGTGGTCGGCCAGCACCTTATACGACGGACTGATCGTGTTGGTCATACTGTCCCGGGCCCGCTCGACAAGCGCCTCCGCCGTACCAACTGCCCGCATTGCGGAGCTAATTAGGCTCTTGAACAGGTCGATCTCATAGTTGGCATGCACGCCCTGCAACACGGCAGAGATTCGCTCCAGGCCCATGCCGGTATCAACGGAGGGCTTGGGCAGCGGATGCATCACGCCCTGCTCGTCGCGGTTGAACTGCATGAACACGTTGTTCCAGATCTCGATGTAGCGGTCGCCGTCCTCCTCGGGCGATCCCGGAGGGCCGCCCCAGATGTGCGGGCCGTGGTCGTAGAAGATCTCGGTGCACGGGCCGCAGGGACCGGTGTCGCCCATCATCCAGAAGTTGTCGGAGGCGTAGCGCGCGCCCTTGTTGTCACCGATGCGGATCACGCGCTCGGCCGGCACGCCGACTTCCTTGGTCCAGATGTCGTAGGCCTCGTCGTCTTCCGCATACACCGTGACCCACAGCTTGTCCTTGGGCAGCTTGAAGACCTCGGTCAGCAGCTCCCAGGCGTAGGTGATGGCGTCGCGCTTGAAGTAGTCGCCGAAGCTGAAGTTGCCCAGCATCTCGAAGAAGGTGTGGTGGCGCGCGGTGTAGCCCACGTTCTCGAGGTCGTTGTGCTTGCCGCCGGCGCGCACGCACTTCTGCGAGGTGGTGGCGCGGCTGTAGGGGCGCTTGTCGAAGCCCAGGAACACGTCCTTGAACTGGTTCATGCCCGCGTTGGTGAACAGCAGGGTCGGGTCCTCGTGCGGCACCAGCGACGAGGACGCCACGATCTGGTGGCCCTTCGACTCGAAGAACTTGAGAAACTTGGCGCGAATTTCGGCAGATTTCATGGATGTTTGGGTACACACGAGACATGGGGCCCGGCCAGCGGGCGAATGCGCGAGTTTATCATGAGCCTTCGACGCCACTGCCCGCGGCCCTGCCCGGCCCAGACCGTATAATTGACGTGCACGTCAACCACACAGAGAGAGACAGATGGGACACCGCCTTTCGAAGATCTACACCCGCACCGGCGACGCCGGCACCACCGGCCTGGGCGACGGCAAGCGCGTATCGAAGAACAGCCTGCGCATCCACAGCCTGGGCGAGGTGGATGAGGTGAACGCGATCATCGGCGTGCTGCTGTGCGAAGAACTGCCGGAAGACGTGCGCGCGCTGCTCACCAATGTGCAGCACGACCTCTTCGACCTCGGTGGCGAGGTCTGCATCCCGGGCATGAGCATGATCACCGGCAAGCAGGTCGACCACCTCGAAACCGAACTCGACCGCCTCAACGAGCCCCTCGAACCGCTCAAGGATTTCATCCTGCCCGGCGGCACGCGCGCCGCCGCACTCGCCCACCACGCCCGCACGGTCTGCCGCCGCGCCGAACGCGCGCTGGTGGCGCTGGCGCTGGAAGAAGCGGTCAACGACGGCCCGCGCCAGTACCTCAACCGGCTGTCGGACCTGCTGTTCGTGCTCGGCCGCGTGCTCAACCGTGCCGGGGGCCGCGGCGACGTGCTGTGGCAGAAGCGCAAGAACGCCTGATACCACCGCGCCGGCAAGGGCCCTCGCCCTCAGCCGGCCCGCAGCGCCGCGCGGTGCGCTGCCCGCGCGGCGTAGTAGTGCGCCAGGGCTTCGTCGATCGCTTCCCAGGCATAGTCGCCCACGCCGGCGATGCCTTTCGCCTTCAGCTTTTCGGTGGGACCATCGCCGATCTTCGCCACCAGCACCGCCTCGCAATCGGCCACAGCGGCCAGGATGCCCGCCAGCGCCCCCTGGTCCGAACTGCCGCCCAGGCAGTAGTGCGCCACCTCGCGTTTCTCCACCGGCCGCGCACCCGCCGCATCCACGTCGTACACATGGAATACCTTGGCGTGGCCGAAGTGTTCGCTGACGGCCAGCCCGTCCTTGGTGGCCACCGCCACTCTCGCTTGTTCCTGCACGGTTCCTCCCGGCGCTATGCTTGACGAACCTTTCCGGAAGCAAGAGCCGCGCCGCTGCAGACCCTGATGACACCGCTCGCCCGACATCCGCTGCTCGCCCTCACCCCGCTGTACGACGCCACCGCCGCGCAGGCGCTGTTCGATACCCTGTGCGCCGAAATCCCGTGGAACGATGGCGACTACACCGCGGCCGGGCGGCGTTTCCGGCTGCCGCGCCTGCAGTGCTGGTTTTCCGATCCGGGCGCCACCTACCGCTACGCCGACAACCTGATGAACTCCCACCCGTGGACGCCGACGCTGGCCGCATTGCGGGCGCGGGTGGAAGCCGTCAGCGGCGTCCGCTTCAACGCCGTGCTCGCCAACCTCTACCGCGACGGCGAGGATGCGGTGGGCTGGCATGCCGACGACGAGGATGACCTCGGCCCCGCGCCGCACATCGCCTCGCTCAGCCTCGGTGCCACCCGGCGTTTCCACTGGCGACCCAAGCCTGGCGTTGTCGGAGAGGCGGACGCGCTCCCCCTGCCCGCGGGCACGCTGCTGCTGATGCGCGCGCCCTTCCAGCAACAGTGGGAACACGCTGTGCCGGCCGAGCCCGCGGTCCGGGGCGCGCGCCTCAACCTCACCTTCCGCAACGTGGTGGCGCCGGCCTGAACGGCGCCCCGCGTTCTGCAGCAAAGCCCACATCCCCGCGCCCACTGCAGGCAACCCGACGAGGCCTCGCCGCGGCCGTCGCGCCGCATCCCGCGCGGCCGGCGGGCTGCGCAGCGATGGGTTGCGTGGCCCGAAGCTTGCAGACCTCCCCGCGTCCCGATCATTTTTCCGATGCGAGGTGGCACCATGCTGGAAGTTGCAATCGTCGGCGGCGGTCTGTGCGGACTCGCTCTCGCCAACACGCTGCAGCACGCGAACCGCTCGTTCGCGCTGTTCGAAGCCCGCGACCGCCTCGGCGGCCGCATCCTCACCCGCAAGGATGCCGCCGGTACGCCGGTCGACCTTGGCCCCACCTGGTTCTGGCCCGACACCCAACCGCGCATTGCGCGCCTGATCGCCGACCTGGGCCTCGAAACCCGCGCCCAGCAGGAAGACGGCACGCACCTGATGCAGGTCGAGCCGGGCGGCAAGCCGAGCCCGCTGTCGCAGCCCGACTTTCACGGCGGCGCGCGACGCGTGGCGGGCGGCATGGACGGACTCGTGCAAGCGCTCGCCGCGCGCCTCCCCGCGGCAGGCGTCCACCTCACCCATGCGCTCACCGCGCTGCGCGACCGCGGCACCCACGTCGAACTGCACTTCAGCGAGCCCAATGGCGAGCGCTTCGTACTCGCGCGCCGGGTGGTGCTGGCGCTGCCGCCGCGACTGGTGGAAGAGCATGTGCGCTTCGACCCGCCGTTGGCGCCTCGGGTGCGCGAGGCGATGCGCGACGCGCCCACCTGGATGGCGGCCCAGGCCAAGCTCGTCACCCGCTACACACGCGCGTTCTGGCGCGAGCAAGGCCTGTCCGGCACCGCGTTCACGCGCTACCCGGGCGCCGTTCTCGCCGAGACCTGGGACGCCAGCGAAGCCGACGAGGCCGGGGTGCTCGGTGCCTTCCTCGCGCTGCCGGCAGCCCTGCGCGACAGCTTCGGCGCCGGCCTGCCGATGCTCACCGCCAGCCACCTCGCCCAGTTGTTCGGCCCCGCCGCGCAGGGCGGCGACAGCCTGTACCAGGACTGGGCGCAAGAGCCCCACACCTGCAGCACGCTGGACCAGACGCCGCCGCTGCTGCACCCCGACTACGCCAACCGCGACCTGCGCCTGTCGCACTGGCGCGACAAGCTGTACTTCGGCGGCACCGAAACCGCCGCGTATGGAGCGGGCTACATGGAAGGTGCGCTGGAGGCCGCGGGTCGCATCCAGCGCGACCTTGCGCTCGACTGGGCCGAGGCCGCCTGAGGGACGACCACGCCGGGCCGGCCGCGCACCGCAGCGCGGTCGGCCCGGCGCGTACTACGTAGCGCCGCCGCCCTGCTCCGGCACGACAGCGGCCGCCTGGTGGCCGCCCTGCGCCGCCAGCAGTTCGCGGAACAGCGGGGAGCCCTGCGCGAGCGCCCACGCGCTACCCACCGCCTCGACACGGCCGTCGCGCATCAGGATCACTTCGTCGAAGCGGTCGAGCAGGTGCAGGCGATGCACCGACGACACCACCGCGGCTTCCCCGAAGCGGCTGAACAGGCCTTCGTAGACGCGCGTTTCGGATTCGGGATCGAGGCTGCTGGTCGGCTCGTCAAGCAGCACGAGTGCCGACCCCTCGGCCGCCAGCACGCCGCGCGCCAGCGCCAGCCGCTGACGCTGGCCGCCGGACCAGTTCGCACCGCCCTCCGCGACCCGCGTCCCCAGCCCCTCGGGCAACGCCTCCACCAGCGCCTCCGCGCAGGTGGCGTGCAGCGCTTCCCGCACCCGCGCCGCCGCCACCTCCTCGCCCACCGCCAGGTTCTCGCGCAGCGTGCCGTCGAACATCTCCGCCTGCTGCGGAATCAGCGTCGCCCAGCCGCGCAAGGCCATCACCGCCTCGTCGCCGGCCACCACCGCCGGCTCGCGGCCATCGCCCTCCACCCGAAGCTCGGCCCCCGCCGCGTCCAGACCGGCCAGCACCCGCAGCAACGTGGTCTTGCCGGCGCCGCTCGGCCCCACCAGGGCATAGCGGCGGCCACGCACGAACCCTAGGCGGTCGATCGCCAGCCCGCCGCGCCCGCCTGCGTGAGTGAGGCGCAGCCCGCTCACCAGCAGCCGGTGCCACCCTTCCGGCGCGCTCGCCGCGGTGACCGGTTTCACCTGGGGCGCTTCGAGCAAGGGCCGCGCCGCCGCGTAGTCCGCCCGCTGGCGCGACAGCGACTGGAAGTGCGCGGCGATCGCGGTGATCACCCCGCCCGCCTGCTGGGCGTACTCATAGACCATGAAGACCTTGCCCAGCGCCACGCCGCCCGCCACCGCGGCGCCGCCGATGAGGCCGCCCGCCTCGGCCGCATAGACGCCGACCAGCACGCACCACAGCAGGCTCGCGAGCAGATCGACCGAGCACCACTTGATCTCGTTGAGCACGATGCTCCGCCGCAAGGGGCCGAACGCGGCCGCCAGCCGCGCCGCCACCAGGCGCGCCGCACCACCACCGCGCCGCAGCGCGAGCACCGAGAACACGTTGCCGAGCACATCGACCACGGTGGCCGCATAGCGGCGCTCGGCGTGGTTCTCATCCACCGCAAGCCGCATCATGCGGCGGTCGAAGCGGGTGATGAGCAGGCCGATGAGACCGTAGCCCACCACCGCCACCGCCCCCACCAGCGGCGAGATCAGACATAGCGCCACGATCGGCCCCACTAGCCGCACCGTGTTCTGCAGGTAGATGAACTGACTCTGCGCGAAGTCGTAGAGCGCGTGGGTGCTCTGCTGCACCCGATGCGTGGTTTCACCCGAGTGGTGTCGCTCGTGCCAGGCCAGCGGCGCCGCCATCAGCCGCCCCACCAGCAGCGCCGAGAGCCGCTCGCGCACGCGCAGCGCGACGTTGCGCTCCAGGATGCGGCCCGGCCCGTGCAGCAGCCAGCTGGCCGCGATCGCCGCGAACACCAGCGCCAGCCAGCGCCCCGCCCCCGCCAGCCCGTCGATGCCGCCGTGCTGGATCGTATCGATCGCCCGCCCCGCCAGCCACGGCACCGCCAGCTTGAACAACTGCGACGCCAGCAGCAGCAAAAAGCCCCACAGGATCAGGTGACGAACGCCGGCCGCGTGGCGCCACAGCGCGCGGTAGAGGCCGGCGAGGCTGACCGGGCGGTCGCTGCCCTCCGGTCCCGGATCGGGGGTTTCCAGCGCAATGGACTGCGGATCACTCATGGACATCTCGGCGGGGGTTGGCAAACAGCCGATTATCGCCCGGAGCCTGCCCTCCGCTGCGCAGCGCTCAGCCCGCGGATTCGCCGAACAGGCCGATCTGGCGCGCCACCGCTGCGTCGCGGCCTTCTTCGGCGAAGCGTACCCCCACGCCGAGCAGGCGCACCGGCAGCCCGCGACGGGCATGGCCTTCGGCCAGCAGCGCCTGCCAGACCGCGGTGTCCGGCGCGCTCGCGACGCACTCCACCGTGGTCTGCGAGAAATCCGCAAACTTGATCTTCACCACCGCCTTGTGCACCGGCCGCAGGTCGCGCGCCCTGCCGAAACGGCGGCCGAACTCCTCGATCAATGCCGGCAGCGCCGCCGCGCAGGCGGCGAGATCGGGCAGGTCGGTGACGTAGGTGGTTTCGACCGACAAGGACTTGCGGACCCGGTCGGGCTTGACCTCACGCTCGTCGATGCCGCGGCACAGCCGGTGCAGGCTGGCGCCGAAGCTGCCGAACTCGCGCGTCAGCGCGGCCAGCGTCCAGGGCCGCAGATCGCCGCAGGTGTGCACGCCGAGGCGGTTGAGCCTGGCCGCGGTGACCTTGCCGACGCCGAAAATCTTCTTCACCGGCAGCGCGGCGACAAAGGCATCCACCTCGTCCGGCCGCACCACGAACTGCCCGTCCGGCTTGTTCCAGTCGCTCGCCACCTTGGCCAGAAACTTGTTGGGTGCGATGCCGGCCGACGCGGTGATGCCCACCTCGGCGCGGATGCGGGCGCGGATCTCCTGCGCCATCAAGGTCGCCGAGCCCTTGCAGCGATCCACCCCGCTGACGTCCAGATAGGCCTCGTCGAGCGACAGCGGCTCCACCAGCGCGGTGTAGTCGCGGTAGATCGCGAGAATCTGGCGCGAGGCGGCGCGGTAGCGTTCGAAGTCGGGCGGCAGCAGGATCAACTGCGGGCAGCGCTGCAGCGCACGCGCGGTGGACATCGCCGAATGGACGCCGAAGGCGCGCGCCTCGTAGCTGCAGGTGGCGATTACGCCGCGGGTTTCCGCCCGCCCGCCCACCGCTACCGGCTTGCCGGCGAGCGCGGGGTTGTCGCGGACCTCGACCGCAGCGTAGAAGCAATCGCAGTCGCAGTGGATGATCTTGCGCATGCTGTGTGCAGGACGAACCGGGACGTGCCGCCAGCCGCTCGGGGACCGGCCGCGTCAGCCCGCCTCGTCGCCCGCCACGCGCAGCGCCGGGCGCACCGGCGCCGCATCCGCCGCGTCGTCTTCCAGCGCGCGCTCGACCAGCGCGGGCGACAACGCCTTGGCCGGCGTTACGCCGAGTTCGCGCAGCATCTCGGCCTGCCGCACCAGGTTGCCACGGCCGCGCGCGAACTTGCCGTAGGCGGCGTCGAAGGATTTCTGCGCCTGGGCCAGGCGGTTGCCGAGCGCATCCATGTCGTCGACGAAGCCGACCAGCTTGTCGTACAACTCGCCGCCGCGGCGGGCGATCTCCTGCGCATTGCGGCCCTGCGCCTCCTGCCGCCACAGGTGGGCGACCGTGCGGACCACGAACAGCAGCGTCGACGGCCCGACCAGCAGCACGTTCTTCTGCCACGCATCCATGAACAGCGCGTCGTCGTGCGTCACCGCGAGCATGAAGGCGGGCTCGATCGGGACGAACATCAGCACGAAATCGAGCGAGCCGACGCCGTGGATCTGCTGGTAATTGCGCTCCGCCAGCCCCTTGATGTGGGCCCGCACCGATTCCAGATGGCGCCGCACCGCCAGCTGGCGCGCGGCCTCGTCCTCGGCCACCACGCAGGCTTCGTAGGCGGTCAGCGAGACCTTGGCATCCACCACCAGGTGGCGGTCTTCAGGCAGGTGGATCACCACGTCCGGCTGCGCCCGGCTGCCGTCCTCGCGCGCATGGCTCTGCTGGGTGTCGTACTCCACCCCCTTGCGCAGGCCGGAGGCTTCCAGCACGCGCTCCAGCACCAGCTCGCCCCAGTTGCCCTGCGCCTTCACCGACCCCTTGAGCGCCCGGGTCAGGTTCTTCGCGTCCTCGCCGAGCGCGCGGTTGAGTTCCATCAGCTGCCGCACCTGCTCGGCCAGCGCGCTGCGGTCCTTGCCTTCCTGCACGTAGACCTGCTCGACGGTGCCCTGGAACGCCTGCAGACGCTCCCGCAGCGGCTCGAGCAACTGGCCGATGTTGGTCTGGTTCTGCTCGGTGAAGCGCTTCGATTTCTCTTCGAGGATGTCGGCCGCGAGCGCCTTGAACTGGTCGCTCAGCGCCTCGCGCGCCTGCTGCAGCAGGGCGATCTTCTCTTCCGCATTGCGCCGCTCGGCAAGCAGGCGCTCGGCCAGCACGGCGCGTTCGGCGCGGGTCTTCTCCAGCGCCTCGCGCCAGCCCTCCGCGCGCGCCAGCACGTCCGCCCGCTCCACGCGCAACGCCTCGCGCTCCGCCTCCAGCAGGCGCGCCCGTTCGCGCAGCGGGGCGAGCGCCGCCTCCGCCTCCAGCCGCGCGCGTTCCAGCGCCTGGGCACCGCGCCCGCGCTGCAGCAGCCAGGCGAGCACGAAGCCCGCGCCCAACCCAGCGAGTGCCGCCAGGGTCATCTGCAAGGGGATGTCGATCATGCCGCCACCATCGGTTCCGCCCCGCCGGCCGGCGGCAACAAACGCAACGCCCGCCGGCATTGCTGGCGGCGGGCGTCGGTGATTGCGCTACGCGGCGCGGGCAAGGCCGGGCCTTACTCCGTCTCGGCCGCGCGCTCCACGCGGCGCTGGCGCACGGCGCCGGCCAGCGTGTCGAGCACGCCGACCGAGTCTTCCCAGCCGATGCAGGCGTCGGTGATGCTCATGCCGTATTCCAGCGTGCAGCCCGGCTTGAGGTCCTGACGGCCTTCCTTCAGGTGGGACTCCACCATCACCCCGATGATGCGGTCCTCGCCGCGCGCCAGCTGGGCCGCGACGTCGTGCGCCACCTCGATCTGCAGGCGGTGCTGCTTGCGGCTGTTGGCGTGCGAGAAGTCGATCATGACCTTGCCCGGCACGCCGGAGGCCGCGAGTTCCTTGCACGCGGCATCCACGCTGGCGGCATCGTAGTTGGTGCTCTTGCCGCCGCGCAGGATGGCGTGGCAGTCCTCGTTGCCGCGGGTGGAGACGATGGCCGAGTGGCCGGCCTTGGTGACGCTGAGGAAATGATGCGGCGACTGCGCCGCCTTGATCGCATCGACCGCGATGCGGACGTTGCCGTCGGTGCCGTTCTTGAAGCCCACCGGGCACGACAGGCCGGAGGCCAGTTCGCGGTGCACCTGGCTCTCGGTGGTGCGGGCGCCGATCGCGCCCCAGCTGATCAGGTCGGCGATGTACTGCGGCGTGATCATGTCGAGGAACTCGGTGCCGGCGGGCAGGCCGAGTTCGTTGATTTCCCACAGCAGCTTGCGCGCGAGCCGTACGCCTTCGTTGATCGCGAAGCTGCCGTCCAGGTGGGGGTCATTGATCAGGCCCTTCCAGCCCACCGTGGTGCGCGGCTTCTCGAAATACACCCGCATCACCACCAGCAGGTCGTTCTTCAGCCGCTCAGCCTCGACCTTCAGGCGGCGGGCATATTCCATCGCCGCGTCAGCATCGTGGATGGAGCACGGCCCCACCACCACCAGCAGGCGGTCGTCGGCGCCGTAGAGGATGCGGTGGATCGCCTGGCGCGCCTCGTACGCCGTTTCCGCGGACTTGGCGGTCGCCGGAAACTCGCGCAGCACATGGGCGGGCGGCACCAGTTCCTTGATCTCCTTGATGCGGACGTCGTCGATATGGATCTTCATTGAGGCGGACATGACGAAACCTGGCCGAAAGCGGTAAAGCGGACGATTCTAGCGAACTTTTGTGCCTGTCCGCGCCGGCTCCAGCATGTTGCGGCGCAAAAAGAACAGGATTAAGGTGAGCCTCCTTTCCTCCAGCCAAGGGAGAACGCCATGCCGCCCTTGCTCGCGCTTGTCTTCGACGCGCTCGTGTTCGTACTGCTGCCGTGGCTGATCTGGCGCGGACTGGGCCGCCGCCTGCCGCTGGCGGTGTTACCGATTCTGGTGGGCCTCGGCCTCGCCGCCGCCCACCTGCCGGCGGTCGCGATCGGCATTCCCTCGTTGATCGGCCACCAGATCGGCTTTGTCGGCGTGCTGCTGCTCGCGTTCGCCGCCGGGCTGGAAATGCGCCAGACACCCGACAGCACCGAGACGGTTCACGCGCTGCCCGCACAGCGGCTGTCGGTATCGCGCCTGGCCAGCAGCGCCGCGGCCGCGCTCGCGCTGCCGTTCATCGTCGGCACGGTCGCCGCGCACTATCACTTTCTTGGCCTGCCCGGCTGGGCCGCCCCGCGCGGCGACGGCTGGATCGGCGCGCTGGCGATCGGGCTGTGCGTGGCGGTCAGCGCGCTGCCGGTGCTGATCGGCCTGGTGCGCGAACTTGCGCCGCCCGAACGCCCGCTCGGCCAGATCGCGCTCGGCGTCGCCGTGATCGATGACGCGGTGCTGTGGATCGGGCTCGCGGTGCTGCTGCTGTTCGCCAACGGGGGCACCGCCTTTGCCACCTGGGACGGCAGCGAACTGCTCGCGGTGGGGGCGCTTGGCGTGCTGGGGCTGCTGGGCGTGGTGGCATCGCGCACCGGCTGGGTAGCGCCAGCGTGGATGCTGTGGCCGGTTGCCGCGCTCTACCTGACGGTGGGTGCGTGGGCGAGTTCCAGCATCGGCCTGCACGCCCTGCTCGGCGCCTACTTTGCCGGCGCCATGATGGCGCCGAACTGGGCCGCGCGGCTGCCGGTGGAAGGCATCGGCAAGTTCGCGCTGGTGGGCCTCGCGCCGCTGTTCTTCGGCCATAGCGGCCTCGGCATCGACGGCAACGCGCTGTCGTGGTCCTCGCTTACCGCCTCGCTCGGCCTGCTGGCCCTGGCGGTGGTTTCCAAACTGGCGGCGGTGCTCGCCTACCCGCCCTCGCCCATGCTGTCGCGCCGCCAGGCGCTGGCAGTGGGCGCCCTGCTCCAGTGCAAGGGGCTGATGGAGATCGTCGCTGCCACCATCCTGCGCGATCAGGGTCTACTCTCGGAGTACGCCTACGCCGCGCTGGTGACGCTGGCGGTGCTGTCGACCACGCTGACCGGCCCGCTCTACCGCCTGTGCCTGCCGCGCGCGGCCGCGCCGGCGCTGGAACCCGCGGACTGTCCGCGCAACGGTTCCTGAGCCGGGCCGCGGGTGAGCCCCAGGGCGACGGTGCGGTTTTGAACGTCGCCCAAGGATGGATTGTCAGTGTGGCAGCGTGCCGCAGCCCTCGCCCACGCCGCCCGGAGCCCAACCATGTTGATCAAGCGTCCTGCCGATATCCCCCCCTCCGAAATCACCCCGCGCGCGCTGTTCGAAGACCGCCGCCGCTTCATTGCCACCGCCGGCGCCGGGCTTGCCGGCGCGCTGCTCGGCCCTGGCCTGCTGTCTGCACACGCCGCGCCCGCCCCGGGCCCGGGGCGCACCGCGCTGTCGCCGCTGGCGCCCTCGCCATTGAGCACGACGGAGGAAAAGACCAGCTACAAGTCCGTGACCACCTACAACAACTTCTACGAATTCGGCACCGACAAGGCCGACCCCGCGGAGAACGCCGGCAAGATGGCGCTGCGGCCGTGGACGCTGCGGGTGGAGGGCCTCGCCAACAAGCCCCGCACCTTCGACATCGACGAACTGCTGCGGCTCGCCCCGCTGGAAGAACGCATCTACCGGCTGCGCTGCGTGGAGGCGTGGTCGATGGTGATCCCGTGGGTGGGCTTTCCGCTCGCCGCGCTGCTCAAGCAGGTGGAGCCCCAGGGCAGCGCGAAGTACGTGGAGTTCGTCAGCCACTACGATCCCAAGATCATGACCCGCCGCCCGGTGCTGGAGTGGCCCTATGCGGAAGGCCTGCGCATGGACGAAGCGCTGCACCCGCTGACCATCCTGGCGGTGGGCCTGTATGGCGAGGTGCTGCCGAACCAGAACGGCGCCCCGCTGCGGCTGGTGGTGCCGTGGAAATACGGCTTCAAGAGCGCGAAGTCCATCGTCGCGATCCGCCTTGTCGACAAGCAGCCAGCCACGGCATGGAACCGCGCGGCGCCCGACGAATACGGCTTCTATTCCAACGTCAATCCCGAGGTGTCGCACCCGCGCTGGAGCCAGGCGACGGAGCGCCGCATCGGCGAATTCCGCAAGCGGCCGACGCTGATGTTCAACGGCTACGCCGACCAGGTGGCGCGGCTGTACCAGGGCATGGACTTGCAGCGCAACTTCTGAATCCGGACCTCACGATGGCGATCCTGCGTCACCCTACCTCGTTCCAGATCGCGGTCATCAAGGCCGCGCTGTTTCTGCTGTGCCTGCTGCCCGCGGTGCAACTGGCGCTCGGCGCCTACCGGGACACGCTCGGCGCCAATCCGGTCGAGGCGATCACGCACGCCAGCGGCGAATGGACGCTGCGCTTCCTGCTGATCACGCTCACCGTCACGCCGCTGCGGCGCGCCACCCGCCTGCACTGGCTGCTGCGGCTGCGGCGGATGCTGGGACTGTTCGCATTTGCCTACGGCGTCGCCCACCTGTTCACCTACCTGTGGCTGGACCAGTTCTTCGACTGGATGGCGATCGCGCTCGACATCCTGAAGCGCCCCTTCATCACGGTGGGCTTTGCCGCATTGGTGCTGATGCTGCCACTGGCGCTGACCTCCAACGCGTTCTCGATCCGTCGCCTGGGCGGACGCCGCTGGCAATCGCTGCACCGCTCGGTGTATGGCATCGCCATCCTCGGCGTGGTGCATTACTGGTGGCTGGTGAAGGCCGACGTGCTGGCGCCGGCGGTGTATGCGCTGCTGCTGGCAGCGCTGCTGGGGGTGCGGGCGTGGTGGCGTGAGCAGGAGCGCCGCCGGCAACTCGCGGCCGCGTTGCCGGCCCGGGTGCCGCGCGGCAAGGTCATCCCGCTGGTGCCGAAATGAAGACCGCCGCCCGGAGGCGGCGGCAAGTGCTCAGACGGCAGGCTTCGGGCGGATGGCGTGCTTGGGCCGCCAGGCCTTGATCACCGTCTCGTCGGTCTCCACGTAGGGGCCGCCGATCAGGTCGATGCAGTAGGGGATCGCCGCGAAGATGCCGACATGTTCGACGCTGCCGTCGGCGCCGCGCAGGCCTTCGAGGGTTTCGCGGATCGACTTCGGCTGGCCCGGCAGGTTCACGATCAGGCTGCTGCCACGGATCACCGCCACCTGGCGCGACAGGATCGCCGTGGGCACGAAGTTGAGGCTGATGCGGCGCATCTCCTCGCCGAACCCAGGCATCACCTTGTCGCCCACCGCCAGCGTGGCCTCGGGCGTGACATCGCGCGGCGCCGGGCCGGTGCCGCCGGTGGTGAGGATGAGGGAGCAGCCCGCGGTGTCGGCCAGTTCGACCAGCGTGCGCTCGATCGTGGGCTGGTCGTCGGGAATCAGCCGCGTCACCGCGGTCCACGGCGAGGTCAGCGCGCGCCCCAGCCACTCCTTCAGCGACGGGATGCCCTGGTCTTCGTAGGTGCCGTCCGAGGCACGGTCGCTGATTGAAACCAGGCCGATGGTGATGCTGTCGCTCATGCTTGCTCCGGGGAGTCGTCGGGGGTGTCGTCATCCGCGCCCGCGGCTTCCAGGTCGCGCAGCACGCGGAAGATTTCGCGGAAGGACTTGGGCGGCTTGTTGTTGTCGCGCTCTTTCAGCGCATTGCGGCGCAGGGTGCGCAGATGCTGCAGATCGGCCTGCGGCCAGGTGTTGGCGATGTGCTCCAGCACCTTCTCGTCTTCGATGAAGTCGGCGCGCAGCTTTTCCAGGCGGTGCTGGCGCGCCACTTCGGCGGCGGAGACGCCGTTGAACACGTCGAGCTGGGCCTGGATCGGCTCCGGATCGACGTTGCGCATCAGCTTGCCGATGTACTGCATCTGGCGCCGGCGCGCCTCGTGGGAGGTGAAGCGCTGGGCGTCGCGCACCGCGTCGAACAGCTCTTCGGGCATCGGCACCTTGCGCAGCCGTTCGACCGAGAGATCGACGAGTTGCTGGCCAAGATCCTGCAGCGCGTGCATCGCCCGCTTGCGGCTGCTCTTGCTCGGCGGCTCCATGCCGTCTTCGTCGGCGGGGTCGTGATATTCAGGGCGGGAAACCATTGTGGGTCAAGCGTCAGGCGGGATCGGGGTAAGATTATAGCCTTTGCCTCCCGGTGTTCCGCCCATGTCCGCTCAAGGCTTCTCCTTCTCCCAGGCGCAGCTGCGCGAAATCGCCGCCGACATCCTCAAGTACGCCCGGAAGCGCGGTGCGACAGCCTGCGAAACCGACGTGTCGGAAGGGTTCGGCCAATCGGTCGCGGTGCGCAAGGGCGAAGTCGATACCATCGAGTACAACCGCGACAAAGGCATCGGCGTCACCATCTACCTGGGCCAGCAGCGCGGCTATGCCAGTACCTCCGACTTTTCCAAGGCGGCGCTGAAGGCCACCGTGGATGCCGCGGTGTCGATCGCCGGTTTCACCGCGCCCGACCCCTGCGCCGGCCTGGCCGACGCCAGCCTGATGGCGCAGGACATGCCGGACCTCGACCTCTTCCATCCGTGGAAGATCGGCGTCGATGATGCGATCGGCCTCGCACGGCGCTGCGAAGAGGCCGCGTTCGCGGTGTCGCCCAAGATCACCAACTCCGAAGGCGCCAACGTTTCCATCCAGCAGTCGCAGTTCGTGTCGGCCAACAGCCACGGCTTCATGGGCGGCTACGCCACCACGCGGCACGGCCTGTCGTGCTCCGTCATCGCGGGCGAAGGCGATGGCATGCAGCGCGAATACTGGTACGACTCGCGCCGCGACGCGGCGGACCTGATCAGCCCCGAAGAAGTCGGCCGCATCGCCGGCGAACGCGCGATCAGCCGCCTGGGCGCCAAGAAGATCCGCACCTGCGAGGTGCCGGTCATCTTCGAAGCGCCGCTTGCGATCGCCCTGCTCGGCAACTTCGTGCAGGCGGTGTCCGGCGGTTCGCTCTACCGCAAGTCCAGCTTCCTGCTCGACAGCCTCGGCCAGCAGGTGTTTTCGCCGGTGGTCACCATCGCCGAACGGCCGCACCTGAAGAAGGCCTTCGGCACCAGCTGGTTCGACAGCGACGGCGTCGCCACGCGCGACCGCGACGTGGTGGTGGACGGCGTGCTGCAGGGCTACTTCCTGTCGACCTACTCCGCGCGCAAGCTGGGCATGCAGACGACCGGTAACGCCGGCGGTTCGCACAACCTCACGGTCACGCCGGGCACCGACGACTTCGCCGGCCTCATCAAGCGCATGGAGCGCGGCCTGATCGTCACCGAGCTGCTCGGCCACGGGGTCAACTACGTCACCGGCGACTACTCCCGCGGCGCGGCCGGCTACTGGGTGGAAAAGGGCAAGATCAAGCACGCGGTCGAGGAAGTCACCATCGCCGGCAACCTGCGCGACATGTTCCGCAACATCGTCGCGGTGGGCAACGACGCACTGCCGCGCGGCGCCAAGCACTGCGGCTCGCTGCTGATCGAACGCATGAAGATCGCGGGCCGCTGAGCGGCCGGCACCTTCCCCGTCTCCGCACCTTCCCGGCCCGCCCGACCGCCCCCATCCGGGGCGGTGGCGGGCCGTTCCACATCCGCCGCCACTACGCCTTCCGGCGCATGTCCGCGCGCCTTCCCCACGCCCGCAAGCCCCGCGCCGATTAGGGTTTTCCTCCGGTTTTGGGGGCAAGGCAGCGGCCTATAATCGGCCCGTGGCATAAGTCGTAAAACTACTGTTCACAGTCAAAGAGGAGAGATCGTGGAACGTCGTTCATTCCTGCAGAAAGCAGGTGCCGGCCTGGTCGCCGGCGCCGCCGTGGGCCTTACCGCCTGCGGCAAGAAAGAAGAAGCCGCACCTGCTGCTGCCCCCACGGGTGCCGCTGGCGGCGCGCCTGCCGTCCAGACCGGACTGCCGGAAATCAAGTGGCGCCTGACGTCCAGCTTCCCCAAGAGCCTGGACACGATCTACGGCGGCGCGGAAGTCATGGCCAACCGCCTGCGCGCGATCACCGACGGCAAGTTCGACATCCGCGTCTTTCCCGCGGGCGAAATCGTGCCGGGCCTGCAGGCGCTGGACGCGGTGCAGCAGGGTACCGTCGAGCTGTGCCACACCTGCTCCTACTACTACGTCGGCAAGGACAAGACCTTCGGCTTCGGCACCTCGGTGCCCTTCGGCATGAACGCGCGCCAGATGAACGCGTGGATCATGTTCGGCGGCGGCCAGCAGCTGCTCGACGAGTTCTATGCCAACTACAACGTCCTGTCGCTGATGGGCGGCAACACCGGCACCCAGATGGGCGGCTGGTACCGCAAGCCGGTCAAGACCGTGGCCGACCTGCAGGGTCTGAAGATCCGCATCGCCGGCCTGGGTGGCGAGGTGTTCTCGCGTCTGGGCGCGATTCCGCAGCAGATCGCAGGCGGCGACATCTACCCCTCACTGGAAAAGGGCACCATCGATGCCGCGGAGTGGGTCGGCCCCTACGATGACGAGAAGCTCGGCTTCTACAAGGTTGCGCCGAACTACTACTACCCGGGCTGGTGGGAGCCGGGTCCGGTCGTGCATTTCTTCATCAACCGTGACGCCTGGGCCAAGCTGCCGAAGTTCTACCAGGAAGCCCTGCGCGCAGCCGCGCATGAAGCCAACATCACGATGATGGCCTCGTACGACGACAAGAACCCGCAGGCGCTGGCGCGTCTGCTGTCGAATGGCGTGAAGCTGGAAGCCTATTCGGACGAGATCATGAAGGGTGCTTACAAGGCCGCATTCGAGCTGTACAACGAAGAAGCCGGCAAGAACCCCGCATGGAAGAAGATCTTCACCGAGTGGGACAAGTACCGCCGTTCGCAGAATGCGTGGTTCAGTGTGGCGGAGGCGACGATGGACCGCTTCCTCCAAGCGGCCCGCTGACCGACCTACCCCGGCATCCAAAAGCCCGCAGCGCGCTGCGGGCTTTTTTTCGTCCGTCGCGCCAGCCCAAGTCGGTGCTGGCGCTGCGGTGGGCCCGGCGCTCCAAAAAAAGGGCCCCGAAGGGCCCTGTTCGCTGGAACCGCTCGGATATCAGCGGCTGCCGCCGCCCTGCTGCTGGAGTTGCTGCAGCAGATCGAGGCTCGGACCGCCGCTGCTGCCACCCGAGCCCGCACCCTCGGCGGCGCCGCTCGGTGTATCACCCCCCGCGGCAGGCAACTGCAGCTGCAGCTCTGTCGGCGCCGACTGGGCCTTGCCGTGGTCGTACGAGACGATGTTCGGGAACATGATCACCAGCGCCACCATAAGGATCTGGATGCAGACGAACGGCACCGCGCCCCAGTAGATCTCGGTGGTCTTGATCTTCGGCGGCGCGACAGAGCGCAGGTAGAACAACGCGAAGCCGAACGGCGGGTGCATGAACGAGGTCTGCATGTTCACCGCCAGCAGCACACCGAACCAGATCAGGTCGATGCCCAGCTTGTCCGCCACCGGCGCCAGCAGCGGCACGATGATGAAAGCAAGTTCGAAGAAGTCGAGGAAGAACGCCAGCACGAACACCAGGATGTTCACCGCGATCAGGAAGCCGGTCTGGCCGCCGGGGAGCGCGGTCAGCAGGTGTTCCACCCACAAGTCGCCATTGACGCCGCGGAAGGTGAGGCCGAACACCGTGGAACCGATCAGGATGAAGACCACGAAGCACGACAGCTTGGTGGTGACGTCCATCGCCTGCTTGGTCAGCGCAAAGCTCAAGCGCCCGCGCGACATCGCCATCAGCACCGCGCCCACGGCACCCATGGCGCCGCCTTCGGTGGGGGTGGCGATGCCGAGGAAAATGGTGCCGAGCACGAGGAAGATCAGCCCGAGCGGCGGAATCAGCACGAAGGTGACGCGTTCGGCCATCTTCGACAGCAGGCCGAGCTTGAACAGGCGGTTGATCACCGATGCGATGAAGGCGACGCCGATCGCCACCAGCGAGGAAATCACCACCACCTCGTCGGTCGGCTTGCCCACACCCCAGGTCTTGGCGAAGGCCACCGCAGCGGCCACCGAGATCACGAACAGTACCGCCAGCGAACGCAGGCCCGAACTGCCGTCCTCCTCCCGGATGGTACGGGCCTCGACCGGCATCGCGGGCGCGAATTTCGGGCGGAACAGCGTGATCAGGAACACATAGCCCACATACAGGCCAGTAAGCACCAGCCCCGGCAGCAGCGCGCCCTGGTACATGTCGCCCACGGAGCGGCCGAGCTGGTCGGCCATGATGATCAGCACCAGCGATGGCGGGATGATCTGGGCCAGGGTGCCGGACGCCGCGATCACGCCCGAGGCCAGGCGGTGGTCGTAACCGTAGCGCAGCATGATGGGCAGCGAGATCAGTCCCATCGAGATGACCGAAGCCGCGACCACGCCTGTGGTGGCCGCCAGCAGTGCGCCGACGAAGATCACCGCGTAGGCGAGACCCCCACGGATCGGGCCGAACAGCTGGCCGATGGTATCCAGCAGATCCTCCGCCATGCCGCTGCGCTCGAGGACCAGGCCCATGAAGGTGAAGAAGGGAATGGCCAGCAGCGTGTCGTTGGCCATGATGCCGAAGATGCGTTCCGGCAGCGCCTGGAACAGCGCGGGGCTGAGCAGGCCGAGTTCGATGCCGATGAGGCCGAACACGATGCCGTTGGCCGCGAGCGCGAACGCGACCGGAAAGCCCATCAGCAGGAAGAACACCAGCGCCACGAACATCACCGGCGCCATGTTGGCAATCAGGAACTGGGTCATTGCGCACCTCCGGTGGCCTGCTGCTTGATCGCGGCGGCCAGTTCTTCTTCAGCGGAAGGCGCGCCATGCTTGACCAGCGCGTTGGGGCCGTGCCCGGTGAGGAAGGCGATGCGCTTGATGAGTTCGGACAGTGCCTGCAGGATCAGGAAGAACATGCCCAGCGGCAGCATCAGCTTGACCGGCCAGCGGATCAGCCCCCCGGGATTGGCGGACATCTCGCCGGACACGATCGAGAGCTTCACGATCGGCAGCGACAGCCACAACAGCAGCACGGCCATCGGCAGCATGAAGAGCGCGATGCCGATGATGTCGACGATGTTCTGCCCGCGGGGCGACAGTCGTCCGGTGAGCACATCGATGCGCACGTGCTCGTTGCGCAGGAAGGTGTAACCCGCGGCGAGCATGAAGATGGCCGCGAACAGGTACCACTGAATTTCGAGAAGCGCGTTGGAACTTGTGTTAAACAGCTTGCGGACGAGCGCGTTTCCCGCGCTGATCACCACGGCGATCAGCACGAGCCACATCACGCTACGTCCTACCCGTTCGTTGATCCAGTCGATCAACCGGGAAAGACTCAGCAGGAAGGACACGAAGGACTCCTTTGGAGGACGACTAAATGCGGGACGCCGGTCCGGCTTATTGTCCGCCGGCCCTTGCGGTGGCCGGATTATTCCATAGAGGCCAAGGGCTTAAAGCTAGGGTATTCCACTATCGATGAACACGCTCCAACACCCCCAGAACCCGCGCCGTTGCAGGATTTGCCTTGTGCGCCACGGTGAGACGCGGTGGAACGCCGAACGCCGCCTGCAGGGCCATCTCGACGTTCCACTGAACGAGGTCGGCCTTGGCCAGGCGGAAGCCACGGCGCGCAGCTTGCAAGGCGGGCGCTTCGCTGCCATCTACGCCAGCGACCTCACTCGCGCGCTGCAGACCGCGGCCCCCGCCGCACGCGACCTGGGCCTCGAGACCCAGCCCAGCGCGGCGCTGCGCGAACGTCACTACGGCCTCTTCCAGGGGCTCACCTATGACGAAGCCGCCGAACGCCATCCGGACGCCTACGCCCGCTTTCGCGCGCGCGAGGCCACGTTCGCCTTCCCCGACGGCGGCGAAAGTCTGGCGGATTTCGCCGCGCGCATCGGTGCCGCGCTGAAGGCGCTCGCACATCGCCACCTCGGCGAACAGATCCTGGTCGTCACCCACGGCGGCGTGCTCGACATCGCCCATCGCCTCGCCAGCAAACTGCCGCTGGAAGCGCCGCGCGACTTCCCCATCCTCAATGCCGCACTGAACTGGCTGGAGTACGACGGCGACGGGCCGGACTGGCACCTGGTCGCCTGGGGCGTGCAAGACCATCTGGCGAGCGCCCGCGACGAGTTGCCGAACGCCTGAGCGCGGGGGCGCGTCGGTGCAGGAATTAACGGCTTTTTTACAGCGCGTGCGACGGGCTCCGCTATCGTTCCGGCTCCCGTCGCTTCTTCCGCCGCCAGACGTGACCGCCCCTCCGATCGTGCCGCTCACCCCCTTGCAGCGCGCCCGCCCCTACCTGATGGCGGTCGGCGGCAGCCTGCTGGTGACGGCCTGCGCGGCCCCGCTGCGCCACCTGCTCGATCCGGCCAACATTGCCATGCTGTTCCTGCTGGCGGTCTTTCTGGCCGCCCTGCGGCTGGGTCGTGGGCCGGCGGTGACGGTAGCCTTCGCCAACACGGTGTTGCTCGACTACGTCATCGTCCCGCCCCACTTCGCCTTCATTCCCACCGATCTTCAGTACCTCGTCACCCTGGTGGTGATGCTGACGGTGGGCCTGATCACCGCGCAGCTGAGCACCGGCCTGGGCCGCCAGACCCGCCTCAGCGCGTCCCAGGAGCGCGATACTGCAGCCCTCTACGAACTGGCGCACGAACTGGCGGGTTGCATCACGATAGATCAGATCAGGCGCGCGCTCGACGGCTATCTCGCACGCCAGGACCGGATAGCCCGACTGGTGCTGCCGGATGACCCGCCCGCCGCAGCGCCCCCCGCCGCGGTGTTTGCGCTGCAGGGCGCCGAAACCCGTCGCGGCGAGCTGCATGTCGGCCTCGCCCCGCAGGAAACGCAACTGCCGCCGCCGGACTCCGAACGTTTCCGTACCGTTGCCTCGCTGCTGGCGACCGCGATCGAACGCGTGCGTTACGTGGAACTCGCCGAAAGCCACGCTGTGGCGATATCGTCCGAGCGCTTGCGTACCTCGGTGCTAGCGGCGCTGTCCCACGACCTGCGCACGCCGATGACCGTACTGATCGGGCTGGCCGACAGCCTGGTGATGTCGCGCGACCCGCTGCCCCCGGAAGCCCACCAGACGGCCACTTCGCTGCTGCATCAGGCCCGCGCCCTCGGCGGCATTCTCAACAATGTGCTCGACATGGCCCGCCTGCACAGCGGCACGATACGGCCGCGGCGCGAATGGCACCTGCTCGACGATGTCATCGCGGCCAGCGTGCGCCTGTTAAAGCCGCAGCTGTCAGACCATCCGATCCGTGTGCGGCTGGAGCCCGACCTGCCGTTGGTGGAATTCGACGCGACGCTGCTTGAACGGGTGGTGTGCAATCTGATCGACAACGCCGCCAAGTATTCCCCGGCCGGCGCGCCCATCGAGATCGCCGCCTTCGTCGACACCACGGACAACCAGGCCTGCATCGAGGTCTGCGACCAAGGCGCAGGCTTCCCGCCAGGCAACATCGACCGCCTGTTCGAACTGTTCGAACGCGGAAACGCGGAGTCGAGCGTACCCGGCATGGGACTCGGATTGTCCATCTGCCAGCGCATCATGGCGGCCCACGGCGGCAGCATCGCGGTGCGCAACCGCGAGCGCGGCGCCTGCGTCCAGTTGCGGCTGCCACTCGGCACGCCTCCGATCATCTACGAAGAGTGACAGCGATCATGGACATCACCGTGCTGGTGGTCGAGGACGAACCGCAAATCCGCCGCTTGGTGCGCAACGCCCTCGAAGGCGAGAACTACCGCGTCTTTACGGTGGATAGCGGCAAGCGCAGCCTGATCGAGGCTGGCACCCGCAAGGCCGACCTGATCGTGCTCGACCTCGGCCTGCCCGACCTGGACGGCATGGAGGTCCTGCGCGGCATCCGTGCGTGGAGCCATGTGCCGGTGCTGATCCTGTCGGCTCGCGGCGAGGAAGACGACAAGATCCGCGCACTCGACGAAGGCGCCGACGACTACCTCGCCAAACCCTTCGGCGTAGGCGAACTGCTCGCCCGCGTACGGGCGCTGGTACGCCGCCACGTCAAGCACGAGGACAGCTCCGGCCGGCTGAATTTCGGCGAGGTCGAGGCGGACTTCGTGCGCCGCACGGTGGTCCGCAACGGCGAGGCGGTACACCTCACCAAGATCGAATACCGGCTGCTCACCGTACTGGCCGCCAACGCCGGCAAGGTGCTGACCCACAACCACCTGATGCGCGAGGTATGGGGGCCGGCCTACGTCGACAGCAACCATTACCTTCGCATCTACGTTGGGCGCTTGCGCCAAAAGCTGGAGGCCGACCCCGCCCAGCCTGTGCACTTCCTGACCGAAACCGGGGTGGGCTACCGCTTCGAGCCCTGATCTAGCGCGCTGCCCGCGGGTGCCGGATCGCGGCGCGCCCTCGGAGGACCCCTCCCGCACTGCCGGCGTTTA
This sequence comes from Azoarcus olearius, assembly GCF_001682385.1. Taxonomy (NCBI): domain Bacteria; kingdom Pseudomonadati; phylum Pseudomonadota; class Betaproteobacteria; order Rhodocyclales; family Zoogloeaceae; genus Azoarcus; species Azoarcus olearius. The sequence continues at coordinate 3,165,685 of NZ_CP016210.1, forward strand.
TGATTTTTTTGCAGTGCAACATCCGTTCTTTACCGCATTTATCGGCCTCGCTCCCTAAGCTGGAACTGTTCTCGATTTGAACCTTCCAGGAGCGAAAGCATGGCCCTCAAGATCGATCCGGTGCAGTGCACCAGCTGCGGAATGTGCGATTCCGTCTGCCCCACCAGTTCCATTGCAGAAAAAAAAGGCGTCTACAGAATCGACGCCGCGAGCTGTACGGAATGCGATGGTGGCGAACCCGAGTGCATGAGCAACTGCCCGGTGGACGGCTGTATCACCTACGCCTGAGGAGCCGTCCATGCACAGCGTCGTCTGCATCAAGCAGGTGCCCGACAGCGCCCAGATCCGGGTGCATCCGGTCACCAACACCATCATGCGGCAGGGCGTGCCCGCCATCATCAACCCCTACGACCTCTTCGCCCTGGAAGAGGCCTTGCGGCTGAAGGACAAGCACGGCGGCCGCGTCACCGTGATCACGATGGGCCCGCCGCAGGCCGAAGCCGCGCTACGCAAGGCACTGTCCTACGGGGCCGACGAGATCATCCTCGTCACCGACAAGGCCTTCGCCGGCGCCGACACGCTGGCGACCAGCTTCGCCCTGGCCTCGGCCATCCGCAAGATCCACGAGAGCCACCCGGTCACCCTGGTGTTCACCGGCAAGCAGACCATAGACGGCGACACCGCCCAGGTTGGCCCCGGCATTGCCACGCGCATGGAACTACAGTTGCTCACCTACGTCTCGCGCATCAACGAGTTGGATGAGGCCGCCGGCAGGATCACGGTGGAGCGCCGCGCCGAAGGCGGCGTCCAGTTGCTGAAGACCGCCCTGCCCTGCCTGGTGACCATGCTCGAAGGCACCAACGAGATGCGCCGCGGCAACCTGCCCGACCAGCTGCGCGCCGCCCGCCACGAACTCACCCGCTGGGACCGCGTCGCCGCCGGCATCGAGGACGTCACCAAGATCGGCCTGAAAGGCTCTCCAACGGTGGTGAACAAGGTTTTCACCCCCAGTCCGCGCGCCGAGAAGGCGGAAATGGTGACGGTGGCCAGCGGCCGCCCGGCGGACCTCGCCATCGAACTCATTGCCCGCCTGGGCCAGCGCTTCCCGGTGGTGGAAGCCGAACTCGCCCGGCGCGCCGCCTAAGGAGACGAACATGAGCAACGACGCACCCGTAAAGAAGAAGCGCAAATTCGAACTCGATCCGCGGCTGGCCACCTACAAGGGGGTATGGGTCTTCATCGAGCATGAGCGCGGCCAGGTTCATCCGGTGTCCTGGGAACTGCTGGGTGAAGGCCGCAAGCTGGCCGACATGCTGGGCGTGGAGCTGGCCGGCGTCGTCCTCGCCGCCCCCGGCGACGATGGCCAGCGCTTCTGCCACGACGCCTTCGCCTACGGCGCCGACCTCTGCTACCTGATGGAAAGCCCGACGCTGAAGGACTACCGCAACGACCCCTTCACCCGCGGCATGACCGAGCTGGTCAACACCTATCAGCCGGAAGTGCTGCTTCTGGGCGCCACCACCCAGGGCCGCGACCTCGCCGGCTCGGTGGCCACCACCCTGCTCACCGGCCTCACCGCCGACTGCACCAGCCTCACCATCGACATGGACAACCGCAGCCTCGCCGCCACCCGCCCGACCTTCGGCGGCAGCCTGCTTTGCACCATCGTCACCCTGAACTACCGGCCGCAGATGGCGACCGTGCGGCCGCGGGTGATGGCGATGCCGGAACGCCAGGAAGGCAGAGGCGGCACGATCATCGAGCATCCGCTGGCGATGGCGGAGGAATCCATCATCACCAAGGTGCTGGACTACATCCCCGACGACAGCCGTGACAAGCCGCAGCTACCCTTCGCCGACATCATCGTGTCCGGTGGCAAGGGCCTGGCCAAGCAGGAGAACTTCCAGCTGGTGTGGGATCTGGCCCGGGTGCTGGGCGCCGAAGTCGGCGCCTCGCGGCCGGTGGTACAGGCGGGCTGGGCAGAGCTGGACCGCCAGGTCGGCCAGTCCGGCAAGACGGTGCGGCCCAAGCTCTACATCGCCGCCGGCATCTCCGGCGCCATCCAGCACCGCGTCGGCATGGAAGGCGCGGACTGCATCATCGCCATCAACAACGACCCCAACGCGCCCATCTTCGACTTCGCCCACTACGGCATCGTCGGCGACGCGCTGCAGATCCTGCCGGCGCTCACCGAAGCCTTTCGGCAGAAGCTGGCCACCACCCGCCGTGCAGGCTGAGGAAAGCGACCATGTCCGAAAAATTCGATGTCATCGTGGTCGGCGCGGGCGCCTCCGGCAACGCCGCCGCCTACACCCTGGCCAGGTCCGGCCTCAAGGTGCTGCAGATCGAACGCGGCGAAAGCCCGGGCGCCAAGAACGTGCAGGGCGCCATCCTCTATTCCGATGCGCTGGAGCGCATCATTCCCGATTTCCGCGAGGAAGCCCCGCTGGAACGCCACATCATCGAGCAGCGCATGTGGGTGATGGACGAGCGCTCCTACGTCGGCACCCACTTCCGCTCCGACGACTTCAACAAGCCGCCCTACAACCGCTACACCATCATCCGCGCCAGGTTCGACAAGTGGTTCTCCGACAAGGTAAAGGAAGCCGGTGCGCTGGTGATCTGCGAAACCACGGTGAAGGAGCTGCTGCGCGATGACGCCGGCAAGGTCATCGGCGTCGAGGTGGATCGCACCGACGGCAGGATTTACGCCAACCTGGTGATCCTCGCCGACGGGGTGAACTCCACCCTGGCGCGCAAGGCCGGCTTCCGCCCGGAACTGGACCCCAGGCATGTCGCGCTGGCGGTGAAGGAAATCCACTTCCTGCCCAAGGATGTCATCGAATCGCGCTTCAACATCCAGGACGAGGAAGGCGTGGTGATCGAGATGATGGGCAAGATCACCCACGGCATGATGGGCACCGGCTTCCTCTACACCAACAGCGATTCCATCAGCGTCGGCGTCGGCTGCCTGCTGTCGGACTTCATGGCACAGAAGATCACCCCCTACCAGCTGCTGGAACAGTTGAAGGCGCATTCCTCGGTGGCGCCCATGCTGGAAGGCGGCGAGATGAAGGAGTATGCCGCCCACCTGATTCCCGAAGGCGGCTACCACGCCATCCCGCAAATCTACGGCGACGGCTGGATGATCGTCGGCGACTCCGGCATGTTCGTGAATGCAGTGCACCGCGAAGGCTCCAATCTGGCGATGACGACCGGCCGCATCGCCGCCGAGACCGTCATCGAGTTGAATCGGGAAGGCAAGGCGATGAGCGCGGCCAATCTCGCCCGCTACCGTGCCCGTCTGGACGACAGCTTCGTCATGAAAGATCTGAAGAAGTACAAGGACCTGCCGGAGATCTTCGACGCCAACAAGCAGTTCCTCACCACCTACCCCAGCCTGCTCAACCGCTCCGCCTACGACATGCTCAAGGTGGACGGGGAGGACAAACGCAGCAAGCAGAAGGACATCTATCGCGGCTTCCGCGCCGAACGCGGCCTGATGGGCCTGCTCGGCGACGCCTACAAACTGTGGAGGGCATTCCGATGAACGCCAAGGCGGTCAGCATCAAGGTCGAAGACAAGCTGTACCAGAACCGCTACCTGGTCGATGCCGGGCGGCCGCACATCCAGATCAAGGACGAGGCGGTCTGCGCCCGCTGCGCCACCCGTCAATGCACCGTCTGTTGCCCCGCCGGCTGTTATGAGGACGGGGAAGGCCCGGTGGTGCTGACCACCGACGGCTGCCTCGAATGTGGCACCTGCCGGGTGATCTGCACCACCCACCGCAACGTCGAATGGGAGTATCCACGCGGCGGCTACGGCATCCAGTTCAAGTTCGGCTGAACTCCGGACGGGGTGGGCCGCCGGCAACGTACGGCGAACGGTGGCGAACGCGGGGCCAACACGCGCCCCGCGCATCGTCATGGGCGGTTTCACGCGGTGTGCGTGGTAACATCCGCTTTTAAAAACCACTCGTTACCGAGCCCGCGTCCATGTTCTCCTCGCAAGACACTCTCGCCAAGGTCGATCCCGAACTCTGGTCCGCCATCCAGGCGGAGAACCGCCGCCAGGAAGATCACATCGAGCTGATCGCCTCCGAAAACTACGTCTCCCACGCGGTGATGGAAGCCCAAGGCTCCCAGCTCACCAACAAGTACGCGGAAGGCTATCCGGGCAAGCGCTATTACGGCGGCTGTGAACATGTGGACGTGGTCGAGCAGCTCGCGATCGACCGTCTGAAGAAGCTCTTCGGCGCCGACGCCGCCAACGTGCAGCCGAACTCCGGCTCCCAGGCCAACCAGGCGGTGCTGATGGCCTTCGCCAAGCCGGGCGACACCATCATGGGCATGAGCCTGGCCGAAGGCGGCCACCTCACCCACGGCATGCCGCTCAACATGTCGGGCAAATGGTTCAACGTCGTCGCCTACGGCCTCGACGAGAAGGAAGAGATCGACTACGCGGCGATGGAAGCGCTCGCCCGCGAGCACAAGCCGAAGATCATCATCGCCGGCGCCTCCGCCTATGCCCTGCGCATCGACTTCGAGCGCTTCGCGCGCATCGCGCGTGAAGTGGGCGCCATCTTCTGGGTGGACATGGCCCACTACGCCGGCCTGATCGCCGCGGGCTACTACCCCAACCCGGTGCCGCACGCCGACGTGGTCACCTCCACCACCCACAAGACCCTGCGCGGCCCGCGCGGCGGCATCATCCTGATGAAGGCCGAGCACGAGAAGGCGATCAACTCCGCCATCTTCCCCGGCCTGCAGGGCGGCCCGCTGGAGCACGTCATCGCCGCCAAGGCGGTGGCCTTCAAGGAAGCCGCCACCCCGGCGTTCCGCGACTACCAGGAACAGGTCATCGCCAACGCCCGCGTGATGGCGCGCGTGCTTGGCGAAGAACGCGGCCTGCGCATCGTCTCCGGCCGCACCGAGTCCCACGTCTTCCTGGTCGACCTGCGCTCCAAGAACATCACCGGCAAGGAAGCCGAAGCGGTGCTGGGCAGCGCCCACATCACGGTCAACAAGAACTCGATCCCCAACGATCCGCAGAAGCCCTTCGTCACTTCCGGCATCCGCATCGGTTCGCCGGCGATGACCACCCGCGGCTTCACCGAGATCGAAGCCGAGCAGATCGCCCACCTGATCGCTGACGTGCTCGACGCCCCGCAGGACGCGGCGGTCCTCGAACGCGTGCGCGGCAAGGTTGGCGAGCTGTGCGCCAAGTTCCCGGTCTACGGTAGCTAAGGCAACGAGGGCCGGCCCAGGCGCCGGCCCGACCCGCCGACATGAAGTGCCCCTTCTGCGACGACCCCAACACCCAGGTCACCGACACCCGTGAGAACGAGGACGGTGACGTGGTGCGTCGCCGCCGCCGCTGCATGAAGTGCGACAAGCGCTTCACCACCTACGAGCGGGTCGACCTGAAGATGCCGCACATCGTCAAACGCAACGGCAACCGCAGCGAATTCGACCACAGCAAGCTGGTTGGCAGCATGTCCCTCGCGCTGCGCAAGCGCCCGGTCACCACCGAAGCGCTGGAAGCCGCGGTGGACCGCATCGAGGCCAAGCTGCTGTCGCTCGGCGAAAACGAAGTGGCCAGCGAGAAGGTCGGCGAGCTGGTCATGAAGGAGCTGAAGAAGCTCGACAAGGTGGCCTACATCCGCTTCGCTTCGGTCTATCGCAACTTCGCCGACGTGGACGAATTCTCCGAACTCGTGCGCGAAGTACAGACACGGCCCAAGCGCGGCCGGCCTGCCAATCCCCAGCCCTCCGGCCCTGAACATGACCTTTTCGGCGGCTGACCACGCCGCCATGGCGCGCGCGCTCGCGCTCGCTGCCAACGGCCTCTGTACCACCACCCCCAATCCGCGCGTCGGCTGTGTGCTGGTACGCGACGGTGAGATCGTCGGCGAAGGCTGGCATCAGCGCGCCGGCGAAGCCCATGCCGAGGTCCATGCCCTGCGCGCCGCCGGCGAGCGTGCGGCAGGCGCCACGGCCTACGTCACGCTCGAACCCTGCTCCCACTTCGGCCGCACCCCGCCGTGCTGCGAGGCGCTGGTCGCAGCCGGCGTCCGCCGCGTCGTCGCGGCCATGGAAGACCCCAACCCGCTGGTCGCCGGCAGCGGCCTCGCGCGACTGCGCGCAGCCGGCATCGACACCGCCCACGGCCTGCTCGAAAGCGAGGCGCGCGAACTCAACATCGGCTTCATCTCGCGCATGACCCGCGGTCGTCCCTGGGTGCGGCTGAAAGCGGCGGCGACGCTCGACGGCAAGACCGCACTCGCCAATGGGGTCAGCCAGTGGATTACCGGAGAAGCCGCGCGCAGCGACGGCCATCGCTGGCGCGCGCGCGCCTGCGCCATCCTGACCGGGATCGGCACCGTACGCGAAGACGATCCCCAACTCACGGTGCGCGGGGTTCCGTGCGAACGCCAGCCGCTACGCGTCGTGGTGGATGCACGGCTCGAGATCGGGCGCGAAGCGCGCATCCTGCAGGGCGCGCCCGTCCTCATTGCCACGGCCATCGAAGAAGGCGAGCGCGCGGCGGAACTGCGCGCCGCCGGCCACGAAGTGCTGTCGCTCGCCAACGAGGCAGGCAAGGTTGCGCTGCCCGCACTGCTGCAGGCGCTGGCAGCACGCGGCATCAACGAACTGCACGTCGAGGCCGGCTTCAAACTCAACGGCTCGTTGCTGCGCGAAGGGTGCGTGGACGAACTGTTGCTGTATATGGCGCCGATGCTGGTCGGGGACAGTGCGCAGGGCATGTTCAACCTGAGCGCACTGACTTCGCTGGATCAGGCCCTGCGGCTCGACGTCCGGGATATGCGCCGGATCGGCGAAGACTTCCGCGTCCTAGCCCGCCTGCGCGCTTAGGCCGGCACCCCGGTCAGCGCTGCCCGCACACCGCGCAAGCGGCATCCTGCCCGAGCGACACGCTGCGCCACTCCATCGCCAGGCCATCGAGCAGCAGCAAGCGACCATTCAAGGTCTCCCCGCAGCCTGCGAGCAGCTTCAGCGCCTCCGCCGCCTGGGTGGCGCCGATGATGCCGGTGAGCGGCGCAAACACCCCCATCACCGCACAGCGCACTTCCTCCACGTCCTCACCCTCGGGAAACAGGCAGTGGTAGCACGGACTGCCGGGCTTGCGCAGATCGAACACCGATACCTGTCCGTCGAAGCGGATCGCGGCGCCGGACACCAGCGGCTTGCGATGCTTCACGCAGGCGCGGTTGATTGCATGCCGGGTGACAAAGTTGTCAGAACAGTCGAGGACGACGTCCGCGAGCGCCACCTGCTCGTCGAGTGCAGCGCCCTCCAGGCGCTGGGCGAGTGCCTCCACCCGGGTCAGGGGATTGAGGCGCGCCAGCGTGTCCCGCCCCGATTCCACCTTCGGCCTCCCAATCCCGGTTTCGCTGTGCAGGATCTGGCGCTGCAGGTTGGTCAGGTCCACCGTGTCGCCATCGGCCAGCACCAGGGTGCCGACGCCGGCGGCCGCCAGATACATCGCGGCGGGCGACCCCAGCCCGCCCGCCCCCACGACCAGCACCCGCGCCGCCAGGATCGCCTCCTGCCCTTCCACCCCGATCTCCGGCAGCAGGATGTGGCGGCTGTAGCGCAGCAACTGGTCGTCGTTCATGGCAAGGTCCGGAAAGCGGCGGCACGCAGGGCGGGCCGGAGGATGGCGAAAAGCGGTGGAATGCTCAGCCGCGCGATGGGCACGGCTGCAAAGGGGTCAGCGGTACTCGCGCAGTTCGGGCGGAGCGTCGTCATGGTCACCGTGCGGATGGTGGCTCCACGCCTGCACATAGACCGCGTTCGACTGCTTGAGCAGGCGCTCGGGCGACAGCAGGTTGTGACGCTGCGTCTCTTCACAGAAATACACCAGGGCGCGGGTGAGACGCGAATACAGGCTGCCGTCCAGCACGAAGCCGGCATTGGCGAGCGCGGTTTCCAGCATCTCCAGACTGTGCTCGAGCACCGAGTACCGCACCCTCAGCGCGGGGCGCGGCGGCAACGGTTCGACTTCGACGCCCGCCACTGCCGCCAGCGCGCGCCGCGCCTGCTCGACCTGGCCCGGGGGCAGCTTCTTGAAGCGGATTTCCCGACACTTGTAGATGCCTGCATTCGCCCCGGCCACCGGGGGATGATCGTGATGCCTGCCCGCCAGGCGGTATGCCGTTTCAGGACGCATGACGACCTCCCCCGAATGTCTTATTTCTTATTCTGGACGATCTGCAGTCCCTTGAGCAGGTTGATCGCCTGCGCGAGCTGGTTGTCGTCCTTGCCCGCGATCTCGAAGCGCGGCTGCGCCTCGTCGTCGTCCTCGCCCGGCTTGTGCTCGCCGTTCTTGGTGGCCTGCAGCTTGCGCTCGGCCTCCGGGTCGCGGTCGTTGCCGAGGTGGCCCTGGAGGTCCGCCTCGCGCACGCGGCGCGCAGAACCGTTGGCGCCTTCCTCGACCACGATGTCGGGCTCGATACCCTTGGCCTGGATGGAGCGGCCACTGGGCGTGTAGTAGCGTGCGGTGGTCAGCTTGATCGCGGTGTTGCTGTTGAGCGGCAGGATGGTCTGCACCGACCCCTTGCCGAAAGTCTGGGTGCCCATCACGACGGCGCGCTTGTGATCCTGCAGCGCGCCGGCAACGATCTCCGACGCGGACGCCGAACCACCGTTGACCAGCACCACCATCGGCACGTCCTTGATGCCGCGCGGCAGCGCCTTCAGGTAGTCGTCACGCGAGCCGCGGAGATAGTCCTCCGGGGTGGCGCGGTACTGGCGCTTGGCATCCTCGGTACGGCCGTCGGTAGAGACCACCTGGGCCTCCGGCGGCAGGAAGGCCGCCGCCACGCCGACCGCGCCATTCAACAACCCGCCCGGATCGTTGCGCAGGTCGAGCACCAGCCCCTTGAGCTGCCCTTCCTTGCTCAGCTTGTCGAGGTGCTGCACCAGCGAGGCCCCGGTGTTTTCCTGGAACTGGGCGACCCGCACATAACCATAGCCGGGTTCGATGACCTTGGACTTGACGCTCTGCACCTTGATGACTTCGCGCGTCAGCGTCAGCACGATGGGACGCGACTCGCCCTTGCGCATGATGGTGAGGGTGATGTCGGTCTTGGGCTTGCCGCGCATGCGCTTGACGGCGTCGTTGAGGTTCATGCCCTTTACCGGCGTGTCGTCGAGCTTGACGATCAGGTCGCCCGCCTTGACTCCGGCGCGGTAAGCCGGCGTGTCCTCGATCGGCGACACCACCTTGACGAAGCCGTCCTCCATGCCGACCTCGATGCCGAGGCCGCCAAACTCGCCCTGGGTGCCGACCTGCAGGTCCTTGAAGGCTTCGGCATCGAGATAGGCGGAATGCGGATCGAGCCCGCTGAGCATGCCGCTGATCGCGTGAGTGACGAGTTTCTTGTCCTCGACCGGCTCGACATAGCCCTGCTTGATGGCGTTGAAGACGTCTGCGAAGGCGCGCAATTCCTCCACGGGCAGCGGCGCGAGCGCGGCCTTGTCGGCATTGGCCGAGAAATTGAGACTGATCATCACGCCGGCCACGACGCCAGTCATGACGAGGCCGAACTGTTTCAGCTTGCTGCCCATGAAAACTCCAACGGAGAAAATACGTTCGCGGCGTCCCGGCGGGGCCGGTCTGCCGCACTTGCTAGTTCAAGCGCACCCACTGCAGGGGATCGACCGGCCGCCCCTGGTGGCGAATCTCGAAATACAGTCCGGCCTCCGGACCGCCTCCGCTCGCGCCGACGCTGGCCAACGCCTCGCCGCCGGCAACAGTATCGCCAACGACCTTCAGCAAGGCATCGTTGTTGCCGTACACCGAGAGGTAGTCGCCGCCGTGATCGACGATCAACAGATTGCCATAACCGCGCAGCCAATCGGAAAAAACCACCTCGCCAGCCGCCACCGCGCGAACTTCGGTGCCGTTGCCCGCACGGATGAAAACGCCCTTCCAGGTGGTTCCGCCGTCGGCCCTTGGAGCGCCGAAGCGTCCGATCAGTTCGCCTCGCACCGGAAAGCGCAATTGCCCGCGCAGCTGCGAGAACGCGACCCCGGCGGGCGTGGCCGCGGCGTGCTGCCTCACTTCGCCCACTACGGGTTCTGAGCGCCGTCCGCGCGGCGCCTGTGGCGTCGTGCTGCCGCTCGAAGCGCTCTCGCGCGCCCGCGCCGCCGCCGCAGCGGCCGCGGCCTGCCGCTCCGCGGCGAGACGGGCCGCAGCCTGGCGCGCGGCCTGTTCGCGCGCACGCTGCACCAGCGTGTCGATCAGCTTGGAGAGCCGCTGCTCATCCTGCCGGAGCGCGCTGACCTCGCGTTGCTGGTTCTTGAGCTGATCCGAAACCGCCGCCAGCGCTTCCCGCCGCACCTCCTGCAGGGCCGCGAGTTCGCCGTGCCGTGATTGCTGGGTGCGCTCGACGGCCAGCAGGTTCTCGCGCCGCATCGCGATTTCACCCGCGCGGTTTGCCTTCTCGCGCAGGTCGGTGCGCAGGCTTTCGATCAGCCCGAGGCGCGCCTTGCCGAGATGCTCCAGATAGTAGGCGTCGCGCGCGAGCTGGTTGGGGTCGCGGGTGGACAGCAGCGGCGCCACCCCGTCAGCGCCACCGTACATGTAATGCCGGCGCAGCCACTCCGCCAGTTCGCCCTGGCGCGACGCGATGCGCGCCTCGACCTCGCGCTGTTCGGCCTCCAGCAGCGCCAGCTTGCGCTCGGCATCCTGCTTCTGCGCCGCCAGCTCGCGCAGGCTGCGCTGAACCCGCGACACCTCGCGCTCGGCCTCGGCAAGCGCGTTGGCCGAGGCCGAACGCGAGGCCTCGGTCTGGCTCATTTCCTTCTGCAGATCGCGAATCTTGCGCTTGAGGTCGTCGAGGTCGGAGCGACGCTCGGCGATGTCGGACGCCGGTTCGTTGGCCCGCACGGGCTGCTGGGGCGACGCCACCACCAGCAGCGCCGCCAGGCCGAGCGCGGCGGAGCGCCGCAGGTGCAACATGGGAGGAAGGTTCCGGTCCGCGTCAGCCCTTTGCCTTGCCCTGCCCGGCCACGGCGGCCTGAGCCGCGCGGATGGTGTCCTCGTCGGCGAGGTAGTAGCTCTTGACCGGCTTGAGGTTCACATCAAGTTCATAGACCAGCGGCTGCGCCGTGGGAATATTGAGCCCGACGATGTCGCCGTCGGAAATGCCATCGAGGTACTTGATGAGGGCGCGCAGGCTGTTGCCGTGCGCCGCGATCAGGATCCGGCGGCCGGAGAGGATCTGCGGCACGATCACGGTTTCCCAGTACGGCACGACGCGAGCCACGGTGTCGGCCAGGCATTCGGTGCGCGGGAAGCGCGCGCGCGGCAGCGAACCGTAGCGCGGATCGTCATAGTTCAGACGCTCGTCGCCTTCTTCCAGCGCCGGCGGCGGGATGTCGTAGGAACGGCGCCACACCAGCACCTGGTCGTCGCCGAACTTGGCTGCCGTCTCGGCCTTGTTCAGGCCCTGCAGCGCGCCGTAGTGACGTTCGTTCAGGCGCCACGAATGCTCGACCGGCAGCCACAGCGCGTCGAGTTCCTCGAGCACGATGTTCAGCGTCTTGTTGGCGCGCTTGAGCACCGACGTGAAGGCGAGATCGAAGCTGTAGCCTTCGCGCTTGAGCAACTGGCCCGCCGCGCGGGCCTCGCCCACCCCGAGTTCGGTGAGGTCGACGTCGGTCCAGCCGGTGAAGCGGTTTTCCTTGTTCCAGGTGGATTCACCGTGGCGAAGCAGGACGATCTTGTACATGGGAAATCGGATCCGGTTGAATGATGAACGAAGGCCTGGGCACAGCACGCTGCCGCGCGCATGGCAAAATCATGCGCCTGCCCAAGGCGAGCAAGAGACAGGGCCGATATTTTATACTAACGACTTTCGCTCTCCGGGCCTTCCCGTGAACAAAGACAACATCCTCACGCTGATCGACAAGCATGAGCACATCGAAACCGCGGCGCGCGCGCTGAAGGCCATCGCACACCCGCTGCGGCTTAAGATCCTGTGCGTGCTCGGCGAAGGCGAAGCCTGCGTGCAGGATATCGTCGAGGCGGTGGGCACCTCGCAGAGCAATATCTCCCAGCATCTGGCCATCCTTCGCGACAAGGGCGTGCTGCAGACCCGCAAGGACGCCAACCGCGTTTATTACCGCGTGGGCGACCAGCGCACGCTGCAGCTCATCGTGCTGATGCGCGAAGTCTTCTGCGGCGTCGCGCCCGGCATCGACTGAACGCGCCCATCGATCAACCCAACCGGAGCTTTTCCTTGGAATTCCTGCAACAGAACTGGCACTGGGCCGCGCTTGCCGCCGCAAGCGGCGCCTGGCTGCTGGTGGACCTCGTCCGCAACAAGGGTGACCGCACCCAGATCTCCCCGGTAGAAGCCACGCTGCTGATCAATCGCGAGGACGCGGTGGTGGTCGACGTGCGCGACGAGGCCGAATTTACCCGCGGCCACATCCCCAATGCGCGCCACCTGCCGCTGAACGACCTCACCCGGCGCAGCGCGGAACTCGAAAAGTTCAAGGGCCGTCCCATCATTCTGTATTGCGCCAGCGGCAGCCGCTCCGCCAGCGCCCTTGCCCAACTGAAGAAGGCCGGCTTCGACAAGCTCCATAATCTGCGCGGCGGCATGATGGAGTGGGAAAAGGCCGGCCAGCCGATTACCAGGAAGAAGAAATGAGCACCTCGTCCATCCGCATGTACGCGACGGCCGTCTGTCCCTACTGCGTTCGCGCCGAACAGTTGCTGCGCCGCAAGGGCGTCACCGCGATCGACAAGATCCGCATCGACCTCGATCCGGCGCGCCGCGATGAGATGATGGAGCTGACCGGCCGCCGCACGGTGCCGCAGATTTTCATCGGCGATCTCCACGTCGGCGGATGCGACGACCTTTACGAGCTGGACCGCAGCGGCGGCCTTGACCCGCTGCTTGCCAAGCTGGCGGGCTGAGTCCCGCCGCCCCACCCCGCAACCTCCACCCGCATTTCCTTAACCCAGCCGTATCCCACAGGCCATCCCATGACCGAAAACGCCCAGCCGATGTTCTCCATCGAAAAGATCTACATCAAGGATCTTTCGCTCGAAGTCCCCAACGCACCGAAGATCTTCCTGGAGCGCGACACGCCGCAGATCAGCGTGCAACTGCGCACCGAGGGCAACACGGTGGACGAAGGCCTGTACGAAGTGACGCTGACCGTGACCGTGTCGGCCACGCTTGGCGAAGACCGCTCGGTGTTCCTGGTCGAGGTTGCCCAGGCGGGCGTGTTCCAGATCCGCAACGTGCCGCCCGCCGAACTCGAGCCGGTGATGATGATCGGCTGCCCCAACATCCTGTTCCCGTACGCCCGCGAAGCCGTTTCCGCGGCGGTCAGCCGTGCCGGCTTCCAGCCGATCGTGCTCGCGCCGGTAAACTTCGAAGCGCTCTACCAGCAACAACAAGCTGCCAAGGAAGGCGGCGACGTCGCCATCCAGTAAGCCCATGCTCACGTCCAGTCTTCGCCTTGCCCTCTCGATCGCGCTCGCCGGCGCGTGCGGGGCCGCCCACGCGATCGAGTATCGCTCGGTCGCCGAGCCCGCAATCCTCTACGACACGCCGTCCGACAAGGGCCACAAGCTCTACGTGATCGGTGCGGGCACGCCGGTGGAGGTCGTGGTGTCGCTGGACAAATGGGTCAAGGTCCGCGACCCCGGCGGCGCCCTCACCTGGATCGAACGGCGCGCCCTCGCCGAGCGGCGCACCGTCATCGTCACCGCGGCGCGGGCCGCTGTCCGCCAGCAACCGGCGGGCGACGCGCCGGTCGTGTTCGAAGCAGCGAAGGACGTCGTGCTCGAACACGCGGCTGCCCCGGCCGACGGCTGGGTCAGGGTCCGCCACCCCGATGGCGCCAGCGGTTTCGTGCGCGTCACCGAGGTCTGGGGCCTTTGAAGCGGCTGAAGATCGCGGTCCTTGGCGCCGGCGCCTGGGGCACGGCACTCGCCCAGGCCTTCGCCGATACGCACGAGGTGGTGCTGTGGGGGCGTGACGAGGCGCATATCGACGCCACCCGGCATGCGGCGGAAAACACCCGCTACCTGCCCGGTGTCGCGCTGCATCCGCAACTCGCCCTCACCGCCGAATTGCCCGCGGCGGCGCTCGGTGCCGACCTACACCTGGTGGTCACGCCGCTGGCCGGCCTGCGCGACACGCTGCGGCTGCTCAACGACATCCAGCCGGATACCCCGGTCATCTGGGCCTGCAAGGGCCTCGAAGCGGGCAGCGGCAAGCTCCCGCACGAAATCGTCGCCGACGAGCTGGGCGCCACGCCCTGCGGCGTCCTCACCGGTCCGAGTTTCGCAGCCGAAGTGGCCCGTGGCCTGCCGGCCGCGATCACGCTTGCCGCCAGCGACGTCGAGTTCGCGCGCCACTGGGTGCATGCGCTGCACCGTCCGCGCCTGCGGCTGTACGCCAACGCCGACGTGGTCGGATGCGAAATCGGCGGTGCGCTCAAGAATGTCATGGCGATTGCTGCCGGCGTTTCGGACGGCATGGGCTTCGGCCTCAACGCACGCGCGGCCCTGATCACCCGCGGCCTGGCGGAAATCGCCCGTCTCGCCACCGCCATGGGCGGACACGCCGAGACCCTGATGGGACTGGCCGGCATGGGCGACCTGATCCTCACCTGCACCGGCGACCTCTCACGCAACCGGCGGGTGGGTTTGGCACTGGCCGCCGGAAACACGCTGTCCGACATCCTGCGCGACCTCGGTCATGTCGCCGAAGGCGTCTCCACCGCGCACGAGGCTGTCCGTCTCGCCCGCCGCCACGGTGTGGAAATGCCGATCTGCGAAGCCGTGGATGCGCTGCTGCATGGCGGCCTGGCCGCGCGCGACGCGGTCGAGCGCCTGCTCGCACGCGACCCCAAGCGGGAATAAGCGCGCGCCCCCTTCAGAGTTCGACGGGCAGGCTTTGCGGCCCGTCGCCTGCGCCGACGAAGTCCTGCTGCCGCCACGCTTCGAACACCATCACCGCCACTGCGTTAGACAGGTTCATGCTGCGGTTGGACGGAACCATCGGCAGTCGCAGGCGCTGCTCGGGCGGCAGGCTTTCGCGCAGTTCCGGCGGCAGCCCGCGGCTCTCGGGACCGAACAGGAAAGCGTCACCCGGCCGGAAATCCACCGTGTCGTGGCGGCGCTGCGCGCGCGTGGTCAGTGCAAAGACGCGACGCTCGCCGAGGAAGGCGCGGCACGCCGGCCAGTCCGCGTGCACGGTCACGCGGGCGAGGTCGTGGTAGTCCAGCCCGGCGCGGGCGAGCGCCTTGTCGGTCAGCACAAAACCGAGCGGCTCCACCAGGTGAAGGTGGCATCCGGTATTGGCCGCCAGGCGGATGATGTTGCCGGTGTTCGGCGGAATTTCGGGTTCGAACAGGATGATGTGGAACATGGCGCGCTGTCGTGCTTCCGCGGCGCGGAAAGCGCGCACTGTAGCTCAGCCCGGCGGGGGTGTGCGGGCGATGACGAGATTGTCGACCCGCTCCGCACCCCGCCGCTTGAGAATGCGCGCCGCTTCGCTCAGCGTGGCGCCGGTGGTCATCACGTCGTCGAGCACCAGCACGCACCGTCCGCGCAGGTCGGTCGCAGAATCGAATGCGCCACGCACGTTGCGCTGCCGCTCCTCACGGCTCAGCCCCGACTGCGTGGGAATGTTCCGCACCCGTTTGAGTGCCGACAGTTCCAGCCCCACGCCGAGCGCCCGCGCCAGCGGCCGTGCGATCTCCACCGACTGATTGAAACCCCGCTCGGCCAGCCGGGCCGGATGCAGCGGCATCGGTAGCACCATGTCGATATCCGGCGGCAAACCCCGCCGCAACGCCACCGCCGCGAAGTAGTCCGCCAACCCGAGGCGGTGCCGGTACTTGAGAGCGTGCACCATCCGATCGACTGGAAACGCGAACGCGAACAGCGCCACCGTCGAATCGAACGCGGGCGGGTGCTGAAGACACTCGCCGCAGCGCCCTCCACTAGCGACCGGCACCGCGCAGCACGGGCAGGCCTGCGCGGGCGCGCCGGGCAGTTCGGCCTCGCATGCCGTGCAGATGGCCCGCCCGGCAGCGGGCGCCCCGCACAGGAAGCAGTCCTGCGGGATCAGCGCATCGACGACGAAATCCAGCAGCCGCAACAAGGTCTTGGGTTGATTTGACAAGCTTTCGAGCGATGAATGAACATGTCGGGCTTCGCATTAGAGTCCGGAAACCGAGTTATGACAACGACCTTGACCGCCCCCACCCCCGCCGCCGCGGAGGCGCCCCGCAAGAAATGGACGGTGGCCGAGGTGCAGGCGCTGTTCGACCTGCCCTTCCTCGACTTGGTGTTCCAGGCCCAGCAGGTTCACCGCGCGCACTTCGCCGCCAACGAGGTGCAGCGCTCCACGTTGCTGTCGATCAAGACGGGTGGCTGCTCGGAAGACTGCGGCTACTGTTCGCAGTCGGCACGCTACGACACCGGCCTGGAACGCGAACGTCTGCTGCCGCTGGACGAGGTGCTCGAGCACGCGCGCGCGGCCAAGGCCAAGGGCTCGTCCCGCTTCTGCATGGGTGCCGCGTGGCGTGGTCCCAAGGACAAGGACATGGCGCCGGTGCTGGAGATGGTGCGCGAAGTCAAGAAGCTGGGGCTGGAAACCTGCGTCACGCTCGGCATGTTGAAGGAGGGACAGGCCGAGCAGCTCGCGGAAGCCGGACTGGACTATTACAACCACAACATCGACACCGCGCCCGAGTTCTACGGCCAGATCGTCACCACCCATACGCTGCAGGACCGCCTCGACACGCTCGACAAGGTCCGCGATGCCGGCATCAACGTGTGCTGCGGCGGCATCGTCGGGATGGGTGAAACCCAGACCAGCCGCGCCGGCCTGATCGCCCAGCTGGCCAACATGACCCCGCCGCCCGACTCGGTGCCGATCAACAACCTGGTCGCGATCCCCGGCACGCCGCTCGCCGACGGCGGCAAGATCGACGGCTTCGACTTCGTCCGCACCATCGCCGCGGCCCGCATCACCATGCCCACCAGCTACGTGCGGCTCTCCGCCGGGCGCCAGCAGATGAGCGACGAGATGCAGGCGCTGTGCTTCATGGCCGGCGCCAACTCGATCTTCTACGGCGAACGCCTGCTGACCACCGACAATCCGGAATCCGACCGCGACGACGTGCTGTTCGCACGCCTCGGCCTGCGTTCGGTGTGATGGCCGCGGCCGACACCGACTTCCACCTCGACCGCGCCCTGCTGCGGCGGCGCTTCGCGGCCGCAGCAGGGCGCTACGACGAGGCCGACGTCCTGGCGCGCGAAATCGCGCGCCGCATGGACGAGCGCCTCGACTACATCCGCCACAGCCCGCGCCGTATCGTCGACCTGGGCTGCGGCACCGGCGCCGACCTGCCGCGCCTGGCTGAACGCTACCCTGACGCCCATCTCGTCGCCGCCGATTTCGCTGCCCCCATGGCCTCGCACGCGCTGCGCCGCCAGGCCGGGACAGTGCGCCCCGGCGGCTTGCTGCGGCGCCTGCTTGGCAGCATGCCGCGCCAAAGCGCACTGGTCGCCGAGGCCGGCGCCCTTCCGTTCGCCCGCGCCAGCGTCGATCTGGTGTGGTCCAACCTGCTGCTGCCCGCGCTCGACGATCCGCTCCCGGTCCTGCAGGAAGCCCACCGCGTACTGGAAGTCGGTGGCATGCTGATGTTCTCCACGCTCGGGCCCGACAGCCTGAAGGAACTGCGCGCCTGCCTGCCCACCGCGGCCGGCGAGCGCGTGCATCGTTTCATCGACATGCATGACATCGGCGATGCGCTGGTGAAGGCCGGGTTTTCCGACCCGGTCATGGATATGGAGATGCTGACCATGACCTACACCCGGCTCGACGACCTGTTCACCGACCTGCGCACCGCCGCTGGGGGCAACGCAAGCACGGCCCGTCCCCGCGGTCTGACCGGGCGGCAGGGCTGGGACGAAGCGCGCGCGGCCTACGAAAGCCTGCGCCGCGACGGCCGCCTGCCCGCCACCTTCGAGGTCATCCAGGGCCACGCGTGGAAAGCGGCACCGAAGACGACCGAGGACGGGCGCAGCATCGTGCGCTTCCAGCCCCGCCCGCCGCGCACCGGAAGCTGAGCGGACAATGACGCTTCGCACCGGTGCGCCGACCTGGCTGTTCGACCTCGACAACACGCTGCACAACGCCAGCCCGCACATCTTTCCGCACATCAACCGCAGCATGACCGCCTACCTGGAGCGCTACCTGGCGCTGACCACCGAGGAGGCGAACCGGCTGCGGATGCACTACTGGCAGCGCTATGGCGCCACGCTGCTCGGCCTCGTCAAGCACCACGGCACCGATCCGCGCCACTTCCTGCGCGAAACGCACCGCTTCGAGCGCCTGCACAAGATGATGGTGTTCGACCGCGCGCTCTCGAACATGCTGCGGCGCCTGCCAGGACGGAAGATCGTGTTCTCCAACGCGCCGCAGGAATACGCCGAGGCCGTGCTGGAACTGATGGGCATCCGCCGCTGCTTCAGCGGCGTGGCCGGCATCGAGCAACTGCACTTCCACCCCAAGCCCGGCATCCGCGCCTACCGCACCCTGCTGCACGACTATCGGCTCGACCCGCGGCGCTGCGTGATGATCGAGGATACGGCGGCAAACCTGCGTACCGCGCGCCGCCTCGGCATGCGTACGGTGCTGGTGGGTCGCGGGCTGGGCAAGCCTGCGTATGTGGACGTGAAGATCGCCTCGATTCTCGACCTGCGCCGCGCCAGCGCGGCCCTGCTAGCCTGAAAGGCCTGACGGGAGCGCCAGCTCCATGAACTCGGCCCCCGCGCCATAGCCCGCCGGCAGGCGCGCGTCCCCACCCCTGCCCCTCGCACTCACGAATCCGCGGCGCGCCCAGAACCCGCGGGCGTCAGCAAGCGCCACCAGACAGATCCGTTCCAGCCCGGACGCGACCGCCCGCGCCCGTACCCGATCGAACAGGCGCGCAGCGATGCCGCCTCCCCGTCCGGCGGGGACCACTGCAAGGTCGTGCAGGAACATCGCACACGCATCGGCGGGAACATCTGACAGGGCCGTGTGCAGCGGCGGCGGCATTGCGCCCCAGGGATGCGAGAACACGTAGCCGAGCGCGCCCTCACCGTCGTCGGCCACCCAGCACGCGGCCGGCGCCAGGCGCAGCTTGGCGCCAAGCACCGCCGCCGACTCCTGGTAGCCGTCACCGTAGGCCAGACGCTGCACCGCAAGCACCGCCGGCAGATCGGTTTCAAGCATCGGCCGGACTCGCACCGGCGATGCCTGCGCCAACCCAGCGCTCAACACCGGCCCTTGAGCCAGCGCGCCGCATCCAGCGCGTAATAGGTCAGGATGCCGTCCGCGCCCGCGCGCTTGAAGGCCAGCAGCGCTTCCAGCGCACACGCCTCTTCGACCAGCCAGCCATTCGCGACCGCGGCCTTGATCATCGCGTACTCACCGCTGACCTGATAGACGTAGGTCGGCACCTGCAACTCGTGCTTCACCCGGCGCACGATGTCGAGGTAGGGCATGCCCGGCTTCACCATGAACATGTCGGCGCCCTCGTCGATGTCGAGCGCCACCTCGCGGATCGCCTCATCGCTGTTGGCCGGATCCATCTGGTATGAGTACTTGTTGCCCTTGCCCAGGTTGGCGGCCGAACCGACCGCGCTCCGGAAAGGCCCGTAGAAACTGCTCGCATACTTCGCGCTGTAGGCGAGGATGCGGGTGTTGATGAAGCCCGCCTCCTCCAGCGCCCCACGGATGGTGCCGATACGGCCGTCCATCATGTCGCTCGGCGAAACGATGTCGGCGCCGGCCGCGGCGTGGGACAGGGACTGCTTGACCAGCGCCTCGACCGTCTCGTCGTTGAGGATGTAGCCGGTTTCGTCGATCAGCCCGTCCTGGCCATGGGTCGTGTAGGGGTCCAGCGCGACGTCGGTGATGACGCCCAATTCCGGAAAGCGGGCCTTCAGCGCACGGATGGCGCGCTGGATGATGCCGTCCTCGCGCCATGCGATCGCCCCGTCGGCGGTCTTGGCGTCCGCGTGCGGCACGCCGAAGAGATCGAGCGCGGGAACGCCCAGTTCCAGCGCCTGCTCCGCCACCCGCAGCAACTCGTCGATGGAGAGACGCTCCACGCCCGGCATGGAAGCGACCGGCTCACGCCCCGCCTTTTCGTGAACGAACACCGGGTAGATCAGATCGTCGGTCGTCAACACGTTCTCGCGCATCAGTCGGCGCGAGAACTCGTCGCGGCGCATCCTGCGCATGCGGGCGGCTGGGAAAGGGCTGGTGGGTCGCATAGATGTCCTGTTTGAGTCGAGGTCCGCCCCGCCCGCCAGCGTTTGCGACCCTGAGGTGCAACCCTGAGGCCGCGCGGGACACATTCCGAAACGCCCGCGGCCGGGAACTTCAAAAATCCAGCACCCTCATAACAGGCAGATGGTGCTGAGCCGTCTCCCGCTTCACCTCCCTGAGCGGGTGCCTTGACCCCCTGTCAAGGCATTTCACCCCCGGCTTCATCCCCTTTGGCCGGGGGTTTTTGTATTTACGCGCCGGCGGGCGCCTCGCCCTCGGCCGCGGCGGGCACAAGCCAGCCGGCGACGACCTTTTCGACCTCTTCCACGCCGGTTTTCTTGAGGCTGGAAAACAGCTGCACGCTGACCTGATCGCCATAGCGGGCGGTCAGTTCGGCCCGCACGGCGAGCAGCGTGGCATTGGCGGGGCCGCGCGAGAGCTTGTCCGACTTGGTCAGCAGCACGTGGATCGGCTTACCCGAGGGCGCAAACCAGTCGATCATCTGGCGGTCGAGGTCGGTCATCGGGTGGCGCGAATCCATCATCAACACCAGCCCGATCAGGCTTTCCCGCGTACGCAGGTAGGTTTCGATCAAACCCTGCCACTGGCGCCGGATCTTCTCCGGCACGGCCGCATAGCCATACCCCGGAAGGTCCACCAGCAAGGCGCCGCAGTTGAGGCGGAAGAAGTTGATCAACTGGGTGCGGCCCGGCGTCTTGGAGACGTAGGCCAGCCTCACGTGCCCGGCAAGGGTGTTGATCGCGCTCGATTTGCCGGCATTGGAACGCCCGGCGAAGGCGATTTCGGCGCCGTTGGGCGGAGGCAGGCCCGACGGCTTGGCGATGGAAATCTCGAATTGTGCGTTGCGGAAAAGCGGCATGGAAAAATACGGCAACAACCCCGACGGGGGCGGGGAAAAACCCTGATCGCGTCGCGCAAATCAAGCTTAGTGTTATAGAATAGCGCGTTTTGAGACATCCATTCACGGCTTTACCGAGGAAATCATGATCAAGCGTTCCCTGCTGCTTTCGCTGCTGCTGGTCGCGGGCGGCCTCCAGGCCCAGGACCAGGCTCCGGACCTCGCCAAGGCGAAACAGACCGCCGAGACGATCTGCGCCGGCTGTCACATGGCCGACGGCAATAGCCAGCTCCCCGCGAACCCCAAGCTGGCGGGCCAGCATCCTGATTACCTCTACAAGCAACTGCACGATTTCAAGGCCTGGAACGGTGGCAAGGCCGCGCGCGACAACGCCGTGATGAGCGCCATGGTGGCCGGCCTCGAAGAAGCCGACATGAAGGCGCTGGCCCAGCACTTCGGAAGCCAGACCCAGAAGCCGGAGCCGGCGAAGAGCCTGGCCACCATCGAACTGGGTCAGAAGATCTGGCGTGCCGGCATCCCGGCCAAGGGCGTGCCCGCCTGTGCGGCCTGCCACGGCCCCGCTGGTGCCGGCCTGCCCGCGCAGTACCCGCGTCTGTCCGGCCAGTTCGCCGAATACACCGAAGCCCAGCTCAAGGGTTTCCGCGATGGCGTCCGTGCCAACGACCCCAACCGCATGATGCGCATGATCGCGCTCAAGATGACCGACCCCGAAATCAAGGCGGTGGCGGACTACGCGGCTGGCCTGCGCTAAAGCGCTCCAGCCTCGAATCGAAAGGCGGCCTTCCGGCCGCCTTTTTCATTTCCGCCCCGCCCGTTCAGGCCTCCGGCGGGACGCGCCGGCTCAGCGCATCCAGTTCGCTCCGGGAAAACCCGGCCGCCAGCCGGGCGGCCTCGTTCAAGGGGGGCTGCGGACGCGGCGCATCGAAAGCGTCCAGCAGCCCGGCATAGGTGGCCTCCGCATCCAGCCCGCGCGCGGCGCAAAGATGGCGGAACCAGCGGTCGCCGATCGCCACATGCCCCACCTCGTCGCGCAGGATCACCTCGAGCACCCCGATGCTTGCCCGGTCGCCGATGGCGGCGAGCTTGCGCATGATCACCGGCGTCGCATCCAGCCCCCTTGCCTCGAGGACGCGCGGCACCAGCGCCATGCGCGCGAGCGGATCGTGCGCGGTCTTGCGCGCCATGTCCCACAGGCCGTCATGGGCGGGAAAATCACCGTAGCTGCCACCGAGCGTCGCCAATCGGTCGCGCACCAGACCGAAGTGCAGCGCCTCCTCGGCCGCCACGCAGGCCCAGTCGCGATGAAAGTCTGCGGGCATGTTCCGGAAGCGGCACACGCAATCGAGCGCAAGGTTGATGGCATTGAATTCGATATGGGCGATCGCATGCAGCAGGGCTGCATGACCTTCGCGCGAGCCCACCCGCCGCGTATGGAGTTCGTGCGGGGCCACCAGCAGCGGTCGCTCGGGTCGCCCCGGCACCGGCAGCGGCGCGGCGGCGTCCTCGCCTGAGACGACCACGAGCCGGCCGGCCTGGAAATCCTCCCACAGGCGCCGGGCCGCGGTGCATTTGGACTCGGGATCGGCCAGCATCAGCGCGGCGCTGGCGGCCTCATGTACGGAAGCGTTCATCCTGGCGAGTGTACCGGACACGCCGGCGGCGAACGCTGCACGGCGCGGAGCATTGCGGGATAATGCCGATCGTCCGCCCGACCCTCTACCGGAACCTCAGATGCCCTCTTCCAACGGCAGTGGCGAAGTCCGCAACCATCTCACGGTCGCCGAAGCGCGTGCCGCCATCCTCGACACCCTCACTCCTGTCACCGGCTGGGAGCGCGTAGCCGTGCGCGCGGCGCTGGGCCGCGTACTGGCGGAGGACGTGGTCGCGCCCTACAACGTGCCCGCCCACGACAACTCCGCGATGGATGGCTATGCGGTACGCGCGGCCGACCTTGCGGCCGGCGAAGCGACGCTCGCGGTGGTGGGCACCGCTTACGCAGGACATCCGTTCTCGGGCGCTGTCGGTGCGGGCCAGGCGGTCCGCATCATGACCGGTGCCGCCATCCCCGCGGGCGCCGACACCATCGTGGTGCAGGAGGTGACCCAGCGCGACGGCGACCAGGTCCGCATCCCGCCCGGGCAGCGCGCGGGACAGAACCTGCGCCGGGCCGGGGAAGACCTGGCCGCAGGAGGCGTGGCGCTTGCCTGCGGGACCCTGTGCGGACCGGCGGAGCTGGGGCTGATTGCCTCGCTCGGCATCGCCGAAGTGGCTGTGCGGCGCCGTCTGCGGGTCGCCTTCTTTTCCACCGGCGACGAGATCGCCTCCATCGGCCGCCCGCTGTCGCCGGGCGAGGTCTACGACAGCAACCGCTACACCTTGTATGGCGCACTGACGCGGCTGGGCTGCGAACTGCTCGACATGGGCGTGATCGAGGACCAGCCGGAGGCGCTCGAAGCCGCCTTCCGCGCAGCCTCGCAGGCCGCCGACGTGGTAATCACCAGCGGCGGCGTTTCGGTCGGCGAGGCGGATTTCATCCGCCAGATGATGGATCGGCTGGGCGAAGTCGCCTTCTGGAAGCTCGCAATCAAGCCGGGCCGGCCGATGGCCTACGGCCGCATCGGCAACGCGTGCCTGTTCGGCCTTCCGGGCAATCCGGTGGCGGTGATGGTGACCTACTACCAGTTTGTTCGCGACGCCCTGCTGGCGCTGATGGGCGTCAGCCCGTTGCCCGAGAACCTGATGTTCGAAGCCCGCAGCACGGCCGCGCTTCGCAAGCAGCCGGGACGCCGGGAATTCCTGCGCGGCACCCTGCAACGGCAGGCCGACGGACTTACGGTGACACCAGCGGGCGCCCAGGGCTCGGGCATCCTGCGCTCGATGTCCGAGGCCAACTGCTTCATCGTGCTGCCGGAAGACAATGCGGGCGTCGCTGCCGGCGATCTCGTTCTGGTGCAGCCTTTCGACGGTCTCGTCTGACCGGCCACCGCACACCCCTCTCGTATGCCACTTTTCCGAGCGAACACATGACCCAGGACGAACTCAAGAAAGCCGCCGCCCTCGCCGCACTCGACTATGTGGAGGACGGAATGATCGTCGGCGTCGGCACCGGCTCGACGGTGAACCACTTCATCGACGGGCTGGCCGGCATCAAGCACCGCATCCGCGGCGCCGTCTCCAGTTCCGAGGCCAGCTCCAAACGCCTTGCCGCGCATGGCATTGCGCTGCTCGACCTCAACGACGTCGACGAACTGCCGGTGTATATCGACGGCGCGGACGAAATCGACCACGGCTTCGCGATGATCAAGGGCGGCGGCGGCGCGCTCACGCGCGAGAAGATCGTCGCTGCGGTCGCACGCCGCTTTGTCTGCATCTGCGACGAATCCAAGCGGGTGGACGTACTGGGCCGCTTTCCGCTGCCGATCGAGGTCATCCCGATGGCGCGCAGCCAGGTGATGCGTGCGGCGGCAGCGCTGGGCGCGACCCCGCGGCTGCGCGAGGGCTTCGTGACCGACAACGGCAACCTGATCATCGACCTCCATGGCCTGTCGATCACCGACCCGTGCGCAACCGAGCAGGCCCTGAACGCGGTCGTGGGCGTGGTCACCAACGGCCTGTTCGCGGCGCGCGGTGCCGACACCCTGCTGCTGGCCAGCGCCCAAGGCGTGCGCCGGTTCGAGCGTTCCGCAACATAACCGTAACCCGGGCCTGCTAGCCTGCCCCACTTCTGGATAGTGCCATGGCAAAAATGAGCGAACACACGTACAGACAGTTCGATGCCGAACTGGAGGCAATCCGCACCGGGGTGCTGCAAATGGGCGGTCTGGTCGAAACCCAGGTCGCCAACGCCCTCGAAGGGCTCAAGACCGGCAACCTCGGCCTGCTCGACCGCGTCATCGAGGGCGACCACAGCATCAACCTGCTCGAAGTCGAACTGGCCGATACTTGCACCCAGATCATCGCCAAGCGCCAGCCCACCGCGATCGATCTGCGGCTGATCATGACGGTGATCAAGTCGATTGCCGACCTCGAACGCATCGGCGACGAGGCCAAGAAGATCGCCAAGGCGGCGAAGCGCCTGCACGCCGGTGACGTTCCGTTCGCACCGCGCGTGGAACTCGGCTACGGCGCCGGACTGGCGCTGGACATGCTGCGCAGTTCGCTCGACAGCTTCGCGCGCGCCGACGTTTCTGCAGTGGCCTCGGTGAAGGACCAGGACGCTGAAGTCGACGCCTACTTCAAGGGCGTGATGCGTCAGCTGATCACCTTCATGATGGAAGACCCGCGCACGATCACCAGCAGCCTCGATGTGCTGTTCATCGCCAAGTCGATCGAGCGCATCGGCGACCACGCGAAGAACATCGCCGAATACGTGGTTTTCCTCGTCCAGGGACGGGACGTGCGCTACGCGAAGTCCGCCGCCGCAGCCGCGGAGAGCAAGAACACGCCCTGAACGGCCTCGCGCCGAACAAAAAAGGGATGGCCGCGGCCATCCCTTTTTTTATTTCGCCAGCTCGCGGCGAGCATGTGCCGCTTACTGCGCCGGGGGCACAAAGCCGCCGATCGCATCGGCGCCGCCCTCGAAGAAATGCTTTTCCATCTGCTCGGACAGGTACTTGCGTGCCCGCGGATCCATCAGGTTGAGGCGGTTCTCGTTGATCAGCATGGTCTGGTACTTCACCCACTGCTGCCACGCCTCCTTCGAGACGCTTTCATAAATCCGCTTGCCCAGTTCGCCGGGCACGGGCGGAAGGTCGAGCCCTTCGGCCTCCCGGCCCAGTTTGATGCAGTTCACCATACGCGCCATCGTTCAATCCTTTTCACGGGGGGGTTCATCGGGGATGCGATTACGTGCCGCCATTCTATCGGATTCCCCGTTCCCGCCATGCTTGCCGCCCGAGACCATCCAGCGGTTGCGACCGTCGCTCTTGGACCGGTACATCGCCTGATCCGCGGCCACCATCAACGCTT
The DNA here is from genome assembly GCF_001682385.1 of Azoarcus olearius. Classification (NCBI taxonomy): domain Bacteria; kingdom Pseudomonadati; phylum Pseudomonadota; class Betaproteobacteria; order Rhodocyclales; family Zoogloeaceae; genus Azoarcus; species Azoarcus olearius. Next base: position 3,191,865 of record NZ_CP016210.1, read on the forward strand.
CTCCACCCTCGCCGTGATGCGGGAACAGCGCGATGCCGATGCTCGCCGTCACACCCGCCGACTCACCCGCAAATGTGAAATGCAGGGCGTCGATCGCCTCGACCAGGCGCGCTGCCAGTTCGGACAGCTCGGCTTCCGAGGTATCGGGCACCAGCATCGCGAACTCGTCACCGCCGAGGCGGAAGAACATTTCGTTGCGCCGGATGATGCGGGCGACCCCTTCCGCGACCCCAACCAGAACCTCGTCTCCCGCCTGGTGGCCGAAGCGGTCGTTGATCGGCTTGAAGCCGTCGAGGTCGATCGCGACCAAGCCCACCTCCAGGTCGCGCCGGGTCGCCTCGGCCAGCATGCGCTCGAGTTCTTCATGGAAGCGGCGGCGGTTATAGAGGTTGGTCAGCGGATCGCGCTCGGCCAGCGCGATCAGCTGGTCGGCCACCCGGCGCTGCTCGGTGACGTCCTCGTAAATCCAGACCCGGCCGATGCCCCGTGCGCCCTTGCCGCTTTCGACCACCGACGAAATGTCGGTGACGATGCGCCCGTCCTTCATGCGGACCTCGAACTGCTCGCTGACCGACCGGCGATCCGCGAGCACCTCCTCGATGTGGGCGAAATAGGACTCGGGATCGGCGAGCAGCGGCGCGATCGTCCGCTGCAGTACCACATCGCGTGTGCCGATCAGGTTTTCATCGGGGGGGAAGCCCCAGATCTTCAGCATCGCGCGGTTGAAGTACAGCACGCGATGGTCATGGTCGATGAAGATGATCCCGAGGCCGATGACGTTCAGCAGCGCAGCGAGGCGCTGGCGCTCGTCGTTGCTGCGTGCCAGGTAGTGCTCGCGCAGCGCCTGGGCGCGGCGCAGTTCGGCCACGGTTTCCAGCAGCTTGTACTCTGTTTCCTTGCGGGCCTGGATGTCTTCCGCCGACATCCGCAAGCCCACGCGGCGCCCGCTGCCGTCCACCAGCGCGCGCCAGCGGCACGCGACCCAGCCGTAGCGGCCGTCCTTGTGCGCCAGGCGCATCTCGAACTCCTGCTGGACGCCGTCGGCCAGCACCTGCTCCGCCGCCCGCTTGCAGTAGCGGCGGTCCGATTCATGCGCCAGCGTTTCGATCGGGTCGTTCGCCGCCACGCACTCCTGCGGCGTCCACCCGGTCAAGCGCTCGATCGAGGGGCTGATCCACAGCAGCCGTCCGCCGTCGTCGAACAGTGCCTCCAGGCCATGCACGCCTTCGGCGATCTGGCGCAGGAACAGGGTCTGGCCGGCGGCGCGGTCAATCCGCTCGAGCGGACACGCCAGTTCGCTTGCCGGCAGGCTGCCCGCCTCGTGCCAAGCGTCGATGCGGCTGTGCAGTTCGGACTCGTCGCGCCGCAACAAGCCCAGCATGCGGCGCTGCTGGCAATACGCTCCGAGCGCGGCAAGCGCCCCCGCAACGACCACCGCGACCACGCCGGGCGCCCATCCTGCACCTGCAAGCCATGGCGCGAGCACAATCACCAGCGCCACCACCAGCGCGCCGCCAAGCGCCGCCATCAGGACGTGCCAGCGGGGAATGGCGCGAGGCGTTCCGCCGAAATCAGGCATCGTGCGCCCCTCCGGCTCGCCACTCCCCCGCCCCCTCCATCAGGGGCCGCGCCCGCTCGAGATGGAGATCGACTGGGGTCATAGCGGCTTGGCGAATACCTTGGACCGGCGCTGGAAGTTGTACAGCTCGCGCTTTTGCCGTGGCAGTGCCTCGGGACTGACCTCGCTGAAGCCACGCTCGCGGAACCAGTGCGCGGTGCGCGTGGTAAGCACGAACAGACGTTCCAGCCGCTGCATGCGCGCGCGGCGTTCGATACGACGCAAGAGCTGGTCGCCCAACCCGGCGCGGCGGTATTCCGGCATCACCGCGAGGCAGGCCAGTTCGGCCGCGCTCTCGTCGCTGAACGGGTACAGCGCCGCGCAGCCCACCAGCACGCCGTCGTGCTCGACGACGCTGAAGCGGTCGACTTCCTGTTCCAGCAATTCGCGCCCGCGCCGTACCAGGGTGCCGTCGGCTTCCATCGGCGAGATCAGCGACACCAGCGCACCGACGTCGTCGATGGTCGCTTCGCGCAGGCGGAAAAGCGGATCGCGCGAGACGACGGTGCCGACGCCCGCGTGGGTAAAGAACTCCAGCAGCAGCCCGCCGTCCTTGTCGCGGTCGATCAGGTGGCAGCGCGACACGCCCTTGCGGACGGCGCGGATCGCGCACGGCAGATAGAGATGGAGGTCCTCGGTCAGGCCTTCTCCCGCCTCCAGCTTGCGCGCGGCCTCGTCCGCGGTGACCGACTCCACCAGCTTGCCCTCGGGATCGAGCAGGCCCGGCGCATCGCACAGGTAGATCAGCTTTTCGGCCTTCAGCGCAACCGCCACCGCCTCGGCCACCTCTTCCATGCAGAGATTGAAGATTTCGCCCGCCGGAGACACGCCCAGCGGTGTGATCAGCACCACGTTCTGCTGGTCGAGGTCGGCGTTGATTTCGTCGGCGATGATGCGTCGCACGGCACCGGTGTATTGGAAGTCGACGCCATCGACCACGCCGAACGGCCGCGCGGTGATGAAGTTGCCGCCCGTGACCCGCATGTAGCTGCCGGCCATCGGCGTATTCGGCAAGCCCTGGGACAACAGTGCCTCGACCTCGAACCGGGTAACCGCCATCGCCGCCTTGACGCACTCGAGTGCCGCGGCATCCGTGACCCTCAGGCCGTTGTGAAAGCGCGGTTCCAGTCCGCGCCGGGCGACTTCGGCGTCGATCTGCGGACGCGCACCGTGAACCAGCACCAGGCGGATTCCGAGCGCCGCCAGCAGGTTGCAATCGTAGGCGAGGCTTTGCGCCCGCTCACCGCCCGCCACCTCGCCGCCAAACGCCACCACGAAGGTCTTGCCGCGAAAAGCGTGGATGTAGGGCGCAGCACCCCGCACCCAGGCAACGAACTGAGCGGTGGAGTCTGCAGCAACGGGAAGTGCAGCCTGGGCGGTTGGGGATTCGGCGTTCAATCGTGCACCGGTGTGGATTGCGGCGCCGCCGCGTAGGCGGTGGAGGCCGTCGGTATAGTGTTCCCGGATTCTAGCCGAAGCCCTGCCACTTGGCAGGGTTACCCGATTCGGGCATGCAACAAATCATTCCGCTGTGCTATGCCCGCCCGCGTTCGCGGCCCGGCTCCAGCGCCGCGGAAAGCGCCGCGCACACCGTGCGCAACACCTTGAGGCGGGCGAAATACTTGTTGTCCGCCTCCACCAGGGTCCACGGCGCGATCTCGGTGCTGGTGCGGTCGACCATGTCACACACCGCCTGGGCGTAGTGATCCCACTTGTCGCGGTTGCGCCAGTCTTCCTCGGTGATCTTGAAGCGTTTGTGCGGCTCCGCCTCGCGCGCCTTGAAGCGGGTGAGCTGCTCATCCTTGCTGATCGCGAGCCAGAACTTCACGACAACCGCCCCGGCAGCCACGAGCTGATCCTCGAAGTCGTTGATCTCGGCGTAGGCCCGCATCCAGTCGGCCTCGGCGCAGTAACCCTCCACCCGCTCCACCAGCACCCGCCCGTACCACGAGCGGTCGAACACCAGCACCTTGCCCTGGCGCGGCAGGTGGCGCCAGAAGCGCCACAAATAGGGCTGCGCGCGCTCTTCCTCGGTGGGCGCGGCAATCGGCACGATGCGGTACTGGCGGGCATCCAGCGCCGCCGTCACACGGCGGATGGCGCCGCCCTTGCCCGCGGCGTCGGCGCCTTCGAACACCAGTATCAACGCGCGCTGGCGAAACGCCTCGCTGCGGGTCAGCAGCGCGAGGCGGCCCTGCCAGCGCTCCAGTTCATCCTCGTAGTGCTTGCGCTCCACGGGCTGCCGCAGCGTCAGGCTGTTGAGCAGCGTCAGGCGGTCGACCTGCACCGGCAAGGGCGCCGCGGTCTGGCGCGGCGCCCATTTGCTGCCGCACACCGCCAGCCGCCGTTGCAGGGCATCGAGCAGGCTGCGGCCGACGAACAGCGCGCGATAGCGCGGGTCACTGCCGTCCACGATGGTCCACGGCGCGTCGCCGGTGCTGGTCTGGCGCAGCGCGTAGGCGGCGACATCGCGATAGCGCTCGTACTTCTCGAAGAAACGCCAGTCGCGCTCGGTCACCCGCCAGCGCGTGCGCTCGTCCTTTTCCAGCTCTTTCAGGCGCTTCTTCTGCCCGGCCTTCGACAGGTGGAACCAGAACTTCACCAGCAGCACGCCTTCGCGCACCAGCATCGCCTCGAAGCGGCGGATCGCGTCCACCTGCTGCTCGAACTCCGCCCGTTTCGCGCTGCGATCCACCCTGCCCCGGATCGGTTCGGTGTACCAGTTGTTGAACAGCACGCCGATCTTGCCCTTGGCCGGCAGCGCGCGCCAGAACCTCCACATGAAGGGGCGCTCGGCCTCTTCGCCGGTGGGGTCGTCGAAGGCCCAGGTCTGGATGTGGCGCGGGTCCATCCATTCGTTGAGCAGGTTGACCGTCTCGCCCTTGCCGGCACCGTCGATGCCGTTGATCAGCACCACGACGGCGAATTCGCGCAGGTCGAGCAAGTCGTACTGCGCCTCCAGCAGCGCTGCGCGCAAGGCCGGCTCGGCCGCCTCGTAGTCTTCCTTGGTGGTCTTGTGACCGAGTTCCGCCGACTCGAACATGCCGCTGCGATTCCTGATTAATAAGGTGATTGAGGGAAAGGTGTCAGAAGTCACCCCAGCGCGCCTGCAGCGCCGCCAGCATCGCGAGCCCGGCGGTTTCGGTGCGCAGCACACGCGGACCGAGGCCGACCGGGGTGCAGTGTGCCGCGGCGCAGGCGGCGAGTTCATCGTCGCTCCAGCCGCCTTCGGGCCCCACCAGCAGATGCAGCGCACCCGCCGGGCGCGGTAGCGCGGACAGCCCCTGTGCGGCGGCCGGGTCGAGCACGCAGCGAACCGTCGCGCGGTCCTCGCGCGCGGCGGCGAGATAAGCCTGCAGCGAAAGGATTTCGCCGACTTCGGGAATGCGGTTGCGCCCGCTTTGTTCGCAGGCACCCACGGCAACCTGCTGCCAGTGCTCGCGCCGCCGCGTCGCGCGCTCGCCCGCCAGCCGCAGCACCGAACGCTCGGCCTGGATGGGCTGAACCGCACGGGCGCCGAGTTCCACCGCTTTCTGCACGATCCAGTCCATCTTGTCGCCGGTCGCCAGCGCCTGCACCAGCACCAGGTCCAGCGGCGACTCGCGATCCACCTCGCGATAGGCGGAAATCAGCGCCGCGGCGGACTTGCCGCGCAGCACCAGCGTGGCCTCCGCCTCCGCCCCACTCCCGTCAAACAGCACGATGGGTTCGCCATCGCGCATCCTCAACACCCGCGTTGCGTGGTGGGCGACTGCGTCGGGCAACGCCGTCTCGCCGTGCCGGGGCAGCACGCCCGGAAAATGGAATCGTGAAATCATCGTAAGATTATAGGCATAGCCCTAGGCCGATCAGCCCGCGGACCACCCATGCCGAATGCAGCCCAACGTCTCGCCCGCGCCCGGGCGCTCGAATCCCTCGTCCGCGACATCGCGCGCGAGGAGATCCTGCCGCGTTACCTGAAGTCTGCCCGCAGCCGCAAGGCCGACGGCACGCTGTTCACCGAGGCCGACATCGAGTCGCAGCGCCGCTTCAGCCAGGCCCTGCCCACGCTGCTGCCCGGCCCCGTGCTGGGCGAGGAAATGAGCGCCGAGGAACAGGCGCGCCTGTGGGCCAAGGGCCGTGGCGGATTGTGGTGCATCGACCCGATCGACGGCACCACCAACTTCGCCAACGGCATCCCGTTCTTCGCGGTGTCGATCGCCTACCTGGTGGATCACGAACCGCGCTTCGGCGTGGTCTATAACCCGATCACGGACGAATCCTTCTACGCCGCCCAAGGCGCCGGCGCCTTTCTCAATGGCACCGAGCTGCCGCTGCGGGCGTCGGCACCGCGGTTGGCCGACGCGGTGGCGGGCGTGGATTTCAAGCGCATCAGCCATCACCTGGGCGACGAGCTGGCGGTGCGCCCGCCGTTCTATTCGCAGCGCAACTTCGGCTCCAGCGCGCTCGAATGGTGCTTCGTTGCCGCTGGCCGTCTGGATGTTTACCTGCACGGCGGCCAGATGCTGTGGGACTACGCGGCCGGGCGGCTGATCCTCGCCGAAGCCGGCGGCGAGGCCGCGGCGCTCGACGGCGGGTCGCTGATGGCCGGTCCGGCGGTCAAGCGCGGCGTGATCGCCGCCGCCAGTCCGTCGCTGTTCGCCGAATGGCGCGCCTGGGTGCTCGCCCACTCCTGACCCGGCGCGCGCTCGCTGCAGCGCACAAGCGCACGTTATCATGCGGTCCGACCGCTCACCCGGAACATCCTGATGGCAACACCCAGCCCCGAAACCGAAGACGGCGAGCGCCGCCGCCATCATCGCGTCCGCGAAATCTTCGCCGAGGCCCACGCCCTGATCGCGCCTTTTTTCGCGCCAGAGAACCGCTGGGCCAACGTCACGCTGGATCACCTCGCCTACCGCGTGCTGCGCGACCACTACCCCGAACTCAACTTCGAGGAGGTCCATGTGCTGGTCGTGGCAACCCGCCGCGTGTGCACCGACCTCGACACGCCCGGACAGGCCGGCTGAAGCGCCCGCCCCCGGGAAGCCCCGCGACACGACGCCTGGAGCACGCCATGTCCATGAAGCACCCGATCATCGCCGTCACCGGCTCTTCCGGCGCCGGCACCACCACGGTCAAGCACACCTTCGAGGCGATCTTCCACCGCGAGAACGTGAACGCGGCGGTCATCGAAGGCGACAGCTTTCACCGCTACACGCGCGACGAGATGAAGGCGCTGATCGAGGAAGCGGAACAGGCCGGGCAGCGGGGCATCAGCCACTTCGGACCGGAAGCCAACCTCTTCGAGGATCTGGAGAACCTGTTCCGCGCCTACGGCGAATCCGCCACCGGGCGGCGGCGCTATTACATCCACAACGAAGCGCAGTCGATGCGCTGGAACCTGCCGATGGGCAGCTTCACCGAATGGGAAGACCTGCCGGTGGGCACCGACTGCCTGTTCTACGAAGGCCTGCACGGCGCCGTCACCTGTGACCGCATCGACGTCGCGCGCCATGTGGACCTGCTGATCGGCGTGGTGCCGACGATCAACCTGGAATGGATCCAGAAACTGCACCGCGACACCCGGGTGCGCGGCTACTCGGCCGACGCCGTGCAGGACACCATCCTGCGCCGCATGCACGACTACGTGCATTACATCGTGCCGCAGTTCTCCCGCACCCATATCAACTTCCAGCGCGTGCCGGTGGTGGACACCTCCAACCCCTTCATTGCGCGCGACGTGCCGACGCTGGACGAATCCATGGTGGTGATCCGCTTCAAGGACCCGCGCGGGGTGGATTTCCCCTACCTGCTGCGCATGATCCACGACGCCTTCATGAGCCGGGCCAACACCATCGTGATTCCGGGCGGCAAGCTCGACCTGGCGATGCAGCTGATCCTGACGCCCCTGATCTGGAAGCTGATGGAACGCCGGCGCCAGTGGGTGTAAGGGCACGCCCCGGCCTCCGCCCACCGGTCTGGACAGCCCCTTCCAGGGCGAAAATTCACGCGCCGGACCAGACACTTACCACATCCTGTCACCAAGCCGAACTACCAATCGGACCGGGTTATCGGCGATAATGCCGGTTTTTTCAGGCCGGCCCTCCGGCTTCGAGGAAACCATGTCGCAGTCGAGAAACGTCAAGCCCCCGGTCTTCAACCCCGTCACTGGCGCCATCCGCGCACTTGCGATGGATGCAGTGCAGCAGGCCAACTCGGGCCATCCGGGTGCGCCGATGGGCATGGCGGAAATCGCCGAGGTGCTGTGGCGCCACCACCTCAAGCACAATCCGGCCAACCCGCAGTGGGCCGACCGCGACCGCTTCGTGCTGTCCAACGGCCATGGCTCGATGCTGATCTACGCGCTGCTGCACCTCACCGGCTACGACCTGCCGATCGAGGAAATCAAGCGCTTCCGCCAGCTGCACAGCAAGACGCCGGGCCATCCGGAATACGGCTACACCCCGGGCGTGGAAACCACCACCGGTCCGCTCGGCCAGGGCATCACCAACGCGGTCGGCATGGCCATCGCCGAAAAGGTGCTGGCTGCCGAATTCAACCGCGCCGGCCATGAAATCGTCGACCACCGCACCTGGGTCTTCCTGGGCGACGGCTGCCTGATGGAAGGCATCAGCCACGAAGCCTGTTCGCTTGCCGGCACGCTCGGCCTGGGCAAGCTGGTCGCGTTCTACGACGACAACAACATCTCCATCGACGGCCACGTCGAAGGCTGGTTCACCGACGACACCCCCAAGCGCTTCGAAGCCTACGGCTGGCAGGTGATCCGTGACGTGCAGGGCCACGACCCGGCCGAAATCGAAGCCGCCATCCAGCAGGCGCGGGCCAACACCACCCAGCCCACGCTGATCTGCTGCAAAACCGTCATCGGCGCCGGCGCCCCTAACAAGCAGGGCGGCCACGACGTGCACGGCGCGCCGCTCGGCACCACCGAAATCGACGCCTGCCGCGCCCACATCGGCTGGACGCACGCTCCGTTCGAAATCCCGGCCGACGTCTATGCTGCGTGGGACGCGCGCCCGGCCGGCGCCAGCGCCGAAGCCGGCTGGAACGACAAGTTCGCCGCCTACGCCGCCGCCTTCCCCGAACTCGCGGCCGAGTTCAAGCGCCGCGTGCAGCAGCAGGCGCTGCCGGCCGACTGGGCGGCGCACGTCGCCACCGTGCTCGGCAAGATCAACGACAAGGGCGAAACCATCGCCACCCGCAAGGCCAGCCAGAACAGCATCGAGGCCTTCGCGCCCAAGCTGCCCGAACTCATCGGCGGCTCGGCCGACCTCGCCGGCTCCAACCTCACGCTGTGGTCGGGCGCCAAGGGCGTCAGCCGCGACACCGGCGGCAACTACATCTACTACGGCGTGCGCGAATTCGGCATGGCGGCCATCGCCAACGGCATCGCGCTGCATGGCGGCCTGATTCCCTACACCGCCACCTTCCTGATGTTCAGCGAATACGCCCGCAATGCCCTGCGCATGGCGGCGCTGATGAAGCTGCGCCAGATCTTCGTGTTCACCCACGACTCCATCGGCCTTGGCGAAGACGGCCCCACCCACCAGCCGGTGGAACAGACCGCCACGCTGCGCCTGATTCCCAACATGGACGTCTGGCGCCCGTGCGACACGATGGAGTCCGCGGTGGCCTGGGCGCACGCGATCGAGCGTAAGGACGGCCCGTCCTGCCTGCTGTTCTCGCGCCAGAACCTGCCCTTCCAGACCCGCAGCGCCGAGCAGATCGACGCCATCCGCCGCGGCGGCTACGTGCTGTCGGAAGCCGCGGGCGGCACGCCCAAAGCGGTCATCCTCGCCACCGGCTCGGAAGTCGCGCTCGCGATGGCCGCGCAGAAGACGCTGGCCGAGGCCGGCATCGCGGTGCGCGTGGTGTCGATGCCGAGCACCAACGTATTCGACCGTCAGGATGCCGCCTACAAGGCCGCCGTCCTGCCCGCCGGCCTGCCGCGCATTGCGGTCGAAGCCGGCGTCACCGACGGCTGGCGCAAGTATGTCGGCCTCGAAGGCGAGGTGATCGGCCTCGACCGCTTCGGTGAATCCGCCCCCGCGGGCGAGCTGTTCAAGTACTTCGGCATTACCGCCGACGCGGTCGTCGAAGCCGTCCGCAAGCTCGTCCGGTAATTCGCACGGCGATGGCAGGGACCCGATCAGACGCCCCGCCATCGCGCCGCCAACCAGTTCTGATGCCTGTGTTGCCCACGCTCCTGGAGACTCCTCGATGACCATCAAAATCGCCATCAACGGTTACGGCCGCATCGGCCGCTGCACGCTGCGCGCCCTCTACGAACTCGGCCTGCGCGACCAGTTCGAAGTCGTGGCGATCAACGCCTCCGGCGACCTGGCCACCAACGCCCACCTGACCAAGTACGACACCACCCACGGCCGCTTCGCCTTCCCGGTGGAAACCGAAGGCGACAACGTGATGATCGTCAATGGCGACCGCATCCCGTTCTTCTCCACCAAGGATCCGCTGGCGATCAACTGGGGCGACCTCGGCGTGGACGTGCTGCTCGAATGCACCGGCGCCTACACCGCCAAGGCCAAGGCCGAAGTGCACCTCAAGCAGGGCGCCAAGAAGATCCTGATCTCCGCCCCGGGTGGCGACGATGTGGATGCCACCATCGTCTATGGTGTGAACCACGACGTGCTGACCGCCGCGATGACCGTGGTCTCCAACGCCTCGTGCACCACCAACTGCCTGGCCCCGGTCGCCAAGGTGCTGCAGGACAACATCGGCATCGAAAAGGGCCTGATGACCACCATCCACGCCTACACCAACGACCAGGTGCTGGTGGATGTGCGCCACAAGGACCTGCGCCGCGCCCGTGCCGCCGCGCAGAACATCATCCCCACCAAGACCGGCGCCGCCAAGGCCGTCGGCCTGGTGCTGCCGGCGCTCAAGGGCAAGTTCGACGGTTTCGCGCTGCGCGTGCCGACCATGAACGTGTCGCTGGTCGACCTCACCTTCACCGCCAGCCGCGCCACCAGCAAGGAAGAGATCAACAGCCTGATGATCGAAGCCTCCAAGGGCGCGCTCAAGGGCGTGCTCGCGGTAAACGAGGCGCCGCTGGTGTCGATGGACTTCAACCACGACCCGCACTCCTCGGTGTTCGATGCCACCCAGACCCGCGTCATGGACGGCAATCTGGTCAAGGTTCTCGCCTGGTACGACAATGAGTGGGGCTATTCCTGCCGCATGCTCGACGCGGCCAAGGCGCTGGCCCAGGCCAAGTAACCCACCGAGGACCCACGATGAACCGTCTCCTGATCGCCCTGCTCGCCACCGGCGCCCTGTTCGCCGCGGGCTGCACCTCCAACCAGAGCCGCCCCGCCGCGCAAAGCAGCACCAGCAGCAGCGCGGACACCAGTGCGAAGACGACCACCACCTCCGATGGCCGCCCCCACCGTTACGTGAAGTCGCGCGACGGCAGCTTCGAGGGTGAAATCTGGGGCACGCCGGCCAAGAACAGCAAGTTCACCAGCCTGCAGATCGGCATGTCGCAGGCCGAGGTGGAAGACAAGATCGGCCGCCCGTCGGACATGAAGAGCTATGTCACTGGCAAGGCATGGATCCCGTTCTACTTCGGCAACGACGGGCACCGCTTCGAGACCTTCTACAAGGGCCAGGGCAGCCTGATCTACACCGGCGGCGGCATCGGCGGCGGGCGCGGCCAGCTGGTCGGCATCAACCACGACGCCAGCGAAGACGGTTACCAGTAACAGCGCAACCACGAGCCGGGTTCCGGGCGCCGCCTGAACCCGGCTCTTCTTACATCCGGATCCGATCACGTCCATGCAAGTCAAGAAACTCACCGACCTCGACGTCCGTGGCAAGAAGGTCTTCATCCGCGCCGACCTCAACGTGCCGCAGGACGAAGCCGGCAACATCACCGAAGACACCCGCATCCGCGCCTCCATCCCGTCCATCCAGTACTGCCTGGACAACGGCGCCGCGGTGATGGTCACCTCCCACCTCGGCCGTCCGACCGAAGGCGAAGTCGGCCCCGACGACACCCTGGCGCCGGTCGCCGTGCGCCTCGGCCAGCTGCTGCACAAGCCGGTCAAGCTGATCGCCAACTGGGTCGAGGGTGGTTTTGAAGTCAAGCCGGGCGAAGTCGTCCTGCTGGAAAACTGCCGCTGCAACAAGGGCGAGAAGAAGGACAACGAAGAGCTGGCGAAGAAGATGGCGGCGCTGTGCGACGTCTATGTCAACGACGCCTTCGGCACCGCCCACCGCGCCGAGGCCACCACCCACGGCATCGCCCGCTTCGCCCCGGTGTCCTGCGCCGGCATCCTGATGGGGGCCGAGATCGACGCGCTGTCGAAGGCGCTGCACCAGCCGGCCCGCCCGCTGGTGGCCATCGTCGGCGGCGCCAAGGTGTCGACCAAGCTGACCATCCTCAAGACGCTGGCCGACAAGGTCGACCAGCTCATCGTCGGCGGCGGCATCGCCAACACCTTCCTGCTGGCAGCCGGCAAGCGCATCGGCGAATCGCTGGCCGAGCCGGAAATGGTGCGTGAAGCCCAGCAGGTGATGGACATCATGAAGTCGCGCGGCGCCGAAGTGCCGCTGCCGATCGACGTCGTGGTGGCGGACGAGGTATCGGCCCTGGCGCGCGCCAACCGGATTTCCGTGGATGAAGTCGGCCCGCACGACCGCATCCTCGACTTCGGCCCCAAGACCTCGGCCAAGCTCGCCGACATCATCGCGCACGCCGGCACCATCGTCTGGAACGGTCCGGTCGGCGTGTTCGAGCACGCCCAGTTCGCCGGTGGCACCAAGATGATGGCCTCGGCCATCGCGCACTCCGAGGCGTTCTCCATCGCCGGTGGCGGCGACACCCTGGCCGCGATCGCGAAGTTCCACATCGCTGACGACGTGGGCTACATCTCGACCGGCGGCGGCGCCTTCCTCGAGTTCCTGGAAGGCAAGAAGCTGCCCGCCATCGCCGCGCTGGAAGCGCGCTACGAGGGCTGAGCGGTTTCGCGCTTCACAGAAAAGCGGCGGCCCACGGGCCGCCGTTTGTTTTTGCCGCGATCGGCACCGGGTTGCAGATCAGCCGCGCTGGCTGACCGCGGTGCCGCGGCATTCGCTGGCGAGCGGCTTGCCGCTGCCGCCGTCGAGCAGGACGCTCTTCCACGGCAGGTCTATCCATACCAGCCCGCTCGCCGGGTCCTCGAAGCGCGGCAGGCCCGAATGGGACAGGTTGCGCACCATGTGGTAGCGGCGCCCCTTCCACGACACCTCGAGGCTGTTTCCCGCGCCGGGCGCACGCTGCACGTCCACCCGCAAGCCCTGTTCGCAGCGGTAGGTGCCGCTCGCCAATGTAAAGGCCATCTGGACTGGTGCAGGGTCGTCGGTGGCAAGCACGCCGGCGCTATCGGCGTCGGCGCTGCCGCCAGGCGTGGTCGCGCAAGCCGCCATGAGCAAGGTTGCGGCGGGCAGGATGAGCAGACGTGGGCACATGATGGGAATCCGGCAGGGGAAAACGAAGGCCCGCAGCGGCGGGCCGGCCCGCGGCCCGTCCCCCATGACGCGCCGCGACCCTGCTCAGGTATACATCGACCGCGCAGCCGCTGCCAGTCGCATCGGTCACGGCGTTTGTGGCGCGGGCAGCCCCTCCAGGCGATCGGAAAGCCGGCGCCCGCGCGCGCTGCGGCGCTCGACCGCCACCGCCGGGCGGCGGTAGATCTCGCTCATATACACATCGCGCCGGCTGTGGGCGCGGCGATCTTCGTAATGCACATATACGCAGTTACATTCGGCCGCGCTGCAGGTGCGCAGGGGCAACAGCGGCGCCTCGCGTCCCAGGAAACGCAGGCCCTTGATCCGCATCACTGCCGCACACCCGCTCCCGCGCGGGCGTATGGTCACCGCGTGGTATGCCAGCCGTTCCCGCCGCAGCCGCGCCTCGTCCCGCATCTCGCGCCGGCGGCGCATGATGACGGCCGTCCCAAGCGCAACCGCCGCCACCAGACCCAATACCGCGGACTCTTCCATCGTGTCCTCACCTCCCTTGCTCTACTCAAGGATAGATCAGGCTCGCGCTAGAATCCGGGCCCGGGACGTAAGCGCACCTTTCCGCCGCCCTGCCGGTCGCGGAGCAAAAACCAGACAGGAGACAGCATGCCCCGCCACACCAAGATCGTCGCCACCCTCGGCCCGGCCTCCTCCGACCCGCAGGTACTCGAACGCATGGTCCACGCCGGCGTGGACGTGGTGCGGATGAACTTCTCCCACGGCAAGGCGGAAGACCATGTCGCCCGCGCCGCGGCGATCCGCGAGGCGTCGGCGCGTGCCGGACGGCCGGTCGGCATCCTCGCCGACCTGCAAGGGCCGAAGATCCGCGTCGGCAAGTTCGAGAACGGCCGGGTGACGCTGACCCGCGACGCCGAGTTCATCCTCGACGCCCACTGCAACCTCGGCAACGGCCAGCGCGTGGGGCTGGACTACAAGGACTTGCCCAAGGACGTGCGCGCCGGCGACATCCTGCTGCTCGACGACGGCCGCCTCAAGCTGCAGGTGGAGCGCGTGCTCGGCGCCGAGATCCACACCCGGGTGCGGGTCGGGGGCGAGTTGTCCAACAACAAGGGCATCAACCGCCAGGGCGGCGGCCTCACCGCGCCGGCCCTCACCGCCAAGGACATGGACGACATCAAGACCGCGGCGCAGATCGGCGTCGATTTCCTCGCGGTGTCCTTCCCCAAGAGCGCGGCCGATATGTACATGGCCCGCCAGCTGATGCGTGCGGCTGGCGGCGACGCGCTGCTGATCGCCAAGATCGAGCGCACCGAGGCCGTGGCCAACCTGGAGGAAATCCTCGCCGCCTCCGACGGCATCATGGTGGCGCGCGGCGACCTCGCGGTGGAGGTGGGCGACGCCGCGGTGCCGGCGCTGCAGAAGAAGATGATCCGCGCCGCGCGCGACCACAACAAGCTGACGATCACCGCGACCCAGATGATGGAGTCGATGATCACCAGCCCGGTGCCGACCCGCGCCGAAGTGTCGGACGTCGCCAACGCGGTGCTCGACGGCACCGATGCGGTGATGCTGTCGGCCGAGACCGCCGCCGGCAGCTTTCCGGTGGAAGTCGTCGAGGCGATGAGCCGCGTCTGCCTGGAAGCCGAGAAGTCGGCCGAAGTCAGCCTCGACCGCGAGGTGCTCGACCGGGTGTTCACCCGCATCGACCAGTCGATCGCGATGGCAGCGATCTGGACCGCCTGGCACCTGAAGGTGAAGGCGGTCGCCTCGCTCACCCAGACCGGCTCCACCGCGCTGTGGATGAGCCGGCTCAACTGCGGCGTGCCGATCTACGCGCTGACGCCCGAAATCGGCGCGCGCAACCAGATGACGCTCTACCGCGAGGTCTATCCGCTGCTGATGAGCCAGACCCACTTCGACCGCGACGTGCTGCTGTGGGAAGCCGAGCAGGTGCTGCTCGACCAGGGCGTGGTGGAATACGGCGACCTCATCGTGCTCACCATCGGCGAGCCAATCGGCGCCTCGGGCGGCACCAACACCCTCAAGATCGTGCGCGTGGGCGAACACAAGGCACCCGGCGTGCAGTAAGCGCCGCGTATGTCTCAAAGCGCAAACGCGCTTACCGCCCCGCACCGCGCCCGGATAAAATGCCGGTTTCCGTATCGACCAACACAGGCGGCGGCCTGCGCCGCCCACCCGGAGAATTACCATGCCCCTCGTTTCCATGCGCCAGCTGCTCGACCACGCCGCCGAGAACAGCTACGGTCTGCCGGCGTTCAACGTGAACAACCTGGAACAGGTCCAGGCCATCATGGAAGCCGCGGCCGAAACCGACAGCCCCGTGATCATGCAGGCCTCCGCCGGGGCGCGTAAGTACGCGGGCGAAGCCTTCCTGCGCCACCTCATCGACGCCGCGGTCGAAGCCTATCCGCACATCCCGGTGGTGATGCACCAGGACCACGGCCAGAGCCCCGCAGTCTGCATGGCCGCCATCCGCTCGGGCTTCTCCAGCGTGATGATGGACGGCTCGCTGATGGAAGACGGCAAGACGCCCTCCTCCTACGAATACAACGTCGCCGTCACCCGCGAAGTGGTGAAGTTCTCGCACGCCATCGGCGTCACCGTGGAAGCCGAACTCGGCTGCCTCGGCTCGCTGGAAACCGGCATGGCCGGCGAGGAAGACGGCATTGGCGCCGAAGGCAAGCTCGACCACAGCGCGCTGCTGACCGATCCCGACCAGGCCGCCGACTTCGTCAAGCAGACCGACTGCGACGCGCTCGCGATCGCCATCGGCACCAGCCACGGCGCCTACAAGTTCACCCGCAAGCCCACCGGCGACATCCTCGCGATCGACCGCATCAAGGCGATCCACGCCCGCCTGCCGAACACCCACCTGGTCATGCACGGCTCCAGCTCGGTGCCGCAGGACCTGCTGGAAATCATCCGCCAGTACGGCGGCGACATGAAGGAAACCTACGGCGTGCCGGTCGAGGAAATCGTCGAGGGCATCAAGTACGGCGTGCGCAAGATCAACATCGACACGGACATCCGCCTGGCGATGACCGGCGCGATCCGCAAGTTCTTCGTCGAGAACCCGTCCAAGTTCGACCCGCGCGAATTCCTCAAGCCCGCGCGCGAAGCCGCGAAGCTGATCTGCAAGGCCCGCTTCGAAGCCTTCGGCAGCGCCGGCCAGGCGAGCAAGATCAAGCCGGTGGCGCTCGACAAGATCGCCGCGCGCTACAAGGCCGGCGAGCTGACCCAGGTCGTGCGCTGAACCCGCACCCCGTCCGCAGCAACGAAAAACGCGCCCGAGGGCGCGTTTTTCGTTTCCGGAGGCCGCTATTTCTTCGGCCGCACGGCGTCGGCAGTGCCGAGGATGAAGGCCTTGATCTTGCGTACGTCCTCCTCGCTCAGATGGCCGCTGAAGTCCGGCATGCCGCGCGCCATGTACGGGCCCTTGAAGACGAAGCGCTCCAGATGCTCGATCGTCTCCGGCGCCGAATAGCCGAGGTTGGGCAGGTTGCCGCCCTTGTCGACCCCGGGCACGCCGTGGCAGAACACGCAGTTGCTGACGTAGAGCGCGGTGCCGGCAGCGACATCCGCCGGGTCGTAGGCCACGCCGCCCACCAGTGCGTTGAGCTGGCGGTGGGCGAACTCCGGCAGCGGCGCCTTGCCGCCGAGCGCGAAGGTATAGACCGTACCCGGGATGTTGCGCTCGGTGGCGCGCTGGGTCTGGCCATACACCCCGCCCCAGCCCACCGCGATCGACACGTACTGGCGCCCGTCCACTTCGTAGCTGACCGGCGCGGCGATCACCCCGGTGCCCATCGGCGAACTCCACAGCTCCTTGCCGTCTCGCGCGTCGTAGGCGATCAGGCGGGCGTCGGCGGTGCCCTGGAACACCAGGTTGCCGGCGGTCACCAGGGTGCCGCCGTTCCACGGCGACACATGCTCCTTG
Organism: Azoarcus olearius; assembly: GCF_001682385.1. Lineage (NCBI taxonomy): Bacteria > Pseudomonadati > Pseudomonadota > Betaproteobacteria > Rhodocyclales > Zoogloeaceae > Azoarcus > Azoarcus olearius. Next base: position 3,208,928 of record NZ_CP016210.1, read on the forward strand.
CGCCACACCTCCTTCTGCTTCACCGGGTCCCACGCGATCAGGCGGCCAAAGGGCTGGCTGGTCGGCGCCCGGCTGTTCACCTGCATGCCCAGATTCCAGCCGATGCCGGCCATCGGCTGCCCGGCCTGGGCCTGGTTGTGGCGCCAGGTCTTGTCCTCGGCCAACACCAGCGGCACGTTCTGCGCGGGGAAATAGGCCAGACCGGTCTGCGGGCTGAACGACATGGAATGCCAGTTGTGCGCCCCGAACGGCCCCGGCACCGCGTCGAACGGCTCCTCGACCGCCCGGGCGCCCGGCATCTCGATCGGACGGCCGTTCCTGTCGTAGCCCTTGGCCCAATTCACCGGCACGAAGTTCTTCGCCGAGATGAAGGCACCGTTGGTGCGGTCGACCACGAAGAAGAAGCCGTTCTTCGGCGCATGCATCACCACCTTGCGCAGTTTGCCGTCGATCCGGAGGTCGGCCAGGATCAGGTCCTGGGTCGAGGTGTAGTCCCAGTTGTCGCCCGGCGTTTCCTGGTAGTGCCAGACGTACTTGCCGGTGTCGGGGTCGAGCGCGACGATGGACGCGGTGTAGAGGTTGTCACCGCCGCCGGGGCTGCGCTGGCGATGCGACCACGGCGAGGCATTGCCGGTGCCGACGTACATCAGGTTCAGCTCGGGATCGAACACCATCGAGTTCCACATCGTGCCGCCGCCGCCGGCTTCCCAGTAGCGGCCGCTCGGGTCCCAGGTCTTCGCCGCCTTCGCCATCGACTCGTCCTCGAACGGCTGCGAGGGATCGCCCGGCACCGCGAACCAGCGCCAGGCCTGGCGGCCGCTGTCGGCGTCGTAGGCGGTGATATAGCCGCGCACGCCGTATTCGGCGCCGCCGTTGCCGATGATCACCTTGTCCTTGAACACCCGCGGCGCGCCGGTCACCGTGTAAGGGCGCGCGCGGTCGATGATCGTGTCCTGCTCCCAGCGACGCTTGCCGCTGGCAGCGTCGATCGCCACCAGGCGCCCGTCGAGCGAGGCCACATAGACCACGCCCTTGTGTACCGCGACGCCGCGGTTCACCACATCGCAACAGGCGTTCTTGGCGTGGGCGCGCGGCACCTCCGGGTCGTAGGTCCACAGGCGGCGGCCGCTGCGCACGTCGATGGCGTGCACCACGCTCCACGGCGCGGTCACGTACATCACGCCGTCCACCACGATGGGCGTGGCCTCCACGCCGCGGGTCGATTCCAGGTCGTAGGACCACACCAGGCCGAGGTCCTTCACATTGGCCGGGGTGATCTGCTTCAGCGGACTGAAGCGGGTGCCGGCATCGTCGAAGCCGTGGCTGCGCCATTCCGCGCCCGGCGATGCCGCCAGCGCCGCGCTCGCGCCCAGCGCCAGCAGCATGGCCGACAGCGTCTGCCGGGCCGCGCCGGCAAGGGATTCCCGGCGCGCACTGCGTCGCGCCATACCGACCGCACTCATCTCTTCTCCTTCCAGGCCACACGGGCTTGCAGCGGCGCCGAACCGGCTGTTCTCGCGGGCGCCCATCAGAACACCTTGAGCAGACGCAGGTTGATACGGTTGTCCTCGCGCAGGCCGCTGCGCACCGACAGATCGCGGCCGTAGTTGGCCATCAGCTGCACCGAGGGCGTCACGAACCAGGCGGTGCCGAGCATCGCCTTGGTGGTTTCCATTCGGTCGTTCTGGTCGACGCCGTTGACGCGGGTTTCACCGCCGAAGGTGTGGGACACGCCGGCCCGCAGGTCCCACGCATCGCTCAGGTGGTAGCGCAGGAAACCCTGCAGCTGGACGCTCGGGTCCTGCTTCAGCGTGGCGCTGGTCGCGCCGTAGGCGTCGTTCTTGCCATACACGGTCACGTCGCCGATCAGGTCCAGCGACACCTTGGGCGCGAGCTTGGTGATGAAGCCCGCCTGCAGCGCGAACTTCCACCGGTTTTCGCCGAGGTTCAGCGCGTCGTCGCGGTCATAGCTGCCGGTAGGCGCGAACAGGAACGGGGTGATGCCGAAGTAGGTGCCGGTTTCCGGGCGATTCACCAGCCACACCGTGGCCGCCAGGATCAGATCACCCACGCCGCGCGCACTGCCCAGGCCGGAGAGGTCGTCCTTGCCCTGCAAGCGGCCGAAGGGCAGCAGGAACTGCGGATCGACGATGTAGCCACCGATCTCGGTGTAATGCACGCCGCGCAGGATGCCCACGTCCGACACCAGACCGGCGTCGATCGGGGCCTTGTGGCCGCGTGCATAGAGGGCGTCGCGGGTAGCGTGCTGGTAATACACCAGCGCGAGGTTGGTGCCGGCCGGCAGCGCCGTGTAGTCGCCGGCATCCACATCCACCGCAACGGCATTGCCGCTGCCGAACGCGCTGGCCGCCAGCACCGCCGCGGCGAGGAAACGGGATGCGCGGATCGCGGGAATCTTCTGTTGGCGGCGCGCGGCCGCCTTCCCTGCTTGCTTCATGTACGTGTCTCCGGTCGTTGTATGATTCGGCGGCCTTCTGGTCATGGTGGTCGGCTCGCCGCCTGCGACAGCGCAGGCCGCCACGCCAGTGCAGGCACCGTGCCAACGTAAAAATAAATCCACAAAAACAACAGGTTGAATGGTGTTCGCGGCAGGCTGTCAGTGCTCGCTGGCGCAACACTGGATCGATCCGGGCCGGATTCGCCACCGAACTGGATCGATATGAGTCAACCGTGCAGGAGGAGACATGTCCCGCCCCGAGACCGACTTCGACCACAGGGTGCAGCACGCCCGCCGCCTGATGCAGGAAGGGCGCGAGATTCCCCCCCAACTGCTCGCCGACCGCGTGCGCCGCTCGTGGTCGCGCTCACGCGAGTACGGCGTGAGCGAGAGCGCGCGCGTCGTCTTCGATCCGCTCGGCAGGAGCGCGCTGCGCCGTCTCGCGGACGAACACCGCGCGCTGCTGGCCCACGCCGAGCCGGAGATGCTGAGCCTGTTCGGTACACTCGACGCGTCGAGCTGGGTCGTCGCCTGCCTGGAAGCCGGTGGCGCGGTGCTCAAGTCCTGCGGCGGCAACACGGCCGAGCTGGGCGACATTGCCACCGCGCTGCGTCCGGGGGTGAACCTCAGCGAACAGGTCGCCGGCACCAACGGCCCGGGCTGCGTGCTCGCCGAACAGCGCCCGGCGATCATCCACGGCGGCGAGCACTTTCTCGAAGAGATCCGCGGCTTCACCTGCGTCGCGGTGCCGATCTTCCATCCCTCCGGCCGCTTGATCGGCGCGCTCAATGCCTCGCGTCGGCACGACGGTCGCCGCGCCGGCATCCTCGAACCCCTCGCGCTGGCGGCACGGGCAATCGAAAACCGCTTGCTGTCCGAGCTTGCGGCACCGATCAGGATGCGCGTGCATAGCACGCCGGAACTGGTGGACTCGGTGATGGCGGGCCGGCTGGCGTGCTCTGCCGACGGCCTCATCCTCGGCGCCAGCTCCTGCGCCCGCCAGTTGCTCGGACTGGAGCAGGACGGCGGCGAGATTCCGGCTGCGGCGGTGTTCTCCACCTCGTTCGGCGAGCTGGTCGACCTGTTGCGCCGGGGCGCGGACGGGCCGGTGACGGTCCGCTGCAACAACGGCGTGCAGGTCCATCTCCGCCTCGACGCCGAAGCGAGACCGCGGCCCGCGCGGCGCATCGGCACTGAGGCCACGCGCGGCGATCAGCACGCCGCCCGGATGCGCCTCGACAGCCGGCTGCAGAAGGACGTACGCCAGGCCGAGCGTGCCTTCGCCCACGACCTGCCGGTGCTGATCAACGGTGAAACCGGCACCGGCAAGGAAGTCCTCGCGCGCCATCTGCACGCCAGCGGTCCGCGCCGCGACGGCGCCTTCGTCGCGGTCAATTGCTCCGCGATCCCGGTCGGTCTGATCGAATCGGAACTCTTCGGCTACGAGGACGGCGCCTTCACCGGCGCGCGCCGCGGCGGCATGGCCGGCAAGCTGGAACAGGCCGATGGCGGCACGCTGTTCCTCGACGAGATCGGCGACATGCCGCTGGAACTGCAGGCCCGGCTGCTGCGCGTGCTGCAGGAGCGCACGGTCACGCGGCTGGGCAGCACCCGCGCCCGCGCCTTCGACTGCTCGCTGATCTGCGCCACCCACCGCGATCTTTCCGCGCACTGCGCCAGCGGCGGATTCCGCGAGGACCTCTATTACCGCATCGCCGGCCTGCGGGTGGATCTGCCGCCGCTACGCGAGCGCGAGGACTTCGACGAACTGGTGGATCACCTGCTCGCCACCCACGCGCGTGGCGCCCCGCCCCGTCTGGCCGAGCGCGCCCGCGAAGCCCTGCGGCGCCACCGCTGGCCGGGCAACATTCGCGAACTGCAGCAGGTGCTCCGCCTCGGGATCGCACTGGCCGAACACGGCCGCATCGACCTCGACCAGCTACCGGCCAGCCTGGCGACTCAAGCCCCGCTTAAACGGACGCCGGGCACCGCTACCACGCTGCAGAGCGCCGAATGCGACGCGGTGCAGGCAGCCTACGCGCGCAATCGCGGCAACGTCTCCGCCACCGCGCGCGAACTCGGCATTGCCCGCGCCACGCTGTACCGCAAGCTGCGCCGTTACGGCTGCGCGGACTGACAACCCGCTAGCCGGGGCGTGGGCGCACGAGGCGGCCTCCGCAACGTGCGCCCACGCCCCGGGCACCGGCCCTTTGCCGCATAATCCGGGCCGAGGAGGAATACCCGCGCGATGTCCAAGGCCAATATCAAACTGAGCATCAGCTTCGATTTCGAACTCGCGGCACCGCCCGCCCTGCTCCAAAGCGATCACGACGCCCTGTGCCGGCAGTTGCACGAAGCGCTGGGCGCGATGGTTTTCCAGGGCATGCCCACGGTCACCGCCAAGCAGCTGGGCAAGGCCGGTGTCACCGTACTCGGCCATCACCACCACCTCGATGCGGCCAACCTCAGCGCGGCCGCCATCGCACGCGATGCCCTGGTGGCCGCCGCCCCCCACCTGACCGACGACGAACTCGACCAGTTGTCGCGCCGCGCGGCCGCCAAGGCACCGAGCAGCGCCGACGAACTGCTGCGCTTCCTGCGCCGCCAGGCGCTGGCGCTGGTCAATGAATACCGCATGGTGGCGTGCGAGGTCGAAGCCCGGCTCACCAGCGGCGCGCAGGCGCGGCTCGAAGGCAAGCTCAACTTGACCAACGGTTCGGTGATGCTCGGCGAACGCGACCGCCAGAGCCGCCTTCAAGCCAACCAGGGCGCGATCGTGGTGGTGGCGGGCGGCGGTGCCGCCAGCATGCTCGCCAACTGCGCCGGCCACACGCTCAGCGGTCCGGTCATCGAGGTCGCCCTGGCCGAACTCGCGCGCAACCGCGATGCGCTGATCGAGGACTGGCAGCGCCAGGGAAGCTGATCCGGTGCGCCGCCACTGCTTCACCTACGGCTCGCTGATGTGCGCGGACATCATGGCCGCGGTGTGCGGCGTGGAACCGGCCGGCGAGCCCGCCACGCTGGCGGATCACCGCCGCCATCCGGTGCGCGGCGAAGCCTATCCCGGCATGGTGCCGGCCGCCGGCGCCGAGGTGTCCGGCGTGCTGTACCGCCACCTTCCGCCCGACGCGCTGGCCCGGCTGGACGCCTTCGAAGGTCCGCAGTACGTCCGCGTCACGGTTCGTGTCCGGCTGCCCGACGGTGCAGCAGTGGAGGCGGATACCTACATGTTCCGCCCCGAACATGCTGACGAACTGCTGCCGGGCGAGTGGGATTTCGACCGCTTCCTGCGCGAGGGCAAGGCGCGCTTCCAGCACCAGTACATGAACAGCCACTGCCGCTGAGGCGGTCTTCCACTTCAGTACGACTCGCCCTGCCCGCTCCACATGTCGGGCGTGAACCGCACCACCTGGTTGCGACCGTTTTCCTTGGCGCGGTAAAGCGCCACGTCGGCGAACTTGATCGCCTGCCAGAAGGTGTCGCTGTCGTCGGGGAACATCGACAGCCCGATCGAGATCGTCTTCTGCAGCACCGCGCCGGCCACCTGCACCCGCATTTGCTCCACGGCGGAGCGGATGTTCTCGGCCACCTTCAGCGCCGCCTCGGCATCGGCCTCCTGCAGCACGATCAGGAATTCCTCGCCGCCGAAGCGGATCACCATGTCGGACGCGCGCACCGTGCGCTTGAGCACGCCGGCCAGCGCCTTCAGCACCGCGTCGCCCGCGTCGTGGCCGTAGCTGTCGTTCACCACCTTGAAGTAGTCGAGGTCCAGCACCAGCACCGCCAGCGGAATCCGCCGCCGCCGCGCGCTGGCCACCAGCGTGTCCATGTACTCCTCGAGGAAGCGCCGGTTGTTAAGCCCGGTCATTGCGTCGCGCAACGAGGAGTCGCGCAGGGTTTCGGTGAGGCGCTTGGCTTCGAGCACCGGCGCCATCTCGCGCAGATAGACGTGGATGTAGGGCGCCTGCTCGACCAGCGCCGGCGCGCGCTCCTCCGCCACCACCAGCTGGATGACACTGCCGACGGTGCCCGACTGGATGATGGGCACGCAGTAGTGGCGCCGCGCCCCGCCCTCGGCGGGGGGATGGAAGGCGTAGCAGATGCCCGGCTCGATCAGGCCGTTGACCGCATGGCCGGTGCGGCGCGCGCGGCACATGTCGCTGCGCACCAGAATCTGCGGATCGCACCAGCGGCAAGGCGCGCCCTGCACGCCATCCACCGCGATCGGCTGCAGCTGCTTGCTGCCCTCGGCCTCGTAGATGGAGAACTCGCGCACGTCGAAGCGCTCCAGCAGCACGCGGCTGAAGCGGTCGTAGATCTCGGTCTTGCTCTCGTCCTCCTCGATCGCCTGCTTGAAGCCGGCCGCGTCGGCCAGGCTGTTGACCATGTCGATGGTGGCTTCGAGCTGGTTCTCGTCGTGCTGCGGGGTGCGCCCGGTGAGCTGGGTGACGCGCTGGGTGATGCGCGACAGGCCTTCGTCGAGGAAGCCGAGCAGGCTGTTGGTTTCGGTAGCGATCTTGCCGATTTCGTCGTCGGTGCGCTTTTCCACCCGGCCCTTGAAGTCGCCGCGCAGCGCACGCTGCACCGCCCGCTCCACCGCCTGCGCGGTGTCACCCACCGGCATGATCAGGCGTCGCACGGCAAAGATCGCCAGCAGCGAGAACAGCGCGACGGTGACGATGATGACCGCCACGGTAAACAGTGCGCTGCGCTTGAGCTCCTGCAGCGACAGCTCGATCGTCACCGCGCCCAGCACGGTGCCCTCGCTGACGCGGTGACACTGCAGGCAGTTGGGGCGGCCACGCGCGGAGGCGGCAAACGGAATCGTGCCGCGGAACACCGCATCGCCCAGTTCGTTTTCCAGCAGATAGCGCGCGTGACCGTCGGCCAGCACCTGCTTCTCGACTTCGTCAGGCTCCATCTCGCGCGCCATGCCGGCGCCGAACTGTTCGTTGACATGGGTGGACCGCAGCACCCGCGCCGCGCGCAGGCCCTGGACCTCCATCAGGCGGTCGAGAAACTGCTCGCGCTTGTCGATGACCCCGTGGATCATCGCCTCGGTCAGATGCACCCGCACCATCTCGGCGGCGGTGCGCACATGCGCGGTCGAGGAGGCGATGGAATAACTGCGGAAGGCGTACAGGCTGATCGCCACCAGCATCACCAGGATGCCCACCGCCACGGCCGAAAACAGCGCCGTTATCTTCCGATTCAAGTTCATGAAGCCACCTCTGCCCGCAAGCGCCGATTATCTTTCTTTTAGTACTTTCGGCTTACTCGTGTTTACCGCGGGCAGCGTGACGGAAATCACGCCCAAAGCGAGGCGGCTCAGCGCTCCAGCGCGCGGTTGCGCACCTCCGGCAGAAACACCAGTCCGACCACCGCGGCCAGGCCGAGCAGCGCAACCAGGTACCACAGCCCGGCCAGCGCATCGCCCGCGCGCACGCTGAGCCAGGTAACCATGAACGGCGACAGGCCGCCGATCCAGCCCGCCGCGAGGTTGTGCGGCAAGGCCACCGCGGAGTAGCGCGTGCGGGCCGGAAAGAGTTCGGCGAGCGTGGCCGTCTGCGGCCCGGTGATGCAGGCGAGCGCCACCACCAGCACCAGCAACAGCGCGATCAGGGCCGGGCGGTTCACCTGCGCCGGATCCGCCTGCGCCGGGCGTCCCGCCTCCACCAGTGCGCGGGTGACGGCCTCCGGCTGGTAGCCGGCGATGGTCTGCGCGCCCACCTTCACCGCCAGCGCGCCCTCGCGCTGCTGATGCACCACGCCGAGCCGGGCGAACAGTTCCTGGTAGCGCTCGCAGTCGTTGCGCACGCCGGCAAAGGGGTCGTAGCGGCACTGCTCGCCGGCCAGTTCCACCGCTACCGAGGCGTTGAAGCGCGCCAGCGCGGGGTTGCCGTGTTCGAGCAGGCCGTGGAACACCGGCAGCACGGTGAGCGCCCCCAGCACCAGCCCGGCCAGCAACACCGGGCGGCGGCCGATGCGGTCCGACAGCCAGCCGCACAGCACGGTGAGGGGAAACAGCACGACCGTGGCGACCATCACCAGCCCGCTCGCGGTAGCGGCGTCGAGCTTGACCACGTTCTTCAGGAACACCGCCGTATAGACCTGCGACGAGAAGAACAGCAGCGAGCCGCCCGACGAGATGCAGAAGAACAGCAGCGCCATGCGCCCCAGCGTCTGGCGATCACGGAAGCACTCGCGCAGCGGCGTCTTTGCGAGCGCGTTCTGCTCGCGCAGGCGGCGGAACACCGGCGACTCGTGCAGGCTCAGCCGGCTCTTGATCGACACCGCCAGCAGCACGATCGAGATCAGGAACGGCACCCGCCAGCCCCAGTCGCGGAACTCCGCCTCGCTCAGCACCGCCTGCAGCGCCACGATCTGCAGGGTGGACGCGAGCATGCCGAGCGGCCCCATCAACTGCAGCACGCTGGTGTAGGCGCCGCGCCGGGTGGCCGGCGCGTGCTCGGTGAGATACACCGCCGCGCCGCCGATCTCCCCGCCCACCGACAGCCCCTGCAGCATGCGCAGCACCAACAGCAGCAAGGGCGCGAAAAGCCCGATGCTGGCGTAGGTGGGCAGCAGGCCGACCAGGAAGGTGGAACCGCCCATCAGCACGATGGTGGCGAGAAAGATGGCGCGCCGCCCGTAACGGTCGCCCAGCGACCCGAACAGCGCCGCCCCCAGCGGCCGCACCACCATGCCGACGCCGAATGTGCCCAGGCTCGCCAGCAGCGCGGTGACCGGGTCATCCGGCGGAAAGAACAGCGTGCCGAAGTAGGTGGCGAGCGACGCGAAGGTGAGGAAGTCGTACCACTCGAGGAAGGTGCCGAAGCAGGCCGCGACCGCCACCTTGCGCTGCACCTGCCTGGCGCCAGGCATGTCCGGGGCGGAATGACCGTCGGAGCCGGCGGGCACTGCGGACGCGGTGGATTCGGGAGGGGAAGGCATCGGACGGGTCATCGGACGAAGCGCCGCAGCGGCACGGGACGAGGGGCCCGCATTATCCCGGAAAGGGCGCGCCGGTCGGGCGAAAACGCGCGTGCTACGCGGCGGACACCGGCGCGGGAACCGTCCGCCGCCGGACTAATCCCTCCGTCATGGTCAGGCAACAGCCCGTCGGTAGCGTGCGGGGCGGATCGCGGTGGATGCGCCGCGACACGCCCTTGCCCATCTGCCCCGGCCTGCCGCGCAGGCCCTACAGGAGCTTTCCAGTGAACCGCATGACGCTCACCACCCTGACGGCGCTGACCGCGCTCGCCGTCTCCGCCCCCAGCCTCGTCCATGCCGCCGGCCGCGGCGCGGAGTCCGGCCAACATTACAACCAGGGCCGCGGCGACAGCGTGCAGCTCGGCCCGCGCCCGTTCTTTCTGGTCGACCACATGCAGGACAGCGCGCTGAAGGCCGAGCTGGAAAGCTGCGGCGAAGGCCCGTTCAAGCGCAGCGACTTCTCGATCGGCCACCGCGGCGCGCCGCTGCAGTTCCCCGAGCACACGCGCGAGTCCTACACCGCCGCGGCGCGCATGGGCGCGGGCGTGGTGGAGTGCGACGTGGCCTTCACCAAGGACAAGGAACTGGTCTGCCGCCACGCACAGAACGACCTCCACACCACCACCAACATCCTTGCGGTGCCGGCGCTCGCGGCCAAGTGCACCAAGCCCTTCACCCCGGCCACCTTCGACGCCGCCGGCAAGCTGCTGACGCCGGCCAGCGCGGAATGCCGCACCAGCGACATCACGCTGGCGGAATTCAAGACGCTGAAGGGCAAGATGGACGCCGCCAACCCGCGCGCCACCACCGTGGCCGAATACATGGCGGGCACCGCCAACTTCCGCACCGATCTCTACGCCGGGCCGGACAGCGGCGAGCTGATGACGCACAAGGAGAGCATCGAGCTGTTCAAGCAGCTGGGCGTGAAGATGACGCCGGAACTGAAGACGCCGAGCGTGGCGATGCCCTTCGACGGCTTCACCCAGCAGGCCTACGCGCAGAAGCTAATCGACGAATACAAGGCCGCGGGCGTGCCGGCGAGCAAGGTGTTCCCGCAGTCCTTCGACAAGGCGGACGTGCTGTACTGGATCAAGCACGAGCCGGCCTTCGGCCGCCAGGCGGTGTATCTGGACGACGCGGAAACCGTGGCCGACCTGCCCACCGCGGCCGAACTGGCCGCCTACAAGGCGCAGGGCATCAACATCGTCGCGCCGCCGATCTTCGCGCTGCTGACGCTCAACAGCGCGGGCGAGATCGTGCCCTCGCAATACGCGCGCGACGCCCGGGCCGCCGGGCTAGACATCATCGCCTGGTCGCTGGAGCGCTCGGGCGTGCTCGCCGACGGCAACAACGGCTTCTATCTCCAGACCTTCGACGCCGCGATCAAGCGCGAAGGTGACATCTACACGGCGGTGGACGTGATGGCGCGCGAGATCGGCGTGCGCGCGATCTTCTCCGACTGGCCGGCCACCACCACCTACTACGCCAACTGCATGCGCCTGCACTGATCCGGCGTCGCGGCCGGGCGCCCCGCCCGGCCGTTCTTCCCGGCCGGGGCGCCGCGCGTCCCGAGCGCGAAGCGTGCTGCAACGGCCCCCGGCAAGCTGCGCCCGGCACGCCGACGGCTCAACCCGGCTGGCGCAACTGGATCGCCTTGTACTGCAGGAACTCCTCCAGCCCGTACTCGCCGTTCTCACGCCCCAGGCCGGACTGCTTGTAGCCGCCGAAGGGCGCGCGCGGGTTCCAGGCCGCACCGTTGATATCCACCTGCCCGGTGCGCAGCCGCCGCGCCACTGCCAGCGCGCGCTCCTCGTTGCCCGCCCACACCGCGCCCGCCAGGCCGTAGGGGCTGTCGTTGGCGATGCGGATCGCGTCCTCGTCGCCGTCGTGCGGCAGCACCACCAGCACCGGGCCGAAGATCTCTTCCTGCGCCACCGTGGCGCGGCTGTCCTCGCATACCAGCACGGTGGGCTGGACGAAATAGCCCTGCTCCAGCCCGGCCGGCGGCTCCGCGCCACCGCACGCCAGCCGCGCGCCTTCCGCCACGCCGCGGCGGATGTAGTCGCGCACGCGCTCGCGCTGCGCGGCGGACACCAGCGGCCCTAGGCGGCTGTCCTCGGCCAGCGCGGGGCCGGGTTTCATTGCCGAGGCGGCCGTCGCCGCCAGTTGGGCCGCCTCGTCCAGGCGCGCCCGCGGCACCAGCAGCCGGGTGTGCGCCGAGCAGGTCTGGCCGGAATTGAGCAGGCAGCTCGACACCGTGCCCTTCACCGCCGCGGCCAGATCGGCGTCATCCAGCACCACCGAGGCCGACTTGCCACCGAGTTCCAGCGCCACCTTCTTCACCGTCGCCGCGGCCAGTTCCGCCACCCGCCGGCCGGCGCGGGTGGAGCCGGTGAAGGACACCATGTCGACCCGCGGATCGGACGCCAGCACCTCGCCCACCACCGGGCCGTAGCCGGTGACGAGGTTGAACACGCCCGCCGGCACGCCCGCCGCCTCGATGATCTCGGCGAGGATGAAGGCGTTGATCGGCGCCACTTCCGAGGGCTTGAGCACCACAGTGCAGCCGGCCAGCAGCGCCGGCGCCACCTTCAGCGTGATCTGGTTGAGCGGGAAGTTCCACGGCGTGATCGCGCCGACCACGCCGATCGGCTCGCGCACTACCAGCGAATTGCCGACGCGGCGTTCCCACTCGAAGCTGCGCGCCAGCGCCTCGTAGTTGTTCCAGTGCCACAGCGGCCCGCCCACCTGCACGCGCGCCGCCAGCTTCTTCGGCATGCCCACCTCGCAGGCGATGACGTGTGCCAGTTCGTCGCTGCGCGCCTTCAGCCCGGCGGCAATGCGCTCGATGCAGCCGGCCCGCTCGGCCAGCGGCGTGCGCGACCAGGCGTCGAAGGCCGCATGGGCCGCCGCCACCGCCGCCTCGGCATCGGCGGCGGCGCCTTCGGGAATGCGCGCGAAGACCGTGTCGGTGCTCGGGTCCATCACGTCGATGAAACCCGTTCCGGCGGGCGCCACCCAGCGCCCACCGATGAAAAGCTGATTGCGTATCAGGGTCATGACGGTCGTCTCCCTCAGGGTGCGGAACAGTCAATTGTAGTCGGCGAGGCATCCCCCGCCTGCCCTGCACCCAGGCCACGGCACCAACCTTTTTCATTGCGGCCTGTAAGACCGCGGCCCCTTCGTCCGACCAATCGCCAGCACCCGGAAAACCGCGGGCCCTCCGCCCCGCCGGGCTGCCCATCCACCTTACGAGGAGCACGACCATGAAGAAGCACATCACCCTCAGCGCCGCCGTCGCCGCCACCGCCATCCTTGCCCCGCTCGCCCAGGCTGCCGACAACCCCTTTGGCGCCACGGTGCTCGGCACCGGCTACCAGATCGCCCAAGCGGACAAGAAAACGGACGGCAAATGCGGCGAGGCCAAGTGCGGTGCGGACAAGGCGCGCGAAACCCGCGGCAAGGACGCGCAAGGCACCGCGATGCCCGCCGGCGGCAAGCAAGCCGACGGCAAGTGCGGCGAGGCCAAGTGCGGCAGCGACAAGAAGTAAGCCCGTGGGGCGGACCGGACGCACGCGCGTACCCGGTCCGCCGGCTTTCCGCTCATCCGCAAGGGGGCTTCCCATGACGACACCTTCTCTCCACGGCGCCGGTCTCGGCTTTCGCCGGGAACTGATGCAGGAACTCGAACGCGAGGTTCCGGCACCGATTTCCTTCTTCGAGATCGCCCCGGAGAACTGGGCGAGCAGCGGCGGCCGGCACGCCCGCCAGCTGCGCGCCTGGACCGAGCGCCATCCCTTCGTCTGCCACGGGCTGTCGCTGTCGCTGGGGGGCACCATGCCGCTCGATACCGACCTGCTGCGCGAGATCCGCCGCTTCATGGAGACGCACGGAATCCGACTCTATACCGAGCACCTGGCGTGGACCGGCGACGACGGCCACCTCTACGACCTGCTGCCGCTCCCCTGCACCGGGGAGGCGGTGCGGTGGACCGCCGGCCGCATCCGCCAGGCGCAGGACGTACTCGGCATGCGCATCGGCATCGAGAACGCCTCCTGCTATCTGGCGCCCCCCGGCGCCGAGATGGACGAGGCCGACTTCATCCGCGCGGTGGTGGAAGAAGCGGACTGCCTGCTCCATCTGGACGTGAACAACGTCCACGTGAACGCCTGCAATCTCGGCTTCGACGCGCACGACTTCCTGCGCCGCCTGCCGCTGGAGCGCGTCTGCTACATCCATGTGGCCGGTCATCACATCGAGCCCGACGGCCTGGTGATCGACACCCACGGCGCCGCGGTGATCGACCCCGTGTGGGGCTTGCTGGAGGCCGCGTACCGGCACACCGGCCCGCTTCCGACCTGCCTGGAGCGCGACTTCAACTTTCCGCCGCTCTCCGATCTGGCGGCTGAGGTCGGCCGAATTGCGGCGCTTCAGGCCCGATCGCGCCAGCACGCAGCGGTGCCGGCATGAACGCCCCCGCTGCCCTGCGCCAGTTCCAGCACGACTTCGGCCGCCGCCTGCGCGACCCCGGCCACGCGCCCTTGCCCGCCGGCTTGGACCGGCGGCGCACCGCGGCGTACGAAACGCTGCTGTTCGACAAGCTCTGCGGCGTCATCGACCGCTGTTTTCCGGTGGCCCGCGCCACCCTGGGTGAAGCCCGCTGGCGCCGGCTGTGCCGTGCCTTCGTGCGCGACTGGCGCTGCAGCACGCCGTGGTTCCGGGCGATTCCGCGCGAGTTCGTCGATTTTCTCGACAGCGGCTGCCACCTGCCGCTGCCGGCCTGGCTGCCCGATCTTGCGCGCTACGAGTGGGCCGAACTGGCGGTCGAGCTGATGGCGGTCTCGATACCCGGGCACGCCCCGGACGGCGATCTTTATGCCGGCCGGCCGCTGGCCAACCCAGCATGCATGCTCGTCGCATCGCCGTGGCCGGTTCAGCGCATTGGCCCTGCTTACCGGCCGCGGCGGCCTCAGCCTGCGCATCTGGCGATCTTTCGCGACCTCGACGACGCCGTGCGCTTCGCCGAGCTGCGTCCCGCCACCGCCCGCCTGCTTGCACTGCTGCAGCAGCAGGCCGCGCCAAGCGGCGAGGCGGCGCTGGTCGCCCTGGCCGCCGAACTCGGCTACGCGGCCAACGCCGCCTACCTCGCCCACGGCCGCGCCAGCCTGGACGAACTGCGCAGCCTCGGCCTCATCCTTGGAGTACGGACATGACATCCCTGATGCGCCCCGCCAACCCGCTCGCCCCTGCCGCGCGGGCACTGCACATCCTCGACACCGCCGGGCTGTGGATCGGCTTCCTCAGCCTGCGGCTGCTGCTGGGCTGGGACTACTTCGAATCCGGGCTGGAGAAACTGCATGGCAGCAACTGGTTTGGCGACATCCGCGAGGCCTTCCCGTTTCCGTTCGATTCGATCCCGGTCGAGCTGAGCTGGCAGCTTGCCACCGGGTTCGAGCTTACCGGCGGCATTGCACTGGTGCTCGGCCTGGCGACACGCTTCTTCAGCGTCTCGCTGATCGTGCTCACCGTGGTCGCCACCGCCGCGGTGCATTGGCCGGCCGAATGGTCGAGCTTCACCGAGTTGATGCAGGGCTACGTCTTCACGGACCGCGGTCATGGCAACTTCAAGCTGCCGGTGCTCTTCATCGGCATGCTGCTGCCGCTGGTACTGCTCGGCCCGGGCCGGCTGAGCGTGGATGCGGCGATACGCCGCCGTTTCAGCCACTTGCCGCAGGCTGCCGGCCCTAGAATGACATCCACTTCGTCCCTAGAGCCGTCATGAACCAGCCGGTGCCCGACCTGTTGCTGGGCGAATTCCGCCCGCAGATGCTGAAGTTCGCCCGCCTGCAGCTGCAGGACGGCGCCGCGGCAGAAGACGTGGTGCATGACGCCATCAGCGCCGCGCTTGAAGGGGTCAGCCGCTTTTCCGGCCGCGCCGCGCTCAAGACCTGGATCTTCGCGATTCTTCGCCACAAGATCGTGGACGCCCTGCGCGAGCGCGGCCGCACCGTGCAGATTTCCAGCCTGGAAAAGGACGAGGCCGACATGGACGAAGCCTTCGATGCGCTGTTTGCTGCCAACGCCCACTGGCATCCCGCCAGCCGCCCGCGCGACTGGGGCGACCCGGAAGAAACGCTGGCCCAGCGCCAGTTCTGGCAGGTGTTCGAAACCTGCCTGGAGCTGCTGCCGGCGAATACCGCCAGGGTGTTCATGATGCGGGAGTTCCTCGGTTTCGAAACCCCGGAGATCTGCCGCAACCTCGACATCTCCACCAGCAACTGCCATGTCATCCTGCACCGCGCCCGCGCCGGCCTGAGACAGTGCCTGGAACGCGGCTGGTTCAACCCGGAGGTCCGCAGCGCATGCTGACGTGCAAGGAAGCCACCCACCTCATCTCCGACGCGCTCGATCGCCCGCTGTCGTGGCGCGAGCGCCTGAAACTGCGCGCCCACCTCGCACTGTGCAGCGGTTGCCGGGCCTTCCGGCGCCAGCTCGACTTCCTGCGCAGTGCCAGCCAGCGCTTCCGCAACGGCGCCAAGGAAGACGACTAGGGCCACAGCACGGGCTGCCGTCGCCTGCGTCGCCGTGTTGTTCCGCGTGCACACGTTGTGCACCCGGAACGCAACGGCGATTGCGCCGTACAATCGCCACCAAGCACACATGCGATACGGATTACGATCGACCCCGCCGAGGAGCCCGCCATGCCGAACAGGATCCTGCCCGCCATCGAGATCGAGACCGGTGCGCAACCCACGCACTCGGTGATCTGGCTGCACGGACTCGGCGCGGACGGCCACGACTTCGAGCCCATCGTGGGCGAACTCGACACCGCGCGGCTCCCGCCCACCCGCCTCCTGTTCCCGCATGCCCCCATCCGCACCGTCACCATCAATGGCGGCTACGCGATGCGGGCTTGGTACGACATCATCTCTTCCGACTTCTCGCAGCGGCGGGAAGACCCGCGCGGCGTGCGCGAATCGGCACAGCAGCTCGAAAACCTGATCGCGCGCGAGAACGAGCGCGGCGTCAGCGATGCGAACATCGTGCTGGCGGGTTTTTCGCAGGGCGGCGCGGTGGCGCTGCACACCGGGCTGCGCCACCGCCGCCGGCTGGCAGGCATCCTGGCGCTCTCCACCTATCTGCCGCTGGCCGAAACGCTGGCGGCCGAAGCCGACCCGGTCAACCGCGACCTGCCGATCTTCATGGCCCACGGCGAGGCCGACACCGTGATCCCGCACGCCTTCGCGCGCCGCTCGGCGGAGTTGTTGCAGGCAAGCGGCTATCCGCTGGAATGGCACAACTACCCGGTGGACCACACGGTGTCGGCCGACGAGATCCGCGACCTCGACGCCTGGCTGCGGCGGGTGCTGGCCCCGGCGGGCTGAGGCCGCTACAGGATGCGGCGGAACCACACCATCGACAGCCCCGCCGCCAGCACCATCAGCGCCGCCCCGGCGGCGGCGAACAGCGCGCTGACCTCGGTCTTGCGCTCCTGCAGCGTCAACCGGGTGCCGAGCTTGCGGTAGATGGTGCGCAGCGCTTCGGCGCTCTGGGCGTGGAAATACTCGCCGCGCGTTTCGTCGGCGATGCTCTTCAGCGCCGCTTCATCCAGCCGCACCCGCATCGACCAGCCCTCGTAACCGACCACGCCGCCCTCGGCAGTGCCGACCCCCACGGTATAGACGCGCACACCGTGATCGGCCGCGAGCCGGGTCGCGAAATCCAGCGGCGGCCCGGTGGTGCGTTCGCCGTCGGTCAGCAGCACGATCGCGCCGTAGGCGTGCGAACCGGGTGGCACCGGCGCGTGCGTGGGCTCGCCCGGCGGCGGCTTGTCCGCGGGCGGCGAGCCATCGCCCGCCAGCAGGCGCAGGTCGATGCCGGCCTCGGGCAGCAGCGTGGCGAGCGACAGCACCATGCCGCTGCCGATCGCAGTGCCGCGCTGCAGCTGCACCCGGTCGATCGCCGCCAGCACGTCATCGTGGTTGCGGGTGGGCGCTTGGATCAGCGCGGCGGTGGCGGCAAAGGCGACCACGCCGACGCGGGTGTCGGACGGCAGCACCTCGACGAAGCTGCGCGCTGCCGCCTGCGCCGCGGCCAGGCGGTTGGGCGCGATGTCGGTGGCGCGCATGCTGCCGGAGATGTCCATCGCCAGCAGGATGGTCTGGTCGGTCACCGGCAGCGTCACCAGTGCGCTCGGCCGCGCCACGGCCACCAGCATGGCCGCCAGCCCGAGCAGGTAGATCAGCGGCGGCACGTGGCGGCGCAGCGGGCGCCGTGCCGCCAGTGCCGCGCGCACCATGTCCAGCCCGGCGTAACGCATCACTTCGGCGCGGTGGCGCCGCCACAGCACAAGGTAGAACACCACCAGCAGCGGCAGGATCAGCAGCAGCCACAGCAGCTCGGGCCAGGCGAAGCCGATCATCGCGTGCCGCCTCCCAGATGAGCGGGCAGCGCCGCCCCCGACAACCGGCTGCGCCAACGCCGCAGTTCGGCAAAGCGCAGCAGGGTATCGACCAGATCGTCGGCGGTGGACAGCTCCAGCGCATCCACGCCCGCCTCGGCAAAGCCCTTGCGCAGGGCGGCTTCGCGCGCTTCGGCGGCGTCGTGGAAGCGGCGCCGGAAGTCGGCATCGTGGGTATCCACCTGCAGTTGCTCGCCGGTCTCCACGTCCTCGAACACCAGCGTGCCGAGGTCGGGCAGCTCGGTTTCCAACGGGTCGTGCAGCCGCACCGCAATCACCTCGTGGCGCTGCGCGAGGCGGGCGAGCGCGGCATTCCAGCCCGGCGTGCTGATGAAGTCCGACAGCACGAACATCAGCGCGCGCCGCGGCACGCTGCGTTCGGCCGCGCGCAGCAGTTCGCCCAGGTCGGTCTCGTGCCCCGCGTGGCCGCCGGGGGCGCGGCGCAGCAGGGTGTGGAGCAGATGGAGAACGTGGCGGCGACCGCCGCGCGCGGGAATCACCGCATCGACGCGCTCGCCGTAGCACAGCGCGCCGACGCGATTGCCGTGGCGGCTGAGCAGGCGCGCGAGCACGCCGACGAACTCGGTGGCGACGCTGCGCTTCTTGTCGGCCGAGCCGAAATCGAGCGAGCCGCTGAGATCCAGCACGAACCAGGCCGAGACCTCGCGATCCTCGTTGTACTCGCGCAGGTAGGGCGTCTGCAGGCGGGCGGTGACGTTCCAGTCGATATGGCGCACGTCGTCGTGGTACTGGTACTCGCGCAGGTCGGCGAGGTCCAGCCCGAAGCCGCGGAACAGCGTGCGGTAGTCGCCCTGCAGCAGGCCGTCGAGGCGGCGGATCACCCGCCACTCCAGCCTGCGCAGCAGGCGCTCAGGGTCGTGCGCCGGCGCGGACATGGCTTTCCAGCGGCTTCTCGGGGGCCGGCAGCCGGCTGCTGATGCGGGCGATGAGTTCGTCCGCGCTGATGCCCTCGGCCAGGGCCTCGTAGCTCAGCACCAGACGGTGGCGCAGCACGTCGGGCACCAGGTCGGCGACATCCTCCGGCAGCACGTAGCTGCGCCCGCGCAGGAAGGCGAGCGCGCGCGCGCCTTCGATCAGGTGGATGGAGGCGCGCGGGCTGGCGCCCCAGGTGAGATAGGGCGCGACGTCGTCCACGCCGTATCGCTCCGGTTCGCGCGTGGCCGCGACCAGCCGCACCGCGTACTGGATCAGCGCCGGGTCTACATAGGCGCTGCGGCATTCGCGCTGCAGCGCGGCCAGCTCCTCGGTGCTCGCCATCGGCGCCACGCTGGTGGCGGGGCCGGTCACGCGCTCGACGATCGCGCACTCCTCTTCCTCGCTCGGGTAGCCGACCAGTACCTTCATCATGAAGCGGTCCACCTGGGCCTCGGGCAGCGGATAGGTGCCCTCGGTCTCGATGGGGTTCTGCGTGGCCAGCACCAGGAAGGGCTGCGGCACCAGATGGGTTTCGCCGGCGATCGTCACCTGGTACTCCTGCATCACCTCGAGCAGTGCGCTCTGCACCTTGGCGGGGGCGCGGTTGATCTCGTCGGCGAGCAGCAGGTGGGTGAACACCGGCCCCAGCGTGGTGGTGAATTCGCCGCTCTTCTGGTTGTAGATGCGGGTGCCGACCAGGTCCGCCGGCACCAGGTCGGGGGTGAACTGGATGCGGCGGAAGCTGCCACGCACCGTGGCCGCCAGCGTCTTCACCGTCAGCGTCTTGGCCAGGCCGGGCACCCCTTCCACCAGCAGATGGCCCTGTGCCAGCACCGCCACCAGCACGCGTTCGAGGAAGTGGTCCTGGCCGACGACGACGCGCTTGACCTCGTAGAGCACCCGCTCCATCAAGGCCGCCACTTCCACGTGATCGCTATCCCTGTTGTTGGTGCTCATGCGTCCCCCTGTCGGTGATGGATGCGGCTAGAACGGCGAGATGCCGGCGGCGCCGGCGGCGCTTTCGATGGGCACTGCAAAGCCGATGCCGACGAAGAAGCCCTCGTCGGTGGGATTGAGAATGCCGGTGACAATGCCGACCACCTCGCCGTCAATGGTGACCAGCGGCCCGCCGGAGCTGCCGGGATTGACCGCGGCGTCGAACTGGATGAGATCGCGCAGCGGCATGCGCCCGCCGGGCGTGCGGAATTCGCGCCCGAGGCCGGAAACCACGCCCTCGGTCACGGTCAGGCCGACATCGAACGGAAAGCCGACCGCCACCACCGGCTGCCCGAGCGCGAGGTCGTTGCTGGAACGCATGGTCGCGGCGACCAGGTCGTCGGGAATGCGCGCCGCCTGGATCACCGCCAGGTCCTGGTCCGGGCGCGCGCCCACCAGCTCGGCCTCGGATTCCAGTCCGCTGGCAAAGGTCACCTTCAGCCGCGGCGAACCCGCCACCACATGCAGGCTGGTCAGGATCACGCCGCGGTCGACCACCACCACGCCCGAACCGATGCTGAGCGCCTCGTCGTCGCCCTTGTCCTTGCCCTTACCCTTGTGCGGATGGCCGTAGCCGCGCACCCGCACCACCGACGGACCGATCGCGCGAAACGCGCGCGCCGCCGGGGCGGTGAGCGACTTGTGCACGATGACCTTGTCCACCACCGCCTCCACCTGGGCCGGACTCAGCGCCGGCGGGGGCGGCAGCAACGCGTGGTAGGTGCCGAGCCCGAACGCGAGCAGCAGCGCGCACGCAATCAGCGTGGTCAGATGGGGATGACGCCGCCAGGGCGGGCGGAGCGGCTTTTGCGCCGCAGGCGGAGGCGTTGAAGCGGCCAAGGGTGGGCCGGGTTGCGCCGCCGCGGGGGCGGCCACCGCGGCAGCCGAGGGTTCAGCCGAGGGGGCGGCCGGTGCGGGCGGCGCCCCAGCACCCGCGCGCCCGCGGGCGGGCTGCGGCGCCCGGCGCCGGGGACCGCGTGCGGGGTCGGAACTGCTGTAGAGCGGAACCTTGGGCATAGGCGCTCCCGTCCGGTGGGGCCCGCCCGCGATTGCCGCGCAGGCGAAAGCTTCGGGTGTGACTGCGCACTCCCGCAGAAATTCCATCGCTGCCGCGCGCCTGGGCAGCGCCGGTTTCGTCCGCCGGCGCGGGTGCTACAGTGAATGAACGAGCGTTGGCGAGGGAGACCTCCAATGAACCTGCTGTGGCCGGAAACGCTGTGGTTGCTGCCCGTACTGCCGGCGCTGGTGGCCGCCTACGTCTGGCTGCTGCGGCGGCGCCGGCGCGAGCCGGTGCGCTTTGCCAGCCTCGCGCTGCTGCGTCCGGCGCTGGGCCCGGGCCAGCGCTGGCGGCGCCATGTGCCCGCGGCCCTGCTGCTGCTGGCGCTGGCCGCCACCGCGTTCGCGCTGGCGCGGCCGAGCGCGGTGATCACGCTGCCGTCCGAACAGCGCACCATCATCCTCGCGATCGACGTCTCGCTGAGCATGAGCGCACCCGACGTGCCGCCCGACCGCCTGAGCGCGGCGCAGGCCGCGGCGCGCGACTTCGTCCGCAACCAGCCGCCCGATGTGCGCATCGGCATCGTCTCCTTTGCCGGCACCGCCACCGTGGTGCAGGCCCCCACCGACAACCGCGAGGACCTGCTCGGCGCGATCGACCGCCTGCAGCTCGCGCGCCATACCGCGATCGGCAGCGGCATCATCGTCGCGCTGTCGGCCTTGTTTCCCGAGGAGAGCTTCGACCCCGATCCCACGATGATGAGCAGCGCCGAGCCCGGCCGCGCGCCGAACGCCCCGCGTGAGGAAGTCGCGCCCGGCTCCAACGGTTCGGCCGCGGTGATCCTGCTGACCGACGGCCGCCGCACCAGCGGGCCGGAGCCGGTGGACGCGGCGCGCATGGCCGCCGCGCGCGGCATCCGCGTCTTCACCGTCGGCTTCGGCACCGCCGAGGGCGCCACCATCCAGAACGAGGGCTGGTCGGTGTTCATGCGCTTCGACGAGGGCACGCTGCGCGCCATTGCCGACCTGACCCAGGCCAAGTACTTTCACGCCGGCACCGCCGCCGAGCTGCAGCAGATCTACCACGACCTCAACGCGCGCTATGTGCTCGAACGCCGCGGCACCGAGCTGACCGCGCTGTTCGCGGCACTGGCCGCGCTGTTCGCCACCCTCGCCGCAATGCTCTCCCTGCTCCGCAACAACCGCTACGCCTGACCAGAGGCAGAACGAGGGGCAATCAACCCGGCAAAGTCGGAACCCGGCCAAGCATCTATCATTCTTCTGCGGAGATTCCCTGCCGCCACGACAAGGAGATTGAGATGACGACCCGCCTGCTGCAGATCGACTTTCCCTACGACGGCCCCTGGGGCGAGGCGCTGGCGAGCGCCTGCGACCCGCTTGCGCACGACATCGCCGGCGAATCCGGCCTGCGCTGGAAGATCTGGACCGAGAACCGCGAGCGCGGACGCGCAGGCGGCATCTATCTGTTCGACGACGAAGCCGCCTGCACGCGCTATCTCGAAAAGCACCGCGCCCGTCTGGCCGGTTTCGGCATTGTCGACATCCGCGCGGAAGTGTTCGAAGTCAACGGCCCGCTGTCGGCGATCACGCGCGCACCGCTGTAAGCGGCTCACCCCGGGCGCGGCGATGCCACTACAATCGCCGCTTCCGCGTTTCAGCCGGGGCCGCCGGACCGCCATGCCCAGCCAGGACGAGTATTTCGCCGCCGTATTCGACGTCACCCCCGTCGGCATTGCCATTGCCGACGAGCGCGGGCATTACGTCGATGTGAATCCGACCTACTGCAGGATGTTCGGCTACGCGCGCGAGGAACTGATCGGGCAGAGCTTCCGCCTGATCCTGCGCCCCGAGGACCGGCACCTGGAGGCCGACATCCTGCGCATGGCGCTGTCGCACGACCGCAGCGCACCCAACGAATGGCAGGTGCGCACGCGCGACGGCGGCACGCTGACGGTGCGCTCCAGCTTCCGCCCGCTGCAGGCGCCCGACGGCAGCACGCGGGTGGTCACCGCGCTGGCCGACGTCACCGCGCTGTACGACACCATCGACCGCCTGCGCGACAGCGAGCACCGCCTGCAGGAACTCAACGCCGATCTGGAACACCTGGTGGCCGCGCGGACCGCCGAACTGGCCGAGCGCAACCGCGAGTTGAGCGACGCGGTGGCCAAGCTCGAAGCGAGCCGCGCCCGCGTCGAACACCTGGCGCTGCACGACCCGCTGACCGGCCTGCCCAACCGCACCCAGCTGCGCCAGGTACTGGACGAAATGCTGGCGCTGCCGGGCTGCTTCGGCGTGCTGTTCATCGACCTCGACGGCTTCAAGCCGGTCAATGACACCCTCGGCCACGACAGCGGCGACCTCGTGCTGGTCACGGTGGCGCAGCGCCTGCGCGAGGCGCTGCCGGCCGAGTGCTTCGTCGGCCGCCTGGGCGGCGACGAGTTCGTCGCGGTACTGCCGCATACCGACCGCGCCGCCGCGTGCGCGGTGGGCGAAAACCTGATCGCGGCGCTGGCCGCGCCCATCGTCATCGAAGGCGGCGCGCAGTGCCAGCTGGGCGCCAGCATCGGCGTCGCGCTCGGGCCGCAGCACGGGCGCAGCCGCCGCAGCCTGCTCACCGCGGCTGACCGTGCGATGTACGCGGCGAAGCGCAGCGGCAAGGGCCGCGTCGCGGTGGCTGGCGAAGACAGCGCGGCCTCGGCCGCCTAGGGCCTCAACCGGCCCCGCGCGCGCGCTCCACCGCCTCACACTCCGCCCACGGCACGGTGGCGAAAGCCGCCGCCAGGTAATCCAGCAGCACCCTCACCTTCAGCGACAGGTGCTTGCGCGACGGATACACCGCGTGGATGCCGACCTCCACGCCGCCGTATTCCGGCAGCACCCGCAGCAGCCGCCCCGCGGCCAGGTCGTCGCCCACCAGGAAGGTCGGCTGCATCACGATGCCCTGCCCGGCCAGCGCCGCCGCGCGGCAGGTGTCGCCGTTGTTGGCGCGGAAACGCGGCCGGGTCTGCACCTCCTCCTCCACCCCCTGCGGCCCGACGAAGCGCCACACATCGCCGCTCTGCGCATAGCTGTAGGCGATGACGGCGTGGTGGGCGATGTCGGCGAGGCGCTGCGGGGCGGGATGCTGCGCAAGGTAGGCCGGCGCGGCGCACATGACGATGCGGGTGGTGGCGAGCTGGCGCGACACCAGCGACGAATCCTGCAGCCGGGTGATGCGCAGCGCGAGGTCGTAACCCTCATCCACCAGATCCACCATGCGGTCCGACAGGGACACGTCGAGTTCGATGCCGGGATAGCGGGCGAGGAAGTCGCCCCACAGCGGCGCCAGGTAGCGCACGCCGAAGGACAGCGGCGCATTCACCTGCAGGCGGCCGACCGGCTGCCCGGTCACCGCGCCGACCGCGCCGTCGGCTTCGTCCAGATCCGCCAGCAGCTGGCGCGCGCGGGCGTAGTACGCGCGCCCCGCCTCGGTCAGCGACAGGCGCCGCGTGGTGCGCTGGAGCAGGCGCGCGCCGAGCCGGGCTTCCAGGTCCTGCACGCAGCGCGACACCGCGGCCTTGGAAATCCGCAGCGCGTCGCCGGCGCCGACGAAGCTGCCGGCATCGACGACGGCCACGAAGACGCTGAGTTCACGAAACCGATCCATGAAAGATTGTTCTCACCCGTTTGACAGTCTGTCAATTGAAGACGGATTTATCGCCATCCTGGGTTTCAATAAAGTGCCTTCATCGACGCCGGCCCGATGCCGGCGAGGACGCTCACCATGACGACCACGCATCCCGCCCCGCTGCCCACGCTGTTCGTTTCCCACGGCTCGCCGATGTTCGCCCTCAATCCGGGCGAAGCCGGCCCGGTGCTGGCTGCCTTTGCCGCCCGCGTGCCGCGTCCGCGCGCAGTGGTGGCGGTGTCGCCGCACTGGATGACGCGCTCGCCCGAAGTGCTCGCGAGCGCGCAGCCGGCCACGGTGCACGACTTCGGCGGCTTTCCGCGCGAACTGTATGCGCTGGACTACCCGGCGCCCGGCGCGCCCGGTGTCGCCGCCGAAGTCATCGCGCTGCTCGCCGGCCACGGCGTGACGGTGCAAGCCAACGAACTGGCCGGGCGCGACCACGGCACCTGGGTGCCGCTGATGCACCTGTATCCGGACGCCGACGTGCCGGTGATCCAGCTCTCGCAGCCGGCCACGCGCTCGCCGGTGGTGCTGCTGGAACTGGGCCGCGCGCTGGCGCCGCTGCGCGAGCAGGGCATCCTGTTGATGGGTTCGGGCAGCATCACCCACAACCTGTACGAATTCCGCGCGCCGCGCGATCCCGACGACCACTACGCGAGCGAATTCACCGACTGGATGTGGAACACGATCGCGGCCGGTGACCTCGAAGCCTTGCTCGACTACCGCACCCGGGCGCCGCACGCGGTGCGCGCCCACCCCACCGACGAGCACCTGTTGCCGCTGTACTTCGCACTCGGCGCCGCGGGCGCGGACTGGACCCGGGCAACCCGGCTGCCCGGCGGCGTCACCGACGGCGTGCTGGCGATGGACAGCTTCGCGTTCGGCGACGCCACGGCCTGATCAGGAGGACGACCGCATGCACACCCCGCCCGCCCATCCCGCCGCCCGCTACACCGGCACCGCCATCGCGCTGCACTGGCTGATCGCGCTCGCGCTGTTCGCGATCTTCGCGCTGGGCCTCTACATGCACGATCTGCCGCTATCGCCGACCAAGCTCAAGCTCTACTCCTGGCACAAGTGGGCGGGGGTGACGGTGTTCGCGCTGGTGCTGCTGCGGCTGGGCTGGCGCGCCACCCACCCGGCGCCGGCGCTGCCGGCCGCAATGCCGGCCTACCAGCGCGCCGCGGCCGGGGCGATCCACGTGCTGCTCTACGTGCTGATGCTGCTGATCCCGATCAGCGGCTGGCTGATGAGTTCGGCCAAGGGCTTCCAGACGGTGTGGTTCGGCGTGCTGCCGCTGCCCGACCTCGTCGCCAAGGACGCCACGCTCGGTGACCGCCTGCAGACGCTGCACTTCGCGCTCAACATGGTGCTGGCCGGTCTGGTGCTGGGCCATGTCGGTGCCGCACTCAAACACCACTTCATCGACCGCGATGACGTGCTGACGCGGATGCTGCCGCACAAGGCCTGAACGCCGAATCACGCGCTGCCCCGACAACCCATCAGGAAGAAGATCATGCCCCGCTCCCGCCCCGCCGCCCTCGGCCTGCTCGCCGCCAGCCTCGCCCTTTCAACGGCTGCATACGCGGTCGAATTCACCCAGGTGAATGCCGCCGCGAGCCGGGTGGACTTCAGCTACAAGCAGATGGGCGTCGGCATGGACGGCCGCTTCGGCAAGGCGGATTTCCAGCTCGCCTTCGATCCCGCGCGGCCGGAAGCGGGCCGCGCCGCGATCGACATCGACCTAGCCAGCATCGACACCGGCTCGGCCGAGGCGAACGCGGAATCGGCCGCCAAGGCCTGGTTCGACACCGCGCGCCATCCGCGCGCCAGCTTTCGCGCCACCCGGGTGAAGGCGCTCGGCGGCAACCGCTTCGAAGCCGCCGGCACGCTGACGATCAAGGGCCGCAGCCAGGAAGTCACCGCACCCTTCACCTTCAATGCGCAGGGCAACGCCGGCGTGTTCGACGGCAGCTTCGTGCTCCGGCGCAGCGACTTCGGCATCGGCGAGGGCGAATGGGCCGACCCCAGCATCGTCGCCAACGAAATCCTCGTGAAATTCCACGTGCAGGCGGCGGCTCGCTGAGCCCCCGCCGGCCCCGCATTCCCCTTTTCCCCAGCCCCATCCTTCCTACGGAGACGACATGAAGAACACCCTCAAGACCCTCGCCCTCGCCACCCTGTTCGCCGGTTTTGCCGGCAGCGCCGCGGCCGCGCCGGAAAGCTATGTGATCGACAACAGCCACACCTTCCCGCGCTTCTCTTACAGCCACTTCGGCCTGTCCAAGCAGTTGTCGCGCTTCAACAAGACCAGCGGCACCATCGTGCTCGACAAGGCCGCGAAAACCGGCTCGGTCGATGTCACGATCGACATGAAGTCGGTCGACACCGGCTTTGCGCTGTTCGACGAGCACATCCAGGGCGCGGATTTTCTCGATACCGCCAGCCATCCGACCGCGCGCTTCAAGTCCACCAAGGTGCGCTTCGAAGGCGACAAGCCGGTCTCGATCGACGGCGAGCTGACGATCAAGGGCATCACCCGCCCGGTCACGCTGCAGGTCACGTCCTTCCTCAACATGCCGCATCCGATGCTGAACAAGGACGCGATCGGCGCCAACGCCACCACCGTTATCAAGCGCAGCGAATTCAACGCCGGCAAGTACGCCCCCCACGTGGGCGATGAAGTGACGCTGGACATCGCCGTCGAAGCGATCAAGGGCTGATTTCCGCCCCTCTCGCAGCAATCCACACCCGCGGCGGGCCTTTTTGCCCGCCGCGCCTTGTCAGCGGCGAAGACGCTGGGCAAGAATGCGCCGTTGCGCTACCCCTCGGCGCGTTCTCCATAACAACAATGCCCTTCTTCACCCAGCATCCGCTGCGGCAGACGCTCAGCGACGAAGTCCACGCCCGCCCCCACCTTCCGCTCGATACGCCGGAGTTCATCAGCTATCTCGCCTTCCTGCATCACGAGGGCAGCGCCGAACGCGAAGGCGCCCACATCCAGTCGCTGGCCGAGCAGTTCGGGCTGCCACTGCCCGCCACCGACAGCGGCCACCTGTCGCTCGACTGCGGCGGCTTCCGCCTGAAGTGGGAGCGCCACAACGAGTTCTCCAGCTACACCTTCTTCCGCCGCATCTCGCCTGCGGACGTGGGCGACGAACACGCGCTGCTGGCGGTGCCCGCGGCCTGGCGCAAGGACATCCCGGGTCAGCTGATCACTGCCACCCATATCGAACTGCGCAGCGCCAGGGACGTGCCGCCGGACACGGTGATGGTGCAGGTTTCGCCGCGCGGCAAGACGGTCGTCGGCTCGCGCATCGCCGACGGTGCCGGCTGGGTGTTCACCGATTTCCACCTGCATGAGGGCTTCTCGCGCTTCCTGGTGCTGGACGAAGGCCTCACACCGCGCCAGGCCGGCCGCACCGTGCAGCGCCTGGTCGAGATCGAAACCTATCGCGTGATGGCCCTGCTCGCGTTCCCGGTGGCCAAGGAGGTCGGCCGGCTGCTGTCGCGCGCCGAAGACGAACTGGCCGACCTGATGGACCGCATGGGCGAAGCGCGCAACGCGGAAGACGACCGCCAGGTGCTCGGCCGCCTGACCCGCCTCGCCGCCGAGGTCGAGCGCTCGGTCGCGCGCACCACCTTCCGCTTCGGCGCTGCCGGCGCCTATTACCAGCTGGTGCGCCAGCGCATCGACGAACTGCGCGAGGAGCGCCTGGCGGGCATGCCGACGGTGCGCGAGTTCATGGAGCGCCGCCTGACCCCGGCGATCAACACCTGCGCCTCGATCGCCCGCCGCCAGGAAGACCTCTCCAGCCGCATCGCACGCAACTCGCAACTGCTGCGCACGCGGGTGGATATCGAGCTGGAGCGCCAGAACCAGGAACTGCTGGCGCAGATGAACCGGCGCGCCAAGATCCAGCTCCACCTGCAGGAAACCGTGGAAGGCCTGTCGGTGGTGGCGATCACCTACTACGCCTCGCAGCTGGTCAACTACATGGCCAAGGGCGCCAAGCACCTGATCGAGCCGGCCACGCCGGAACTGATCACCGCCGCCTCCATCCCGGTCATCGCCATGCTGGTCGCGCTCGGCCTGCGGCGGATGCGCAAGGCGCTGGCGGCCGAGGACGGCGGCGGGCATTGACGCAGCTTGCTTCTCACTCTTCAAGGCGGTGAGGACGGGGTTTCGGCGAGCATCGCTCGCCGCCGGCCGAACGACAGCGCCTCCTGGCACTGGCTACCGGGCTGGGGTGGGGATGGGATATCGCGGCGCTGCGCCTGACCCCATCCCCCACCTAGCCAGTAGTCTCGGCTGCGCCTCGCCGCTCCGCCGGCATCGAGCAGTGCTCGATGAAACCCCTGCTCCGCCCCCCTTGAAGGGGGAGGAACGTGAATCTCCTGGGCAGTCGTCTCGGATTCGCGTCGCCGCTCCACCGGCATCGAGCAGGGCTTGCCGAAACCCCGGCCAAACCCCCTTGAAGGGAGAGGAGTAAAAGCAGCGCGCTCACCTATAATCGCGTTTTGCTCTCAGAGACCCCTTCCGTGGCCACCCCGCTTTTCGAATCCACCATCAAGAGTCTGCCGCTGCTCGGGCGCGGCAAGGTCCGCGATATCTACGCCGTCGACGCCGACAAGCTGCTGATCGTCACCAGCGACCGGCTGTCCGCCTTCGACGTGATCCTGCCTAACCCGATCCCCGACAAGGGCCGCGTGCTCACCGCGATGGCCAACTTCTGGTTCGCCAAGCTCGGCCACATCGTCCCCAACCAGCTCACCGGCATCGATCCGGAATCGGTGGTCGCCGCCGACGAGCGCGAGCAGGTCAAGGGCCGCGCGCTGGTGGTCAAGCGCCTCAAGCCGCTGCCGATCGAAGCGGTGGTGCGCGGCTACGTCATTGGCTCCGGCTGGAAGGACTACCAGGACACCGGCGCGATCTGCGGCATCGCCTTGCCCGCGGGGCTCAAGCAGGCAGCCAAGCTGCCGGCGCCCATCTTCACCCCGGCCTCCAAGGCAGAAGTCGGCGATCACGACGAGAACATCTCCTTCGCCCAGGCACAGGCCAACTGCGACGCGGTGCTCGCCGAAGCGCTCGCCGGCACCGGCAAGACTGGCGCCGGGCTGGCCGAGGAAGCCCGCCAGGCCGCGATCGCGCTGTACAGCCAGGCAGCCGACTATGCCGCCGGCCGCGGCATCATCATCGCCGACACCAAGTTCGAGTTCGGCATCGATGGCGCCGGCACCCTGCACCTGATCGACGAGGC
Source organism: Azoarcus olearius (assembly GCF_001682385.1). Classification (NCBI taxonomy): domain Bacteria; kingdom Pseudomonadati; phylum Pseudomonadota; class Betaproteobacteria; order Rhodocyclales; family Zoogloeaceae; genus Azoarcus; species Azoarcus olearius. Next base: position 3,238,720 of record NZ_CP016210.1, read on the forward strand.
GCTGACGCCGGATTCGTCCCGTTTCTGGCCGGCCGACAGCTACCGCGAGGGCATCAGCCCGCCGTCCTACGACAAGCAGTACGTGCGCGACTATCTGGAAACGCTGGACTGGAACAAGAAGGCGCCGGGCCCCAACCTGCCCGCCGACGTCGTCGAGCGCACCGCGGCGAAGTACCGCGAAGCCTACGAAAAGCTCACCGGCCTGACGCTGGCCTGAGCCGGCGCACCGCCCGGCCACGCCGCCCGCGCCCTGTGCGCCGGCGGCGTTTTTCATTTCGGCGTGGCGCTCAGTCGTGAAAGGCGAAGGTCCAGCGCTCGGCGCTGAGGTCGCGCTGCCATACGGTGAGGTGAGGCGGCTGGATCAGCAGCGTCCATCCCTGCTGGTTGTTGCGATAGGGCTCGGCGACGGCGCGGAACACCTCCGGGCCCAGCAGCGCCACACACAAGCCGCCCGGGTGTCGCACCGACTCGTAGCGGATTGCCTGCGCCCCGCCTTCGCGCGCGGCGAGCGCCAGCGCCTGCGTCGCGCTGTAGTCGTCCGGATGGGTCCATGCCGCACGCCCGGCCGCGAGCGGCGGCTGCGTCAGATCGAGCGCCGCGTTGGTCGCGGCCCAGAATTCGAACAGCGTGATCGGCACCGCGCGCGGACGTTCGCTCAGGAAGCTGCTGTCGCGCCAGAAACGCAGCCGCCAGTAGCCGCTTTCGGCGCAGGCCGTTTCGCGGCTTTCCGCTCCATAGAACACACCTGGGTCCTCGCGCCGGCGAAAGCGCGATCCGCCGGGCAGCGGCCAGTAGCGGAACGGCGTGGCGAGCAGCCAGTGCAGGCCTTCCGCGGCGGGCGGCAGTTGCGGCTTGTGCGCTTCCAGGATGTCTTCGAGCAGGGTCTGGCGCGCCAGGTCGCCACCGGCCAGCCCCATGGTGGCAACGCGGTGCTGCGCCTCCACCGCACGCCAGCCCGAGCCCGCCCAGGGCCGCAGTTCAGACGCGAGCGCGGTGGGCGTCCAGGTATTCGCAGACATGCAGCAAGCCGTCGATGCGCTTCATCAGTTCGATTGGCGTACGCCCCGCGAATGCCGCGTTGGCCGAGCGCAGCCAGCCGCGCGCCAGTTCGTCGTCGCCGCCGACCAGCGAGAACAGCGAGCGGTAGAGCCGCACCAGATGGACCGACAGCTCCCACTCCTTCGCGGCCTCGCGCAACTGGTAGGCGCCGCGCAACAGCCGCGATGCCGTGGACTGGCTGACGCCGACGATCTGTCCCATCTCGGTCGGCCCGATCCGCAGCCGCGCGGCCGCTTCGGCCACCGCCTGGGTCAGCACCGCCGAGCGCTCCGCCGAAACGGCGGGTGCCTGCTGAAGCATCACATCCTCCGAATTTGTAGCCACACATTCATTCTATAGCATACCTGTGCGCCCGTTGCCGGCGTTTCGACGCCGCCGGCCGTCCAGCTGCGGCCAGCCCGTGGGTAAACCCGGTCGCGAATCCCTGTCGGCTGTTCTAGATTGAGTAGCAACCCGGAGCGCTCCCGCCAGAGGAGCGCGGCGTATTTTTCCCCGCAGGAGGTCGCCATGAACAAGTCCTATCCGGCTCTGGACCACCACTTCCACCTTCCCCACATCCGTGAGGTCGGCGCCTCGCGGCCGCTGTACTGGCTGCGCATGGGCTGGGCCGACCTGCGCGACAACCCGGTGCCCAGTCTCAGCTACGGGGCCGCGCTGGCCGTACTCGGTTACCTGATCCTGGCCTACGCCTCCAACCTGCCGTATCTGTTCACCGCGGCGATTTCCGGCTTCTTCCTGGTCGGACCGATTGCCGCCGCGGGGCTGTACGAGATGTCGCGGCGGCGCGAACGCGGGCTGCGCACCGGCCTGCGCGACTCGCTGATGGGCCTCGGCCGCCACGGCGACACGCTGCTCTACTTCGGACTGGTGCTGGCGGTTGCGCTGATCGGCTGGGAGCGCATCTCGGCAATCCTGTTCGCGCTGTTCTACGACGGCAATGTGCCCGACCTCGGCAACTTCGCCAGCACGGTGTTCCTGTCCGGCGAATACACCCGCTTCGTGATCGCCTATCTGGTCGTCGGCGGCGCACTGGCGGCGACCGTGTTCGCACTGTCGGCGATGGCGATCCCGATGCTGATCGACCGTGAGACCGACACCGTGACCGCCGCGATGACCAGCGCCAAGACGGTGGGCATCAACCCCGCGGCGATGATCGTCTGGGCGGCGATGATCGTGGTGCTGATGGCGATCGGCTTTGCCACGATGATGATTGCGATGGTCGTGCTGCTGCCGCTGGTCGGCCACGCCACCTGGCACGCCTACCGCGACATGGTCGAGTGACCGCACCGGCGCACGTCGCCGCGATTGCTTTTGACCGGGGCGCCCATAGCGGCGCCCTTTGTACTTTTTCGGCACAATAGCCGCCATCACTTGCCATCCGACGCGTCGCCGACGCCATACCGCCATCATGACCGCTGCCGCCAATCCGCTGCTGGACTTCTCAGGCCTGCCCCGCTTCGATGCCGTCCGTCCCGAACACGTCGCGCCCGCCATTCGCAGCCTGCTCGACGAATACCGCGCGCTGATCGAGCGCCTGACCGCCGACCCCGCCGCACCCACCTGGGACAGCTTTGTCGCGCCGATGACCGAAACCGGCGAACGCATGGGGCGCGCTTGGGGCGTGGTCGGCCACCTGCACAGCGTGATGGACGTGCCGGAGTGGCGCGAGGCCTACAACGCGATGCTGCCGGAGGTCTCGCGCTTCTACGCCGAGGTCGGCCAGAACCTGGCGCTGTTCCACAAATACAAGGCACTGCGCGACAGCGCCGAATACGCCACGCTGTCGCCGGCGCGCCGCCGCATCCTGGACAACGAAGTGCGCGACTTCCGCCTGTCCGGCGCGGAACTGCCGGACGAGGTCAAGCCGCGCTTCCAGGCCATCCAGGAAGAACTCTCGCAGCTGGGCGCCAAGTTCTCCGAGAACCTGCTCGACTCCACCAATGCCCACGCGGAGTGGATCACCGACGAGGCCGCACTGGCCGGCATTCCGGAAGATGCGCGCGCTGCGGCACGCGCCGCCGCCGAGAAGGACGGCAAGCCGGGCTGGAAATTCACGCTGCACATGCCGTCCTACCTGCCGGTGCTGCAATACGCCGACAACCGCGAACTGCGCGAACGCATGTACCGCGCCTATGCCACCCGCGCGTCCGAACAGGGCAAGCCCGAATGGGACAACGGTCCGCTGATCGGCAAGATCCTCGCGCTGCGCGAGGAGGAATCCCGCCTGCTCGGCTACAACAGCTTCGCCGAGGTGTCGCTGGTACCCAAGATGGCCGACACGCCGGCGCAGGTGCTCGGTTTCCTGCGCGAACTCGCCGCCAAGGCCAAGCCTTTTGCCGAACGCGACCTCGCCGAACTCAAGGCCTTTGCTGCCGAAGAACTCGGCCTGGATGACCTGCAGCCGTGGGACGCGTCGTGGGTGTCGGAAAAGCTGCGCCAGAAGCGCTACGACTATTCCGACCAGGAGGTGAAGCAATACTTTCCCGAACCCAAGGTGCTCGACGGCCTGTTCGGCGTGGTGCGCCGGCTCTACGGCGTGGACATCCTGCCCGACGAGGCGCCGCGCTGGGACGCGGACGTGCGCTTCTTCCGCATCGAGAAGGAAGGCGACGTCGTCGGCCACTTCTACCTCGACCTGCACGCGCGCGAAACCAAGCGCGGCGGTGCCTGGATGGACTCCGCGCGCAGCCGCCATGTCACCGTCAGCGGCACCGAAACCCCGGTGGCCTACCTGGTGTGCAACTTCCCCGGCCCGGTCAACGGCAAGCCCGCTACCTTCACCCATGACGACGTGCTCACGCTGTTCCACGAGACCGGCCACGGCCTGCACCACCTGCTCACCCGGGTGGACGAACTCGCGGTGTCCGGCATCCACGGCGTCGAATGGGATGCGGTGGAACTGCCCAGCCAGTTCATGGAGAACTTCTGCTGGGAATGGGACGTGCTGCAGGGCATGACCGCTCATGCCGAAACCGGCGAACCGCTGCCGCGCGCGCTCTACGACAAGATGATCGCCGCCAAGAACTTCCAGAGCGGCATGCAGATGGTGCGCCAGCTGGAGTTCTCGATGTTCGACCTGCGCCTGCACGGCGAGGTGGAAGCCAATGGCCAGCCGGTCAGCATGGAGCGCGTGCTCGACCTGCTCGGCGAAGTGCGGCGCGAGGTGGCGGTGCTGATTCCGCCCGCCTGGCACCGCTTCCCCAACAGCTTCTCGCACATCTTCGCCGGCGGCTACGCGGCGGGCTATTACAGCTACAAGTGGGCGGAGGTGCTGTCGGCCGACGCCTTCGAAGCCTTCGAGGAAGCCGGCGCCGGCAAGGGCAGCCTGCTCGACCCGGAAACCGGCGCGCGCTTCTGGCGCGAGATCCTCGCGGTCGGCGGCAGCCGCCCGGCGATCGAATCCTTCAAGGCCTTCCGCGGCCGTGAGCCCCGGGTCGACGCGCTGCTGCGCCACAACGGCATGGTGAGCGCATGACGCGGCGCGCCGTCGCCCTTGCCCTGCTCGCGCTCGGCCTGACGGCCGGCGCGCAGGCACAGACCACCTACCGCTGGGTGGACGAGCACGGCCGGGTGCAGTACTCCGACCAGCCGCCCCCGCCCTCGGTCAAGCGGGTCGACGAAAAGCGTTTTCGCAGCGACGCGGCGCAGACGGTGGACTCCTACGGCGTACGCAGGGCGGCCGAGTCCTTTCCGGTCACGCTCTACACCTCGGACAACTGCACCGACCTCTGCGCCCGGGCGCGCGCCTTCCTGGCCGAGCGCGGCGTGCCCTATACCGAGATGAAGATCGCCACCGAGGCGGACATCAACGCCTACCGCGACCGCTTCGGCACCCCGGACGAAGTGCCGGCGATCACCGTCGGCGCAGTCGCGATCAAGCGTTTCGAACCCGGCGGATGGACGCGCGCGCTCGACAACGCCGGCTACCCCAAAACGCCGATGCCGCGACAGTAAGCCGCCGCCGCGGGGCCGGTCAGCGCGGCATCATCCGCACCCGGCCCAGCTCGGCCAGCGGCCGCGGCATGCCCACGTGGTAACCCTGGGCATAGTCGATGCCGATTTCCTCCAGCGCACGCAGGATGGCCTCGTCCTCCACGAACTCCGCCACCGTGGCCAGCCCCATCGTGTGGCCGATGGTGTTGATCGCCTCCACCATCGCGCGGTCCGACGGATCGCTGACGATGTCGCGGATGAAGCTGCCGTCGATCTTCAGGTAATCCACCGGCAGGTTCTTGAGGTAGGCAAACGACGACAGCCCGCTGCCGAAGTCGTCGAGCGCAAACGCACAGCCCAACCGCTTCACCTCGCCGATGAAGCTCACCACCCGCGACAGGTTGGCGACCGCCGAACTCTCGGTGATCTCGAAGCAGATCGCCCCCGCCGGCAGCGCCGCGCGCGCCAGCCGCGCCCGGATGTCCTCCAGCAGGCGCTCGTCGTTGAGCGAGTTGCCGGACAGGTTGATGCACCAGGTCGCGTCCACGCGGCCGCACTGACGATAGGTGTCGCTGACCCACGCGAGCACGTTGCGGAACACCCAATCGTCGATGCGCGGCATCAGGTTGTAGCGCTCGGCGGCCGGGATGAAACTGCCCGGGCTGACGATGCGGCCCTCCTCTTCCAGCCGCACCAGGATCTCGTAATGGATCGCCCGCCCCGGCTCCAGCGGCACGATGGGCTGCGCGTAGAGGCGCAGGCGGTCGCCTTCGAGCGCATCGTGCAGACGGGACACCCACTGCATCTGGCCATGCTGCTCCATCAGCAGGTCGTCGTCGGGGCGATAGACGTGCACCCGGTTGCGGCCGCCCTCCTTGGCCGCGTAGCAAGCCGCATCCGCCGCGGACAGCAAGCGGCCCATGTGCAGGTCGTTGCCCGCAACCGGCACCAGGCCGATGCTGACGCCGATCGCGAACACCTTGCCCTCCCACGCGAAGCGGAAGTCACGGATCGCCTCGCGCAGGCCTTCGGCCATCTCGGTCGCCTTCTCCACCGGGCAGTTGAAGAAGATCACGCCGAACTCGTCGCCGCCCAGCCGCGCGAGCAGGTCTGCGCTGCGCAAGCGCCCCGACAGCAGCGCGGTGACCTGGCGCAACAGCTCGTCGCCGGCGACATGGCCGCAGGTGTCGTTGACCACCTTGAACTGGTCGAGGTCGAGATAGCACAGCACATGACTGACGCCGCGCGCAGGGGGCCGCTCGATAAGCTCGCCCAGCCGGCGCTCGAACTCGCGCCGGTTGGGCACGCCGGTGAGTGCGTCCTGGCTGGCCTGCAGCGTCAGCTCGCGGGTGAGCTGCAGCGTCACCGTGACGTCGTGGAACACCAGCACCACGCCCATCAGGTAGCCCAGCCGGTTGCGGATCGGCGCCGCGGTGTCCTGCACCGGCACGCGCTCGCCGTCGCGCCGCAGCAGCAGGCCGTGTTCGCTGCGGCGGATCTCGCGGCCGTGCGCCAGTACCGTGCGCACCGGGTTCTCCAGCACCGCGCCGGTGCCCTCGTCTTCGAGCCGGTAGATCGCCGCGATGTTGTGGCCGCGCGCCTCCTCGCTGGTCCAGCCGGTCAGCTGCTCCGCGGTGGGATTGAGGTATTGCACCAGCCCGGCCTCGTCCGTGGTGATCACGCCGTCGCCGATCGAGGCCAGCGTCACCTGCGCCAGATCGCGCTCGCGCTGCAACTGCTCTTCCATCGAGCGGCGATCGGTCACATCGCGCACCAGCCCGGTAAACAGCAACTCCCCGGCGTGCGCGCTCTCGCTCACCGAGACCTCCAGCACGCGGGGCGGCGCGCCGCGCCGGTGCAGGCGCAGTTCGGTCTTGTCGCCCGCCACCATCAGTCTGCGCAGCTGGTGCTCGGGCACCACCTGGCCGTCGCCAAGCAGGCGTGAAATCGGCAGCCCGATCGCCTGCCCCGCCGCCACGCCGAAGAGCTTCTCGGCGCCGGGATTGAGGCTGCGCAGCAGTCCTTCGCGGTTGAAGGTGATGATGCCGTCGCGCACGTCACGGATGATGTTGCGGGTCTGCGCCACCGCGCGCTCCAGCGCATCCATCACCCGGTTGTAGCTGGCAGCGATCTGGCCGACTTCGGTGAAGGGTTCGACCGGCACCCGCACCGCGAGCTGGCCGGTGCGCTCCTGCACCTCCATCGCCTCCAGCAGGTCGAGCAGCTCGGTGCGGGCACCGTGCTCGGACACGTTGAGCCCGAGCGTCTCGTGCTCCGGCGTCACCCGCAGCGGCAACAGGCGGTCGAGGCATTTCAGCAGCAGCCAGGCCACGCCGAACGACCAGGTGCCGCAGGCGACGACACCGACGAACTGGACGAAGAACTGCTCGCCCGCGCCCAGCCCGGTCCCCAAGGCCGCCGGATCGCCGAACAGGGCCACCGCCAGCGTGCCCCACACCCCCGCGGCCAGGTGGGCCGGGATCGCCCCCACCGCGTCGTCGATGCGCCGGTGCAGCAGCCACTCGTTGCACAGGATCATCACCAGCGCACCGCCCCCGCCGACCAGCAGCGCTTCGGCCGCGCTGAAGGCATGGGCGCCCGCGGTGACCGCGACCAGGCCGGCGATGGTGCCGTTGAGCGTCTGCACCACGTCGGCGTAGCCGCGCATCCACCAGCTTGCGGCCAGTGCGGCAAGCACGCCCGCCACCGCCCCCAGCAAGGTATTGACCAGCACCCCCGGCACACGCGCATCCAGCGCGAGCGTGCTGCCGCCGTTGAAACCGAACCAGCCGAACAGCAGCAGCATCGCCCCCAGCATCGACAGCGGCAGGTTGCCGCCCGAAATCGGCTGCACCCCGCCTGCATCGAAACGCCCCCGGCGCGGCCCGATGATCAGCACCGCGGCGAGCGACACCCAGCCGCCCACGCTGTGCACCGCGGTCGAGCCGGCAAAATCGACGAAGCCTATCGCGGCCAGCCAGCCCGGCGCACCGCCGAGGCCTCCGCCCCAGGCCCAGTGGCCGAACACCGGGTAGATCAGCCCGCCGACCAGCGCCGCCACCGCGAGATAGGCGGCGAAGCGCATGCGCTCCGCCACCGCGCCCGAGACGATCGTGGCCGCGGTGGAGCAGAACACCGCCTGGAACAGGAAGAAGGCCGCGAGCGCGCCCGGCGCGCCCTGCCCGACCGGGGCCATGAAACGATCAGTGCCGATCAGGCCCGCGGCGGAAGCCCCGAACATCAGCCCGAAGCCGAACAGCCAGTACAGCGCCACGGCGACGGCGAAGTCGACCAGGTTCTTGAGCGCCACGTTCACCGCGTTCTTGCTGCGGGTCAGGCCCGACTCCAGGCACAGGAAGCCCGCCTGCATCAGGAACACCAGCCCTGAACACAGGACGACCCAGAGGATGTCGATATCGGCTGCGTGCATGCGACGACCCGTCAATCCGGCGGCGGCGCCTTCCGCCCCAAAGCGGAAGCGCCCGCACGACGCATCGCACCAGCAGCGTGCATCGTCGGCGCAAATCGGGCGTTCCGCGCAGATGCAAGGATGGGAAGCAAGATCGGCGCCACTTTGCTGCAGCGCAGCGAACCCCGGTCGGACTCCAGCCGCGGCGGGTTCCTGCCCGCCACTTCACGGCACCCGCCCGGTCGCTGCCCGGCGCACGGAGCGGCCGCGGGTTGCGCTACTATCCGGGCCATTCCGGAATCCGCCGCCCGGGGCCGCCCGCCCAGGCGCGGCGGCCCGCCCTCGATCGGAACCCCTGATGAAAATCGCTACCTGGAACGTCAACTCCCTCAAGGTCCGCCTGCCCCACGTCCTCGACTGGCTGGCGGCGAACCAGCCCGATGCGCTCTGCCTGCAGGAGCTGAAGCTCGAAGACAAGGGCTTTCCGGTCGCCGAACTGCAGACCGCGGGCTACAACGCCGTCTTCAACGGCCAGAAGACCTATAACGGCGTCGCCATCCTCAGCCCGCACCCGCTGGAAGACGTGGTGCGCGACATCCCCGGCTTTTCGGACGAACAGAAGCGCATCATCGCGGCCACGGTGAACGGCGTGCGCATCGTCTGCGGCTACTTTCCCAACGGCCAGGCGGTGGGCTCGGACAAGTTCGAATACAAGCTGCGCTGGCTGGGGGCGCTGACCGAATGGCTGCGCGCGGAACTCACGGCGCATCCGCGGCTGGTGCTGGGGGGCGACTTCAACATCGCCCCGGAAGACCGCGACGCGCACCCCGACTGGAAGGACGAGATCCACGTCTCGGCGCCGGAGCGCGCCGCCTTCACCGCGCTGACCGCGCTCGGACTGGTCGATGCGTTCCGCCTCTACGACCAGCCGGAGCGGGCGTTCTCGTGGTGGGACTACCGCATGGGCGCATTCCGGCGCAATTTCGGCCTGCGCATCGACCACCTGCTGGTATCGCCCGCGCTGCAGCCGGCGTGCCGGGCCTGCACGGTGGACAAGGCCCCGCGCAAGCTGGAGCGCCCGTCCGACCATGCCCCGGTCGTGCTCGACCTGGAAGTCTGAGCCGCGTGCGACAGGCGGACACCGGCGTCGTGCTCGCCCACGGTAAGTGGGACCGGCGCCCGTTCGCCATCGACGCCCTCGCGACACCGCTTGCAACGGCGGGCTACGCCAGCGCCACGCCGGAATTGCCGTGGTCGCTGCGCAGGCTGTACGACGCCTCCTTCGACACCGCGCTCGACGAACTCCACGCCGCCGTTGCGGGCCTGCGCGATGCGGGATGCAACCGTGTGCTGCTGGTCGGCCACAGCCTGGGGGCGAACGCGGCCGTGGCCTGCGCCGCACGCGGCGCGCGGATCGACGGGCTGGTGGTGCTGGCGCCCGGCCATCTGCCCGAACGGCTGCACGCGGAAGGGGTCACCACCGCCGCGCTGCAGGACGCGCGTGCGGCACTGGCCGCGGGCGAGCGCAGCCGTCGCGTGCTTGTCGACAGTTTCCAGGGCGTGCCGCGCCGGCTGCGCATCGACCCGGCCCACTACCTGACTTACTTCGACCCCGCCGGCGCGGCGGTACTGCCGGCGAACTGCGCGCGGCTGCCGGAAATGCCAGTGCTGTGGATGGTGGGGCGCGCCGATCCCCACGCCACCCTCGGCCCGGCCTACGCCTACGATCGTGCGCCCCGTCATCCCCTCAGCCGCTATGTGGAGATCGGCGCCGACCACATCGGCACCCCCGCCGCAGCCGCCCCGCTCGTGCTCGAATGGCTGCAGCGCCACTTTCACTAAGACGGCGACCGCGATGAACGACAGCCCCAGACTCGAAGCCCGCTACCCGGTGATCGCTGCCCTCTCACCTGCTGCGCACGCCCGGCTGGCGGCGTCCGCGCGCTGGATGGACGTGCCCGCCGGCGCGGTGCTGTTCGACGAACGTCAGGCCTGCGAAGGCTTTCCCTTTGTCATCGAGGGTTCGGTGCGGGTGGTGAAATGCGCCCCCAACGGACGCGAGCTGCCGCTGTATCGGGTCAGTGCGGGCGAAACCTGCATCATCTCGTCCTCCTGCCTGCTCGGGCACGAGGACTACAACGCGCGCGGCGTCGCGGAAACCCCGACCCGCCTGATGCTGCTGCCGAAGCCGGTATTCGACGAACTGCTCGCCGACCCGGCCTTCCGGCATTTCGTGTTCCATCTGTTCGCCGAGCGGATCGCCGACCTGATGCAGTTGATCGAGGAAGTGGCCTTCCATCGGCTCGACCAGCGCCTTGCCGCGCTGTTGCTGGGCAAGGGCCGCACGCTGCATGTGACGCACCAGCACCTCGCGGACGAACTGGGCAGCGTGCGCGAGATCGTCAGCCGCCTGCTGAAGGGCTTCGCCGCGCAGGGGCTGGTGAGGCTGGCGCGCGAACAGATCGAGGTTCTGGACCCGGCGCGCCTGCGCCAACTGGCGGCCGGCGAGGAGCGCGGCGGCCCCACACCGCCCGCTGTGTAACCGAGGTTACAGACGCCGCCCCGTCGTCCCTGCTGCAATGGCGCCACCTGTTATCGAAGGAGAACGCCATGAAAGCCAACGTCGGTGGTATCGACAAGATCCTGCGCATCCTCGCAGGCCTCGCACTCGTCGCCTGGGCCGCGCTCGGTGGTCCGGTGTGGGCGTGGATCGGCATCGTTCCGCTCGCCACCGGGTTGATGGGGTGGTGCCCGCTGTATCCGCTGCTGGGCATCAGCACCTGCCCGCTGAAGAAGTCCTGAGCCTTACCCGCAGCAACACGGCCGGCACCCGCGCAAGCGGCTGCCGGCCGCGCGTTCATCAGCCGGCGCGCGCGGCGGCGACGTGGTTGGCGATGGCGACAAACTCCGCCACCGACAGCCGCTCGCCGCGCAGACCGGGGTCCAGCCCGAGCGCGGCAAAGTCGGCTTCGCCGAGGAAATCCTTCAGCGTATTGCGCAGCGTCTTGCGGCGCTGGCCGAACGCGGCAGTGACGATCTGACCCAGCAGCGCCTCGTCGCGCGCGCCCAGCTCTTCGGGCGGCAAGGGGGCCATCCGCACGATACTCGACATCACCTTGGGCGCCGGCCGGAACGCACCGGGCGGCACGTCGAACACCCGCGCCATCCGGAAGCGGTATTGCAGCATCACCGACAGGCGGCCGTATTCCTCGGTGCCGGGCTCCGCCACCATGCGCATCACCACCTCCTTCTGCAGCATGAAGGTCATGTCCTTCACCCGGTCGGCGAACGTGGACAGGTGGAACAGGATGGGCGTGGAGATGTTGTAGGGCAGGTTGCCGACCACGCGCAGCGGGCTGCCGAGGCTGCCGAAATCAAACTTCAGCGCGTCGCCCTCGTGGATCGTGAGCTGCTCCGGCGTCCAGGTTTCGCGCAGGCGGGCGATCAGGTCGCGGTCGATCTCGACCACGTTGAGATGCCCGAGGCGCTCGATCAGCGGCGTGGTCATCGCGCCGAGACCCGGGCCGATCTCGACCATGATGTCGCCCTCCCTTGGGCGGATCGCGTCGATGATGCGGCGGATGATGTTGGGGTCGGACAGGAAGTTCTGGCCGAAGCGCTTTCTGGCGCGGTGGCCGTCGGTTTCGCGGTCTTGCATGAAATTCCTCGAACGCCGCTCAGCGCGGCTGGCGGGCACGGGCCTCGGCCATCGACACGGCCAGCTCGACCGCGGCGTACAGGCTGCCGGGGTCGGCGCGACCGCTGCCGGCAAGGTCGAGCGCCGTGCCGTGGTCGACCGAAGTGCGGATCACCGGCAGACCGAGCGTGACGTTGACGCCGCCGCCAAAGCTGGCGTGCTTGAGCACCGGCAGGCCCTGGTCGTGATACATCGCCAGCACCGCGTCGCCGTGCGCCAGCGTGTGCGGCACGAACAGGGTGTCGGCCGGCAGCGGGCCGACGAGTTGCAGGCCTTCGGCGCGCAGGCGGTCCAGTACCGGGGTGATGACCTCGATTTCCTCGCGCCCCATGTGACCGCCCTCGCCCGCGTGCGGGTTGAGGCCCGCCACCAGGATGCGCGGCGCGGCGATGCCGAAGCGTTGCACCAGGTCGGCGTGAAGGATGCGCAGCGTCTGTTCGACCACCGGCCGCGTGATCGCCGCCGGCACCGCGGCCAGTGGCAGATGCGTGGTGGCGAGCGCGACGCGCATGCCGCCGCCGACCAGCATCATCACGACCAGCGGCGTCGCGGTATGTTCGGCGAGATATTCGGTATGACCGGAGAACGCGATACCGGACTCGCAGATCACGCCCTTGTGCACCGGCGCGGTGACCATGCCGGCAAACTCGCCGCCGACGCAGCCGGCGAGCGCACGGTCGAGCAGCGCCAGCACGTAGCGTGCGTTGCCCACCGCCAGGTGACCCGCATCGCTCCGTTCGGCGAGTGGAATGTGGAGCACCTCGAGCGCGCCGGCGGCCGGGGCCTGGCCGCGGCTGTAGTGCCGGACCGCTATCGGGCTGCCCGCCGCCGCAGCGCGCGCGGCGATGAGGTCGGCGTCGCCCAGCACGACCAGTCGCGCCGGCCAGTCGCGCGCAAGCAGCCGCGCACACAGTTCGGGCCCGACGCCGGCGGGTTCGCCGCTGGTGACGGCCAGGACCGGAAGCGCGGCCATGGGATCAGTCGTTTTCGAGGCGGTATTCGACGTAGGTGCTGTCGCGCAGCTGGCGCACCCAGTCTTCGTAAGCCTCTTCGGCCTTGCGTTCGCGCAGGATGTTGCGGGCTGCCATGCGCTTGCGCTCGTCGGTGACGTCCTGCTGGCGCCGTTCGAGCACCTGGATCAGATGCCAGCCGAACGGCGAACGCACCGGAGGGCTGACCTCGCCCGGCTTCAGCACGTTCATCGCGCGCTCGAACTCGGGCACCGTATCGCCCGGATTGACCCAGCCCAGGTCGCCGCCCTTGGCCGCGGAGAGATCGGCGGAACTGGCCTTCGCCAGCTCGCCGAAGTCGGCCCCGCCGGCGACGACCCGTTCGCGCAACCCGAGCAGGCGCGCTTCGGCCTCGGCGTCGGACAGCACCGCGGAGGTCTTGATCAGGATGTGGCGGGCGCGGGTCTGCTCCAGGCGCTGCGGTCCGGCCGCGGCGCCACCGCGGCGGTCGACCAGCTTGACCAGGTGCAGGCCGGCGGCGCTGCGCATCAGCGGCGACAGCTCACCCGGACGGAGGTCGCGCACCGCGTCGGAATACAGCGCGGGCAGGCGGTCGCGCTGGCGCCAGCCGAGGTCGCCGCCGCTGATGCCGTCCGGCGCATCCGACGAATCGGCCGCCACACGCGCGAAGTCCTCGCCATTGCGCAGCCGGTTGATCACGGTGTCGGCGCGCTGGCGCAGGCGGTCGATCTGCTCCGGCGTGGCCCCTTCGGGCGCCCGCAGCAGGATGTGGGCGACGTGGAATTCCTCACCCGAAAAGGCGTCGGGGTTGGACGTCAGGAAGTTGTCGACCTCGGCGTCGGTCACGACGATCTTGGCGTCGACTTCGCGTTCGCGCAGGCGGGACAGCAGGATTTCGGTGCGGATCTCGTTGCGGAAGCGGTCCCAGGCCACGCCGTCGCGCTCGAGCGCTGCGCGCAGCTGGATGGTGTTCATCTTGTTGTTTTCGGCGATACGGCCGATCGCCCGCTCGAGCGTGGCGTCGTCCACCCGCAGCGAGCTGTCGCGCGCGAGCTGCAGTTGCGCGCGCTCGACGATCAGGCGCTCGAGAAGCTGGCGTTCGAGCACGTCGGCGGGCGGCAGCTGGACGCCCTGGCGCTGCAGCTGGCGGGTGGTCTGGTCGACGCGGTCGCGCAGTTGCACCGCGGTGATCACTTCGTTGTTGACCACCGCGATGATGCGGTCGACTGCAACCGGCTGGACCGCGGCCCGCACCGGCAGCGCGAGCGCGCTGCAGGCAACCAGGGCGACGAAAAGGGAACGCGGGCGAAGCGGGAATCGATTCATGAGCTTGGTCAGGCAGATGGAGGCGCGTGCTGCGTCATTCGATGCCGAACACGCGGTTGGCGGCGGGGTCGTTGATCTTGCCATAGCCCGGCACGCTGCGCTTGATCAGGTTGACCGGGCTGGAGCCGATGCTGGCGAGGTCGTTGAGTTCGAGCTGGATGAACACCGCCTTGGTGACATCGTTGGGGTCGGTCGCGAAGCGGTGCATCGCCACGCGCGCAACCCAGCAGCCGCCGTCGTACTCGATGCCGGCAATCGCCTCGGTCAGGCGGTCGTCCTTAAGCGAATGCGTCAGCCGGCCGACGCCGTACCAGCCGCCGCCCAGCGGCCACTGGCCGGAGACGTTCACGTCGCGCAGACCGATCGTGCCGTCCGGGCTGACCAGGCTGCGGGCGTAGCGGTAACCCAGGTTGAGCGCCTTGGCGAACTCGGGCTGGTAGCGGAAGGTGAAGTTGAAGCGTTCGGTCTCGTTGTCTTCCGGGTTGTACTGCAGCAGCGTATCGACGGTGCTGTAGCGCGTGATGCGTCCGCTGAAACCGCCGAGCACGTCGGTGCGGCGGCTGGTGCGCAGGGCCTCGCCGGCGGTGACGCGCTGGTCCTCGAAGTAGTAGCGCTGGCCGACCAGCGCGCGCATGCGCTCGGAACCGGTTTCGGGGTCGATCAGCCGGGTGGTGACTGCGGCGGTGAGCTGGTTCGCGTCGCCGATGCGGTCGCCCCCGGTGTAGCGGTTCTCGGCAAAGATCTGCGCGAAGCCGAAGTCGTAGCGGCTGGTGTCGAACAGCGGGATGTCGTCCTGGCGGCGGTAGGGCACGTTCAGGTAGTACAGCCGCGGCTCCAGGGTCTGCGTGAAGGCGGTGCCGAAGAACTGCGTGTCGCGCTCGAAGGTGACGCCCGAATCGACCGAGAAGATCGGCACGGTACGCGTGATCGAGGTGCGCGCATCGGTGAGGCCCGCGACCGGTTCGTCGAGGTCGTAGCGGGTGTAGTGGACGCCGACCTTGGGCGTCACGTAAAACCCGGCGCGCTGCATCGGCAGCGACAGCTGCGGATAGGCGGTGAAGCGGTTGCCCTCCGGATGATCCTCGTCCGGGTGGGCGAACTGCACGTATTCGCCGTGCCAGTTGAACGTGAGACCGGCGGGCAGATCGGGGCGGCTGGCGGTGGTCAGCAGTTGCGGCACGCGACGGTAGGGCGTGGTCACCGGATTGTCCGGATCAGAGTTCAGCGTCTGGTAGCTCTGGACCAGTGCCGAGGCGCTCCACCACGGGCTGCCGACATACACCAGACGCCCTTCGCGCAGCAGATTGACGCGGGAGGCAACCGACACGCGCGAACTCAGATCCTCGAAGTAGTCGTCGTCGGACACGCCGTTGATGTCGAGCGAGCCATACAGCGAAGAGGTGATCTGCTGGCGGTGCTGCAAGGAGCCCAGCGTGCGCTGCTCGCCGGTGATGCGATCGCGGCCCAGCCATTCGGCCCGCACTTCGCCGGCGTAGGAGTCGCCCAGATAGCGGAATTCACCGCCCAACTGCAGGCCACGGCGCCCCATGTAGCGCGGGGTGATGGTGGCGTCGTAGTTCGGCGCGATGTTCCAGTAATACGGGACGGTGAGGTCAAGACCGGTCTTGTTGGACGAACCGATCGTGGGCGGCAGCACGCCCGACTGGCGCTGGCCCACCAGCGGGAACTCGGCCCACGGCATCCAGAAGAACGGCACATCCTTGAACACCACGGTGCCGCCCTTGGCGACGCCGATCTCGCGATCGTAATCGAGCTGCAGGTCGCGCGCCTTGATGTACCAGTCGGGATCGTCCACCGAACAGGTGCTCCAGGTGGCGTTCTCCAGCCGGTACTGGTTCTCGCCTTCGAAATGGAGCACGTCCGCGTGACCGCCGCCAGATACCTGGCGCGGCGGGTCTCCGGGTTCCAGCCCCGCCTTGGTGCGGGTGATCTCGTAGCGCGGCGACTGGAAGTCGCCGGTGCGCTCACCCACGACGAGGCTGGCGGACGGGCCTGAGATCACGTCCGGCCCCTGGCGCAGGCGCACATTGCCCTCGGCCAGCGCCTCGTCCGTGGGTTCGCGGTAGGTCAGCGCGTCGGCGGTCAGCAGGATGTCGTCGCGCTGCAGCTCGGCATCGCCCTCGGCGACCAGTTCCACCGACCGGGTGCCACGGATGCGCAGTGCGCGAACCTCGGTGGAGCCGGGCTTGCGCGCCGTCGCGTCGGCCGGGCTTGCGGACCCAGCCGGGGCGGCGGAAGCGGGCGCCGCCGCGGCGGGCGATGCCTGACCGGTAGCCGCGGCCGGCCGGGCCGGCGCCATCGGCACCTGCGCGGCGGGCGAGGACGGTTCGACCGGGCGGACCTCCACCGGCGAGGTTACGTCGCGCACGGTGCGCCCCGGCGTGGCGGCGGCAGGCGCCGGCGTCGGAGCGGCACTGGCACCGGCCGCCCCGCGCACGAGGTCGGGCGACACCACCAGGGCGGGCATGCCGGCCGCAAACGCGGAGCCCGACATCCAGCACAACAGCAGCGGAATCAAACGCATCCGCGTATTCAAACCCTTGTCCGGCAAAGCAATCCCCCAGGCGGCCCGCGGCGCCGCTCCAATAGCGCCATGGTCATGGGCCGCCCCTGCGGACGGCCGTGTTGATAAACTCGCGGATTCTACACGATCGATCGCGGAGAACCCGTTTGCAACGTCTCGAACAGCTCCAGTCCTGGCTTGCCGCACAACTGCCGGGGCGCGCCTTCTCGCTGGCGCCGGCTTCGGCCGACGCGAGCTTCCGCCGTTATTTCCGCGTCAGCTTCGATGATGGCGCCAACAGCCTGATCGTCATGGACGCGCCGCCGGCCCACGAGGACTGCCGGCCGTGGCTGAAGGTAGGCGACATTTTCCGTGCTGCTGGCGCGCATGTGCCCGACGTGCTCGCGCAGGATCTCGACCTGGGCTTCCTGCTGCTGTCCGACCTTGGCAGCACCACCTACCTCGCGACGCTGCAGACGCCCGCCGCGGATCCGCTGCGCGACGCCCACCTCTATGCCGACGCGCTCGGCACGCTGGCCGCGATCCAGGCCGCGAGCCAGCCCGGCGTGCTGCCCGAATACGACCGCGCGCTGCTGCACCGCGAGCTGATGCTGTTCCCCGAGTGGTACATCGCGCGCCACAAGGGCGTCACCCTCACCGACAAGGAACGGGCGACGCTCGACACCGTGTTCGAGCGCATCCTCGCGGTGAACCTCGCCGAACCGCGGGTCTTCGTCCACCGCGACTACCACTCGCGCAATCTGATGCACATCCCCGGCGGCCGCAACCCCGGCGTGATCGACTTCCAGGACGCGGTGTACGGCCCGATCACCTACGATCTGGTGTCGCTGTTCAAGGACGCCTACATCCGCTGGGACGAGGAATTCATCCTCGACCTGCTGATCCGCTACTGGGAGATGGCGCGTACGTTGAAGCTGCCGGTACGGGAGGCCTTCGACGACTTCCACCGCGACTTCGAATGGATGGGCGTGCAGCGCCACCTCAAGGTGCTCGGCATCTTCGCCCGCCTCTACCACCGCGACGGCAAGGAAGGCTATCTGAAGGACATGCCGCTGGTGATGGACTACCTGCGCCGCGCGTGCAAACGCTACGGCGAACTCGGGCCGCTGCTGAAGCTGCTCGACCGCCTCGACCCGGAGCAGGTCGAGTTCGGTTACACCTTCTGACCCACCCTCGCACCAGGACGACCCGATGCGCGCGATGATCTTCGCCGCCGGCCGCGGCGAACGCATGCGGCCGCTGACCGACACCTGTCCCAAGCCGCTGCTCGCGGTCGGCGGCAAGCCGCTGATCGCGTGGCAGATCGAGGCGCTGGCGCGCGCCGGCATCGCCGACATCGTCATCAACCACGCCTGGCTGGGCGAGCAGATCGAAGCCACCCTCGGCGACGGCGGCCGCTTCGGCGTGCGCCTGCATTACTCGGCTGAGGGCGCGGCGCTGGAAACCGCCGGCGGCATCGCCCAGGCGCTGCCGCTGCTCCGTGACCGGCCGGACGCCGCAGGCGAGGTCTTCCTCGCCGTCTCCGGCGACATCTACTGCGACTACGACTACCGCCGCCTGCTGCCGCGCGCCGCAGCGATGGCGACCAGCCCGGCGCCGCTGATGCACCTGGTGATGGTACCGAACCCGCCCTTCCATCCCGGGGGCGACTTCGCGCTCGGCGCAGACGGCCGCCTCGCGCTCGACGGCCCCGCGCGCCTCACCTTCGGCAACATCGGCCTCTACGACACCCGGCTCTTCGCCGACATCCGCGTCGGCGACAAAGTGGCGATGACACCCTACTACCGCGCCGCCATCGCGGCCGGCCACGCCAGCGGCGAACGCTTCGACGGCCGCTGGGAAAACGTCGGCACCCCCGCCCAGTTGGCCGCACTCGACCGCAGCCTCGCGGTCGAACAGGCTCCCCCGGCCATGAGATAATTCCGCCATGAACGCGCCCACCGCTTCCAGCCTGCTCGACATCACGCCCTTCGCCGCCCGCCGCCAGCGCCTGCTCACGCGCATGGCCGAAGCCGGCGGCGGCGTCGCGATCCTGCCCACCGCGCCGGAAGTCGCGCGCAACCGCGACACCCACTACCCCTACCGCCACGACAGCTACTTCTATTACCTCAGCGGTTTCCGCGAGCCGGGCGCGGTACTGGTGCTGGTGGCCGGCGAGACGCCGAAGCAGATCCTGTTCTGCCGCGAGAAGGACGAGGAACGCGAGATCTGGGACGGTTTCCGCTACGGTCCCGACGCTGCCCGCGAGGTATTCGGCTTCGACGAAGCCTGGACGCTGGGCGAATTCGACCGCCGGCTGGCCGAACTGCTCGCCAACCAGCCGCTGATGTGGTTCAGCCTCGGCCACGACGCCGACTGGGATGCCCGCATCACCCGCGGCCTCAACGCGGTGCGCGCCAATGCCCGCACCGGCATCGTGCCGCCGCATTCGGTGCGTGACCTGCGCGCCGAACTCGACGAAATGCGGCTGGTCAAGGACGCCTACGAGATCGACATCATGCGGCGCGCCGGGCGCATTTCGGCCGAGGCCCACTGCCGCGCGATGCGCGCGACCCGCCCGGGTTGCCACGAATACGAGATCGAGGCCGAGCTGCTGCATCATTTCCGCCGCAACGGCAGCCAGTTTCCCGCCTACACCTCCATCGTCGCCGCCGGCGCCAACGCCTGCATCCTGCACTACGTCGAGAATGACCAGCGGATCGCCGACGGCGATCTGGTGCTGATCGACGCCGGCTGCGAACTCGACGGCTACGCCTCCGACATCACCCGCAGCTTCCCGGCAAACGGCCGCTTCAGCGGCCCGCAACGCGCGGTGTACGAACTGGTGCTGGCGGCGCAGCACGCGGCGCGCGCAACCATCCGCCCCGGCGCCCACTGGAACGCGCCGCACGAGGCGGCAGTCAAGGTGCTCGCGCAGGGCATGCTCGACCTCAAGCTGCTCAACGGTTCGCTCGATGCGGTCCTGGAGAACGGCGACTACCGCCGCTTCTATATGCACCGCACCGGCCACTGGCTGGGCATGGATGTGCACGACGCCGGCGAGTACAAGCTGGGCGGCGAGTGGCGCCCGCTCGAACCTGGCATGGTGCTCACCGTCGAGCCGGGCTGTTACATCCGCCCCGCCGCCGACGTGCCGGAAACCTTCTGGAACATCGGCATCCGCATCGAGGACGACGCCCTGGTCACCGCCGACGGCTGCGAATACCTCACCGAAGGCGTACCACGCGAGGCAGCCGACATCGAAGCCCTGATGCGCGACGCCCATGCAGCCTGACCGGGTCGACCTGCTGATCGTCGGCGCCGGCCCGGTGGGGCTGGCGCTGGCGCTGGCGCTGCGCGACAGCGGCTTGCGGATCGCCCTGGCGGACGCCCGCCCGCGCGAAGCGGTTGCCGCCGACCCGCGCGTGCTGGCGCTTGCCCACGGCACCCGGCTCGGCCTCGAGCGGCTCGGCGTATGGAAGGCGCTCACCGCAACGCCGATCGAAACCATCCATGTCTCGCAACAGGGCGGCTTCGGCCGCAGCATGCTGCGCGCCACCGACTACGAGCTGCCGGCGCTCGGCTACGTCGCGTCAGCCGGCGCGCTGGCGGGCGTGATGCGTGCAGCGGTGGACGCCGCCGGCATCCCGGTGTTCGACAGCACGCAGGTCGGCGCGCTGACGCCCACCGCCGACGGCATCACCGCCACGCTCGTCGGCGCCACCGAAGGCAGGCTGGACGCGCGCCTGGCAGCCTGCGCCGAAGGCAACCTGCAGTCCGACGCCGGCGACGTGGTCGAGCACGACTACGGCCAGCACGCGCTGATCTCGGTCGCAACCCCGGCCGCGCCGCATCGCCAACTGGCGTTCGAACGCTTCACCGCCGATGGTCCGCTTGCGCTGCTGCCCTACGGCCGCGACTACGCCGTGGTCCACGTCACCCCGCCGGCGCGTGCGGACGCGCTGCTCGCGCTCGACACCGCTGCCTACCGCCAGGTGTTGCAGGACAGGATCGGCGACCGCGTCCACCTCGCCGCCGTGGGCGAGCGCCTGCGCTACCCGCTACTGCTGCGCTACCGCCGCAACCCCGTGGGCGAGCGGACCGTCTGGCTCGGCAATGCGGCCCAGACCCTGCACCCGGTCGCCGGCCAGGGCTTCAACCTCGCCCTGCGCGACGTCTGCGGGCTGGCCGACACCCTGCTCGACGCCGCGCGCCAGCCCGGTTTCGACCCCGGCGCCCCGGCGCTGCTCGCCGAGCACGCACGCCGCCGCCGGCTCGATCGCTTCGGCACCATCCGCTTCACCGACGGCCTGGTGAGGCTCTTCAGCAACGACCTCGCCCCGCTCCGCCACGCCCGCGGCGCTGGCCTCTTCCTGCTCGATGTGTGCCCCCCGCTGCGCCATTTCGTCGCCCGGCGGATGATGTTCGGCGCGCGCGCCTGGCCGTAACCGGGATCACGGCGCGGCGCCCGTCGCGGGCGCTGCGCTCGCCCACCCCCGCCTGCATGGGGTAAAATGCCGGCCTTTTCCCGCCCGCGCCCTCCCATGCAGTTTGCCGGATTCTCCTTGCGCAACAATCTCTTCGTCGCACCGATGGCCGGTGTGACGGATCGCCCTTTCCGCCAGTTGTGCAAGAAATTGGGCGCCGGCCTCGCGGTGTCGGAGATGGTCACCTCCAACTCGCTGCTGTACGGCAGCGCCAAGACGCAGCGGCGCGCCAACCACGACGGCGAGGTCGATCCGATCTCGGTGCAGATCGCCGGCGCCGACCCGGCGATGATGGCGGAGGCCGCGCGCCACAACGCCGACCGCGGCGCGCAGATCATCGACATCAACATGGGCTGCCCGGCCAAGAAGGTGTGCAACGTAATGGCCGGCTCGGCGCTGATGCAGGACGAGCCGCTGGTGGCGCGCATCCTCGAAGCCGTGGTCAAGGCGGTGCCGGATACCCCGGTCACGCTCAAGTTCCGCACCGGCTGGAACCGCCAGAACAAGAACGCCCCGATCATCGCCCGCATTGCCGAAGAGTCCGGCATCCAGGGCATCGCCATCCACGGCCGCACCCGCGCCGACCAGTACATGGGCGATGCCGAATACGACACCATCGCGCTGGTGAAGACGCTGGTGAAGATCCCGGTGATCGCAAACGGCGACATCACCACGCCGCAGAAGGCCAAACATGTGCTCGACTACACCGGCGCTGACGGCGTGATGATCGGCCGCGCCGCCCAGGGCCGGCCGTGGATCTTCCGCGAGATCGAACATTTCCTCGCGACCGGCGAGGAACTGCCCCCGCCGCTGGTTTCCGACATCCACCAGGTGTGCCGTGAGCACCTCGCCGACCTCTACGCCTTTTACGGCGAAGACACCGGCGTGAAGGTCGCGCGCAAGCACATCTCCTGGTACACCAAGGGTCTGGTCGGCTCCGCCGCCTTCCGGCGCACGATGAACCAGCTGCCCGACATCCCCGCCCAGCTCGCTGCGGTAGACGAATTCTTCGGTCAGCTTGCCGAGGCGGACAGCCGTTTGAGTTATCAGACCGGCCAAGCCGATTTTGGCGACGAACAGCCTCAGGAACTTGCAGCATGAGCCGCAGCAACGAGATCGCCGACTCCGTCTTCCGGACCCTCGACCAGTATTTCCGCGATCTCGACGGCGAGAAGCCGTCGGCGATCTACGACATGGTGATCCGCAATGTCGAGCGGCCGATGCTGGAGTTCGTGCTGCAGCAGGCCAAGGGTAACCAGACCGTGGCCGCCGACATGCTCGGCATCAACCGCAACACCCTGCGCCGCAAGCTCACCGACTACGACCTGTTGTAAGGCCGCGGCGCAGCGCGCCGCCTGTTTGCCCCGCGCCGGCCACCGGGCCGCGCTGCAGTTTCCGCCTTTCCCCGCTTTCCACCTTGTGCAGCCTCTGAAGATGAACGTCACCCAAGCCCTGATCAGTGTTTCCGACAAACGCGGCGTGCTCGACTTCGCCCGCGAACTCGCCGGCCTCGGCATCAAGCTGCTGTCGACCGGCGGCACCGCCGCCTTGCTGCGCGACGCCGGCCTGCCGGTCACCGACGTGTCCGAGCACACCGGCTTCCCGGAAATGCTGGACGGCCGGGTGAAGACCCTGCACCCGAAGGTGCACGGCGGCATCCTTGCCCGCCGCGACCTCGCCGAGCACATGGACACCATCGCCGCCCACGACATCAGCCGCATCGATCTCGTGGTGGTGAACCTCTACCCCTTCCAGGCCACCGTGGCCCGCCCCGACTGCACGCTGGAAGACGCGATCGAGAACATCGACATCGGCGGCCCCACCATGGTGCGCGCCGCGGCCAAGAACCACGGCACCGAAGCCGGCGGCGTCGGCATCGTCACCGATCCGGAGGACTACGCCGGCATCGTCGCCGAGCTCAAGGCCAACGCCAACATGCTCAGCTACAAGACCCGCTTCGCGCTGGCGGTGAAGGCCTTCACCGACACCGCGCGCTACGACTCGGCGATCTCCAACCACCTCACCGCGCTGGTCACCAACGACGCCGGCGACGTCTCCAAGCAGGCCTATCCGGAGCGCTTCCAGCTCGCCTTCGACAAGGTGCAGAACCTGCGCTACGGCGAGAACCCGCACCAGAGCGCCGCGTTCTACAAGGAACCGGGCGCGGCCGAAGGCGGCATCGCCAGCTACACCCAACTGCAAGGCAAGGAACTGTCGTACAACAACATCGCCGACGCCGACGCGGCGTGGGAATGCGTGAAGGCCTTCGACACCGGCGCGTGCGTCATCGTCAAGCACGCCAACCCCTGTGGCGTCGCACTCGGCGCGACCCCGCTGGAAGCCTACAAGAAGGCCTTCTCCACCGACCCGACTTCCGCCTTCGGCGGCATCATCGCCTTCAATGGCGAAGTCGACCGCGCCGCGGCCGAAGCGGTGTCCGCCCAGTTCCTCGAAGTGCTGATCGCGCCCTCCTACACCGCCGACGCGCTGGAGCTGCTGCGCGCCAAGCAGAACGTGCGCGTGCTCACCTGCCCGCTCGGCAAGCCTTCCGGTGCGCTCGACTACAAGCGCGTCGGCGGCGGCCTGCTGGTGCAGAGCGCCGACGAGGCCCGCATCCAGCTCGCCGACCTCAAGGTCGTCACCAAGCGCGCGCCGTCCGACACCGAACTGCGAGACATGCTGTTCGCCTGGCGCGTGGCCAAGTACGTCAAGTCCAACGCCATCGTCTATTGCAAGGACGGCATGACCATCGGCGTCGGCGCCGGCCAGATGAGCCGCGTGGACTCCGCCCGCATCGCCAAGATCAAGGCCGAGAACGCCGGCCTCGCCATCCCCGGCTGCGTGGTCGCGTCGGATGCCTTCTTCCCGTTCCGCGACGGCCTCGACGTGCTCGCCCAGGCGGGCGCCACCGCGGTGATCCAGCCGGGCGGGTCGATGCGCGACGCCGAGGTGATCGCCGCCGCCGACGAGCAGAACATCGCGATGGTCTTCACCGGCTTCCGCCACTTCCGCCACTGATCGGAGTCCGCACATGAAAGTCCTCGTCATCGGCTCGGGCGGACGCGAACACGCGCTGGCCTGGAAGCTCGCGCAGTCTCCGCGTGTGACCCGCGTGCTGGTCGCTCCGGGCAACCCCGGCACCGCGCGCGAACCCAAGCTCCAGAACGTGCCCGTCACTGCGATCGATGCGCTGGTGACGCTCGCCCGCGACGAGCAGGTCGGCTTCACCGTCGTCGGGCCGGAAGCCCCGCTCGCGGCCGGCGTGGTCGATGCCTTCCGCGCCGCCGGCCTGCCGATCTTCGGGCCGACGAAGAACGCCGCCCAGCTCGAAAGCTCCAAGGACTTCGCCAAGCGCTTCCTGGTCCGCCACAACATCCCTACGGCCAAGTACCAGACCTTCTCCGACGCCGCCGAAGCCCACGCCTACATCGAAGCCGAGGGCGCGCCGATCGTGATCAAGGCCGACGGCCTGGCTGCCGGCAAGGGCGTGGTGGTGGCGATGACGCTGGACGAAGCCCACGGCGCGATCGACATGATGCTGCTCGACAACAAGATGGGGGACGCGGGCGCTCGCGTCGTCATCGAGGAGTTCATGCAGGGCGAGGAGGCGAGCTTCATCGTCATGGCCGATGGCAAGCATGCGCTGCCACTGGCCACCAGCCAGGACCACAAACGCCTGCTCGACGGCGACGCCGGCCCCAACACCGGCGGCATGGGCGCCTATTCGCCCGCGCCGGTGGTCACGCCGGAGGTCCACGCGCGGGTGATGCGCGAGATCATCCAGCCGACGCTCGCCGGCATGGCCGCCGACGGCCTGCCCTACACCGGCTTCCTGTACGCCGGGCTGATGATCGACGACGCCGGCAAGCCGCGCGTGGTCGAATTCAACTGCCGCATGGGCGACCCCGAAACCCAGCCGATCATGATGCGGCTCAAGACCGACCTCGCCGACCTGGTGGAAGCCGCCATCGCCGGCAAGCTCGACCAGGCCGAAACCGAGTGGGACCGCCGCATCGCGCTCGGCGTGGTGCTCGCCGCCGGCGGCTATCCCGACAGCCCGAAGAAGGGCGACGCCATCAGCGGTCTGCCTGCGGCAGCGCTGGATGACGCGCATGTCTTCCATGCCGGCACCGCCGAGCAGGACGGCGCCATCGTCACGGCCGGTGGGCGCGTGCTGTGCGTGACCGCGCTCGGCGACAACGTCAAGGCGGCGCAGAAGCGTGCCTACGAACTCGCCGACGCGATCCAGTTCGAAGGCCGCCAGTTCCGCCGCGACATCGGCCACCGCGCCGTCGCCCGCAAGAGCTGATCCGCCATGGTCGTCGATCTCACCGCCATCAAGCAGTATTTCACCGGCCTGCAGGGCCGCATCGTCGCCGGGCTCGAAGCCTTCGACGGCCAGACCTTCCGCAGCGACGGCTGGGAGCGCCCGGGCGGTGGCGGCGGCCTGACCCGTGTGATCGAGGAAGGCAACTTCTTCGAGCGCGGCGGGGTGAATTTTTCGCACGTGATGGGCGACGGCCTGCCGGCGTCGGCCAGCGCGCACCGGCCCGAACTCGCGGGGCGCCGCTTCGAGGCGATGGGCGTGTCGCTCGTATTGCATCCGCGCAACCCCTACTGCCCCACCGTGCACATGAACGTGCGCTGCTTCGTCGCGCTCGCCGACGGCAAGCCGCCGGTGTGGTGGTTCGGTGGCGGCATGGATCTGACACCCTATTACGGCTTCGAAGACGACGTTCGCCACTTCCACGCCACCTGCAAGGAAGCGGTGCTGCCCTTCGGCGGCGAAGCCGAGTACCAGCGCTACAAGGCCTGGTGCGACCGCTACTTCTTCCTCAAGCACCGCAATGAGCCGCGCGGCGTTGGCGGACTGTTCTTCGACGATCTCGGCGCCGACGGCGAAACCGATTTCGACACCGCCTTCGGCCTCACCCGCTCGGTCGGCAACGCCTTCCTCGACGCCTACATCCCCATCGTCGAACGCCGTCGCGACTACGGCTACGGCGAGCGCGAACGCGACTTCCAGGCCTACCGGCGCGGCCGCTACGTCGAGTTCAACCTGGTGTTCGACCGCGGCACCCTGTTCGGCCTGCAATCGGGCGGGCGTACCGAGTCCATCCTGATGTCGATGCCGCCCATCGTGAAGTGGCGCTACGACTGGCAGCCCGAGCCGGGCTCCGCCGAAGCAGCGCTGTACGAACAATTCCTCGTCCCGCGCGACTGGGCCTGACTCGACCGCCCGCAAGCACGGGCATCAAATAGAAGCGTTTGCTAACATGGCGGCCCGCCCCTCGCCGCCACGCCGCATGTCCGCGCCTGT
This sequence comes from Azoarcus olearius, assembly GCF_001682385.1. Taxonomy (NCBI): domain Bacteria; kingdom Pseudomonadati; phylum Pseudomonadota; class Betaproteobacteria; order Rhodocyclales; family Zoogloeaceae; genus Azoarcus; species Azoarcus olearius. Next base: position 3,265,446 of record NZ_CP016210.1, read on the forward strand.
CGAACGCCTGTTCCCCTTTCTCGCCTGGCCGAAGCGGTGGAGCGCCGCCAGCGTGCGCGGTGACGTGATCGCCGGCATCACCGTGGCGCTGGTCATGGTGCCGCAGTCGCTGGCCTACGCCCAGCTCGGCTCGCTTCCGCCCCATGTCGGTCTCTATGCGGCGCTGCTGCCCGCGGTGGTGGGCGCCTTGTTCGGCTCCTGCGGCCAACTCTCCACCGGACCGGTCGCGCTGACCTCCCTGCTCACCGGCGCCAGCCTGTTGCCACTGGCCTCGCCCGACAGCCCGCGCTTTCTGGCGCTCGCCGTACTGCTGGCGCTGATGTCGGGCCTCATCCAGCTCGCGCTCGGCGCACTGCGCCTGGGCTGGCTGCTCAACCTGCTGTCGCATCCCGTGCTGATGGGCTTTCTCAACGCCGCGGCACTGGTGATCTGCCTGTCACAGCTACCGCCGCTGCTCGGTCTGTCACTCCCGCAAAGCGGGCGCTTCCTCGCCGACATCGCCGCCGCCTTCAGCCCGCCACATCTGCCCCAACTTGCGCCCGCGCTGTTCGGCATCGGCGCGCTGGCCGCCCTGCTGGTGCTGCGCCGCGCGGCGCCCCGCCTGCCTGGCGTGCTCGTCGTCGTCGCCGCCGCCACGGCCCTGTCGGCATGGAGCGGCTTTGCCGCCAGCGGGGGGCCGGTCGTCGGGGCAGTGCCGAGCGGACTGCCGGCTTTCGCGCTGCCTTCGTTCGACTTTCCCGCCATCGTGACGCTGCTGCCGACGGCCTTTGTCATCGCGCTCGTCAGCTTCATGGAAGCCGCATCGAGCGCGAAGGTCATCGCCGGCCGCACACGGCAAGCATGGGACCAGAACCAGGAACTGATCGGCCAGGGCCTGGCCAAGCTGGCCGCAGCCTTCACCGGCGGCCTGCCGGTCAGTTCTTCGTTCTCGCGCGCTGCGCTCAACTACGCCGCCGGCGCGCGCAGCGGGCTGTCGTCGCTGGTGTCTGCCGCCGTGGTGCTGCTGACGCTGCTCTACCTCACGCCCCTGCTGTGGCACCTGCCCAAGCCGGCCCTCGCCGCGGTGATCCTGCTCGCGGTCGCCAACCTGCTCGACTTCGGCGCCCTGCGCCGGGCGTGGCGCACGCAGCGGGATGACGGACTCGCCGGCCTGATCACCTTCTTCGCCACCCTCGCCTTCGCCCCCAACATCCAGAACGGCATCCTCACCGGACTGCTGCTGTCGCTGGCGCTGATGGTGTATCGCAGCATGAGTCCGCGCGTGGCCCTGCTCGGCCTGCACCCGGACGGCACCTATCGGGACCTCGAACGCTTCGGCCTCTCGCACCCGCATCCCCAGCTTGTGATCCTGCGCTTCGACAGTCCGCTCACCTTCGTCACCGCCGCCACCTTTGAGGACGCGATGCTGCGCGCCGCGCGTGCACAGCCGGATGTGCGCGCGGTGGTAGTCTCGGCAGCCGGCATCAACGCGATCGACGCCACCGGTCTTCACGTGCTGGGCGGGCTGCTGGATCGCTTCGGCGCCCAACTGCAGCAGATCGCGTTCTGCGGATTGAAGAAGCAGGTGCTGGACACCATGCAGCGCGATCCGCTGTGGCCCGCGCTTGCGCCGCATGCCGGCTACCGCACCGAGCAGCAGGCCATCGACGCGCTGCTGCCCTCGCTTGCGGCGCCCACGCGCGGCAGTAGCGGCCCCGCCTCCGCGCCCAGCGCTTGACACGCGCCCGTGGCTTGTGACGTCGGGGTTTTTGGCTTATCATGCACGGCTTTTCGCATCTACCGAATACAGGACACACAGAATGGTCGTCATTCGCCTTGCCCGTGGCGGCGCCAAAAAGCGCCCGTTCTTCAACATCGTTGCCGCCGATTCCCGCAATCGTCGTGACGGCCGCTTCATCGAGCGCGTCGGCTACTACAACCCCGTCGCCTCTGGCGCCGAAAAGGGCCTCGTGGTGAACACCGAGCGTCTGGCTTACTGGGAACAGAACGGCGCCCAGCTGTCGCCCACCGTGGCCCGTCTGGTCAAGCAGGCCGCCAAGGCCGCTGCCTGATCCCGACGGATCATCGCCAATGATGGTACTGGGGCGCATCGTCGCCCCTTTTGGCGTTCAGGGCTGGCTCAAGATCCACCCCTTCGGTGACGACCCCGCCGCCTGGCGCAAGATGACGCACTGGTGGCTGGCAGAAGATCCGGACGGCCCCGAGAGCGCCTGGGTTCAGTACAAGCTGGCAAGTTGCCGGCCGCATGGAAAAGGTCTGGTGGCGCTGCTCGAAGGCGTTCCCGACCGCAACGCCGCCGAAGCGATCGAAGGCCGCTACGTGGGCGCGCCGCGCGATGCGATGCCCGCCCCCGAGAAGGACGAGTACTACTGGGGCGACCTGGTCGGGCTCGATGTCGTGAACGAGACGGACGAAACCCTGGGTCGCGTCAGCGGCCTGATTTCCACCGGCGCACACGATGTACTGCAGGTCGAAGACGGCGAGACGGAGCGGCTCATTCCCTTCGTGGCGGCCTATGTACTTGATGTAGACCTCGCGGCCCGGCGCATCCGGGTGGCGTGGCAGAAAGACTGGTGACCGCAACAACCGGCGGAAAACGCCGCTTCGACGTGGTGACGCTGTTTCCGGAGATGTTCGCCGCGCTCACCGCAAGCGGCATCACCCGGCGCGCGCGCGATCGTGGCTTGTACGACATCGGTTTCCACAACCCGCGCGACTTTGCCACCGATGCGCACCGCACGGTCGATGACCGGCCCTACGGCGGCGGTCCCGGCATGGTCATGCTGGCCGAACCGCTGGAGAAATCCATCGGCCAGGCGCGCGCGGCACAGCAGGCGGCACTGGGCACGAGCGGCCCGGTGATCTACCTGTCGCCGCAGGGCCGTACGCTGGATCACGGCCGGGTGCAGGAACTTGCCGCCGCGCCAGGAATGATCCTGCTGTGCGGCCGCTACGAAGGCATCGACCAGCGGCTGATAGACCGCTGCGTGGATGAGGAAATCTCGCTCGGCGACTTCGTCCTCTCCGGCGGCGAACTGCCGGCGATGGTGTTGCTCGACGCAGTGATCCGGCAACTGCCGGGGGCCTTGAATGATGCCGATTCGGCGGTGGAGGATTCCTTCGTCGACGGCCTGCTGGATTGCCAGCACTACACCCGCCCTGAGATTTACGAGGGCGAACGGGTGCCGGAAGTCCTGCTCTCGGGCAACCATGCGCTGATCCGGCGCTGGCGCCTGAAGCAGGCGCTGGGGCGTACCGCGCTGCGCCGCCCCGATCTGCTCGCCGCGCGTCGGCTGAGCAAGGAAGAATTGAACCTGCTTGAGGAATTCAAGCGGGAACAAGCTGGAGCCGAGGATGGCAACACCGTCTGAACGCTCGATCACAAACCGCGTGCATCAGGTGGCGACCTGCTCTGCCGCAAGGCCAAGTGCCATTGACCATACTGGAGTCAACGAAATGAACCTGATTCAGCTGCTCGAACAGGAAGAAATCGCCCGCCTGACCGCTGGCAAGACCATCCCCGCGTTCGCCCCCGGCGACACCGTGGTGGTGCAGGTCAAGGTCAAGGAAGGCAACCGCGAACGTCTGCAGGCGTACGAAGGCGTCGTGATCGCGAAGCGTAACCGCGGTCTTAACTCGTCCTTCATCGTCCGCAAGATCTCCTCGGGCGAAGGCGTGGAGCGTACGTTCCAGACCTACTCGCCGCTGGTCGCGACGATCGAAGTCAAGCGTCGCGGCGATGTCCGTCGCGCCAAGCTGTACTACCTGCGCCAGCGCTCGGGCAAGTCGGCTCGCATCAAGGAAAAGCTGGACTACAAGTCGGCCGCCGGCAAGAAGGCGTAAGACTGGCGCTCCGGCGCAAGCAGAACGAAACGGGCCCGCAAGGGCCCGTTTTTCATTCCACCTCGGCGCACCGGCGCCGACATCGGCGGGCGCCGGCCTCGCAGCTGCGGCGAACGCGCGTCAGCGGCGCTCCACCGAGTAGAGCATGACCGCGGCGGTTGCGAGGAAGACCAGGCTGGGCGTCAGCGCGGCGAGCACCGGCGGCCACGCATTGATCACCCCGAGATTGGACGCCAGCCCGTTGAGCAGGTGAAAACCGATGCCGAGCATCACACCGAGGAACACCTTGACGCTGACGCCGCCCATGCGGTCGTGGGTAAAGGCGAACGGCAAGGCCAGCGCCAGCATCACCAGCACCGCAAAGGGATACACCAGCTTCTTCCACAGCGCGATTTCGTAGCGGTCGGCGTTCTGCCGGTTCTCCCGCAGGTGGCGCACATAGGCCCACAGGTTGGCGACGGACATGCGCTCCGGCACCACCATCAGCACGCTCAGCACTTCGGGCGTGAGTTCCGAGCGCCAGATGATGCTGTCTTCGTGCTCCAGCACGGTGCGCTCGTCGGTAAAGCGGGTGCGCTGGATTCCGTTCAGGCGCCACTGCCCTTCACCGTCATACACCCCGGTGGCCGCCTCGCTGATCGACTCCAGGCCGTAATGCTCGTTGAAGGCATAGATGCGGACGTGCTCCATCGAGCGGTCGGGCCGCAGCGTGCGCACGTTGATCACCTGCGCGCCGTCCTTGACCCACAAGCCGGAACGCAACTGCTGCGACACCGCCGAGTTCGTCGCCACCAACCGCCACTGCTGCGCGGCGCTTTCGGCCGGCGGCGCGATGTATTCACCGAACACGAAAGTCAGCACGACGAACACGCTGCCGATGAGGCCGAGGATGCGCAGCATGCGCCAGGTCGACAACCCGGAGGCACGCATCACGGTGATCTCCGAATGTCGCGCCAGCGTCGTCAGGGCGTACAGCGAACCGATCAGCACCGCGATCGGCAACAGCTCATAGACGCGCCCCGGCACGATCATCGCCACGTAGATGACCGCCTGGTACAACTGGTAGCCGTCCTTGCCGACGCTGTCGAGTTCGTTGATGAAGTCGAAGAACGCGAACAGCCCGAGGAAGGCGACCAGCACCGTTGCCGTGGCGCCGAAGATTTCCTTGGCGAGGTAACGCGACAGGATCTTGCTCATGCGCGCACCCGCCAGATCGGCGACACCGCCAGACGCTTGTAGAACATCAACGCGAGCAGGCCCAGCACCACCAGATGCGGCAGCAGCACCGCCAGTTCGAAGCGCAGCCGGCCCTGTGCCACCCAGGCTTGGCCGATCGTGATCGCGTTGCTGTAGATCAGGTAGGTGAGGATGGCCACCAGCAGGTTGTTGGTACGGCCCGCACGCGGATTGACGAAGGACAGCGGGATCGCCAGCAGGGCCAGCAGCAGCGCCGCCAGCGGCGTGCCCACACGGCCCGCGAGCTCGCCCAGGTTGCGGTCGTCGGGGCTGCGCAACAGCTCTTCGGTAGGCCGCGCGCGGCTGCGCTGCGGCTGGGCGGCCGCCTGCTTGGCCTCGATCTGCACCGAGTAGCGTTCGAAGCTCATCACCCGGTACTCGGGCGTACCCGGCTTGCCGTCGTAGCGCCGCCCCTTCTCGAGCACGACGAAGCGGTTGCCCTCTTCGTCGGTCTTCAGATAGCCCTCCGCGGCGGCGATGACGCTGAGCCGGTCGCCGTTCTCGTCGCTGACGAAGACGTTGCGCACCCGCCCGTCCTCGCCCGCGCCCACCTCGACGAAGAACACCCGGCGCGAGCCCGCGGATTCGCGGAACACGCCCGGCGCCACGCGCTGGGTGTCATCACGGCTTTCGAGGCGTTCGCGGTATTCCGCATTCTTCATGTGCGCCCACGGTGACAGGAACAGGGTCATGCCGGCGATGACCGCCACGACCGGCAGCGCGAAGCGCAGCACCGGCCCGATCCACGCCGTCAGCGGCACGCCGGAGGCGAACCACACCACCATTTCGGAATCGCGGTAGCTGCGCGACAGCGTCAACAGCACCGCGACGAACAGGGTCAGGGTGAGCACCACCGGCATCTCGGTCAGCGCGCCGAATCCGATCAGCGCCAGCACCGCGTCGGACGGAACGCCGCCGCCGGCCGCCTGGCCGAGCAGCCGGATCAGGACAATGGTGACCAGGATCGCGAACAGGGCGACGAACACCGCCGCAGCGGTCTGGCTGAATTCGCGCAGCAAGGCGCGGCGGAAGATCATCGCGCGAGGGGAAAACCGTTATGCAAGGGGGAAGGAAGCCGTTGGCCCGGCCGCTGCCGGGGGCGTTTTTGACGGCGTTGACGGCTACGGTCCATAATCGGCCGAAAGCCCAAAACACCCGTCTTTCCCCAGGAGCAAGCCCGTGGAATTTACCATAAAGACCGCCACCCCGGAGAAGGTCCGGACCGGCGTTCTGGTCGTCGGTCTCTTTGCCGACGGCATCCTGCCCCCCGCCGCGCACGCGGTCGACAAGGCCTCCAAGGGCAAGCTCGCGCAGCTCGTGAAGCGCGGCGATCTCGACGAGAAAGCCGGCGCCGCCGTGATGCTGCACGACCTAGCCGGCATTGCCGCGGAGCGCGTGCTGGTGGTCAGCCTGGGTAAATCCGCCGAGTTCTCCGACAAGGCCTATCGCGACGCGCTCAACAGCGTTGCCAAAGCGCTCGCGAGCGGCGTCGCCAAAGACGCCGTCGTCGCGATTGCGGACGCCGAGCTGGACGGCCGCGCGCTCGCCTGGCGCCTGCAGCAGGCCACGCGCCAGATCGCCGACGGCGCCTACCGCTTCGACGCGCCCAAGGCCGGCGCGAAGGACGCGAAGAAGGAACGCGGCGCACGCAAGATCACGCTGCTGATCGGTGACAAGGTCAGCGACGAGCTGGAAGCGGCGGTGCGGCGCGGCCAGGCCGTCGCCGAAGGGATGGCGCTCGCCAAGGATCTCGGCAACCTGCCCGGCAATGTGTGCACGCCCGCCTACCTCGCCGACACCGCGGAAGCGCTCGGCAAGCAGTTCAAGTTCGACGTCGAGGTGCTCGAACGCGCCGACATGGAAAAGCTCGGCATGGGCTCGCTGCTGTCGGTGGCCAAGGGCTCGCACATCCCGCCCAAGTTCATCGTCATGCACTACAAGGGCGGCAAGTCCAAGGCCAAGCCGGTGGTGCTGGTCGGCAAGGGCATCACCTTCGACACCGGCGGCATCTCGCTGAAGCCCGGCGCCGAAATGGACGAGATGAAGTACGACATGTGCGGCGCCGCCAGCGTGCTCGGCACCTTCAAGGCGATCGCGCGCATGGCGCTGCCGCTCAATGTCGTCGGCATCGTCCCGGCGACCGAGAACATGCCGGGCGGCAACGCCACGCGGCCGGGCGACGTGGTCACCTCGATGTCCGGCCAGACCATCGAGATCCTCAACACCGACGCCGAGGGCCGCCTGATCCTGTGCGACGCGCTCACCTACGCCGAGCGCTTCAAGCCCGCGTGCGTGATCGACATCGCCACGCTCACCGGGGCCTGCGTGGTTGCGCTGGGCAAGATTCCCAGCGGCCTGCTCGCCAACGACGACGACCTCGCCGCCGAGCTGCTCAAGCGCGGCACCGAATCCGGCGACCGCGCCTGGCAGCTGCCGCTGTGGGACGAGTACCAGGATCTGCTGAAGAGCAATTTCGCCGACATGGCCAACATCGGCGGCCGCTATGGCGGCACCATCACCGCGGCGTGCTTCCTGGCGCGCTTCACCAAGGCCTACAAGTGGGCCCACCTCGACATCGCCGGCACCGCCTGGGTGTCGGGCGACGCGAAGGGCGCCACCGGACGTCCGGTGCCCTTGCTGGCGGAGTTCCTCGTCGGCCGCGCCGCGGCCAAGGCAGACTGACGGTCGTGACCAAGGTCCAGTTCTATCACAACGCCCCCGACCAGCTCGCGCTCGCCTGCGAGCTGGTCGCCAAGGCGCAGGCGGGCGGACGCCAGGTCGCGGTTCGCGCTGCGGACCCGGCGATGGCGCGCAAGCTGGACCTGATGCTGTGGACGGTCGAACCGCTCGCCTTCGTACCGCACGTGATGAACGGCGGCCCGCTCGCCGATGAAACCCCGGTGCAGATCGGCGCCCCTGGCAGCGACGCGCGCTGGCCGCATGCCGATATCCTGTTCAACCTTGCGGCCGACCTCGCACCCGGCTTCGAAGGTTTTCGCACCGTGGTCGAGATCGTCGGCCGCAGCGAAGCAGAGAAAGCGCCCGCGCGTGCGCGCTGGACCCAATACAAGACGCGCGGCCTCCCGCTCAAGGCCTTCGATGCGGAACGGCGGGTGGCGTTGTGAAGGACTGGTCTTCGATGCGGCGGGAAACCGAGGCCGAGCTGGAGCGCGCCGACGACCTGCTGGGCAAGGCCGACGCGCTGCTGCGCCGCCACCGGGGGACCGAGTCGGAGTCCGAGCGTCTCGACGACGAGCTGACGATTCCACTCGACGATCTGGACGACGACCTGCCTATCCTGACCGAGGTCGTCGACGAAGACGAGCTGAGCGCGCTGGAACGCCAGGCCGCCACTGAACCACCGCCGGTCGCGCCGTCCGCGCCCGACATTGCCGCCGCCGCGCCGGCCGTGGACACCCGACGGCAACAACAGGCGGCCCATGTCGCCGAACAGCTGATCGAACTCGACACCGAGATCGGGCGCGAGGTCGAGGCCTGGCTCGCCAACGAGTTACCGCAGATCCTGTCGCGCGAACTCGACGCGCTCGCCGAGAAGGTGCGCAGCGAAGCCCTCGCCCAACTGCGTGCCACCCTGCTGCCCAGCATCTCCGAACGCATCGCGCGCCGGCTCGACCGCGACGACGGCTGACGCCGGCCTCGCCGCGTACACCGTCCGCCACCCGGGCCGGGCGGCGCCCATCCGCTATAATCCGCCCCTTTCCTTAAAGCGCCCGAACACCATCATGGAATTGGCCAAGAGTTTCGAGCCGGCGGCCATCGAGGCCCGTCGCTACCCCGAATGGGAATCCCGCGGCTACTTCGACGCCGGCCTCGACACGTCGAACCCCAACGCATTCTGCATCCTGCTGCCGCCGCCCAACGTCACCGGCACGCTGCACATGGGGCACGGCTTCAACCAGACCATCATGGACGCGCTCACCCGCTACCACCGCATGCGGGGCGACAACACCCTGTGGCAACCGGGCACCGACCACGCCGGCATCGCCACCCAGATCGTCGTCGAGCGCCAGCTGGACGCCCAGGGCGTCAGCCGCCACGACCTCGGCCGCGAGAAGTTCCTGGAAAAGGTGTGGGAATGGAAGGAGTACTCCGGCGGCACCATCACCCGCCAGATGCGCCGCCTGGGCACCAGCCCGGACTGGAAGCGCGAGCGCTTCACGATGGACGAGGGCCTGTCCAAGACCGTCACCGAAACCTTCGTGCGCCTCTACAACGAGGGCCTGATCTACCGCGGCAAGCGCCTGGTGAACTGGGACCCGAAGCTCGGCACCGCAGTGTCCGACCTCGAAGTGGTGTCGGAAGAAGAGGACGGCAAGCTCTACCACATCCTCTACCCCTTCTCCGACGGTCCCGTCGGCGACTTGCGCGGTCTCACCGTCGCCACCACCCGCCCCGAAACGCTGCTCGGCGACGTCGCAGTGATGGTGCATCCGGAAGATGAGCGCTACGCCCACCTGATCGGCAAGACCGTGGCGCTGCCGCTCACCGGCCGCCACATCCCGATCATCGCCGACGACTATGTCGACCGCGAGTTCGGCACCGGCTGCGTCAAGGTCACCCCGGCGCACGACTTCAACGACTACGCCGTCGGCCAGCGCCACCAGCTCGACATGATCGTGGTGCTCAAGCTCGACGGCAGCGTGCCCGCCGTGGCCGAGCGCTACACCACCGACGGCCAGCCGCGCGAAGGCGTGGCGATGCCCGCCGGCATTGCCGGACTCGACCGCGTGCCGGCGCGCGACAAGGTCGTCGCCGAACTCGAAACGCTCGGCCTGATGCTGGAGATCAAGGCGCACAAGCTGCAGGTGCCGCGCGGCGACCGTACCAATGTCGTGATCGAGCCGATGCTCACCGACCAGTGGTTCGTCGCGATGAGCAAGCCGGGCGCGGACGGCAAGAGCATCACCGCGAAGGCGCTGGAAGTGGTCGCCTCCGGTGAGATCAAGTTCTACCCGGAAAACTGGGTGAACACCTACAACCAGTGGCTCAACAACATCCAGGACTGGTGCATCTCGCGCCAGCTGTGGTGGGGTCACCGCATCCCCGCCTGGTACGACGACGAAGGCCGCATCTACGTCGCCGCCAACGAGGAAGCCGCCCTCCACGCCTGGAAGGCCGACCTCGAAGCCGAGATCGCCCGCCTGCAGGCCGAGGTGCAGTCGCGCCAGTCGCAAGGCCAGACCGCCGAGCAGTACCCCGACCTCGCCGAGCGCCTGTCGGTGCTGCACGCGCGCTATGAAGAGGGCACGCTGCGCCAGGAAGAGGACGTGCTCGACACCTGGTACTCGTCCGCGCTGTGGCCGTTCTCGACGCTGGACTGGACGCCCGAGTGGCCGCAAAAGAGCAACCCCGCGCTCGACCTCTACCTGCCCTCCACCGTGCTGGTCACCGGCTTCGACATCATCTTCTTCTGGGTCGCCCGGATGGTGATGATGACCAAGCACATCACCGGCAAGATTCCGTTCAAGCACGTCTATGTGCACGGCCTCATCCGCGATGCGGAAGGCCAGAAGATGTCGAAGTCCAAGGGCAACGTGCTCGACCCGATCGACCTGATCGACGGCATCGGCATCGACGAACTGGTGCAAAAGCGCACCTTCGGCCTGATGAACCCGAAGCAGGCCCAGAGCATCGAGAAGAAGACACGCAAGGAATTCCCCGAAGGCATCCCGGCCTTCGGCACCGACGCGCTGCGCTTCACCTTCGCCTCGCTCGCCAGCCCGGGCCGCGACATCAAGTTCGACCTCGCCCGCTGCGAGGGCTACCGCAACTTCTGCAACAAGCTGTGGAACGCCACCCGCTTCGTGCTGATGAACTGCGAAGGCCAGGACTGCGGCATGGACCCGCACGAGCCCGGCACCTGCGTGCCCGGCGGCTACCTCGACTTCTCCTTCGCCGACCGCTGGATCGTCTCCCGCCTGCAGCGCACCGAGGCGGAAGTGGCCGCGCAGTTCGAGGCCTACCGCTTCGACCTGGTGGCGCGCGCGGTCTATGAGTTCGTCTGGGACGAGTACTGCGACTGGTACCTCGAACTCGCCAAGGTACAGATCCAGACCGGCACACCGGAGCAGCAGCGCGCCACCCGCCGCACCCTGCTGCGCGTGCTCGAAACCGTGCTGCGCCTCGCCCACCCGCTGATCCCCTTCATCACCGAGGAACTGTGGGAAACCGTGGCCCCGCTCGCCGGCCGCAAGGACGCCGACAGCATCATGCTGGCGCGCTATCCGCAGGCGGACATGGGCCGCATCGACGAGGCCTCGGAGGCGCAGGTGGCCGAACTCAAGGCGCTGATCTATGCCTGCCGCAACCTGCGCGGCGAGATGAACATCTCGCCCGCGCAGCGCCTGCCGCTGGTGGCCGCCGGCAACGCCGAACTGCTCGGCCGCTACGCGCCCTACCTCGCCGGCCTGGCGAAGTTGTCCGAGGTCGAGATCGTGGCCGAGATCGGCGCCGACGAACTCGCCCCGGTGGCCGTCGCCGGCGAAACCCGGCTGATGCTGAAGGTGGAAATCGACATCGCAGCCGAGCGCGAGCGCCTGACCAAGGAAATCGCCCGCCTCGAGGGCGAGGTCGCCAAGGCCGAAGGCAAGCTCGGCAACGCCAGCTTCGTCGACCGCGCCCCCGCCGCAGTCGTGCAGCAGGAACGCGACCGCCTCGCCGGCTTCAAGGCCACGCTGGAACAGCTGCGTCCGCAGCTCGCCAAGCTCGCCGGCCGCTGAACCGGCGTCCGGCCGGCCTCGCCTGCGGCGCTTCAGCCGCGGGCGAGGTTGCCCAGCACCGCGCGCCGCAGTTCGCGCTTGAGTTCGTCCAGCGGGATTTCGCGCCCCGCCAGCCGCGCCTGCACGGCCCGCGACGACATCACCAGCGAGTAGGCGCCCACCAGCGCAATCTGCAACACCACCGGATCGGCCTCGGCCAGCACGCCGGCTGCCATCGCCTCGCGCCACAGCGGCCCGCAGGCTTCCACACCCGGCCGGATCAGGCGCTCGACGAGGTAGTCGAGCCGCTCCCCCGGTTCCGCGAACTCCCGCGTCACGAAACCCAGTTGTGCCGGAGAATCGGCGAGGTGATCCATCATGCAGTCGGTCAGCCGCCCGACACGCTCGGCCGCCGGCAACGGCGCTGCGATCACGCTGCGCGCCTCGACCAGCCAGCTTTGGTGGCGCAGCACCACCTGCTCCGCCACCGCCCGCCACAACCCGGCCTTGGAGCCGAAATGGTGGGCCACCATGGACGCGTCGCACCCCGCCTCCGCCGCGATCAGGCGTAAACCCGCGCCGTCGAAGCCGAGCCGGGTGAAGGCCTGCAGGGCGGCGGCAAGCAGCCGCTCACGACAGTCGCCACCGCCGCCGCGGGGACGGCCTGGACTGCGCGGCACCGTGGTCGGGGACATGAGGGTCAGGCCATCTGGCTGAGGGATTTGCGGAAGCGGGCCAGCGCGACGCCGAAAAACACCGCCCCGATCGCCAGGATCGCGAGGAACTGCGGCCACACGACGTCCAGCCCGGCCCCGCGATAGAGGATGGCCTGCGCGGCTGCCACAAAGTGTGTGGTGGGTGCCGCCAGCATGATCTGCTGCGCCAGCTCGGGCATGCTCTCGCGCGGGGTGGAACCGCCCGACAGCAGTTGCAGCGGCAGCAACACCAGCAGCATCAGCAGGCCGAACTGCGGCATCGAGCGCGCCAGCGTCGCCATGAAGATGCCCATGGAGCTGGTGGCGAACAGGTGCAGCGTGACGCAGGCCAGGAACAGCGCCACCGAGCCCTCGATCGGCACCTGCAGCGCGCCCTCCACCACCGTCTTCAGCGAGATGGCGGTGGCCACCAGCACCACCAGCCCCATCGCCCACACCTTGGCCAGCATGATCTCGGCCGGCGTTACCGGCATCACCAGCAGGTGTTCGATGGTGCCGTGTTCGCGCTCGCGGATCAGCGCGGCGCCGGTGAGGATGATGGAGAGCATCGTGACCTGGTTGATGATTTCCATCAGCGAGCCGAACCAGGCGCGCGTCAGGTCGGGGTTGAAGCGTGCGCGCAGCACCAGATCCACCGGCAGCGTGCCGGCGCTGCGGTAGCGCTGCACGAACTCGTTCACCTCGCCGAGCACGATCTGCTGGATGTAACCGGCGCCGGTGAAGGCCTGGCTCATGCGCGTCGCATCGACGTTGAGCTGCAGCGCCGGTGCGCGGCCGGCCAGCACGTCGCGCTGGAAGTCGGGCGGGATGTCGAGCACGAAGGTGTAGCGGCCCGCGTCCATGCCGGCATCCATTGCCTCCAGCGACACCCGCTCGGGCGGAGTGAAGTGCGGCGGATAGAAGGCCGAGAGGATGCGGGCCGACAGCGGCGAACCGTCCTCATCGACGACCGCGATCGAGGCGTTGTGCAGCGTTTCCGGCATCGCGGTGGCGGCGGCGTAGATGGCGATGGTGAAGGTGTAGGCGATCAGCACCAGCATCATCGGGTCGCGCCGCAGGCTCCAGAGTTCCTTGATGCCGAGGCGGTAGATGTTGGCGGCACGACGTCGCCACGCCGCCGGGCGAGCGAGGGCGGCGGCGTCCGGTGAGTCGGGCGTGTGCGCTGTCATGGCTGGGGTTCCCGGCAGCATCGGTTCATCTCAGCGCTCCTGCTTCTTCAGCAGCGCGATCGACAGCCCGATGATCACGGGCGCGGCGACGGCCATCGCGAGAAACGCGTCCTGCAGATCGCCCAGCCCCAGCGCCTTGGTGAACACCCCGCGGCTGATGGTGAGCAGATGTGTGGCGGGGTAGATCTCGCCGATCGCCCGTCCCACGCCCTCCAGCGAGGACACCGGGTTGAGCAGGCCGGCGAACTGCACCGCGGGCAGGATGGTGCCGATGATGGCGACGAAGATCGCCGCGATCTGGCTGCGGGTGAAGGTCGAGGCGAACAGCCCGAAGCCGGTGGAAAACAGCACGAACACCAGCGCCGCCAGGGCCAGCGTGGCGAAGTCGCCCTTCACCGGCACGCCGAACAGCGTCACGGCCAGCAGCGTCATCAGCAGGAAGTTGAGCATGCCGAGCGCCACGTAGGGCAGTTGCTTGCCGATCAGGAATTCGGCGCGCGTGACCGGCGTGACGTACAGGTTGAGGATGGAACCCAGCTCCTTCTCGCGCACCACCGCCAGCGCGGTCAGCATGGCGGGGATCATCAGCAGCAACAGCGGAATCACCGCCGGCACGATGGCCGGCAGGCTGCGCACGTCCGGGTTGTAGCGGTAGCGGGTCTCGATCGTCGCGGCGGCGATGCCGAGCGTGCTGCCGAAGCGCGTCCGCGCCATCTCCAGCAGCCACGCCTGGTGCATGCCGGCCACGTAGCCCTTGGCCGTCTCGGCGCGCTGGGGCATGGCGCCATCGATCCACGCGGCGATCTGCACCGTCTTGCCACGCAGCAGGTCGCGGCCGAAGCCCGGGGGAATTTCGATTGCGACCGACAGCTCGCCGCTGCGCATGCGCCGATCGAGTTCCGCATGGTCGGCAATCGGCGGGCGTTCGGTGAAATAGCGCGACCCGGCGAGATTCAGCGTGTAGTTCTGGCTGATGCCGGACTGGTCGCGGTCGAGCACCGCGAAGTTGAGGTTTTCGACATCGAGCGTGATGCCGTAGCCCATGATCAGCAGCAGGAGCAGGCTGCCGAGCAGCGCCAGCGTGCCGCGCACCGGATCGCGCGTCAGCTCCAGCGCCTCCCGCCGCGAGTAGCTGAGCGCCCGCGCGGGACTGAAGGCGCGCCGGGGCGCGGCGAGCGTTGGAGCAGCCGGCGCGGCATCGGCCGGCGCGGCCGCCGCTTCGTTGCCTGCCGCCTGCCCGGCCTGCGCGCCTGCGTCTTCCAGCCATGCGATGAACGCCGCCTCCAGCGTCGCCGCGCCGCGCGCCTTCACCAGCGCCGCGGGTGCGTCGCTGACCAGCACGCGGCCGGCATGCATCAGCGAGATGCGGTCGCAGCGCTCGGCCTCGTTCATGAAGTGGGTAGAGATGAAGATCGTGACCTTGTCCTCGCGCGCGAGGCCGATCATCAGGCGCCAGAAGCTGTCGCGGGCGACCGGATCGACGCCGGAAGTCGGCTCGTCGAGGATGAGCAGGTCCGGCTTGTGCACCATCGCCACCGCCAGCGACAGGCGTTGGCGCAGACCCAGCGGCAGTTGCTCGGGCAGGCTGTCGAGCACCGCGCCGAGGTCGAAGCGCGCGCTCATCTCGGCCACCCGCGCGGCGATCGCCGCCTCCGGCACGTCGAAGAGGCGCGCGTGCAGCACCAGGTTCTGGGCGACGGTAAGTTCGGAATAGAGCGAGAACGACTGCGACATGTAGCCCACCCGGCGGCGGGTGTCGATATCCGCTGCATCGACCTTGCGCCCGAACAGCCAGGCCTCGCCCTCGCTCGCCGGCAGCAGGCCGGTCAGCATCTTCATCGTGGTCGATTTGCCGCAGCCGTTGGAGCCGAGAAAACCGAAAATCTCGCCGCGGCGGATGCGGAAGCTGACGTGGTCGACCGCGGTGAAGTCGCCGAAACGCATCGTCAGCCCGCGCGCTTCGATCGCGATCTCGTCGCGCTCGCCTTCGGCCAGCGGCGGCACCACCACCGCGCGGTGCCCCCGCCGGGCCGACTCCGGCAGCAGCGCGATGAAGGCCGCCTCCAGCGTCGCCGTGCCGGTGCGTTCATGCAGTTCGCGCGGTGAGCCCGTGGCAAGCACACGCCCCGCATTCATCGCGACCAGCCAGTCGAAACGCTCCGCCTCGTCCATGTAGGCGGTGGCGACGATGACGCTCATGCCCGGACGGCCGCGACGGATGCGCGCGATCAGCGTCCAGAACTGGCTGCGCGCCAGCGGATCGACCCCGGTGGTGGGCTCGTCGAGAATCAGCAGCGCCGGATCGTGGATCAGCGCGCAGCACAGCCCGAGCTTCTGCTTCATGCCGCCCGAGAGCTTGCCGGCCGGGCGGTCGAGGAAGGGATCGAGGCCGGTCGCGCGCGTCAGGTCGTCAATGCGCCGGCGACGCTCGCCGGCGTCGTGGCCGAAGAGGCGGCCGAAGAACTGCAGGTTCTCCTCCACCGACAGCGTCGGGTAGAGGTTCTTGCCCAGGCCCTGCGGCATGTAGGCGATATGCGGGCAGACCCGGGCGCGGTGACCGGCGTCGGCCATGCTGCCGCCCAGCACCTCCACCGCACCCGCCTGCAGGGCCCGCGCGCCCGCCACCAAAGACATCAGGCTGGACTTGCCGACGCCGTCCGGGCCGATCAGGCCCACCATGCAACCCGCGGGAATCTCGAGGTCGATGCCGTCCAGCGCCAACGTGCTGCCATAGCGCAGGCCGACCCCGGCCAGGCGCACCACCGGCGCGCCGCGGTCGGAGCCGGCAGTCGTGCTCATTCCGGAACCCGTATCGCCAGTTCAGCGGGCCAGCTGGCGGCGGGGTCGAGCTTGACCCATGCGACCCCGGGCAGCCCGGTCTTCACCTGCGTCAGGTGCTTGCGCAGCAGTTCGGGCGGAATCTGCGCCTTGACGCGGAACATCAGCTTCTGCCGCTCGCTCGCGGTTTCGACTGTCTTCGGCGTGAACTGCGCCGTGCTGGCGACGAAGGAGATGCTGGCGGGGATCACCAGGGCGGGGGCGGCGTCCAGCACGATGCGCGCCTCACCGCCGAGCGCCACCCGGCCGGCAACGGTCTCGGGCAGGAAGAAGGTCATGTAGACGTCGGCCAGATCGACCAGGTTGAGCACCTTGCCGCCCGCGCCCAACACCTCGCCCGGCTGCGCGACGCGAAACTGCACGCGGCCGTCGCGCGGCGCCTTCAGCTGGCTGTCCGCGATGTCGGTGTCGATGCGGGCCACGGTGGCTGCGGCGGCATCCACGGTGGATCGCGCGCCGACCAGTTGCGCCCGCGCGGCGGCGATCGCGGCGCGCGCGGCGGTGACCTGCGCCCGCGCCGCCCCCAGCGCGGCCTCGGTGCTGCGCAAACGGGCGCGGTCGTCATCCAGCTCCTGGATGGATGCGGCGCCTTCACCGGACAAGGTCTGCGAACGCGCCAGCCGGCGTGCGGCGGCATCGACCTCGCTTTCACGCTGCCGGACCACGGCTTCGGCAGCCGCGAGGTCGCTTTCGCGCACCGCCACCTGGGCTTCGGCACTGCCGACCGCGTTGATCGCCTGCTGATGGCGCGCCGCCGCTTCGTCGCGCTGCGCATTGAGGCCATCGACCTGCATCTGCGCCAGCACGTCGCCCGCCTTGACGAAATCGCCCTCGCGCGCACGGATGTCCACGATGCGACCGGCAAGTTTCGTGGCAACGTCGATCTCGGTCGCTTCGATGCGGCCGTTGCCGCTGGCGAAGCCCTCGCCCGGCCCCTCCTGCCGCATCGAATACCAGGTCACCACGCCGACCACCGCCACCGCCGCCAGCGCTGCCGGGACAATCCACGTCTTCCTGAATGCAGATTTCATGATCCGCACAGCTCCTTATCTGGGCGTCCGTTCCGACTCCTGGGCGCCGCCGCCCAGTGCTGCATACAACGCGACCCGGCTGGACAGCAGCGCGCGACGCGTCTGCACCACCTGCTGCTCCGCGGCAAGCAGGTCGCGCTGGGCGTCGAGCACTTCGAGATAACGCGCCGCGCCGTTGTCGTAGCGCAACTTGGCGAGGCGCGCGCGTTCGACCTGGGTGGCGAGCGCAGCACGCTGGATGCCGAGCTGCGCCTCCAGCCAGTGCCGCGCGGCAAGCGCGTCGGCCACCTCGCGGAAGGCCTGCTGCACCGTCTTCTCGTAACTGGCGACGGCAAGATCGCGCCGCACCTCGGCGAGATCGAGCCCGGCGCGGTTGCGGCCGGCATCGAAGATCGGCAGCGAGATCGTCGGCGCGAAGCGCCATGCGCCGCTGCCGGGTTCGAACAGCCCGTCGAGCGCGGCGCTCGCGCTGCCGGCCGACGCGGTCAACGCGATGCGGGGGAAAAACGCAGCCCGCGCCGCGCCGATACTGGCGTGGGCCGCCTTCAGGCGGTGCTCGGCGGCGACGATGTCCGGGCGTCCCGTCAGCAGTTCGGACGGCAGCCCCGCATCGAGTTCGTGGAGGATGAGGTCGTCGTCGAGGCGGGTTGCCGCGGCGGGCAGGTCGAGCGGCGCCCCCACCAGCACCGCCAGCGCATGTGCCTGCAGCGCGCGCGCCTGTTCGAGCTGCGCGCCCAGCGCCTGGGCCTGCGTCAACAGCGTTTCGACCTGGGCGAGATCCAGTCGAGAGGTCGCCCCGACCTCCACGCGGCGGCTGAAGATGCGGAACGATTCCTGGCGGGTGTCGATGGTGCGCTGCGCCAGCACGATGCGCTCGTCCAGTTCGCGCAGCGTGAGGTAGGCATCGGCAACCTGGGCCACCACGCTGACGGTGACGGCGCGACGCGCCGCCTCGGTGGCAAGGAACTCCTCCAGCGCCGCGCCTTCGAGACTGCGCACCCGCCCCCACAGGTCGAGTTCCCAACTCGCCAGGCTGATGCCCATCTGGTACTGGCCGCTGGTCACCGCCTCGCCGGTGATGCTGAGGTCGGCTGGCGTGCGCCCGCGCACGCCTTCGAAACCGAGCCCCACGGTGGGAAAGCGGTCGGCACGCCGGATGCCGAAGGCGGCACGCGCCTCCTCGACCCGCAGCACCGCGGCGCGCAGATCACGGCTGTTATCCAGCGCCTGGCCGATCAGGCGGCGTAGCGCAGGGTCGGCGAAGTAGTCCTGCCAGCCGGTGTCGGCCGCACGCTGCGCGGCCGGCGCCACCGGGGCGTCGGCCGGATAGCGGCTTTCCACCGGCAGGGCCGGAAGCTCATAGGGCGGCGCAAGCGAGCAGGCAGCAACGCCTGTCAGCGCGAGACCGAAGACCACCGGACGCAACCAGGGCCGCAACCTGCTCCACCGCGGGTATCCGCATACGCTCATGGGACGCTACCACTTGCGATCGACAGTACGCCTGAATTATCCAACACCTGTTGGGAAACGACAATTTGCCCCCTGCCCGATCGGAGCAGTGCCCAAACGCGCTAGCAGCCCGACGTGCCCTGAAGACGGCGCAAGGAGCCGCCGCAGCGCCCCCACGACGCGACCGCCGGCCGGTCGGCATTAACCCATAGGAAAGCCTCGCCACGGCCGCGGCGCCCCCCCCGGGGCCTTGACAAGGAGAGCGGCTGACGTTGCCGCCTGAGTGGTAGGCAAGACCTCGCCCCGCCATATCTTCTCTTTCGCGTGACATATTTCACTGTTATGTCTTTCCATATAGCTGGTATGCAAAGATAATTTCCCGTCATTATTCGAGGCGATTCCTCCCAATGCGCCCAAAGTCTTATCACTCAGGTATTGCGGCGAGAACCGGGGGCCGCGGGTTCACGCTGGTCGAGATGATCGTCGTGCTCGCACTGATCGGCATCCTGGCGGGCATCGCGGTGCCGGCCTTCGATTCCATCATTGCCCGCACCCGGCTCTCCACCGCGGCCAACGACGTCCTGCTCGGCCTCAACGTCGCCCGCAGCGAGGCGGTGCGCCGCAATGCCACGGTGTACTTCTGCCTCGCCGATGCCGGCGGACGCTGGAGCGTCCATCAGGTCGCCGGAGACGAGATCCGCGAAGGCGCGCTCCCGCCCTCCATTACGGCCGACACCAACAATCTCGATACCGGACTGCTCGCGGACTTCGCCTGCGTGCGGTATCGCCCCGACGGCCTCGCATACGGCGCCGGCAGCGTGCTGATGACCAACGGCGAAATCACCCTCACCCTCGGCACCAGCAGCCGGGTGGTCAATGTCCGGACCGGAGGCACTTATGTCGGCTAGGGTTTCGCGTCTTCCCCGCCGTGTGCGCGACCGCGAAGGCGGTTTCAGCCTGCTCGAGGTGCTGATCGGCATCGTCGTGTTCTCGATCGGGCTGCTCGGCATGGCCTCGCTGCAGATGAACGCGCTGAAGAACAACCAGAGCAGTGCCTACCGCATGCAGGCGGTCGTGCTCAGCTACTTCATGTTCGACGCCATGCGCGCCAACCGTGCCGACGTCGAAAACGGCAACTACAACCTTGCCAAGACCTGCAACATCCCGGCGCCCGGCTCCACGCTCGTCTCCAACGACCAGCGTTACTGGCTCGGACGCCTCAAGGAGTCGCTCGGCGACGCGGACACCACCTGCGGCGAAATCGACTGCGACGGCATGAACTGCACGGTACGCGTCTATTGGGACGACAGCCGCGCCGCCGGCGGCAGTGACGCGCAGGTATTCGAAACCTCCAGCCGGCTGTGACTGCGATGACAAACAAGCGCGTCAATTCCCAGGCGGGTCTGACCCTGATCGAGCTGATGATCGCAATGGCGCTCGGCTTGCTGCTGCTGCTCGCCGTCACCACCATCTTCCTGTCGCAGCGCCAGGCCTACCGGGTCAATGAAGGGCTGGCCCACATGCAGGACAGCACCCGGGTAGCCTTCGAACTGATGGCCCGCGAAATTCGCGAGGCCGGGGGCAATGCCTGCGGCACGCGGCTCGTCGCCAACGTCCTCAACGATGCCGACGGCTCGGTCTGGCACGACTGGGAGCGTGGCGGCGTCGAGGGCTTCGACGGCGAGACCGTGCTGCCCGGCCTGACCACCGGCACCGGCACCGAAGAGCGCGTGAGCGGCACCGACGCGCTGATCCTGCGCAGCGCCTCGCTCCACGAAGGCGTGATCATCACCGACCACCACACCACCTCCGCGCAGTTCAAGGTCAACACCACGGCGCACGGCTTCATTCCGGGCGACATCGTGATGGTGTGCGACTACCGCCAGGCGGCCATCCTGCAGATCACCAATGCCAACGCAAGCAGCCGCACCATCGTCCACAACACGGGCGCTGGCACGCCGGGCAACTGCAGCAAGGGCCTCGGCTTCCCCACCGACTGCGGATCGGTGATCGGCAACGAATACAGCTTCGAAGGCAACGGGTTCATGAACCGCCTCACGGTGACGGCCTGGTACGTCGGCAACAACGCGCGCGGCGGGCGTTCGCTGTACCGCATCGTCAACGGCGGCGCGCCGCAGGAAATCGCCGAGGGCGTGGCCGACCTGCAACTGAGCTACCTCACCCGCACCGGCAGCGTCCCTGCGGACGACTATGTCGATGCGGATGCGATCGACGGCTGGGAGAACGACGCCTCCGCACAGGTCATCGGTGTGCGCGTCGTCCTCCAGGTTGAATCGCGCGAGCGGGTCGGCGTCGATGCGGAGCGGCTGAACCGTCCGCTGGTACACGCCGTCAGCCTGCGCCACCGGGAAATCGTGCAATGAAAACGCCCTCTGCCTTCGCGCCCCAACGCGGCGCCGCGCTGATCGTCGCGCTGTTGCTTCTGGTGGTCATGACGCTGCTGGGGCTGTCCGGGGTGCGCATGGTCATGCTCGAAGAGCGCATGACCGCCAACGCCCACGACCGCGGCCTGGCGTTCCAGGCGGCAGAAGCGGCGCTGCGCGTGGGCGAAGCGGTGGCCCAATCGCAGGCGGCCGCGATTCCCCCGAACCTGCTCTTTCCCGATGGCGGCGAATGGTCGGACAGTGACGACAACTGCGCGGCGTCCCCCTGCGCCAATGGCCTTTGCGCCCAGCCGGACAAGGACTGCCCCGCACGCTGGCTGGACGACGGCTTCGACGGCTGGGTGGATGCCGGCGAACTCGACCTCGGCCCGCTCGGAACCAGCCCGCAGTATTTCGTCGAGTTCCTCGGCGGCAACTTCCCCTGCGACATCGACGACCCGACCGCTGGGGCAACGGATTGCAACCGCTACCGGGTCACGGCACGCAGCCATGGCGACGACGACCGCGCCATCGTGATCCTGCAATCGATCTACGCCACAGAATGAGGCGCGCATGAACTTCCCCCGCCCCCTCGCCGCGCTCGCCCTGACGCTCGCCGCGGCCACGCTGCCCGCCAGCGCCGGCATCGCGCTGCCCGAAGCGCCGCTGATCACCAGCCAGGCCGCAACGCCGCTCAGCATGCTGGTCGTGGGGCGTGACCACACGCTCTACTACGAGGCCTACAACGACGCCAGCGACATCGACGGCGACGGCACGCTCGATACCCGCTTCAAGCCGGCGATCACCTACTACGGCCTGTTCGACTCCCAGGTGTGCTACAGCTACAGCGGCAACGGCGCGAGCGCGGTCTTCGAACCCCAGGCCGCGGCGGACAGCCTGGGCCGCTGCAAGCACAAGCGCTGGTCGGGCAACTGGCTGAACTATGTCACCACCAGCCGCATCGACGCGCTGCGCAAGGTGTTCTACGGCGGCTATCGCGAGGTCGACACCGCCACCGAAACCATCCTGCGCCGCGCCTACATCCCGCAGGACGCGCACTCCTGGGCCAAGGAGTACACCAGCGAAGCCGTGGATGGCTACAAGATCAGCGACTACACGCCGCTCGACGAACCCACTGCCTCGCGCCGGCACTTCTTCGGCAACCTCACCGCCACCGTCGGCGTCAACTGCGCCACGCTGTCCTCCTGCAGCGACCTGCCGCCGCTGCTGCGCTTCATCAAGAACAGCGACCGCCGGGTCTGGGCCTGGGCCTCGACCGAACGTCCGGTGCTGCATGCCACATCGCACGGCGGCCAGTCACGCACCGACTACACCGTCCGCGTCAAGGTCTGCACCGAGGACTTCCCCACCGGCTGCAAGCGCTACCCGGCCGGCAACCTGAAGCCCACCGGACTGCTGCATGAATACGGCGAAGGCGACGCGATGTTCTTCGGCCTGCTCACCGGCAGCTACAACAAGAACACCTCGGGCGGCGTGCTGCGCAAGGCGGTGTCGTCGTTCAAGAGCGAAATCGACGGCAACAACGGGGTTTTCCGCAGCAATGCCACCATCGTGCGGGCGCTCGACAGCCTGCGCATCCGCGACTTCAACAACGGGCGCAGCGACGACACTTACCGTTCCGGCTGGGTCACGACGCGGGCAATGAACGAGGGCGAGTTTGTCGATTGGGGTAACCCGGTGGGCGAGATGATGTACGAGACCCTGCGTTACTTCGCAGGCAAGAAGAGCGCCACCTCCGCCTTCGCCACCAGTGGTGGCTACGACGCCCAGGTGGGACTGGACGTGGCCAGCTGGGACGACCCCTACGAAGCCGGCAGCGCGGCCAGCGCGCGCTGGTGCGCGCGCCCGAGCATGCTGGTGGTGTCCGGCATCAATCCCTCGTTCGACTCCGACCAGGTGCCGGGCTCCGCCTTCAGTGCGTTTTCCGGCACCCTCGGCAGCCTCAACGTGGCCGACATTGCGCAGGAGATCACCGCGCACGAGGCCGGCATTGCCGGGCAACGCTTCATCGGCCAGGTCGGCACCACCTACGACGGTGCCCCCACCGCAAAGACGGTGACGACGCTGGGCAATATCCGCGGCCTCGCCCCGGATGAGCCGACCAAGCAGGGCAGCTACTACTCCGCCTCGGTGGCCCACTACGGCAAGTCTCACAGCGTGCGCTCCGACCTCAACGGCTCGCAGACGGTGGACACCTACGCGGTGGTGCTCAGCTCGCCGCTGCCGCGCATCGAGGCAAAAACCACCAGCGGCAAGACGATCACGCTGGTGCCGTTCGCCAAGTCGGTCGGCGGCAGCAGCATCTCCAATACCAAGGGCGCCTTCCAGCCCACCAACCAGATCGTCGACTTCTACGTCGACACCATCGTCAATTCCTCCCCGCACGACGCCGCGCCCTCGGTGAACGGCGGTCGCTACTTCGCCCGCTTCCGCATCAACTTCGAGGACGTGGAACAAGGCGCGGACCACGACATGGACGCCATCGTCGTCTACGAAGTCGCCGCCGAAGCCAACGGCCAGCTGCGCGTCAAGCTGACGCCGGAATACCAGGCCGGCGGCATCCAGCACAGCATGGGCTACGTGATTTCCGGCAGCGACAGCGACGGCGTTTACCTGGTCGTGCAGGATGAAAACATCGACCGCACCTACTATCTCAATGTGCCGCCGGGGCAGGCCCCGGGCTACTGCGACACCGACTCGCCGCCGGCCGCGTGCAGCAAGCTGCCCTACACCGGCGGCACCGGAGCCATGGGCTATAGCGAACGCCTCTTCAGCCCCGGGGCCTCCACGGCCAGCCTGCTGAAGGATCCGCTGTGGTACGCCGCCAAGTGGGGCGGCTTCATCGACCGCAACGGCAACAACCGCCCCGACCTTCCGCTGGAATGGGATGCGGACGGCGACGGCGTGCCCGACACCTACTTCCTCGTGCAGAACCCGCTGAAGCTGCGGGAGTCGCTCAAGCGCAGCTTCGACTCCATCGTCGAGCGCAGCGCCAGCGCCGGCAACGTCACCTCCAACGGCCAGCAGTTGCAGACCACCAGCCGGGTCTTCCAGTCCCAGTTCAACAGCGGCACCTGGGACGGCGAACTGCTCGCGTACCCGATCACCGCGTCGGGGGTGGGCGCAACGCCGTCCTGGCGCGCCTCGGCCGAACTGCCCTCGTCCGGCACCCGCAACATCCTGACCTGGAAGAACGCCGTCACGCGGGGCATCCGCTTCGAGTGGAACCAGCTGTCCGCGACCCAGCAGACGCTGCTCGGCAGCGAGTCGGTGCTCGACTACCTGCGCGGCAACCAGTCGCAGGAAGTGCAGAACGCCGGCACCCTGCGCACCCGCACCAAGCTCCTCGGCGACATGGTTCATTCCTCGCCCTACTACGTGAAGGACACCGACACGGTCTACATCGGCGCCAACGACGGCATGCTGCACGCCTTCAACGCCGCAAGCGGCGTCGAGCTGTTCGCCTACATCCCCAACCTGGTGTTCGGCAAGCTCGCCAGCCTCAGTTCGCCCGGGTATGCGCACACCTATTTCGTGGATGGCGATATCGCGGTGTCCTCGCGCACGCTGACTCCGGGCAGGAATCTGCTGGTGGCCACCGCCGGCCGCGGCGCCAAGGGGCTCTTCGCGCTCGACGTGACGTCGCCGGGCAGCATGGCGCCCACCGCAGTGCTGTGGGAGTACGGCGCCACGACCGACGACGACCTCGGCTACATGATCGGGCGGCCGCAACTGGCCAAGCTGCGCACCGGCCACACGGTCGCGCTGGTCGGCAACGGCTACAACAGCGTCAATGGCCGTGCGGTGCTCTACGTCTTCGACCT
The DNA here is from genome assembly GCF_001682385.1 of Azoarcus olearius. Classification (NCBI taxonomy): domain Bacteria; kingdom Pseudomonadati; phylum Pseudomonadota; class Betaproteobacteria; order Rhodocyclales; family Zoogloeaceae; genus Azoarcus; species Azoarcus olearius. Next base: position 3,290,676 of record NZ_CP016210.1, read on the forward strand.
CGCCAGCGGTGCGCTGCTAAAGAAGCTCGATACCGAAGTCGGCGGCGACAACGCCATGTCCACGCCCACTGCGGTGGACACCGACGGCGACGGCTATACCGACTGGGTCTATGCCGGAGACATCAAGGGCAACGTGTGGAAGTTCGACTTCAGCGGCAACGCCCCCGCCACCTGGAAATCCGCCTACCGGAGCGGCAGCACGCCGCTACCGCTGTTCTCCGCACGCGACGCCAGCAACAACGCGCAGCCGATCACGGCGCAGCTCACCGTCGCGCAGAACACCGTGACCAGCGACGCCAACTACGGCAAGACCTTCGTCTTCTTCGGCACCGGCAGCTACGTTTATTCCAGCGATCCCAACAACATGAGCGTGCAGAGCTGGTACGGGCTCATCGACGATGGCGCCCCGATCAGCGGCCGCGGAGCGCTCCGGCAGCGATCGATCGAGGTGCTGGGCGTGGTCGCGGGCTTTCCGGTGCGCGCCTTCTCGGCCGCCACCACTGGCGACATGGATGGCATGCAGGGCTGGTTCGTCGACCTCAAGGACCCGACCGCGCGTGGCGAGCGCATCGTCACCCGCTCCAACCTCTACCGCTTCGTGGAACCGGTGCTGATCGCCTCCAGCCTGATCCCGGACCCCGACCCCTGCCAGGCGGGTGGCAGCGGCTACATCAACGCGATCAACCCGTTCAACGGTGCCCGTCTGCTGTATCCGCCCTTCGACCTCAACGGCGACGGCCGCTTCGACGCCGCGGACAAGCTCGACAACGTGGTCATCGGCTCCTTCGATCCGTCCGTCGGCATGCCCGGCGAGGCCACCATCGTCGGCGACCGGCTGATCGTCGGCGGCTCCAGCGGCAGGATCGCGGACATGCGCGTCAATACCGGCGTCAAGCGCACCGGCCGGCTCTCCTGGCGCGAGATCATCAAGGATTAAGCATGAAAAGCACCCAACGCGCGTTCAGCCTCGTCGAGCTGATGATCGTCGTCGCGGTTATCGGCATCCTCGCCGCAATCGCGTATCCCAACTATCAGGACTATCTGATCAAGGCGCGCCGGGCTACCGCCACCGGATGCCTGATGGAACTCGCGCAGTTCCTCGAGCGCCACTACACCACCCACATGAGCTACACCGACGCGGTATTGCCCGAAACGGCCTGCCGAACGGAGCTGGGCGGTTTTTATACCTTCGGCTATTCGCAGGACCTCACGGCCACAACCTATGCGCTGGAGGCGGTACCGCAAGGGGCGCAGACGGCCGACAGCCACTGCGGCACGCTCGGGATCAACCAGTCCGGCGCCCGCTCGGCGAGCGGATCGGCGGGGGTCACCGCGTGCTGGTAAGCCCGCGCTGTTCATAAAGCAAAACGGGGCCGATGGCCCCGTTTTGCTTGCAGCGTCCGGACTTACTTGCGCTTGAGGAAGAACTCGAACGTCTTGTCCGGCCCTTCGCCCTGCTGCAGCAGATCGTTGCCGGTCTGCTTGGCGAAGGCCTGGAAATCCCGTACCGACCCGGGGTCGGTCGCCAGCACGCGGATCACCTGTCCCGGCTGCATCTCGGCCAGCGCCTTCTTGGTACGCAGGATGGGCAACGGACAATTCAAGCCGCGCGCATCCACTTCCTTGTCGTATTCCATCACGTCATCCTTCAACCGTTGCCGGCAAACGCAGCGATGGTAAAGGAAAGGGCGCGGGCCCGGAAGCCGCGCCGGTGCTAGTTGCGCTCGCCCTGGCGCTCGCGGCGCTCCTCCTGCCAGCGCGCCTTGAGTTCGCGCAGGCGGGCATCCACCGCGGACAGTTCGTAGAAATCGCCATCGGCTGCCTTGCGCGCGATCTCCAACTGTTCGATCGCCGCCGGCAAGGTACCGCGCAGCGCATAAACCTCGGCTTGGGCGCGATGCTGCGCGGTGCGCTTGCCCATCTCGGCGTTTGCACGCGACAGCAGGCCCCACAGCCGCGGATCGTCGCCGCGCCCCAGCAGGGCCTGCCGCAATCCGGCCGCCGCGGCGGGCGCCTGCCCCGCCCGGATGCGCGCGTCGGCGATCGCGTAGCGCAGGCTGCTGCTGGTGGGGAAGCGGGCCTGAGCGTTCTCCAGCGTCCGGACGGCACCCGCGCCATCCTTGCGCGCCAGCGCAAGCTCGGCCGTCAGGGTTTCGATGAAGGGCGAGGGTTCGGCCAGCTTGCGCAGCCGCTCGAGATGGGTCGCCGCCTCGGCCAGCCGGCCGGCACGCAACTGGGCCCGCGCCAGGCCGTACAGCGCCGCGGTGTCGTTGGGGAACTGCGCGACACGGCCCTCAAGCTCGCGTACCGCATCGGTCGGCAGCCCGGCATCGGCGCGCAGTCGGGCGCGCACATAACCGAAATCGGGCGAATCGGGCACCTGCCGGTAACGCATCGACGTCGCGCGGTTTTCCATGTCGGCAATGCGCTCGGTGGTCAGCGGATGGGTGCGCAGATAAGCCGGGGCGTTGTTCTCGTAGAGCCTGCCGTTGCGCTGCAGGCGCTCGAAGAAGCTCGGCATGCCGCGGACATCGAACCCGGCGGCCTCCAGCGTCTGCAGCCCGACGCGGTCCGCATCGCGTTCGAAATCGCGCGAATAACCGAGCTGCGACTGCAGCGCACCCGCCTGCCCGGCCGCGATCGCGGCCTCGCTCACCTGCGAATTGCTCTTCGCGGCAAGCACCGCCACCAGCAGCGAGGCCAGCATCATCATGCTGCTCTGGCTCTGCTTGCCCACCAGTTGGGCAATGTGGCGCTGGGTGACGTGGGCGATTTCGTGGCCAAGCACCGAGGCCAGTTCGGATTCGCTCTCGGCGGCCAGCAGCAGCCCGGTGTGCACGCCGATGTACCCGCCCGGCAGCGCGAAGGCGTTGAGGGTGGAATCCTTGACCACGAAGAACTCGAAGTCGTGCTGGGGATTCTGGCTCGCGCCGGCGAGCCTGCGTCCCAGCCGATTGACGTACTCCTCGACCTCGGGGTCGTCCAGATACGCCGGATCCTGGCGGATCTCGCGGATGACCTGTTCGCCGATGCGGCGCTCCGTCGCGGGCGACAGGTCGGACGCGGTGACGTCCCCCAGGTCGGGCAGGTCGGCCGCAGGGACAGGGAAGGCCAGCGCAAGGCTGAGCAGCAGGGCAAGAGGTCGGCGCATCATCGGGTGCTATGATAACCGCCCGTGCAGCAGCGTTCCCGCCTCGCTGTATCGGCGTGTAGCCTCCTTCCGGTCCTTCCCCGATGAGCCAATCCCGACACCCCGCCGCCGCGCCGGCGCAGGCCCTTACCCACTTCGACGCCGAGGGCCAGGCCCACATGGTGGACGTGGGCGACAAGGCCGAAACCCGCCGCGTCGCGCGCGCCACTGGCCGTATCACGATGCTTCCCGCCACCTTCGCGATGGTCCAGGCGGGCACCGCAAAGAAGGGCGACGTGCTCGGCATCGCCCGCATCGCCGCCATCCAGGCCTCCAAGCGCACCGCTGAGCTGATTCCGCTGTGCCACCCGATTCCGCTGACGCGGGTCGCGGTGGAGTTCGAAACGGATGCGGACGCCTGCGCGATCCAGTGCACCGTCACCGCCGAAACCGTCGGTCGCACGGGCGTGGAAATGGAAGCCCTGACGGCCCTCAACGTTGCGCTGCTGACGATCTACGACATGTGCAAGGCGGTCGATCGCGGCATGCGCATGGACGGTATCCAGCTCCTCGAAAAGCTCGGCGGAAAGTCCGGGCACTGGGTGGCGCCGGCCTGACCGTTGTCCCGCGCAGTCGAGGTACAAAACTTCCAAATTCGCGGCGGTGGGCAGGAATCCGACAATCCTGCGCGCCCCCTTATGCTGAGAATCAACCCCAAGCCACTGATTTCTAAGCTCTATTAGAACGCAACCAGGAATCGGCACTGGTCTTGCATTCATCCCTCCTGCCGCAACCCGGCATGGGTGAGGTGCGGACCCGCCTCCCGCCTCGTTCTCGAACAGAACCAATGAGCTTGGAATTATGGCAATCAAGGACATCAAGGCCTTCTCCGACAAGGCCCGCAGCGACGCTGCCCTCGGCGAACAACTGAAGGCGTGTCAGAAGCTGAAGGAACTGCTCGCGCTGGCGCGCGACAGCGGTTTCCCGCTCGACGAAGTCGAACTGTATCCGCCCAACGAGCCGCAATTCACCGAGGACCAGCTCTCCGAGCGCCTCTGCAAGGCCCTGCTGCGCGTCTGATCCGCGCCAAGGCCGCCTCGCGCCTGCTCCGCCTCGCCAGGCGGGCAGGCGCGGTCCAGCCCCCTGCTCCAGCGCCTTAACTCCGCCTTTACCGCACTCTCAAAACGCCATCGTCCACGGCAGTTCGCCCTGGATGAACAGCTTTGCCTCCGTCGACCGGGGGCGGGCAAAAAAGCGTTGCGCCGGCGCGTGTTCGCACACCCGGCCTCCCGCCAGAAACACGATGTCGTCACCCAGGCGGGTCGCCTGCCCGAGGTTATGGGTCACCATCACGATACGGGTGCCATCGGTACGGATCTCGCGGATGATCCGCTCCACCTCCGCAGTGGCGGACGGATCGAGGCTGGCCGTGGGTTCGTCCAGCAGCAGCAGGCGCGGCTTGGTCAGCCAGGCGCGCGCAAGTGCCACGCGCTGCTGTTCCCCCCCGGACAGCCGGCGCGCGCTGTCGCCAGCGCGCTCACCCAGACCGATCCGCTCCAGCACCGCCTGTGCCCGCAGCCGCCGCTCGCGCCGCCCCAGCCCTTGCGGCTTGAGGCCGAGCGCCACGTTGTCGAGCACGGAGGCGCGCAGCATCATCGGCTGCTGGAACACCATCATCACGCCGTCGCCCGGGCTGCTGCGGCCGTCCCATTCGATGCGGCCCGCACTCGGCTGCACCAGGCCGCACAGCGTGCGCAGCAGTACGCTCTTGCCGGCACCGTTGGGGCCGAGCACCAGCGTGATCCCCTCGCCTCCCAGCTCCAGCTCCACGCCGTGAAGCAGCTTGCGGCCGCCGGGCGCCACTTCCAGCCCCTGGATGCGTAGCGGGAACATCGCGCCGGGCCTAGCCATACCGCCGCATCGCCCACCGGCGCATGCCGAAGGCAAGCGCATTCAAGGCGATGATGATGACGACCAGCACCAACCCGAGCGCGATCGCCAGCGCAAGGTCGCCCTTACTCGTCTCCAGCGCGATCGCGGTGGTCATCACGCGGGTGGCGCGGTCGATGTTGCCGCCGACGATCATCACCGCTCCGACCTCGCTCATCGCCCGCCCCAGGCCGGCCAGCACCGCGACCAGCAGCGAATGGCGGCAGTCGAACAGCAGCGTGGTGACGCTGTGCCACCAGGTGAAGCGCATCACCTGCAATTCCTCCGCGTAGCGCAGCCAGACATCCTCGACCACCTGGCGGGTGATCGCCGCCATCAGCGGCACCACCAGCACGGTCTGCGCAATCACCATCGCGGCCGGGGTGTACAACAGCCCAGCGGCGCCGAAGGGGCCGGAGCGCGACAGCAACAGATAGACAACAACGCCGACCACCACCGACGGCAGCCCCATCAGCCCGTTCATCAGCACCGACGCCGCATGCTTGCCGGGAAAGCGCCCGACGGCGAGGCAGGCGCCGAGCGGCAGGCCGATCAGCGTGCCGAGCACCACGGCGCCGCCGCTCACCTGGAGCGACAGCCAGACGATCTCGGCCACCCGTGCATCCAGGGTCGCAAGCAGCGCGCCGGCCTCGCCGAAGGTGGTAGTAAATGCGGACATCGGCGGGAGGATACCGGAAAGCCGCCGGCCGGCCGTGCTCTGTCGCGCGGGCGGCTTACTGCGTCTTACACCCGTGCCGAGCACACGCTACGCGATCGCGCCACAATACCGCTTTCGGAAGGCCGCCCCACGGAGTCCCACCATGCTGACCCCTTCGCGCACGGCCGCGGAAACGCGGCGAAACCCCGGCCGCATGCACCGGCTGCAGCGTGTTCTGGCGATCGGCGTTGCCGCCGCCGCATTGGCCGGCTGCGCCACGCCGCAGCGCCCGGTGGTGTACCGGGCCCCGCCCCCGCAACCGCCGGTGACCGAAGTGGTGGCCTATCCGCAAGGCAAGAAGAGCGACCGCGAAATCCGCCAGGACCGCTACGAATGCTATCTGTGGGCGGTGCGCGCGAGCGGCTATGACCCGGCGCGGATGCGCCCGACGGCCGCACCAGCGGCACCCCGGGTGCTGCCGGACCCGCCTGCCGGACACGACACCGCTGCGGGCGCGATCGCGGGGGCGGTGGTCGGCGCCGCGGTATCCAGCCCGCACCACGTTGGACAAGGCGCGGCGATTGGCGCAGCGGTGGGAGCGGTGGCCGGCGCTGCATCCGACGCCGCGCGCGAGGAACGCGCCCAGCGCATCGAAGACGCCTACGCCGAACGCGCGGCCCGCGCGGACTACGGCAACTGGGGCAAGGCCGAAGCCTATCGCCGCGCACTCTCCGCCTGCCTCGAAGGCCGCGGCTACGCGGTGCGCTGACACAGAACAAGGAGCATAGACATGAACCACCCCGCCCTGCGCCGCGCCGGCGGCCTCCTGCTCGTGGCCGGCGTGCTCGCGCTGCTGCCGGCTGCGAGCCACGCCGACCCCTATCGCGACCATCGGTCGTGGGTCGAATACCGCGAACCGCACGGGCACGTGGTGCCCCGGCTGTCGCACCGCCATCGCACCATCGTCTACGGCGGCATGCCTTATTACTACGACCAGGGCTTGTGGTACCGGCCATGGCAAGGGAGCTTTGTGCTGATCGCGCCGCCGGTCGGCATCGCGGTGCCGGTGCTGCCGCGCGGCGTCGTCACCGTGTATGCCGGCGGACAGCGCTACTACCGCCACGGCGAGGTCTATTACGTACGGCGCGGAGACGGCTACGTGGTGGTCGACGCGCCTGACATCGGCTACGACGCCGACAGCGCCAGCGAGCGCCGCGGCCCACTCCCGCAGACGAGCGACGATCTCTACATCTATCCGGGTCGGGGCCAGAGCGAGCGCCAGCAGCGCAACGACCGCTTCGAATGCCACGAATGGGCGGCCGAGCAGACCGGCTACGACCCCACCGTGGCCGGCGGCGGCAGCGGTTACTCCCCCACACGGCGTGGCGACTACCTGCGCGCGATGAGCGCCTGCCTGGAAGCACGCGGCTATACCGTGCGCTGAACCGCCCGCTGCGACGCCTAGCCGCCGCCCTTCTGCATGCCCAGATCCAGCCGCGCGAGCAATCGCCCGCGCGCGGCCGCATCGCCCGCTACGAAGCGATAGCGCACGCATAGCTGCGGCAACGCGAAGAGGCCGATGCGGCGCACCGGCAGTACCTCCATCGTGAGGAACAGGTCCGCCCCGCCGTCGCTCACCTGCAGCCCTTCGCCCACACAGCCGGTGGCCGCCGGCCACGCCGCGCGCAGGTCGCGCTCGAACTGCGCGGGCGTGGCGCTGACGAGGCGCTCGAAGACTTCCGGCACCGGGCCGTGGATGAACGCCACCGCGCCCCGCTCAACCGCCGGCGATCGGTGGCCACACCGCCAGTTCATCCCCGTCGGCGAGCGTGCGGCGGTCGCGTTCCGCCGGCGGCACGAAGACGCCGTTGACCAGCACCAGGTGGGCGCTGCGCTCCGGCACCTGGAAGCGGCGCACGAGTTCGCCCACCGTGGTGCCGGACGACACCTCGAGATCGACACGGTTGCCCTTGCGCTCCGCAGGCAGGTAGTCCGCCAGCGAGGCAAAGAGCTTGAACGCGATTTTCACCACCGCGCCCTCAATGCGTCAGTGCCACCGGCTGCGAGCGTGCGATGTAGGCATCGACGAAGGCCAGCGGGTTCTGCAGCAACCGCGCCTTCCACTCGCCCAGTTGCACGCGGCCGTGGATCAGGCCGCGCAGCGCGCCCACGTGCTCGGTCAGCCCGATCGAGGTGGCGCCGATCATCACGTCGTCCTTGAACTGCAGGCTGAGGTAGCGGCTGCGCGCCTCGTCTACATGCTCCACCCCGCTGCCGCCCTTGTCCGCGGCTTCGCCCCACCACTGGCCGAACGAGGTCGAGATCAGCCCGAGCGTGTCGAGCACGTTGATCGCGAGCACGCCGTTGAGCGTGGTTTCGCGGCCCGCCATGTTGAGCGCTGCGACGCGCGCCTGGTCGGCCGCATTGGGCTGGATCGCGGCTACCAGGTGGGCGCCGGTGAAGAGGTCCGGCGCCTCGGCGACGTCGCCGGCCGAGAAGATGCCGGGCACGCTGGTTTCGAGCCGCGCATCCACCAGCACGCCCTTGGCCACGTGCACGCCGGTGCCTTCGAGGAAGGCCACGTTGGGCGCGACGCCCGCGGCGACAATGACGAGGTCGCACGCCAGCGTGGCCCCGGTGGTCAGCGTGACCTGCAGCGGCGCGCCCTCCGTACCGCGGTCGATGCGGCTGACGCCCGCGTTGGTGACGACGCGGATGCCCTTGTTCTCGACCCAGCGCTTGATCATGCCGCCGGCCTGCGGCGTCATCATGCGCGGCACCATGCGGTCGCCCATCTCCACGACGGTCAGCTCCACGCCGCGCTTGGCGAGCGCTTCCATGATGATGCAGCCGATGAAGCCGGCGCCGAGTTGCAGCACGCGCGCGCCAGGACGGGCGTGGGCCGCGATCGCGCGCGCGTCCGCCAGCGTCCAGCAGGTCTGCACTTCGGGCAGATCGACGCCGGGAATCGGCGGGCGGACCGGATGCGAGCCGGTGGCGATCAGCAGGCGGTCGTAGTCTTCGAAATGGCCGTCGGCGAACAGCACGCGCCGCTGGTCGGTGTCGAGCGACACCGCGCGCCCGCGCAGCTCGCGGATGCGCAGGCGGTCGAAATGGCCGGGGTCCTTGCGCAGCCAGGTGCCGCGTTCGTCGATGTTCTCTTCGAGCAGGTAGGGAATGGCCATGCGCGAGTACGGCGGGGCATCCTCGCTGCCGACCATGACGATTTCGTCCTGCGGCGCGGCACGGCGCAGGGTTTCGGCCGCGACCACGCCGGCCGGGCCGTTGCCGAGTATCAGGTGTTTCATTGCTAGTCCTCGATGGCAGGCCGGCCGCGCCCTTGCGGGCGCGACCGGCGATCGTCGGCGCGGACGGGCGCAGCGGCCCGTCCGCGCGCCCTTACAGCCCCAGCCGCGCGAGCGTTTCGGCGGTGGGGGCACCCTCGGGGGTCCACCCGCGCACCTTGTAGTACTCGGGCAGCATCTTGGACAGCTCGTTCACCATGCCCTTGGCGGGACCGGACTTGGCGGGCTCGCTGGTCAGGCGCGGCGGCAGGTTGTCGTCGGCGGCGGTGAAGCCGGCGGCGTTGTTGAAGCGGCGCTCCATGTTCCAGATCCGCTCGCCCACTTCGTTGAGCTTCTCCATGCTCCAGTCGCCTTCGCACGCGGCGGCGAGTTGCGGCTGCACGTCGGCCAGCGTCCACGCGAAGCTGGTGAACACGCAGATGCCGGCGGCATCGAACACCGCGGTGGCGTCCTGGAAGGCCTTGACCAGTTCCGGCTTGCCTTCGGTGGCGTGCGGGTCGGTCTTCACCGGAATGCCGAGCACTTCGGAGGCAATCGTGTAGCCGCGCAGGTGGCAGGCGCCGCGGTTGGAAGTGGCATAGGCGAGGCCGATGCCCTGCACGCCGCGCGAGTCGTAAGCCGGAAACTCCTGGCCCTTCACGCTCATCGACAGTTCCGGATGGCCGTACTTGGCGCACAGCCGCTTCGAGCCGAGGCCGATCTCCTTGCCGAAGCCTTCGCCGTTGGCGGTCATCTCCACCAGTCGCGCCAGCGCTTCCGCCGAGCCGAAGGGCGCGTCGATGCCGATCTGCTCCTTCGTCAGCACGCCCATCTCATACAGCTCCATCACCGCACCGATGGTGGCGCCGAAGGAGATCGGGTCCATGCCCTGCTCGTTGCAGATCAGGTTGGCGTACTGCAGCGCCTCCAGATCGCCCACGCCGTTGGCGGCGCCCAGCGCCCACGCGGCCTCGTACTCCAGGCCGCCGGAGGCGCCCCAGTACTTCGGGCTGTTCTTGACCGTGAAGTGACCCTTGTCGATCTCGGAGATGCGGCCGCAGGCGATGGTGCAGCCGAAGCAGGCGGCATTGGTGACGAGGTGGGCCTTGCCGTCGGTCGGCCGCTTCTCGTGCATCGCCTCGGCGGAGATCTTGCCCGCGTCCTCGAACTGCACGTCGCGGTGGTTGCGCGTGGGCAGCGCACCCATCTCGTTGATGACGTTCATCAGCACCTGGGTGCCGTACTTGGGTAGACCTTCGCCGGTGACCGCGTTGTCGGCGAGCACTTTCTTGGCCGCGGTGGTCGCCTGCAGGAAGGCGCCGAAGTCCTTGATGCCGGAGACGCCCTGGGTGCCGCGCAGCGCGACCGCCTTGAGGTTCTTCGAGCCCATCACCGCGCCCACGCCGGAGCGGCCGGCGGCACGGTGGAGATCGTTCACCACGCAGGCGAACAGCACCTGGTTTTCACCCGCGCTGCCGATCGAGGACACGCGCACCAGCGGATCCTGCAGCTCGTGCTTGATCGTTTCCTCGGTTTCCCAGCAGCTCTTGCCCCACAGGTGGCCGGCGTCGCGCAGTTCGGCCTTGTCGTTTTCGATGTACAGGTACACCGGCTTCGGCGACTTGCCTTCGAAAATCACCATGTCCCAGCCGGCGAACTTCAGCTCCGCGCCAAAGAAGCCGCCCGAGTTGGAGCACGCGATCGCACCGGTGAGCGCACCCTTGGTCACCACGGTGTAGCGGCCGCCGGTGGAGGCCATGGTGCCGGTCAGCGGCCCGGTGGCCATGATCATCTTGTTTTCGGGGGACAGCGGATCGACCTTGGGATCGATCTCTTCCACCAGGTACTTGGTCGCCAGACCGCGCGAGCCCAGGTATTCCTGCGCCCATTCCATGTTCAGCGGTTCTTCGGTGCAGGTGCCCGCGGTCAGGTTCACCCGCAGGACTTTACGGTTCCAGCCCATATTGCTCTCCTCAGGCGGCGGTGGCGGGGGTGTTGGCCTTGGCGGCCCAGGCGCGCATCTTGTCCAGCCCGGTCCAGTCGGCATCCACGTAGGTGATGGCACCGGTGGGGCAGGCCTTGGCACAAGCGGGGTCGCCCTCGCACAGGTCGCACTTCTGCACCTTGCCGGTGGCCTGGTTGTAGTTGATCGTGCCGAACGGACAGGAGATCGTGCAGACCTTGCAGCCGACACAGGTGTCGTCGAACACCATCTTGGCGCCGGTCGTCAGGTCGAGGCGGATTGCGTCGACCGGGCAGGAGTGCATGCACCACGCCTCGGTGCACTGGGTGCACGTGTAAGGCACCTTGCGCCCTTCGTGCTCGAAGCTGAAGACCTTGATCCGCGACTTGCTCGGATTGATGACCCCGGTGTGCTCGTAGGAACAGGCCATCTCGCATTGGAGGCAGCCGGTGCACTTGGCAGGGTCAATGTGCAGTGATTTCCACATCGAATTCTCCTCGTCCTTTCATTGTTGCGTTGGTGTAGCAGCACCTATGAAGCACACTTCATACCGGTCTGCGAACTTCATCTCCAAGGGCCGGCCTGCGTAAAAATCCCGGGGAGTGAAAGGGGTGGCGCCGATCAGCCGATGCGGCCGATCTTGCGGTACAGGGTGTTGCGGCTGATGCCGAGGCGGCGCGCCGCGGCGGAGACGTTGCCGCCCACCTCGCGCATCACCACGGCGATCGCTTCCAGCTCGATCTCGTCCAGACTGCGGCCCCCGGTGGCGATACCGGCCGCCGGCTGGCCAAGCGGCGTCACCACCGACGAGGGACGCTCGTCCGGACGGTGGCGGTCGCCTTCGGTCATGGTGTCGGCGCCGAACAGCTCCTCGGGCAGGTGCAGCGGACGGATCTCGTCCTCGTCGTCGTCGAGCAGCGCCACCGCCACGCGGATGACGTTCTGCAGCTGGCGCACGTTGCCCGGCCACGGGTAGCGCTCGAAGAAGTCCATCACCTCGGCGCCGATGCGTATCCGGCGCCCGTCGCCGGCCTCCGCGGCGAGGATGTTGTTGACGATCCGCCCGATGTCGCCCCGCTCGCGCAGCGGCGGCAGGGTGACCGTCAGCCCGTTCACCCGGTAGTAGAGATCCTCGCGGAAGCTGCCCTTCTGCACCGCCTCGCGCAACAGGCGGTGGGTGGCGCACACCAGCGAGATATCCACCGGCACCTGCCGCACCGAGCCGATCGGCGTGACGCTGCGCTCCTGCAGCACGCGCAGCAGCCGCGCCTGCATGCCCAGCGGCATGTCGCCGATCTCGTCGAGGAACAGGGTGCCGCCGTGCGCCTGCTGGATCTTGCCGACCGCACCTTCGCGCCGTGCGCCCGTGAAGGCCCCGCCGACATAGCCGAACAGTTCGGACTCGATCAGGTTTTCGGGAATCGCCGCACAGTTGAGCGCAACGAAGGGGCCATCGCGGCGCGGGCCGCTGAAGTGGAAAGCGCGCGCGAAGAGTTCCTTGCCCACGCCGGACTCGCCCTGGATCAGCAGCGGAATGTCCTTGCCGATGACCTTCCCGGCGCGGTCTAGCGCCAGCTGCAGGCGGCTGTCGCCGGTGGCAAGGCAGGCCAGGGTTACCCGGCCGTCGCGCGGTATGGCTTCGGTCGCATCGGCCTTTGCCGTCACGGCAGGACGCGCCGGAGCGCTGCCGCCGACCGGCTCGGTGCGCGGCGGCAGGCTGCTCTTGAGCCGGGTGTAGATACGCTCGCCGCGCCGTGCCTCCAGCATCTGCAGCGAAGCCGGATCACGCCGGGAGCGGTCGAAGAAGACGTCGAGCGAGACGCGGAACACGCTGCTGAAGGCGAGCCCGCCCGGGCCGATGTCGGTAATGCCGAGCGCCTCGCGCGCAGCCGGGTTGGCGCCGACGATGCAGCCATCGGCCGACACCGCGAGCAAGCCCTCCTGCAGGCTGCCCACGCATTCCGGCCGCGCGTGCACCGCGATCAGCACCTGGCGCGCGAAATCGACCTCGAACAGCCGCTTCTCCAGCAGCTGCGCGGCCAGCCTCACCAGCCCCATGGTGTGGCGCTGGTTGCTGCGATAGTCGCCGGAAATGTCGAGCACCCCGGCGAGCATGCCGCAGGGCTTGAACACCGGCGCCGCGCTGCAGGTGAGGATGCCGTTGCGCTCGAGGAAGTGCTCCGCGCCGAGCACTTCGGCCGGGCGCTGTTCGATCAGCGCGATGCCCACCGCGTTGGTGCCGCGCGCGGCCTCGTCCCACGAGGCACCGGGCTGCAGCGCGACGCGCTGGGCGCGGGCGATGAAGTCGGGGTCGCCGAGGCTGTGCAGGATGACGCCGTCGACGTCGGCGAGCAGCACCATGCTGCCGCTGGCCCGGATCTGCTCGAAGACGTGCTCCATGATGCCCGCCGCCTGGGTCAGCAGGTGCTCGCTGCGCTCGCGCACCTCCGCCAGCCGCGAGCGGCCGGCCGGATCACCGGCAACCGTGGATTGCGCCGACACCCCGCCGTCGCGGCAGCGCTGCCAGGAGCGCAGTACCTCGGCAGGCAGATCACCGTCGGGATCGTCGCCGAGGTCGAAGAAGCGCCGACGCGCTTCCTGCACCCGCAGGACGTGGGTGTCCTCGGCCGTAGCCAGACCTTTCATCCCTCCTCCTCCTTCTTCTCGTCCCCCGCCTCGTTTTTTGTTTTTGGCGGGTGTCACAAAACTTAGCACTTGCCACGTTTCGCAGCAACGAGGCCGCAAACATGGTCAGACCCGGTTGTCAGCAAGTTCCTTGCCACTATGCATGAAAAGGCCACCCCGCGAACCCGCCCTTTCCGTGCCGGGCGGCGCCCTCAACGTGCCCCACCGGAGCGCCGCGCTCGACTTGGCACAGCGTTTGCAGTAAGGGAGGCATTCCGGCCTCGACCGGGACGGCCCCGGGGACGGGCCTCGACAAACAGCCAAAGCAAAGGAAGTGGAAGACATGAACACCCAGGAGACGATCACCCGCAAGCTGCGCAACGCCGTGATGGCGGCCCTGTTGAGCGGTGCAGCCGGCCTGGCCGGCGCACACGGCGACGTCACGCCGCAAGCCGTGGACGTGAGTTCGCTGAAGGCGCTGGGCGCCGACTGGCGCGCGACCAACCCCTACCGCGGCGAGAAGGAAGCCGTCCGCATCGGCGACTCCGCGTTCAACCAGAACTGTGCGCGCTGCCACGGCCTGGGTGCGGTGTCCGGCGGCATCGCGCCCGACCTGCGCTTCCTGCCCAAGGGTGACGAGGGTGACGAGATCTTCATGCAGCGCATCCGCCACGGCTCCACCCGCGGCGGCCGCGTCTACATGCCTCCGTTCGAAGGTATCCTGCCGCAGGAAGCCATGTGGGCGATCCGTGCCTGGCTGGAGACCGTACATGAAGACTGATTCACTGCGCGCACTGGTACTGGCCTGCGGCCTGCTGCTCGGAAGCGCCCACACCGCCTGCGCCGCCGACGCGCAGGCGGCGTCCGCGCTCGAAGTCCAGCAGCCCGGGCGCCTGCGGATCGCCGTCTACGACAGCTTTCCGCCCTACTCGGCCAAGGGCCGCGGCATCGACATCGCGCTCGGGCGCGAACTCGCGCGGCGCGTTGGACTGGAGCCGGAAGTGGTCGAGTTCAAGGCCGACGAGGACATGAACGACGACCTGCGCAACATGGTGTGGAAGGGCCACTACCTGGGGACGCGGCCGGCCGACGTGATGCTGCATGTGCCGGTGGACAAGCGGCTTGCCGACGCCAACGAGCAGGTGAAGATCTTCGGCCCCTACCACCTCGAATCGCTCGCGATCGTGCGCGATCCCAAGCGCGTGCCGCCTGTGACCGGCTCGGCCGCGAAGGCGCTGGAAGTCTTCACGCGCGAGAAGGTCGGCGTGGAGGTCGCTTCGCTGGCCGACGACTTCCTGCTCGGCGCACTCAACGGCCGCCTGCGCAGCAACGTCACCCACTTCCCCACGGTGGCCGAGGCGGTTGCGGGGCTTCAGCGCGGCGACGTGGTCGCGGTGATGGCAACCCGCGCCGAAATCGAGGCCGCGCTCGGGCAGCAAGGCGCCGGCCGCTTCGAGCTGACGCCGGTGTCGATGCCCGAACTGCGTATCAAGGGCTGGGCGCTCGGCATGGCCGTGAAGGCCGAGCACGAGGCGTTGGCCGACGCGCTCGGGAAGGCGATGATGGATGTGCAGCGTGACGGCACGCTGGTGCGCATCTTTGCCGAACACGGCGTCACCCACCAGACGCCCTGACCCGCGTTTCGCCGCGCTCCGCACCCCCAATGCGGCGCGCGGCGAAACCATTTGCGGAACTGCCGCTCCCAGAACCGGTAACACCCCAGCCCGGCCCACGAACCGGGCATCACACAACGGAGGCAGCATGCGCCACAGTCCACGCCTGATTGCGGCGCTGATCGGCGGGCTTTTCATGCCCGCCGTCGGCGTTTCCGCTCCCCTGGCCTACGTCGCCAACGAAAAGTCCGGCACCGTCAGCGTCATCGACACGAGCACCGACACCGTCGTCCGCACCCTGCAACCCAGCCAGCGCCCGCGCGGCATCGCCATCGCGCCGGACGGCAAGCGCCTGTACCTGACCGATGAGCCTACCGCGGCGCTCGTCGTAGTCGATACCGAAAGCGGCCGCACGGTGGCGAACTGGAAAGTCGGCGACTCGCCCGAAGGGGCCCATGTGTCCGACGATGGCAAACTGATCTCGGTGGCCGTCGAGGAAGAGGACAAGGTCGCCTTGCTCGACGCCGCCAGCGGCCAGATTCTGGCCAAGATCCCCGTAAAGGGCGAGAACCCCGAACACGCGGTGTTCAGCCCCGACGGGCGCTGGCTGTACGCCAGTGCCGAGGACGCGGAGCAGGTCGATGTGATCGAGGTATCCAGCCGCCGCCAGGTGGCGCAGATTCCCGTCGGCAAGCGGCCGCGCGGCATCGGCTTCACGCCGGACGGCAAGCGCGCCTACGTGGCCTGCGAACTCGCCAGCACGGTGTATGCGATCGACGTCGCGACCCACAAGGTAGTGGCGTCGATTCCCGCCGGCAACTTCTCCAACGGCATCGCGATCACCCCGGACGGCAAGCGCGTGTTCGTCTCCAACGGCCGCGACGGCACGGTGATGGCGATCGATACCGCAAGCAACAAGATGATCGCGACGATTCCGGTCGGACAACGGCCGTGGAACATGGCGATCACGCCCGACGGCGCCAAGCTCTACGTCGCCAACGGCCGTTCCGGCTCGGTCAGCGTGATCGACACAGTGCAGCTCAAGCGCATTGGCGAAGTCAGCGTCGGCGAACTGCCCTGGGGGGTGGCGATACGATGAACATTCCGCGCTACGACCGCGGTGCGATCGCGCTGCACTGGCTGCACGCCATCCTGGTGGTGGGCTTGCTGGGCTGGGGGCTCTACATGAGCGACCTGCCGAAGGGGCCCGAGCGCAGCTTCGCGATCGGACTGCACAAGTCCTTTGGCGTGGTGGCGTTGCTGGTGGTGGCGCTGCGGCTGTGGTGGCGGCTGGCGCACCCGGTGGCACCGGACCCGCGCCTGGGTGCCCTGGAGCAGCGCCTGGCCGGCGCCGGGCACATTGCCTTGTACGTGCTGCTGGTGGCGACGCCGCTCGCGGGCTATCTGTCGAGCAGCTTCACGCAGTATCCGATGAAGGTGTTCGGCCTCGCGATTCCCAAGGCGGGCTGGCCGGACGAGGCGCTCAACGCCTTCTTCAACGGCGCCCACAAACTCTTCGCGTGGACGCTGCTGGTGCTGCTGGTTGGCCATGTGGCGGCGGTGGTCATCCACGCGCTGCGGGGCCAGCCGGTGCTGGTGCGCATGCTGCCGGCGCGCAACAGACCGGGCTGAACACCTGTACCACTGCGATACAGGTGTTCCATTCCTGAACACCTGTATCGCCCTTTACGGGGCAGCGATCAGTTCGGCGCGCCGCTCAGGATCCACGCAATTACCGCCTTCAGGTCGGCATCGCTGATCTTTTCCGGATCGTTCGGCGTCATCGGAATCTGACCCCACACGCCCGCGCCACCTTCGCGCACCTTGGCGAACAGTTTCGCCGGCGCATCGGCCTGACCCTGGTACTTTGCAGCGACGTCGCGGTAGGCCGGCCCCACCATCTTCTTGTCGACGGCGTGACAGGCGACGCAACGCGCCTTCTTGGCCAGATCGATCGACGCGGCAGCCGGTTGGACGAAGCCCGCCGCAGCGATGGCGGCGAAAACGAGGAATCCCTTCTTCATGGTGACTTTCCTTGGATTGATGGAGGGTTGGGGTAAAGAGCGGTGTGGTGCGCTCACACGACGCCGGCGGCGACGAGTTCGGCCCACTCATTATCGGTAAACAGGCGCGAGCGGGTGAGAAAGCAACGCCCTTCGCCGCCTTCCAGCGAGAACATGCCACCCTGCCCATCGACCACGTCGATGATCAACTGCGTGTGCTTCCAGTACTCGTACTGCTGGCGCCCGATGTAGAACGGGCTGTCGCAGATTTCGCCCAGCAGCACGTCAGCGCTGCCGACCAGGAACTCGCCGCGCGGATAGCACATCGGCGCGCTGCCGTCGCAGCATCCACCGGACTGATGGAACATCACCGGCCCGTGCTTGGCGATCAACAGTTCGATGAAAGCCTGCGCCTCGGGCGTCGCAATCACCCTGGAAATCATGGTCCACTCCTCACCGATCGGGCGCACACCCGGCCGGCAAAAAAATCGGGCGGCCGGAGCCGCCCGTAACTCATCCGCAAGCGGGCGAGGGAGAGAGGAGAACAGCAGTTGAAACACCACCCGGCAACCGGCGCAAGCACGCGCCGGCCGCGAGTCAGTTTGCGGTCCGTCCATCCGCCGGTGAGAGCGGAGCGGGCAGACCGCGCCTTCAGGCTCAGAAGAAGCCGAGCGCCTTCGGGCTGTAGCTCACCAGCAGGTTCTTGGTCTGCTGGTAGTGGTCGAGCATCATCTTGTGGGTTTCGCGGCCGATGCCGGACTGCTTGTAGCCACCGAACGCGGCGTGCGCCGGGTAGAGGTGGTAGCAGTTGGTCCACACGCGGCCGGCCTTGATGTTGCGGCCCATGCGGTAGGCGGTGGAGCCGTCGCGCGACCACACGCCGGCGCCCAGGCCGTACAGCGTGTCGTTGGCGATGGAGAGCGCCTCGGCCTCGTCCTTGAAGGTGGTCACCGACAGCACCGGCCCGAAGATTTCCTCCTGGAAGATGCGCATCTTGTTGTGGCCCTTGAACACCGTCGGCTGGACGTAGTAGCCCTCGGCGAGTTCGCCGCCGAACTTGGCTTCGCCGCCACCGGCCAGCAGCTGCGCGCCTTCTTCCTTGCCGAGTTCGATGTAGGACAGGATCTTCTTCATCTGCTCGGTGGAGGCCTGGGCGCCGATCATGGTCTCGGTGTCGAGCGGGTTGCCCTGCTTGATCGCCTTGACGCGGGCCAGCGCGCGGTCCATGAAACGGTCGTAGATGGATTCGTGGATCAGCGCGCGCGACGGGCAGGTGCACACTTCACCCTGGTTGAGCGCGAACAGCACGAAGCCTTCCACCGCCTTGTCGAAAAACTCGTCGTCGGCCGCGGCCACGTCCTGGAAGAAGATGTTGGGCGACTTGCCGCCCAGTTCCAGCGTCACCGGGATGATGTTCTGCGACGCGGCCTGCATGATCAGGCGGCCGGTCGTGGTGGAGCCGGTGAAGGCGATCTTGGCGATGCGGCTGCTGGTGGCCAGCGGCACACCGGCTTCGCGGCCGAGGCCATTGACGATGTTGAGCACGCCGGCGGGCAGCAGGTCGGCGATCAGTTCTGCGATCACCAGGATGCCGACCGGGGTCGATTCGGCGGGCTTCAGCACCACCACGTTGCCCGCGGCCAACGCCGGCGCCAGCTTCCATGCCGCCATCAGGATCGGGAAGTTCCACGGAATGATCTGGCCGACAACGCCCAGCGGCTCGTGGAAGTGGTAGGCGACGGTGTTCTCGTCGAGTTCGGCGAGCGAGCCTTCCTGGGCGCGGATGCAGCCGGCGAAGTAGCGGAAGTGATCGATGGCCAGCGGGATGTCGGCGGCCATGGTCTCGCGGATCGGCTTGCCGTTATCGACGGTCTCGGCGTAGGCGATCAGTTCGAGGTTCTGCTCCAGGCGGTCGGCGATGCGGCACAGCGTGTTGGCGCGCTCGATGACCGAGGTGCGGCCCCACTTGTCGGCGGCGGCGTGGGCGGCATCGAGCGCGAGGTTGATGTCTTCCTCGGTCGAACGGGCCACCTGGCAGAAGGGCTTGCCGGTAATCGGCGTGATGTTGTCCATGTACTGGCCACGGACCGGCGCAACCCACTTGCCGCCGATGAAGTTGTCGTAGCGGCTCTTGAACTGGACTTTGGCGCCTGCCTTGCCGGGCATCTCGTAAATCATTGGGGTCTCCTTCCTATTGCTGTGAGTGAACGCTGCTTTGCGTGCCACCCCCTGTGCAGGGTGCGTGCCAGCCGCGGAGAAGTGACCCTCGGATTTATTCTTCTTATTGATTAATAAGCAGTTTGCTCGTTACAAGAAGTAAGGGCCGGAAACCGGACGCCGCGCTGCACAAACTGCGCTGCTCCATTCCGAAACACGTGCTTCACTATTCAGCATATGCAGCCGATGACGACGCTCGGGCCGTCCCGCGCGGGGGTGCCGCACACGCTGGCGCCATCGCCGACGCAGCTGGAACACGCCAAATGAAAGCCAAGCGGCATGAGTTTTGCTCGTGCAGCACATGGACTCCGCAACACCTCCGATCCCGCTTTCTGCCGCGTTGCGCGAATCGTGGGCGCGTTGCCATCGCCATGGCCTCGATCCGGATGAGCCGCTGCCCACCCACGCGTTGGCGCGGGCGGACCTCGCCGACCGCCTGGAAGCCAACGCGCGGCTACTGACCTTCTCGCGCCCGGTGATCGAGAACCTGTACCGCCAGATCGACTGCCCCGCCTCCACCGTGCTGCTGACCGACAGCCAGGGGCTGATCCTTTCTGCGCTCGGTGACACGGCCTTTCTCGATCGCGCCGCGCGCGTCGCGCTCAGCCCCGGGGTGGAATGGACCGAAGCGGCCATGGGCACCAACGCGATCGGCACCGCGCTGCAACTGGGCGAGGTGGTGACGGTGCAGGGCGACGAGCACTTCTTCACGCGCAACCGGGTGCTCACCTGCGTTGCCACGCCCATCCTCGCCCCCACCGGCGGCATCGCCGGCATCCTCGACATCTCCACCGACGCGCGCGCCGACCTGTCGCACGCCGACGCCCTGCTGCGCACCACCGCGGAACTGATCGAGCACAGGCTGGTGGAGTCACTGGACGACGGCTTCCTGACGCTGCGCTTCCATTCCCGCCAGGACCTGATCGGCACGCCCTTCGAGGGCCTCGCGGTGTTCGACGAAAGCGGCCGGCTGCTGGCCTGCAACCGTGCGGCCCGATCGCAGCTGAGGCTGTACCGCGAGTTTCCCGACACCAGCTTCGCGGAGTGCTTCGCCACCGACTGGCGCCGCCTGATCGACTGGGCGGCACTCGGCCACGCCACGCCCTTCCCGCTTCGCACCGCGGTTGCGGGCACCTGCGTGGCGCGCGCAACCCTGCGGGGACAACGCAGGCATTCGCCCGCCGCCGAAACGCCCGCGCCGCCCCGATCCACCGTGGTGGACGCCATCAACCTCGGTGACGAACGCGTGGCAACGGCGCTCGCCACCCTCGCCACGTGGGCGCAGGAAAGCGGTCCCTTGTTGATCGCCGGCGAAACCGGCACCGGCAAACGCCATCTGGTCCATGCCTTCCACCACGACCACGCCGAGCAACGGCCGCTGGTGACGCTGGACTGCGCGGCGGTCGCCGCCGGCCCCCAACTGCGGGCGGAAACCGAGCATGCACTGCGTCAGGCCGAAAGCGGCATCCTGTACCTGATCGACAGCGAAGCGCTGCCTTATGCGGAGCAGGTTTTCCTGTTCCGCGCGGCCTCTTCAAGCACGCGGATCATCGCCGCCACGCGTGTCCCGCTGGTGCAGCTCCACGAGCAGCAACGCATCCCCTTCGGCACCTTCGACGCATGCGGCGGCCGCCGGATCGAACTCCCGCCCCTGCGCGAACGCAGCGACTTCGATGCGCTGGTCCGCCGCTTCGTGCGCGACGCCTGCCCGGACCGGCCGGTGTACGTCTGCCCGGATGCGCTCGCCCTGCTGCGCCGTCATCGCTGGCCCGGCAACCTGAGCGAACTGAACAACCGCCTGCGCCTCATCCTCGCGCTGATGGGGGACGACGCTGGGCAGCTGTGCCCCGAGGACATTCCCGAAGAACTGCTGGAGCCGGTGGCGGGCTGAGCAGCCGCCGTACAACGGACGCCCCGCTGCGCGGCGCGCCGTCAGCCCGGCTTGAGGCGGCCCGCGCTTAGCCGGCGCGGTCCGAACGGGACGGCGTGCCCAACGTCACCAGTACCGCCGAACCGGCCGGCACAGCCTGCTCCGCAAGCTCCTTCCGCGCGAGACGGATCACCGCCAGTCCGGAAGACAGCGCCAGCGCCGCCATGACCCCGGCCACCACGATGTCCGGCCATCCCTGTCCGGTGCCGAAGACACCCGCCGCGGCGAGAATGACAGCAACATTGCCGATCGCATCATTGCGGCTGCACAGCCACACCGAACGCATATTGGCGTCGCCTTCGCGAAAGGCGTAGAGCATCAACGCGACCCCCGCGTTGGCCACCAGCGCAAGCAGCGCCACCGCGCCCATGGTCATCGCCTCCGGGGGCACGCCGCCGAACGCCGCCCACACCGACTTGCCCAGCACGAACACGCCGTAGCCGGCCATCGAAAACCCTTTGACCAGCGCCGCACGCGACCGCCACGCCAGCCCCAGCGACAGCACCGCCAGCGAGATGCCGTAGTTGGCCGCGTCGCCGGCAAAATCCACCGCATCCGCCAGCAGCGACACCGAACCGGCGTGCAGCCCGGCGACCAGTTCTATCCCGAACATCAGCGCGTTGATCACCAGGGCCACCCACAGCGCGCGCCGAAAACGCGGGCTCACCGAGGTCTGCGGCGCGCAACTCGAACCGCAACTACAACCGGGCATCGTCTTTCTCCAGCAAGGCTTTTCGCCAATCTTACACAGCCGACCTCCCAGCCGGAATCGACGCCTGCCGCGGGCGCTACGCGCCCTTCCGCCATCATCGTGGGGGGGCCGGAGCGACACCGTATGCGGCGGCTGCTCCACGTCACCTTTAAATGACAAATGCAAAATCCGTAATGCATAATCCGGCCTTCGTGAAGCCCGCCCCGGCGGTTCGAACCGCCCCCTACCATGGACATGACGCCACCGCGCGAGATCGGCCGCAGCAGCGCGCCGCTGCTCCCCAACCGCTTCCGCGACCACCCCGTCTGGGTGCGCCGCGGGCAGCCGGGCGTCATCATCCTGGTCCACGGCGTCAACGACGTCGGCACCACCTACCACGCCTTCGACAACGGCTTGTGCGCAGGTCTCAACGAGCGGTTGTCTCGCGCCGACCTCTACCCCAACGACTACACCCTGCCGGTGAACGACGAGCCGGTCGTGCCCGACCCCGACAAGGTCTATTACCGTCTGCGCGCCAACACCAACACCTACAGCCCGGTGATTCCCTTCTACTGGGGCTATCGGGCGAGCGAACGAGAAACGGGCAAAGAGCTGGTCAACAACGAAGTCGTGGACATCCACGGCAACCGCCTCGACCGCGACTTCGCCAAGGGCGGCGGCATGTTTGCCAATGCCACCAGCACCATTCCCGACATGTTCGGCGGCAACTTCAACAGGAACATCTGGGTGCTGATCGCCGATCTCACCGCCGACGATGCACATCGCCTCAAGACCGCACCCGACCGCCGCTACATGGCGCTCGCGGCCAAACGCCTCGCCGCCCTGATCGACACCATCCGGCTGGCCGATCCGGACGACACCGTTACCGTGATCGGCCACAGCCAGGGCTGCCTGGTCGCCCTGCTCGCCCAGGCGTGGGCCAGCCGCGCGGCCGACTGCCTCGTCCTCAACCATCCCCCGTACGGTCTGCACGAACCCTTCCTGGACTATATGGCGCAGAGCGGCAGCGAGCAGCAGACCACCCGCGCCCGGGTCGAAACCCTGGTACGGCTGGTAGACAAGGTCTGTCGCGCACCCCACCCCACGCCGGCGCTGGAGAGCCTCAACAACGGCATCTGCTCAACCGGCTGCGCGGGGTCCGCATGGACGCCGCAGCAGGGGCAGCGCCCCCATCCCACCGCGCCGGACGAGCAACTGGTATTTGCCGAGCGCGACAACCGCGGCAAGGTGTACCTCTACTTCTGCCCGCACGACCTCACCGTCGGCCTCGCCAACGTGCAGGGTATCGGCACCTTCGGCGTGCCGGACAGCCTCAGCTACCCCAACCGTGAAGGGGTCACGGTCGAACATCCCGTACTGGACCGCCTCGGTGCCCGCTTCCTGCAACGGGTGTGGACCTGGCGCCAGCGTGAGGACAATACCGGCGAGATCGGCCTTGCAGCGCCCTACCACCACACCTTGCGGCTGAAGGACGAGCCCAAGTACGACCGAAGCGGAATCACCGTGGGCCGCAGCGGTGCCTGTATCGATGAAAGGCGCCGGATCACGGGCGAGGCCCTGAACCCTAAGTTCAAGCCTGACCTGCACCACGGCGAACTGGGCGACAGCCGGCCGGCCGACCCGCGTTACCAAGGCCACATCGGCTACGACCCCATCGATGCTTCGATTGCCGTCGCCAGCACCTGCCTCGAGGTCAAGACCGACAAGCGTCTCGATCTTCCTCGCCACGGCCCCTTGCCCAGCCACGCCGAACTCGAAGCCGCCTATAACAACGGCAGACCTGACGGCGACCGGACTGTCGTTCTTAAGGTCGGTCGCGGCACTGACGGCATCGTCGAGGTGAACCGCACCGAGACGCCTTTCGAGGCGCGTCGCCGCTACCAGGACGACACCCGGGGAATGGAGAACTCATATCACTCGTCCATCGTCGGCAACCCCGAGCACCATCGCTGGGTCACCGCGATGGACGTGGCGGTAGGACAAGCGAAATCGCTGGAGGACGACAACTGGCGGGCGCTGCTGATCGCGATGGCGGACTGGCGAAGACCATTCGAAGCGGAGGACAAGGAGGACCTCCGTTGCTTCGGTCAGCTGCCGGCCGAAACCCAAAGTCTGATCGATGCAACATGGCGCTACTACGACGTCGGGGACTTTCCAACGCACATTCTCGACGGACCACTGCCGACCGAGATCGTCAGTGAAACCCGGGCTGAGCGCTCCACCGCCCGCGAACAAGCATGAGGAGCCGACATTTTCGACCTGACGCGAGGCCGACTGTTGCTGCAACGCTCTCCCTTGCATGCACCGCGACAGCTGTATGGCTTCTTCTCCTCACAGCGACCGCCGACCACATTCGGCCTACCTTCCCCCTGCCCATGCACTCCAGACTGATGACACTATTCACACCCCCTCTCGTTTCCACAGCTGTGGTGTTCTTCCTGCTCTGGGGGCTAGGCAGCACTCGCGCAACAGCTGGCGAGCAGCAACAACAGCTGACGCGCCAGGCGGAGGTGCAACGTGAAACCGAGCAGAGGAATGACAGCCGACGATTCCAGCTCGAGGTTCGGGGGGTCGGCTTGACCATCAACCGCTTCCGCCAGGGCCGCTTGTGGGAAGCCATCGACAAGAAGAATGACGCCTTTCAAAGCGCCCTCTCCCAAGACCCACGGGACTACGAATGGTCCGCCATGGGGCGCGGGCAGGACTACGACAAACGCGAGGCTGACGCTTTTGAGTCGGCCCTTGACGGATGGGTCGAGCGCTGGCCAATTCCGTTTCTAGTGGCCGGCCCAGTCAGCTTAGATGCACCTGCTTTGCGCCTAAGCCGTGGCCGTCAAAATGGCGGCATGGCCATTCACCTGTTCACCGTGCTCGACCAGCGTGCCGGTGAAGGCAGCGATCAGCTGATCGCCCAGCTCTTCGACTTCTTCGATCGTAACCCCGACCTGCCCGGAGCTGTCGTGCTCGGCTTCGACAGCCAGTACCGGCGTCCCGGCAAACGCAAGGACGGCCATTTCGTCCCGACCATCCCCGACTCCATCGTCGCCCTCCTCGTCACCCGCAGCGACCGGGTAGACCGCGACATCCGCCCCTACGTGGTCGATGTCCCCTACGACATCAACATGCTCGACACCCAGTACGACGTCATCCAGCTGTGGAACGATTACTGGGACGCGACCACCCTCTACCGCAAGCAGCCCGACAGCTATCCGTTCATGTCCTGGCAGTTCTGGCACGAACACCAGCAAAAACTCATCGCGCGGATCGATCCCAACGGCAACCAGGGCCCGCTGCTCGCCTTCTGGAAGCGCAAGACCGGCTTCAAGCCCAGTGCCTGGGTGCCGGTGCGGTGGACGGAGTGGCAACTCCGCGAATATGACAACGCCCCGCTGCTCGGCTACCTCCACCGCCCGGTCGAAGTGCCGCTGGACGCGCCGGCCGGTCCGCAGGGCGATCGTGCCCGGGCCGCAGCGATGGCCGAGGGCTGGAAACAGGCGCTGGCCACGCTGCCCGAAGGCAGCGCGCCGCGCCGCTTGTTCTATGACACCGCCGGCGAAGGCCGCCGCCTGATTCCCCTCGCGCTGGCGATGGGCGCGGAGGCCACGCCGAATCCGCTCGCGATCGACGACCCGGCCAACAGCTACGACCTCACCCGCCGCGTCGCGGATACCGGCGTCAGCTCGCCCTTCGTGCAGCTCGCTCTTGCGCTGATGCGCAGCTACCACCAAGGCGGCCCGAGCGCCACCGTCAATCTGCGCGAGGACGCGCGTGCCAGCATCATCATGGTGAGTCCGCCGAGCGAAGCACAGAAAGCCGCCAATCCGCGCCAGCCCGACCCCTTCTTCAACCCCAACGCGCCCCGCTTCTGAACCACGACGACAGTCAGTGGCGGGCGAACACCGCCTGCTTGCCGTCGCGGTCGAAGCTCACCACGTCGTAGCGGTCCGCCGGGTACGGTCCTTCCATGCCCGGCGAGCCCTGCGGCATGCCGGGCGCCGAAATGCCGAGGATCTGCGGCTTGTCGGCCAGCATGCGTTTCACGTCGGCGGCAGGCACGTGGCCTTCCACCACGTAGCCACCCACCTTGGCGGTGTGGCAGGAGCCGAGCACCTGCGGCACGCCGGCCTCGCGTTTGACCTCACCCATGCGCGGGGTGGCGATCTCCTTGACGCTGAAGCCGTGGCTGCGCATGTGCTCTGCCCATTTGCCGCAGCAGCCGCAGTTGGGGTCCTTGTACATCGTCACCGCCTCGCCGGCTGCGAGCACCGGCACCGCCACACCGGCGCCCGCCAGCAGTGCCACCAGCATCAGGCTGCAGCGGTCCGGAATGCGCATTTTCATGATGAATCCTCTCGATTTGATTCGGCTGCGGCCGACGTGACCGTTCACGCCGCGGCCAGTGGAAGCTCGATCCGGAAGGTGGTCAGCCCTGCGGCGGACTCCGCCGTCACCCGGCCGCCATGCACCTCCACGATGGAGCAGGTGATCGCCAGCCCCAGCCCGGCGCCTTCGCCATGACGCTCGCGTTCGCGGCTGGCGCGGTGGAAGCGCTCGAAGATGCGCGGCAACTCCTCGGGCGCAATCGTCTCGCCCGGATTGCGCACCGCCAGCGTCACCGTGGCCTGACCGGCATCGATGACGATCTCGACCGTGCCGCCGCGCGGCGTGTGGCGCAGCGCGTTGGACAACAGGTTGGCCAGCGCGCGGCGCAGCATCAGGCGATCGCCGGTGACCTCCGCCGCGCCCTGCACGGTGATCGTCACGCCCTGCTCCTCCGCCAGCGCCTCGTAGAACTCGGCCAGCGCCCGCGCCTCATCCTGCAGCGCCACCCGCTCCTCGGGGCGCGGCAGGCGGCCGTTTTCGGCCTGGGCCAGGAACAGCATGTCGCTCACCATGCGGGCGATGCGTTCGTACTCTTCCAGGTTGGAGGCTAGCACCTCGCGGTATTCGTCCGGGCTGCGCGCGTGCGACAGCGCCACTTCGGTCTGCGTCATCAGGTTGGACACCGGCGTGCGCAGCTCGTGGGCGATGTCCGCAGAAAAGTCCGACAGCCGGCGGAACGACGATTCCAGCCGTTCGAGCATGCCGTTGAAGGCCTCGACCAGTTCGCGCACCTCGGCGGGCGCCGCACCCTCGGCCAGCCGCTCGCCCAGGCGTTCGGCCGACAGCCGCTCGGCCGCCGCCGTCACCCGGCGCAGCGGGGCCAGACCCTTGTGCGCCGCCAGCCAGCCAAGCAGCGCCGCCGCGACCGCCGATAGCGATATGCCGGCCCACAACCGGTTGCGGACGTCGTCGAGGAAATGCACGTGATGCGAAATGTCCAGCCCGAGCAGCACCCGCAGCGGCCCGGCCGCCGCGCCGCTGCCCGCCGGCAGCGCAATGTCCGCCTCGCGGCCGATGTAATGGCGGCCGCCTTCGGTCCACATTCCGGCCCCCGCAAGCGGCGCGCCGTCGCGCTGGGCGGCGGCGAAGTGGTCGGCATGCAGTGCATAGACCACCGCGTCACCGGCATCGCGCATCAGCACCGCCACGGTGTCGTGGCCGACGAAGGCTTCGTCCAGGCGCTGGCGCACGCCAGCCAGCGCCGCGGCATCGTCGGCGCGCTGCAGCAGGCTTTCGATCAGCATCAGCTTGCCGGACAGTTCATGGTCATCGAGTTCGCGGAAGTGCGCCTCGACCGCGCGCCCCATCACCAGGCCGACAACGATCAGCAGGCTGGCGGCAAGCGCGGCGAACAGCAGCGCCAGCCGCGCGGTAAGCGAAAGCGGTGCGCGCACGCTCATGCCGGGCCCGGCGCTTCCAGCACATAGCCCATACCGCGCACGGTACGGATCAGCCTGGGCTCGAAGCCGTCGTCCACCTTGGCGCGCAGCCGGCGCACCGCCACTTCGATGACGTTGGTGTCGCTGTCGAAATTCATGTCCCACACCTGCGAAGCGATCAGCGAGCGCGGCAGCACCTCGCCCTGGCGGCGCAGCAGCAGTTCGAGCAGGGCGAATTCCTTGGCGGTGAGGTCGATGCGCTGACCGCCGCGGACTACCCGCCGGCGCAGCAGGTCCAGTTCCAGGTCGGCCGCGCGCAGCACTTCGGCCTCCTTGGCCTTGCCCCGCCGCAGCAGCGTGCGCACGCGGGCGAGCAGTTCGGAGAAAGCGAAGGGTTTGACGAGATAGTCGTCGGCGCCCAGTTCCAGCCCGCGCACACGGTCTTCCACCTGGTCGCGCGCGGTGAGGAACAACACCGGCATCTGATGGCCGGCCCGGCGCACGGTCTGCAGCACGCCCCAGCCGTCGAGCGAGGGCAGCATCACGTCGAGCACGATCAGGTCGTAGTCGCCGCCGAGCGCCAGGTGCAGGCCGTCGAGGCCGTCGCGCGCGAGGTCGACATTGAACCCGGCCTCGGCCAGCCCCTGGCGCAGGTAGTCGCCGGTCTTGGGTTCGTCCTCGACGATCAGGATCTTCACGATGGCGGTTCTCGGTGGAGTGCGGCCGCATTGTGCCTCTGCCCGCCCTCGCGGCGGGCAAGATTACAGAGATGTAATCTCGCGGTCAGCTTGCGGTCGGGTGGGCGTGCGCATAGTGCAGGCATATCGACGCTGCCCGAGGAACCGACCATGAAGTTCGTGCTTTCGCTTGCCACCCTCGCCGCCCTTGCTTCCTTTGGCGCTGCCCCCGCGCTGGCGGCGGATGACCACGAGGGCCACCACGCCGCGCCGGCCAAGGCGGCGCCGGCGGCCTATTCGGAAGGCACGGTGAAGAAGGTGGACAAGGCCGCCGGCAAGATCACCATCAGCCACGGCCCGCTGGCCAACCTGGACATGCCGCCGATGACGATGGCTTTTGCCACGGCGCAGCCGGCGATGCTCGACAAGGTCAAGGCCGGCGACAAGATCCGCTTCGTGGCCGAGCGGGTGGGCGGGGTGTTTACGGTGACTGCGCTGGAAGTGGCGCAGTAAGCCGGGTTCAGTCTGGCTGGACGAGCTGCTCGGCTGGAGCGCTTGTGATGCTGTTGGGACGCCGCGCGGGAATGTGCTCCGCGGGCTGCGGAACTCGCCCTCCGGGCTCGGGCAGTCCTCGCCCGCTCCCCAAACACCCCCAGGTCGGCCCGGCCTGTGGTTCGATACGGCGGCAAGACACCTTCAAGAAGAAGAGCCGGAGTCAGTCATGAAGTACCGCTTCGGGGCAACCTCCATCAAGCGCTTGGCCGCGCTGCTACTGCTTGCATTGGCAGGCGGCGGCCCGGCGTTCGCCGACGCCCCCGCACTCGGCGCCTCCGTCCCGGGGCTGCTCGAACACGCCCGCCTCAATAACCCGGCCTTCGCGGCCGAGCGCGCCGAAGCTCAGGCCGCGCGCGAGCGCATCGAATCCGCCGGCGCCTTGCCCGACCCGAGCTTCCAGGTCGAGCTGATGGACTTCACCAATCGCATGAATGGCGGCAAGACCACGCTGGTGCCGGGTCAGGTCGGCGAGACGCGTTACCGGGTGATCCAGCCGCTGCCCGCCTGGGGCAAGCGCGAACTCGACAGCCGCGCCGCCGAGGCGCGCGCCGGCAAGGCGGACGCCGCGCGCGACGCGGCCTGGGTGACGCTCGCCGCCGACATCAAGATGGCCTGGCTGCGCTACTACGCCTCCGACCGCGAAGCCCGGCTGAACCGCGACGCGCTGGCGCTGCTTCAGGGCCTGGAAGAAACCACGCTCAGCCGCTACAGGCTCGGCCTGCTGCCGCAGCAGGCGGTGCTGCGCGCCCAGCGCGAAATCACCGCGCAGCGGCTGACGCAGGTGGCGGTGGAGCAGAAGCGCAGCGCCGCCGCCGCGGCCCTGAACGCGCTGCTGGCGCGGCCGGCGACCGATGCCCTCGCGGCCCCGCTGGACCCCACACCGCTGCCGGAGACGCCGCAGTTCGCCACGCTGCTGGAGCGCGTGCGCGCCGCCAACCCGGAACTCGCCGCCGAAGCCCTCGGCACCGACGTCGCCCGCCTGGAACGCGACCGCGCCTGGCGCGACCGCTACCCGGACTGGAGCGTCGGCCTCACCAACAACCGCCCGCGCGACGGCGAAAACTCCTGGGATCTGATGGTGGAGGTGATGATCCCGCTGCAGCAGTCCGCCCGCCGCGCGCGCGAGCGCGAAGCCGAGCAGATGGTGACCGCCGCCGACATGCGCCGCAGCGCCGCGGAGCAGCGCCTGCAGGGCGAACTCGGCCGCAGCCATGCCGCCTACGCCGCCGGTCGCGAAACCCTGCGGCTGCTCAAGGGCAGCCTGCTGCCGCAGGCCGAGGCCACCCGCGACGCCACCCGCAGCGCCTTCGCCAACGGCCGCGTCGATTTCGATACCGTGATCGAGGCGGAACGCCAGTTGATCGACATCCGCATGCGCGCGCTGGAAACCGAGGTGGAAACCCGCTCCGCGCTCGCCGAGCTGGAAAAACTCGCAGGAGAGGTGCAGTGAAACCCGCCGTGCAACTTTCCCTTGCCGCGCTCGCGGTGGCCGTCGCACTCGGCGCCGGCTACTGGGCCGGCAGCCGCAACGGCGGCCATCCCGCCGCAGCTCCCACAGGCGACAGCGCAGCACCGGCTGCCGGCAGCGGCGAGCGCAAGCCGCTCTACTACCGCAACCCGATGGGCCTGCCCGACACCTCGCCGGTGCCGAAGAAGGACTCGATGGGCATGGACTACATCCCGGTCTATGCCGACGACACGCCCGACGACGCCGGCGTGGTCCGCGTCAGTCCGGCGCGGGTGCAGCTGCTCGGCGTCAAGACCGCGCTCGCCGAGGAACGCATGGTCGACGCCGCGGTGCGCGCGGTCGGCCGCGTCGAACTCGACGAGCGCTCGGTGGTGGCGGTGGCGCCGCGCTTCGAAGGCTGGATCGAGCGCCTCCACGTCAGCGCGGTCGGCGACCCGGTACGCAAGGGCCAACCCTTGTTCACCGTCTACAGCCCGGAACTGCAATCGGCCGGCGAAGAATTGCGCATCGCCGAAAAACTGCAGCGCGACGCAGCCGCCACCGACCCGACCGCTGCCGCGTCGGCCGCCCGGCTTGCCGATGCAACCCGCGAGCGCCTGAAGAATTGGGAGGTCGCGGCCCCCGGCGCGGCCCCACGGACGACGCCGCCCGCCGCGGGGGTGGGCGCACCGTCCCAGGCGTCCACGCGACACACCTTCCACGCCCCCGCCGACGGCATCGTGCTGGAGAAGAACGCGGTGCAGGGCGCGCGCTTCATGCCCGGCGAGGCGATCTACCGCATCGCCGACCTTTCCCGCGTGTGGGTGATCGCCGATCTCTACGAGCAGGACCTCGCCCGCATCAAGGTGGGCCAGCCGGCGAGCGTCAGCCTCGACGCTTTCCCCGGCCGCCGCTTCGACGCGAAGGTGGCCTACCTCTACCCGACGCTGAACGCCGCCACCCGCAGCACGCCGGTGCGGCTCGAACTCGACAACCGCGAACGCCTGCTGCGCCCCGGCATGTTCGCCCACGTCGAACTCGCCGCCGGCCCCGCCGCGCCGCGGGTGACGGTGCCCGCGTCGGCAGTGATCGACGACGGCCATCGCCAGGTGGTGCTGATCGCGCTCGACGAAGGCCGCTACAAGCCGCAGCCGGTGAAGCTGGGCACGCGCGGGCAGGACTACGTCGAGGTGACGGAAGGCCTGCAGGCGGGCGAGCGCGTGGTGGTATCGGCCAACTTCCTGATCGACTCGGAAAGCCAGCTGAAGGCGGCGCTCTCCAACCTGACCGAAGCGACCGCCGATACGTCCAAACCCGCGGCAGCGAAGGGTTTCGAAGCGGTCGGCGTGCTCGATGGCATCGACCTGGCGATGAACTCGATCACCGTCACCCACGAGCCGATCCCCGCGCTGCAGTGGCCGGAGATGACGATGGATTTCGGTATCGCGTCGGCGGAGGTGGTGGCCGGGATGGCACCGGGGACGGCGATCCGGTTCAGTTTCGAACAACGGGCGCCGGGGGAGTTTGTGGTGACGAAGGTTGAGCGGGTTGGAGCTGCCGCGGAAGCGGACCACAGCGGTCACGGCAAACGCTGACGAGGCGGTTCTAGTTCCTCCCCCTTCAAGGGGGAGGCTAGGAGGGGGATGGGGTCAGGCTCAGCGCCGCGATAACCCCATCCCCACCCCAGCCCTCCCCTTGAAGGGGAGGGAGCAGACAGGCCAGCCCGATAGCCGGCGCCAGGAGGCACCGTCGTTCGGTCGGCGGCGAGCAGTGCTCGCCGAAACCCCGCCCTCACCCCCTTGAAGGGGAGGGAGCAAAGCAGGCCAGCTCAACTGCTGGCGCCCACAAGTCAATGTCGTTCGGCGGGCAGCGGGCAGCGGGCAGCGGGCAACACTCACAGGCGCGCCCTCTCCCAGTGAAGGGAAGAGGGCACAGTGGAAAACAGCTTCATCCATCCGGATCCAAACTTACCGACATGCTCTCCCGCCTGATCGACTGGTCCGCCCGCAACGTCTTCCTCGTCCTGCTCGGCACGCTTTTCCTCATCGGCGGCGGGCTGTACGCGGTCAAGCACACGCCGCTGGACGCCCTGCCCGACCTCTCCGACGTGCAGGTCATCGTCTATACCGACTACCCCGGCCAGGGGCCGCAGGTGGTGGAGGACCAGGTCACCTACCCGCTCACCACCGCGATGCTGGCGGTGCCGCGGGCGCGGGTGGTGCGCGGCTTCTCGATGTTCGGCGCGTCCTACGTGTATGTGATTTTCGAGGACGGCACCGACATCTACTGGGCGCGCTCGCGGGTGCTGGAATACCTCAGCACCGCCGCCGGGCGCTTGCCGCAGGGCGTGGCGCCGCAGATCGGGCCGGACGCCACCGGGGTGGGCTGGGTCTATCAGTACGCGGTGCTGGGCCGCGACATGTCGCTGGCCGACACCCGCAGCCTGCAGGACTGGTACGTGCGCTACCAGCTCACCAAGGCCGCCGGCGTGTCGGAGGTGGCGAGCGTGGGCGGCTTCGTGCGCGAGTACCAGGTCACCGTCGATCCGCACCGGCTGGCGAGCTACGGCATCGCGCTGGACGAGGTGAGCCGCGCCATCCGCAACGCCAACCGCGACGTCGGCGGCCGCGTGGTGGAGATGGCGGAAAAGGAATACATGGTGCGCGGCCGCGGCTACCTGCGCGGCGTCGAGGACATCGCCGGACTGGTGCTGAAGAGCGAGAACGGCACGCCGGTGCGGGTGGCC
This sequence comes from Azoarcus olearius, assembly GCF_001682385.1. Lineage (NCBI taxonomy): Bacteria > Pseudomonadati > Pseudomonadota > Betaproteobacteria > Rhodocyclales > Zoogloeaceae > Azoarcus > Azoarcus olearius. Next base: position 3,323,927 of record NZ_CP016210.1, read on the forward strand.
GACATCGGCCGCGTAGAGCTGGTGCCGGCCGAGCGCCGCGGCATCGCCGAGCTGAACGGCGAAGGCGAGGTCGCCTCCGGCATCGTCATGGCCCGCTTCGGCCAGAACGCGCTCGACGTGATCGCCAACGTCAAGGCCAAGATCGCCGAGATCGCCCCCGGCCTGCCGGCCGGCGCCGAGATCGTGCCGGTGTACGACCGCTCCACGCTGATCGAGCGCGCCATCGCCAACCTGCAATGGACGCTGCTGGAGGAAAGCCTGATCGTCGCCGCCGTGTGCGTGATCTTCCTGCTGCATGTGCGCAGCGCGCTGGTGGCGATCATCACGCTGCCGCTCGGCATCCTGATCGCGTTCGTTGCGATGCGCGCGCTCGGAATGGGCGCGGACATCATGAGCCTGGGCGGCATCGCGATCGCGATCGGCGCGATGGTGGATGCGGCGATCGTGATGATCGAGAACGCGCACAAGCATCTGGAGAGGCTGGCTGTGCACTCCGCCCCCTTCGAGGGGGAGGCCGGGAGGGAGATGGGGTTCGACGACGGCACCCTGCCCCATCCCCACCCCACCCCTCCCCTTGAAGGGGAGGGAGAAACGGCGACCGACGCCCCGCTTTACTCCTCCCCCTCCAAGGGGGAGGCCGGGAGGGAGATGGGGTTGGATGGCACGAGCGATGTCCGTGCCGACTCGCCGTCCAACTCCATCCCCTTCAAGGGGAGGGCGGGGGTGGGGATGGGGTTCGACGGCGGCCCCCTGCCCCATCCCCACCCTGACCCTTCCCTTGACGGAGAGGGGACAAAAACAGTGCGCGCCGCTGCCACACCTGAGGCAGCCCGCGCGGCCGCCATCCTCGCCGCCTGCAAGGAAGTCGGCCCCGCGCTCTTCTTCTCGCTGCTCATCATCACCGTCTCCTTCCTCCCGGTCTTCACCCTCGAAGGCCAGGAAGGGCGGCTGTTTTCCCCGCTCGCCTTCACCAAGACCTTCGCTATGGCCGGTGCGGCCCTGCTGTCGGTGACGCTGGTGCCGGTGCTGATGCTGTTCTTCGTGCGCGGCCGCATCCTGCCGGAGTCGAAGAACCCGGTGAACCGGCTGCTGATCTGGCTCTACCGCCCCATCATCCGCGCCGTGCTGCGCTTCAAGTGGGTCACCATCGCGCTGGCGCTGCTGGCGATGGTGGCGACGCTGCTGCCGGCACGCCAGATCGGCTCGGAGTTCATGCCCACGCTCAACGAGGGCACGCTGTTCTACATGCCGGCGGCGCTGCCGGGGATGTCGGTGACCGAGGCCGGACGGCTGCTCGCCACCACCAACCGCATCATCAAGACCTTCCCTGAGGTCGAATCGGTGTATGGCAAGGCCGGCCGCGCCAATACCGCCACCGACCCGGCGCCGCTGGAGATGTTCGAGACCGTCATCAACCTCAAGCCGCACAGCGAATGGCGGCCGGGCATGACCACCGACAAGCTGGTTGCCGAGATGGACGCTGCGCTCAAGTTCCCCGGCCTCGCCAACTCGTGGACCATGCCGATCAAGGCCCGCATCGACATGCTCAGCACCGGCATCCGCACGCCGGTGGGCGTCAAGGTGTTCGGCAAGGATCTGGAAACGCTGGAAACCGTCGCCCGCCAGGTGGAGGCCGCGGTGCGCACCGTGCCGGGCACCGCCAGCGCCTACGCCGAGCGCGTGGCCGGCGGCTACTACGTGGATATCGAGCCGAAACGCGAGCAGCTCGCGCGCTACGGGCTCTCGGTGGACATGGTGCAGGAGGTGGTCGCCACCGCGCTCGGCGGCGACATGGTCACCACCACGGTGGAAGGCCTGGAGCGCTACAACGTGGCGGTGCGCTACCCGCGCGCGCTGCGCGACAGCCCGCAGCGCATCGCCGCAGAGGTGTATGTGCCGACCATGAGCGGCCCGATCCCGCTCGGCCAGCTCGCCACCGTCAGCATCCAGCGCGGCGCGCCGGCCATCCGCACCGAAAACGCGCTGCTCGCCGCCTACGTCTATGTCGACACCCGCGAGGCCGACATCGGCGCCTTCGTGAAGCGCGCGCAGCAGGCGGTGGCGGAACAGGTGAGCTTCCCGGCCGGCTACTACGCCACCTGGAGCGGCCAGTTCGAGAACATGGAGCGCGCCAAGGAAAAGATGAAGATCGTGCTGCCGCTGACGCTGGCGCTGATCTTCGTGCTGCTCTACCTCAACTTCCGCCGGCTGACGGAGACCCTGATCGTGATGCTGTCGGTGCCCTTCGCGCTGGTCGGCGGGGTGTGGCTGATGTGGTGGCTGGGCTACCAGATGAGCGTGGCGGTGGCGGTCGGCTTCATCGCGCTGGCCGGCGTCGCCGCCGAGACCGGCGTGATCATGCTGATCTACCTCGACCACGCCTGGGAAGCGATCCGCGCCCGCCGCGCCGCCGAAGGCCGCGCGCCGACGGTGGCCGATCTCTACGAAGCGATCATGGAAGGCGCGGTGGAGCGGGTGCGGCCGAAGATGATGACGGTGGTGGCGATCATGGCGGGCCTCTTGCCGATCATGTGGAGCAGCGGCACCGGGGCGGAGGTGATGAGCCGCATCGCGGCGCCGATGGTGGGCGGCATGATTTCCTCCACGGTGCTGACGCTGGCAGTGATCCCGGCGCTGTATGCGGTGGTGAAGACGCGCCGCCTGCGCCGCGCGGAGACCGCGAGCGCGCCGGCGACATCGGCAGCCTGAGCCGGACGCGGCGCGGCGGATGAGCGCGACGCCATCCGCCGGCGAGCTGGCGACCACCCGCGCCAGCCCATGCAGGAGGCGGGCGCCCAAGCTGCCGCGACTATGCTGCAACTGTGGATACGCGCGGGGGAGATGAAGCCATGCGCCACGAACATCACCACGAATACAGCCATCTGCACGGCGAACCCGGTGCCCCGGTGCCGGCCGGCGAAGACGGCGAGCAGGCGCTGGCCGCGCTCGCCGACGAGCACCCGGCCACCGACCGCGACCCGGTCTGCGGCATGACGGTGGCGGCCGACTCTCCCTACGCCGCCTGCCACCAGGGCCATCGCTACCGCTTCTGCAGCGCCCACTGCCAGGCGCGCTTCGAAGCCGACCCCGCGCGCTATACCGCTGCGGGCGCGCCGCATCCTCACCACCCCCGGTCCGCAGCAGACGCAGCGCCGGACGAGCGTGCGGAATACACCTGCCCGATGCACCCGGAGATCCGTCAGCGCGGCCCCGGCACCTGCCCCAAGTGCGGCATGGCGCTGGAGCCGGTGCTGCCGGCGGCGGGGGCCGAAGCCAACCCGGAACTGGCCGACTTTCGCCGCCGCTTCTGGTGGACGTTGCCGCTCACGCTCGCGGCCTTCGCCATCGCGATGTCCGGCGGCCTGTTCGATCCGCTGCTCGGCGCCGCGCGGCCATGGGTGGAACTCGCGCTCGCCACGCCGGTAGTGCTGTGGGCGGGCGCGCCCTTCTTCGTGCGCTGCGCGCAGTCCATCGCCCGCCGCAGCCCCAACATGTGGACGCTGATCGGGTTGGGCACCGGCGCGGCCTACCTCTACAGCGCGATCGCCACCGTCGCGCCCGGACTCTTCCCGCATTCCTTCCGCATGGGCGAGCACGTCGCGGTGTATTTCGAGGCCGCCGCGGTGATCATCTCGTTGACGCTGCTCGGCCAGCTGATGGAACTGAAGGCGCGCGCCGAGACCGGCGCCGCGATCAAGGCGCTGCTCGGCCTCGCCCCCAGGACCGCGCGCCGCATCCGCGCCGACGGCGGCGAGGAAGACATCCCGCTCGCCCATGTGCATCCGGGCGACCGCCTGCGGGTGCGCCCCGGCGAGAAGGTGCCGGTGGATGGCGGCGTGGTCGAGGGCGAAAGCGCGGTGGACGAATCCATGCTCACCGGCGAACCCATTCCGGTGACCAAGCGGCCGGGTGATGCGCTGATCGGTGCCACGCTGAACACCAGCGGGGCGCTGGTGATGGTGGCCGAGAAGATCGGCAGCCAGACGGTGCTGTCGCAGATCGTGCAGATGGTGGCGCAGGCACAACGCTCGCGCGCGCCGATGCAGCGCATGGCGGACGTGGTCGCCGGCTGGTTCGTGGTCGTGGTGGTGCTGATCGCGCTCGCCAGCTTCTTCGCGTGGGGGCTGTTCGGCCCGCAGCCGAGCTGGGCCTACGGCCTGATCAATGCCGTGGCGGTGCTCATCATCGCCTGCCCGTGCGCGCTCGGTTTGGCCACACCGATGTCGGTGATGGTCGCCACCGGCAAGGCCGCCACCCACGGCGTGCTGTTCCGCGACGCCGCGGCGATCGAGGCGTTGCGCCAGGTCGACACCCTGATCGTGGACAAGACGGGCACCCTCACCGAAGGCCGCCCCGCCTTCCATGCCCTTGCCGCCGCCGAAGGCTGGACCGAGGACGCGGTGCTGCGCATCGCCGCCAGCCTCGACCAGGGCAGCGAACACCCGCTCGCCCACGCCATCGTTGCCGCGGCCCGGGAGCGCGGACTGAAGCTGACGACACCCGACCGCTTCGAATCCTCATCCGGTATCGGCGTGCGTGGCACGTTGGAAGGCCGCCGCGTGGTGCTCGGCAACACCGCGCTGATGGACGACGAAGGCATCGCCTGGCAGCCGCTCGCCGCACGCGCCGAAGCGCTGCGCCACGAGGGCGCCAGCGTGATGCACCTCGCCGTCGACGGCGCGCTTGCCGGGCTGATCGCGGTGGCCGATCCGATCAAGGCTTCCACCGCCGACGCGCTGCGCACGCTGCGCGACAGCGGCATGCGCGTCGTCATGGCCACCGGCGACGGCCTCACCACCGCGCGCGCGGTCGGCGGCCGGCTGGGCATCGACGCGGTGCACGGCGAGGTCAAGCCGGCAGACAAGGATGCGCTGGTCGCCAGGCTGCAGGGCGAAGGCCGCGTGGTCGCGATGGCGGGCGACGGCATCAACGACGCCCCGGCGCTGGCGCGCGCCAACGTCGGCATCGCCATGGGCACCGGCACCGACGTGGCGATGAACAGCGCCCACCTGACGCTGGTGAAGGGCGACCTGCGCGGCATCGCCACCGCGCGCAACATCTCGCTCGCCACCGTCGCCAACATGCGCCAGAACCTGCTGTTCGCGCTGCTCTACAACGCGCTCGGCGTGCCGATCGCCGCCGGCCTGCTCTACCCGGCCTTCGGCCTGTTGCTGTCGCCGATGATCGCCGCGCTGGCGATGAGCTTCAGCTCGGTGTCGGTGGTCGGCAACGCGCTGCGCTTGCGCAACGCGCGGGTCTAGTCCGTCTGGCATCGTCCCTGCTTCGAGGAGGGCCATTACGAACGGCAAGCCCGCCACGGAGTTCCCGATGCTGACCGAAGACGAAGCCCGCGCCCGCCTCGCCACCCACCCGCTGCCGCCCAACCCCTGGGTGTATGCCAACGAGCACGCGGTCATCATCAAGGCGGACTACACCGACACCATCGAGCGCATGCTGCGCTGGGTGCCGAAGACACGCTGGAGCGCGAAACACCGCTGCTGGATCGTGCCGCTGACCGGGCTGGAACTGGTGCGCTCGGTGCTGCCGGAACTCAGCCGGCTGGCCGAGGCGATGCAGGAGACGCCGGTGGCGCCGGCGGCGGAACCGGCCGGCGCCGACGCCGAAGCGCTGGCGCGCAAGTGGTTCGTGGACAGCGCGCGGCTGCTCTACGGCAGCGACTGGCAGCGCGAAACCGCGCGTGCGCTCGGCCGCGAGGAAGCGGCGCTGGCGCGCTGGGTGCTGGGCGAAGGCGTGCTGGAAGCACCGCCCGCGGTACTGCTGGACGAAATGCTGGCGCTGATGCGCCGGCGCGCGACGGACATCGCCGCCGCGGCCGACGTGCTGGCGCAGCGCCTGCGCGACGGAGGTCCTGCCGCGGCAGCGCCCGCCTGAGGCGCGGCGCCGTCCGGCGGGATCAGATCGCGCGGACCTGGTCGGCCTTGACGATCAGCTGCAGCCGCTCGGCCTTGTCGAATACCGCCAGCGGCAGTTCGAAGACGAACTGGTTCTCGTACCAGGCGCGGCCGTAGGGCAGGAACAGCGCGCTCGCCGGCAGCGCCAGCAAACAGTCCGCGGCGTCGAACAGCGCCACCGCACACGTAGCGCTACCCGGCGCCTCCGGCACGTTGTCGTCGCCGAAGACTTCGAACTGCACGAACACCTTGGCCGCCTCGATGCCGCCTTCGCTGGTCTTCACCGCGGTGACGCGGATGTTCTGGTAGCGACGGCCGGGCTTGCCGTCGTGGGTGAGCTGGATGAACTCATGCAGCTTGCCCTTCTTCACCACGGTGCCGTCGAGCACCGGAATGCCGAGCTGGGTCATGCCCAGGCCGGTGGGTTTGCCGGGTTTCAGATCGATGAAAGTCGTGTTCTCGGCCAGTACGGGCACGGCGCTCTCCATGGTTTCGATTGCGACAAGGGCGGGGGCAGTGCGCGACAAACGCCGCGCAGAAGGCGGCCGCGGGTCGCGTCAGGGGGAATAAAGCAGTTTCGGTGCCAAACGCGCCCGCGCCGATCCGCACCGCACAAGGGTGTATCCATTGCGCGCGCCGCTCCGTCCAAGCGAACAGGAGGCCAATCCCGGCCTTCGCTTCCCTTCCGGATGGAGTCGCCATGAACGAACTGACGAAACGCGAGCGCGAACTGGTCGCGATCGGGGCCGCACTGGGCAGCAACTGCGCCAGCTGCATCGAATTCCACCTGCCGGAGGCGCGCGCCGCCGGCCTCAGCGAGGCGCAGATCCGCGAGGCGGTCGAGCTCGCCGATGCGGTGCGCACCGTATCCGCCCGCAATGCGCTGCAGGCGGCCACCGCCGCGCCCGCCGGCGCGGCGGCTGCGCCCGGCGAAGCCTGCGCCCAGCTCGAACGCCATGCTCCGCGCTGCTGCTGACGCGGACCGTTGCCGCGGCATCGTGGCGGCAGCGTGGCACCGCCTGCGGTGCCGGCTCGCCGCCCGCCGCCAGGCCCGGCGGCAAGCCATCGCGACCCTGGGCGCGCGCGAGCTTGCCGACCTCGGCCTGCGGCCCGCCGACCTTCAAGCCCTCGCCGCCGGGTTGTTCACGTCCGACGACACCCGGCGCCAACGCTGAACCCGGAGACCTCCATGCATCCATCACCCGGGCGCGATGCCCGCATCCTGCTGCTCTGCGGCGGCGCCATCATCATGCTGTCGCTCGGCATCCGCCACGGCTTCGGCATCTTCCTGCGGCCGATGACGCTGGACCTGCAATGGACGCGCGAAACCTTCGCCTTCGCGATCGCACTGCAGAACCTGGTGTGGGGCCTGTCCCAGCCCTTCGCCGGCATGCTCGCCGACCGCCATGGCGCCGGCCGCATCCTGGCGCTCGGCACCGCGTGCTACGCCGTCGGGCTGGCGCTGATGGCGCAGTCGACCACCGCCACCCAGCTGGCGCTGTCGGCGGGCGTGCTGATCGGCCTCGGGCTCAGCGGCACCTACACCATCGTCATCGGCGTGGTCGGCCGCGCCTTTCCGCCGGAACGGCGCAGCGTGGCGCTGGGCGTGCTCGGCGCGCTGGCCTCGTTCGGCCAGTTCGCCATGCTGCCCTACGGCCAGTCGCTGATCTCCGCCGTCGGCTGGTGGTGGGCGCTGCTGGTGCTGGCGCTCAACGCGGCGCTGATGCTGCCGCTGGCACTGCCGTTGGCGCGGGCGAAAGGGCATCCGGCCGGGCTCGCCGGCAGCGGCCAGAGCATTGCCGAGGCGCTGGGCGAAGCCTTCCGCCATCGCGGCTTCTGGCTGGTGACGCTGGGCTTCTTCGTGTGCGGCTTCCAGATCGTGTTCGTCGCGACGCATTTCCCCGCCTACCTGCTCGACCAGGGGATGTCGGTCGATACCGGCATGATCGCGCTGGCGCTGATCGGGCTGGCCAACATCCCCGGCGCCTTTCTCGCGGGCTACCTCGGCGCGCGCTATTCCAAGCGGCGTCTGCTCGCCGGCATCTACCTGGCGCGCGCGCTCATCATCATCGCCTTCCTCGCCGCGCCGCCCAGCCCATGGTCGGTGTATGCATTCTCGATCGCGCTCGGGCTGGTGTGGCTGGGTACCGTGCCGCTGACCAGCGGCATCGTCGCGCAGATCTTCGGCGTGCAGTACCTGTCGATGCTGTTCGGGGTGGTCTATCTGGGCCACCAGATCGGTGCCTTCCTCGGCGGCTGGATCGGCGGCCTTGTCTACGACCAGACCGGCGCCTACCTGCCGGTGTGGCTGCTGGCGGTCGGGCTCAGCCTTGCCGCGGCGGCGGCCAATCTGCTGGCGGACGAAGCGGCGCTGCCGCGGCTGCGCCCGCTCGCGGGGCAGGCCTGATGAAGCGGCCCCCGCGCGCCGCGGCCCCGCTGCTGTGGCGCGCGGCAGGCTGGGCGGCCGTGCTCGCCGCGCTCGGCGTCATCGCCCTGGCGTATCGCCAGCCCGGCCTGCGCGAAGCGATCCTTTATTCCGGTCTCGGCTTATGCTGAGGTCCGCATCCACTCGAGGCGCATCCATGTCCCCGACTTCTCCGGGCGCGGTCGACACCGTGCTGGCCGAAATGGCCCAACCCGTGCTGCGCTACCTGCAACGCTTCGTCGGCGACGCCGCGATTGCGCGCGACCTGCAGCAGGAAACCCTGATCCGCATCGCGCGCGGCTACGACAGCTTCGGCGCCCGCTCGTCGGTCAAGACCTGGGCCTTCGCGATCGCCAACCGGGTGGCGGCCGACTACTACCGCGCGCCGGCCCACCGCATGCAGATCGTCGATCTGGACGAGGCGGAAGAAGTCGCCAGCGGCGAGGCGGCGATCGACACCCGGCTGGTCGAAGAGGAGATGAACCGCTGCGTGCGGCAGGTCATCGACAGCCTGCCCGACACCTACCGCGCGGCGCTGATCCTGCACGACCTGGAAGGCCTGTCGATCGAGCAGACCGCGCTGATCTGCGAGTGCACGCTGGCCACCGCCAAGATCCGCATCCACCGTGCCCGCCACCGCCTGCGCGAGGCGCTGGGCAGGCAGTGCGCCTTCTACCACGACGACCAGGGCGTCTATCGCTGCGACCGCAACACCCCGGCCTGACGCGCCGCTAGCCGAGCAGCTTCACCGCCAGCCCCACCAGCGCGCACCCGCCGATCACGTGGATGACGTTGGCCTTGAAGCGGAACAGCGCCAGCGCCGCGCCGAGCGCGATCAGCGCCGAGGGCCAGTCGAAGGCGCCGCCGAAGCCCGCCGGCCACAGCACGTGGTAGCCGAAGAACAGCGCGAGGTTGACGATGACGCCGACCACCGCGGCGGTGATCGCGGTGAGCGGCGCGGTGAATTTGAGGTCGCCGTGGGTGGCCTCCACCAGCGGACCGCCGGCGAGGATGAACACGAAGGACGGCAGGAAGGTGAACCAGGTGACCAGCGCGGCCGCCGCGGCGCCGGCGAGAAAGGGTGCATCCGGCCCGAAGGCGGCCTGCACATAGCCGCCGATGAAACCGACGAAGGCGACCACCATGATCAGCGGCCCCGGCGTGGTCTCGCCGAGCGCGAGGCCGTCGATCATCTGGGTCGGGGTCAGCCAGCCGTAGTGGCCGACCGCGCCCTGGTACACATAGGGCAGCACCGCGTAGGCGCCACCGAAGGTGAGCAGCGCCGCCTTGGTGAAGAACCAGCCCATCTGGGTGAAGGTGTCGCCCCAGCCGAGCGTGGCGGTGAGCAACGCCATCGGCACCAGCCACAGCAAGGCGCCCACCACGGCCACCCGCGCGAGCCGCGACCAGCGGAAGCGTGCGTGTTCGGGCGTCGGCGTATCGTCGTCGATCAGCGCGGCGCCGTAGGACTTGTGCGCGCCGCCATGTCCGCCGCCAGCCTGGAAGCGCGCCGGCGCGATGCGTCCGCCGACGAAGCCGATCACCGCCGCGCCCAGCACGATCGCCGGGAAAGGCACCTGCAGCGCGAAGATCGCCACGAAGGCCGCCGCCGCGATGGCCCACAGCGCGCCGTTCTTCAGCGTGCGCGAGCCGATCCGGTGCGCGGCGTGCACCACGATCGCCGTGACCGCCGGCTTGATGCCGTAGAACAGCCCGGCCACCAGCGGCACGTTGCCGTAGGCGATGTAGATCCACGAGAGCGCGATCAGGATCAGCAATGAGGGCAGCACGAACAGCGCCCCGGCCACGATGCCGCCCCAGCTGCGGTGCAGCAGCCAGCCGAGATAGGTGGCCAGCTGCTGCGCCTCCGGCCCCGGCAGCACCATGCAGTAGTTGAGCGCATGCAGGAAGCGGCGTTCGCTGATCCAGCGCCGGCGCTCGACCAGCTCGGTGTGCATGATCGCGATCTGCCCGGCTGGGCCGCCGAAGCTGATGAAGCCGAGCTTGAGCCAGAACAGGAAAGCTTCCCAGCGGCTGACCGCGGCGGGAGGCTGCGATGAAGCCAGTTCGTGGGCGGCGGGGGTGGCGATGTCGTTCATCTCAGCTTGCATCCGATTGGAAAGCCGCCGCCAGACCGTCGAACACGGTGGCGGCGGCGGCACACAGCGCAGTGTCGTCCTCGACGGTTGCACGCAATCCGGCCAGCACGCGCTCGACACCGCTCGCCTCCGGCGGCTGCACGCCGCCGACGTCGAGGAAATGCACCAGCGCGCCCAGCCGCAGCAGCGCCGGCGTTTCGAGCCCGAAGCTGGCGAGCAGGGTTTCGAAACTGACGCGCGCGCCGACATGGCTGAAGTCGGCACCGTCGAAGTCGAAACCGAGCGCCTCCGGCGGGCAGTCGGCGGGATCGTCCAGCCATAACAGGCAGGCATCGGGGTCGATGTGGCGGCGGATCAGCCACGCGCAGGCGAGGCGATCCACCCACGGGCGGGCGCGCGTGGCCCAGACGCGGCCGCGGTAGTCGGCGAGCGGAAGGCGGGGAATGGTGCCGGAGGCAGCCTGCGGTTCGCCGGGAGACTGCAGCCGCCGCAGTTCGGCATCGAGTTCGGCGAGCGCGGCTTCCGCCTGGCGGCGGGCCTCGCCGGGGAAGAAGTCGATCGCGGCGAGCTGATCGAACCGCTTGCGCAGCTTGCGCAACTGGCGGGCGCCGTCGGCGGCCGTGGCAAGCGCCGCGTGGCAGGCGGCGATCTCGCCGAGCAGCGCGCCGTACTCGGCGCTGCGATCGAACAGCGGGATGAAATCGCCGTCGCCTTCGCTGCTCAGCAAATGGGCGGAACCGCCCTGCTCGCGCACCTCGTCGGCGATCCGCGCCAGCGTCTCGCGGGTGGCATCGCGCTGCGGCAGCAGATACACGCCGTCGCGCAGCACCGCCGCGCCGCAGGCGCGCAACGCGCGCCAGGCCCGCATGCGGGCGTTGGCGTTGTCCGAAGGCAGGGAGAGGATCAGCGTGAGCCAAATCATGTGTAGAGATTAGTGCATTAATGCAACAAGCTCTACACACATATTCTGCTATTGAAACGGGGGCCAGGATGCCCGGCGTGTCTTCACGCCGGCTGGCCCCCAACTCACGGCAGATCGAACAGCAGCGCCTCCGCCCCGGCCGCGCCGCTCAGCTGCAGCTCAGCCTCTGCGGTGATGGTGGCGCCATCGCCGGCCGCGAGCGCGATTCCATTCACCGTGACCTCGCCGCGCGCCACCTGCAGGTAGTAGCTGCGCCCGGCCACTGGCGCGAAGCCGAGCGGCGCGCCGTCGAAGCGGGCCAGCCACACCCGGGCGTCCTGGTGGATGCGCAGCGAACCGCCCTGCCCGTCCGGCGACACCACGAGTTGCAGCCCGCGCAGCGCGGAGATGTCGTGCTGCTCGTAGCGCGGCGTTACGCCGCGGGTGTCGGGCTGGATCCAGATCTGCAGGAAGTGCAGGCCGTCGCTGGCCGACGGGTTGTATTCGCTATGCACGATGCCGGTGCCTGCGCTCATCACCTGCAGTTCGCCCGCCTTCAGCCGGCTGTGCGAGCCGAGGCTGTCCTTGTGCTCGATGGTGCCTTCGAGCACGTAGCTGATGATTTCCATGTCGCGGTGCGGGTGGGCGGAAAAGCCGGCGCCCGGTTCGACGCGGTCGTCGTTGATCACCCGCAGCGCGGAGACGCCCATGTGCTGCGGATCGTGGTAGCTGCCGAAGGAAAAGGTGTGGCGGCTGTCGAGCCAGCCGAAATGGGCGTGGCCACGGCTGGCGGCGGGACGGACCTGGATCATCGCAATCTCCTGATAAGGCTGGCCGCGGGGCGGCATTGCCCCGCGGCGAATGTCGGTGGGGGTCAGGCGTGGCGGACCGTGGCGGCGTGCGCGGCACCCTGCCGGCCGCCGGTCGCGGTCGCCGCGGCAATCGCGCGGTCTGCCGAGAGGCTGCCGGCCCCGCTGATCGCGAGCGACACCGTGGCGGCGAGCAGCGCGAGGCCGAATTCGTAGCCGTTGTTGCTCATGAACAGGCCGTTGCCGATATGAACGCTGAGGATCGCGACCACCATCGTTCCCGCCAGCGCCAGCGCCGCGGGCCGCGCCAGCAGGCCGAGCACCAGCGCGAGGCCGCCGAAGAACTCCGCCGAGCCGGCGAGCAGCGCCATCAGGTAGCCCGGGCCGAGGCCGATCGAGGCCATCCACTGACCGGTGCCTTCCAGCCCGTAGCCGCCGAACCAGCCGAACAGCTTTTGCGCGCCGTGCGCCATGAAGATGATGCCCACGGGCACCCGCAGCGCGAGCGCGGCCAGGCCGGCGTGGGTGGCGGTAAGGCGGTGGATGAGTTGGGTACGCATTGTCTTTCTCCTGGGGTTCGGGTTTTTTGATCAGTCTCGGTGACTGGTGAGCGAATGATAGGTAGCGGCATCCGAAAAAAATAACGGACAATATCGACCATTCAGTTCAAACCGTTTGAACAATGGCCTCACCGATCACCCTCGATGCCCTGCGCGTGCTCGACGCCATCTACCGCAAGCAGAGCTTTGCCGCCGCGGCCGAAGCCTTGTTCCGCGTGCCTTCCGCGCTGTCCTACACGGTGAGCAAGCTGGAGGAAGACCTGGGCGTGCAGTTGTTCGACCGCAGCAAGCGCCGCGCGGTGCTGACGCCCGCGGGCCGGCTGGTACTGGAACAGGGCCGCCACATCCTCACCGCCACCGAGGAACTCACACGGCTGGTGCAGGCGGTGGGCGACGGCTGGGAGGTGGAGCTGCGCATCGCGGTGGACAGCGTGCTCAACTTCGCGCCGATCTACGCGCTGGTCGCGGAGTTCCAGACGCTGCAGCACCGCACCGAGCTGCTGCTGAGCGAGGAAGTGCTGGGCGGCAGCTGGGACGCGCTCAACACCGGGCGCTGCGATCTCGTCATCGGCGCCGCCGGCGAGGCGATTGCGGGCGGCATCGCCACGCGCGCGCTCGGCGAGGTGGAATTCGTCTTCGCGGTGGCCGCGGGGCATCCGCTGTGCGCGCTGGCGCAGCCGCTTGCGACCGAGGCGCTGCTCGACTTTCCCACCGTGGTGGTGGCCGACAGCTCGCGCTACCTGCCGGCGCGCTCCACCGGCCTGCTGGACGGCCGCAGCCGCGTGGTGGTGCCGTCGATCGCCCGCAAGATCGAAGCCCAATGCCTTGGCCTCGGGGTGGGCTATCTGCCGCGCCACCGCATCGGCGCCGAGCTGGCGGCCGGCACGCTGTGCGAACTCAGCCTGGAAAAGGCCCATCCGCCGCAAGCGCTGTCGGTCGCCTGGCGCAGCGCCGCGCGCGGCAAGGCGCTGCGCTGGTTCCTCGACCGTCTGGCCGCGCTCCGCTTCGACAGCCGCGCCGGCCTGGTGCCGGTTTCGGGCTGAAATACGCCGCGTGTCGCGGTCCGTCGCGGTGGTCTAGGCTGAAGCCACGCCGGTGCCGCCCGCGCGCACCGCAGCGCACCGGCCTTCGTCCCTTACCCACTCGTGGAGGAAACGACATGGCCAAGGTGCTGGTTCTCTACTACTCGTCCTACGGACACATCGAAAAGATGGCCGAAGCGGTCGCCGCAGGCGCGCGCGACGCCGGCGCGGAAGTGACGATCAAGCGCGTGCCGGAACTGGTACCCGAGGAGGTGGCGCGCAAGTCCGGCATGAAGCTCGACCAGCCGGCGCCGGTCGCCACCGTGGGCGAGCTGCCGGACTACGATGCGATCATCTTCGGCACCCCCACCCGCTTCGGCAACATGGCCTCGCAGATGCGCAACTTCCTCGACCAGACCGGCGGCCTGTGGATGAGCGGCAAGCTCGTCGGCAAGGTCGGCAGCGTCTTCGCCAGCACCGCCACCCAGCACGGCGGGCAGGAGACCACCATCACCAGCTTCCACACCACGCTGCTGCACCACGGCATGGTGATCGTCGGCCTGCCGTATACCGAAGCGCGGCAGATGAACATGGACGAGATCACCGGCGGCAGCCCGTACGGCGCCACCACCCTCGCCAAGGGCGACGGCACGCGCCAGCCGAGCGAAAACGAACTGGCGATGGCCCGCTTCCAGGGCGGGCATGTGGCGAAGATCGCGGCGAAGCTGGCGGGGTGAAGGGACGAGAGCGATTCCTGAAGCAAGGATGCTTCGGAAACCGAAGGGTTGGTCCCTCCCCCTTCAAGGGGGAGGTCAGGAGGGGGATGGGGTTGAAGCACGCGAGGCGCCTGACCCCATCCCCACCCCAACCCGGGAGCCTCCGCTTCGCTTCGTCGTTCAGCAGGCGGCAAGCAGTGCTTGCCGAAACCCCTGCTTCACCCCCTTGAAGGGGAGGGAGCAAAAGCGAGGCAGCCCGGGCGGCCTCAGCCCTTCGAGAGGCGGAGCGGCGAGACCGCTTGGGAGGACGTGTTTTGTCCCTCCCCCTTCAAGGGGGAGGCTAGGAGGGGGATGGGGTTGAAGCACGCACGGCGCTGACCCCATCCCCACCCCAACCCGGGAGCCTCCGCTTCGCTTCGTCGCTTTTTGGCGGCGCAGAGCGATGCTCTGCGAAACCCCGCCTGCGCCCCCTTCAAGGGGGAGGGAGCAAGTCAGTATCTCGCAACGAGTCCGAGCCTACCCGACCCTCACTCCAGATAGTGCCCCACCCCCACCAGCACGCCGCCTTCGCGCTTCACGTAGCTGCGCTTCTTCTCCACGGCGTTGGTCACCGGGTTGCGCCACACGTAGTCCACCGTGGCGCTGCCGCGCGCCTTGGACTTGGTGATCATGTCGGACACGATGGCGTGGCCTTCGGCGTCGGTGAGGCTCTTGGCGTCGGAGCCGGCGAGTTGGGGGTTCATGCCCATCGCCTCGAAGCGGCCGCTGGCGAGATCGACCATGAACACGTAGAGATCGTCATGCACGAACTTGCCGCCCCGGTCGTTGAAGGCGGTGGCGGCCTTGGTGTGGCCTTCGTCGCGCACCAGTTTGACCGCTTCGTCGAGCATGCGGCGGGCATCATCGGCGGTGGAGCGCGGCACGGAGTAACCCACGCCGACCACGTAATCGCCCACCTTGCGCACGTAGCTCACCTTGGGTTCGACCTTGTTGGTGGCGCGGTTCAGCCAGACATAGCGCACGCTGCCTTCGGGCGCGCTCTTGACGCTGTCGATCATCTCGCGGAACAGCGGTTTGCCCGCGGCATCCACGGTGTCGATCACGTTCAGCCCCACCAGCGATTCCGGCGCGGCGCCGCTGGCGTGGTAGGTGCCCTTGTCGTCGAGCGCGAACACGTACAGGTCCTTGCGCACGAACTGGCCCTTCTGGTTGTTGAACGCGGCGAACGCGCGCTCGGGGCCATTGGCTTCCATGTACTTCACCGCCTGGTCGAACAGCGCGCGGGCCTCGCGCGGGGTGCTGCGGTCGGCGGCGGCGGCGTTCAGCGCCAGGCCGGCGGTACACAGCGCAGCGAGGAGCATGCGGTAGCGGATCGTGTGACTCATTTTTCTCATCTCCAGCGTTACGGATCGGAACAGCAACACGCGCGCATTCGGGTCGCCTCAGCACATGGCTTCGGCCCCCAGGTCTACCAGGCCGTGGCGCGCAGCCAGCCTGAGCAATTTGAAATCGTTGTCGGCATCCAGCTTCTGCCGGATCGCCGAGAGGTGGTTGAGCACCGTCTTCTGGCTGAGGTGCATGCGGTCGGCGATGCAGGCGGCGGGTTCGCCGCTGGCGGCCATGCGCAGCACCTCGAATTCGCGCGGGGTCAGCCGCGTCAGCAGTTGTTCGCCGTCGAGCGCGGCGCCGGCCAGCGCCTGCGCAATCTCCGCCGACAGCACGCGCCGGCCCGCCGCCACCGCGCGGATCGCGTCCAGCATCTCGTCCGGTTCGCTGTTCTTGGTGAGATAGCCGAGCGCGCCGGCGCGCATCGCCTGGGTGGCGTAGCCCGGGCTGTCGTGCATCGACAGCACCAGCACGCGCAGGCCGGGGTCGCGCGCCAGCATGCGGCGGATGGCCTCGATGCCGCTGGCGCCCCGCAGGCTGAGATCCACCACCGCGACGTCGATGCCGCCGCCCACCACGCACGCATAGGCCTCGTCGGCGGTGGCGGCCTCGGCCACCACCTGCAGGCCGGGCTCGGCGTCGATCAGGCGGCGGTAACCGGTACGCACCACGGCATGGTCGTCGAGCAGCAGGATGCGGATCATCGCGGGGCCTCCTTCCCGTTCATCGTAGTCAGGCGCAGCAGGGTCACCAATCCGCCGCCGGGGCGGTCTTCCAGGCGGAACTCGCCGCCCGCCATTGCGGCGCGTTCGCGCATGCCGAGCAGACCGCCGCCGGCGCGCCGCATCACCTCGGCGGCGCGGCCGCAGCCGTCGTCGGCCACCCTTAGCAGCAGTCCATTGCCATCGGCGGCGAGCGCGATGTCCACCCGGCTGGCGGCGGCATGGCGCAGCACGTTGGTGAGCGCCTCCTGCACGGTACGGTAGAGCGCGAGGCCCGCTTCCGCCGACAGCGCCGGCAGCCGCGCCGGCAGCGCCACCTCCAGCGCGACGCCGGGCAGGCGCTGGTGCCAGCCGGCGATGAGTTCGCGCAGCGCATCGAGCATGCCCAGCCCCTCCAGGCCGTGCGGCCGCAGCTGGCGCAGCAGGCCGCGAACCTGGGCCGACATGCGCCCCGATTCGCCGCGGATGTCGCGCGCGCATTCGGCGAGCTGCGCCGGCTCGGCGGCGGCGGCATGGCGTTCGACAAAGGCGGCGGCGGCGCCGATGGCGGTGAGCGACTGGCCGAACTCGTCGTGCAGTTCGCGCGCGAGTTCGCGCCGCTCGGTTTCCTGCACCTCCATCAGGCAGCGGCCGAGCCGGCGTTCTGCCGCGCGCGACTGCGCGAGGCTGTCGGCCAGCCGTTCGATGGCGCCGGCGATGCGGCGGAACTCCTTGAGCTGGAAGGACGGCAGCGCGGTCTGCGTGTCACCGCGGGCAAGCCGGGCGAGGCTGTCCTCCAGCGCGCGCACCGGGCGCAGCGCGCGGTCGGCGGCATGCCACGCGGCCAGCACGGTGCCGGCGGCGAACAGCAGCAGCAGGCCGAGCAGGCGGGCGGCATCGCGCAGGATCTCGCGCAGTTCGGACAAGGGTTCGGCCCGGATCAGCAGCGCGGCGCCGTCGCCGCCGGCCAGCTCGATGCGGCGCACTGCGGCGTCCGCCTGCGAGGGCAGCAGCCAGCCGAACAGCGCCAGCAGCACCGCGTCGGCACCGCTGGTCGGCGCCGGCACAGGGGGCTGCGCCGGCGACTGCTCCAAAACTGAACGATCGAGCGTCACCTGCACATGGCGCAGTTCGCCCGCGGCGATCAGTCCGGCGATCGATTCCGCCGGCTGGGTCTGCCCGATCGCCAGCATCAGGTCGGCCAGACGCGCCGAGGCCGCCATCTCCTCCGCCACGTCCTGCCTGAGATTGAGCCCCACCACCAGGCAGGCTCCCGCCAGCAGCGCCAGGGCAAAGCCCGACAGCCGCACGACCAAGCGCACCCGCAGATCCACGCCAGCCTCCATCGTTTTCGGTCTTGTTTGCCCTTCATTACGCAAGGCACGTGCCATTACCCGCATCGGGAAATTTTCCCGGTTTTGCGGTTCCGCGCTCCCGCGACCGCCGCCGCCGCCGGCCGACATACTGCGGCCGCCATCCGGAGCCGGGCCCACCCGCCTCCGATGCCCATCACACAGGAGGCAAGGAGCCACAATGAGAACCAAGCAACCCGCGCCCCGGCTGCGCATGACCGTCGCCGCGCTCGCCGCCGCGCTTGCGCTGCCCGTCGCAGCCGCCAGCAACGTCACGTGGGACGACATCGCCAACGACGACAAGACCACCGGCGACGTGCTGTCCTACGGCCTCGGCCTCAAGGCGCAGCGCCACAGCACCCTGAAGCAGGTGAACACGAAGAACGTCGCCGGCTTGGTGCCGGCCTGGACCTTCTCCTTCGGCGGCGAGAAGCAGCGCGGCCAGGAAGGCCAGGTGCTGGTGCATGACGGGGTGATCTACGCCACCGCGTCGTACTCGCGCTTCTTCGCCATCGACGCCCGCAGCGGCAAGCGCCTGTGGGAATACGAGCACCGCCTGCCCGACGACATCCGCCCCTGCTGCGACGTGGTCAACCGCGGCCCGGCGATCTACGGCGACAAGGTGTTCTTCGGCACGCTGGACGCCTCCATCGTCGCGCTCGACAAGAACACCGGCAAGGTGGCGTGGAAGAAGAAGTTCGCCGACCACAAGGTGGGCTACACCATGACCGGCGCGCCCTTCATCGTGAAGGACCAGAAGAGCGGCAAGATCCTGCTGGTGCACGGCTCCTCCGGCGACGAGTTCGGCGTGGTCGGCTGGCTGTATGCGCGCGACCCGGACACCGGCGAGGAAGTGTGGGCGCGGCCGCTGGTCGAGGGCCACGTGGGCCGACTCAACGGCAAGGACAGCACGCCCACCGGCGACGCCAAGGCGCCGTCGTGGCCCAACGACCCGAACTCCCCCACCGGCAAGGTCGAGGCCTGGAGCCACGGCGGCGGCGCGCCCTGGCAGACCGCCAGCTTCGATGCCGAGAACAACACCATCGTCATCGGCGCCGGCAACCCCGCGCCGTGGAACACCTGGAAGCGCACCGCGCAGGGCGACGACCCGCAGAACTGGGACAACCTGTTCACCTCCGGCCAGGCTTACGTGGATGCCAGCACCGGCGAGCTGAAGGGCTTCTACCAGCACACCCCGAACGACGCCTGGGACTTCTCCGGCAACAACTCCATCATCCTGTTCGAATACAAGGACCCGAAGACCGGCAAGCAGGTGAAAGCCTCGGCGCATGCCGACCGCAACGGCTTCTTCTTCGTCACCGACCGCGACAAGCTCGCCAACGGCGCCGGCTACCCCAACAAGCCGACCTCGCTGATCGGCGCCTGGCCCTTCGTCGATGGCATCACCTGGGCGTCGGGCTTCGACCTCAAGACCGGCAAGCCGATCGAGAAGGGCAACCGGCCGCCGGCGCCCAAGGAAGGCGCCGACAAGGGCGATTCGGTGTTCGTCTCGCCGCCCTTCCTCGGCGGCACCAACTGGCATCCGATGTCGTACAGCCCGGACACCGGCCTGTTCTACATCCCGGCCAACCACTGGGCGATGGACTACTGGACCGAGCACCTGAGCTACAAGGCCGGTTCCGCCTATCTCGGCCAGGGCTTCCGCATCAAGCGCCTGTTCGACGACCACGTCGGCGTGCTGCGCGCGATCGACCCCAAGAGCGGCAAGATCGCCTGGGAGCACAAGGAGAAGTTCCCGCTGTGGGCCGGCACGCTGACCACCGCCGGCGGGCTGATCTTCACCGGCACCTCGGACGGCTACGTGAAGGCCTTCGACGCGAAGAACGGCAAGGAGCTGTGGTCCTTCCAGACCGGTTCCGGCGTGGTCTCGGTGCCGGTGACCTGGGAGATGGACGGCGAGCAGTACATCGGCATCCAGTCGGGCTACGGTGGCGCGGTGCCGCTGTGGGGCGGCGACATGGCCGACCTCACCAAGCAGGTCACCCAGGGCGGGTCGATGTGGGTGTTCAAGCTGCCGAGGCAGGTGGCCAGCAAGTAAGCCCCAGCAGGCAGGCCCAAGGCGGTCCGGCGGCAACGCCGGGCCGCACTCCGCCAACCGCCCGCGGCGCCTCCCCGCCGCGGGCACTCACACCCGAACCACCATGCCCAGTCCACGCTTGCGCAACCTGATGGCCGTCCTCGCCACCGCCGCGGCCTGCAACGGCGCCCACGCCGCCGGCACGCCGGAAGAGCCGCTGGTGATCGGCGACTGCCCGATCTGGCCCTACACCCGCTGCGCCGGTGCCGACCTGCGCCATGCCGACCTCGCGGGCAAGAACCTCGCCGGGGCCGACTTTTCCGGTGCCGACCTCACCCGTGCGGACCTGCGCGGCGCCAATCTGGCCGGCGCCAATTTCGACGGCGCCAACCTCACCGCCGCGCGGCTGGCGAAGGCGAGCGCCCCTGCCGCCACCTTCCGCAATGCGCGGCTTGTCGCGGCGGATCTGGAATTCGCGCGCTTGATGCGTGCGGACTTCTCCGGCGCCGACCTGACCGCCGCCAACCTGGAGATGGCGCGGCTCAACTTCTCCTGGTTCAAGGGCGCGCGGCTGGTCAGCGCCGACCTGCAGGAGGCCAAGTTCGTCACCGTGAACCTGCAGGACGCAGTGATGGAGGGCAATGTGCTGCGCTACACGATCTTCCCCGACGGCTCGTTCGAAGGCTGTCGCGGCTGCCCCACCGGATGGTGACCCGCATGAAGCCGCATCCCTCGCCCACTGCATGGCGCCGGCTGCTCGGTGCCGCCCTGCTCGCCGCCGCGCTGCCCGCCCTCGCCCTCGACGCCCAGCGCCCGCAGGTGGATGCCTCCGCGCTGGCGCCGCAGCACGGCCAGTGGCAGGCCGACAATCCCTACCGTGGCGATCCGCGCGCCGCGGAGATCGGCCGCAGCGCCTTCAACCAGGCCTGCGCGCCCTGCCATGGCGCGGATGCCGACGGTCACGCCGCGCCCGCGCCCGACCTGCGCCGCCTCGGCCGCAGCTGCACGCGCATCGCCGACGACGCGCTGCGCCAGCGCTGCCAGCGCGACGTCGATCACTACTTCGTCAGCTCGGTGCTGAAGGGCAAGGTGAAGGTGGGCGTGGTGCACATGCCGGCCTGGGACGGCGTGCTCGAGCCCGAGCTGGTGTGGGCGCTGCGCAGCTTCGTCGAAAGCAGCGGCACGCCGAAGGGCGACTGAGCCGGCGATGAGGCACGCGACAACATTCGCCTTGCGTTCGCCCAGGGGCCTCGCCGCCAACCGGGCTTCGACACGCTCGGCCCGAGCGGTTGCAGATCGCAGGCGCGAGCGGACGGACGCACTGCCGCTTTCCCTGCGCCCGGCGAAGGGCCCGCGCGCGAACCGGGCGTCGACCCGTCCCGCCCCGATGGACGCCGGTGGCCGGCTCCACAAACAAAAACGGCACGGCTGCCGAAGCAGCCGTGCCGTGAAAAGCGACCGTGGAGGACGGTCGCCCGATCGAACATCAGGACTTGTGCAGCTTGAACACCCACACGGAGCCACCCTGCTCCAGGAAGTTCACGCGCTGGGCGACGTCGCCGCCCCACAGCGGCACCGCGCCGCCCCAGCCGGACACCACGGCGATGTACTGCTCGCCGTCCTGTTCCCAGGTAACCGGGGGCGCAACCACGCCGGAGCCGGTCTGGAAGGACCAGAGTTCCTTGCCGGTCTTGGCGTCGAGCGCCTTCAGGTAGCCTTCCGGGGTGCCGTAGAAGGTCAGCCCGCCGGCGGTGCTCATCGCCCCGCCCCACAGCGGCGCGTTGTTCTTGGCTTCCCAGACGATCTTGCCGGAGACCGGATCGACCGCGCGCAGCGCGCCGATGTAGTCCTCGTTGAGCGGCTTGATGGTGAAGCCGGCGCCCAGGTAGGCCGCGCCCTTCTTGTAGGAGATCGGCTCGTTCCAGATGTCCATGCCCCACTCGTTGGCGGGCACGTAGAACAGGCCGGTCTGCGGGTTGTAGGCGATCTGCTGCTGGTTCTTGCCGCCCAGGAAGGAAGGCGCCGCGAACACCACCTCGCCCTTCTTGCCATCGGCCGACTTGGACGGATCGCCCGGACGGTTGGAGTCGTCATACACCGGACGGCCGGTCTTCAGGTCGATGCTCTTCGCCCAGGTGATCTTGTTCACGAAGGGGAAGGCATTGAGCAGCTTGCCGTTGGTACGGTCGAGCACGAAGAAGAAGCCGTTGCGGTCGGCCTTGCCGCCGGCCTTGACGACCTTGCCGTCCTTGCCCTTGTAGTCGAACGAAACGAATTCGTTCACACCGTCGAAGTCCCAGCCGTCATGCGGCGTGGTCTGGTAGTGCCAGGCGATCTTGCCGGTATCGGGGTCGATCGCGACGGTGGCGGACGAGAACAGGTTGTCGCCCGGGCGCAGGTGGCTGTTCCACGGCGAGGGGTTGCCGGTGCCGGCGAAGATCAGGTTGGTTTCCGGATCGTAGGTCGCGCCGTTCCAGGTCGCCGCGCCGCCGGTCTTCCACAGGTCGCCCGGCCAGGTCTTGTTGGTGGTGCCGGAGATGCCGTTTTCGATGGCCTTGCCTTCGGCGTCGTACTTGTAGCCCATGTGGCCTTCGACCACCGGACGCACCCAGATCTTCTTGCCGGTCTTGGCGTCGCGGGCTTCCATGCGGCCGACCACACCGAATTCGCCGCCGGACACGCCGGAGATGACCATGCCCTTGACGATGATCGGGGCGGCGGTCATCGAGTAGCCGGCGGCGTAGTCGTCGACCTTCTCCTTCCACACCACCTTGCCGGTGTCCTTGTTCAGCGCAACCAGCTGCGCATCCAGGGTGCCGAAGATCACCAGGTTGTCGTAGAGCGCGGCGCCGCGGTTAACCACGTCGCAACACGGCATGATGCCGTCCGGCAGGCGGTGCTCGTACTTCCACAGCTTCTTGCCGGTCTTCACGTCGAGCGCAAAGATGCGGCTGTAGGAGGCGGTGACGTACATCTTGCCGTCCTGGATCAGCGGTTGCGATTCCTGGCCGCGCTGCTTCTCGCCGCCGAAGGAGAACGACCACACCGGCACCAGGTTCTTGACCGTATCGGTATTGATGGCGGTCAGCGGGCTGAAGCGCTGGCCTTGCGTACCCATGCCGAAAGTCACGACCTGCTTGGTGTTGGTGGCGTCGTTCAGCACGTCCGCGTCGGTCACGTTGGCCGCACCGGCGCCCGGTGCGCCCAGCGCGAAGAGCGCCGCGGCCACGGCAGTGAGAGCCACGCGGCGGGCGGGCTGTCGAGTCTTCTCCATTATTCCTCCTTGATTTCTTTGGTCGTCGTTTGCTGTGCTGGTGATCCCGCTTCGGCGGCTGCCCATACCGGGTCCCCCACCCGCTTCTGCAAGCGGCATGCCACGCGGGCCCGGCGGCCGCACAGCGTGGCGGCAACGCGGAATCGGAACTGCGGCCACCCTCTGTAGCATGGCCCTCGCTGTATCAAATGTCGCCACCTGCTCCAAAACTGAACAACCGCCCACGCTGCGCAGCGTGACAGCAGCGTTACAACCGGTGGCACGTCCTTTGCGTTACGGTTGACCATATAGATGCGCGGCAATGACCGCGCAAGAGGAGACAACAAGAATGCACCTGCTCGCCGCACTCGCCGCGGTATTCGGTCTGCTCGCCCCGCCGCTGGCGGCGGCCGCGGCACCATCACCCGCCACCGACCCCCTCGACTCCGCGCGCTGGACCGACATGCGGCGCGAGTTCTTCCGTGACGCCCGGGTGGAGTTCGACCGCCGCGTGCGCGTGGTCGCGCCCCCGGTGGCCGAGGACCCGCTCAACGTACCGGTCAGCGTGGATGCCTCCGCGCTGCCGGACGTGCGCGAGGTGCTGGTGTTCGCCGATTTCAATCCCATCGTGCAGGCGCTGCGCTTCATGCCGGAGGCGGCCGCGGCCACGCTCGGCTTCCGCCTCAAGCTGCAGCAATCCACCCCGGTGCGGGCCGCGGCGCGTACCGCCGACGGCGTCTGGCATGTCGGCGGCACCTGGGTCACCACCACCGGCGGCGGCTGTACGCTGCCCTCCACCGGCTCGGCCTCGCCGGAATGGCAGCAACGGCTCAACGAAGTGTCGGCGCGGGTATGGCCGCTGGTGCGCGGGGGCGAACGCGTGCGGCTGCGCGTGATCCACCCGATGGATACCGGGCTTGCCGCGAGCGTGCCGCTGTTCCACATCGAAGAACTGGAGTTGCGCGAAGGCACCCGCATGCTGATGCGCATCGAGCCCGGCGCGCCCGTCGCCGAAAACCCCATCTTCACGCTCGACCTGCCCACGCCGGGCGACGGTGCGCTGCAGGTCAGCGGGCGCGACAACAACGGCAACCGCATCCGCGCCGAGGTCGCGCGCGAAACGGCCCTGACGCCCGCCACGCTGCGCGAGGTGGCGCAATGAGCGGCCTCGCCAGCCTGCGCCGCGCCGTGGTCGGCGCCACCGTGGTGATCGCCGCCGGTGCCGGCGCCGGCTACGCGCTGCAGGCGGTGGCCGAAGCGCCGCAGCGCAGCGTCAGCTTCGACTATCGTCTGCAGCCGCAGCGTGTGGCCGACGGGGTGTATGCGCTGATCGGCCGGCGCGAGGACTTCTCCTTCGCCAACGGCGGCAATGTGGTGAACACCGGCTTCATCGTCGGCAAGGACGGCGTCGTCGTGATCGACACCGGCGTGTCGAAACGCTACGGCGAGCAGTTGCGCGCGGCGATCGCGCGGGTGACGCCGCTGCCGGTGGTGCTGGTGATCAACACCCATCACCACCCCGACCACTTCCTCGGCAACCAGGCCTTTGCCCCGGCCACGCTCGCCGCGCTGCCGGCCACCAGCACCGGCATCGCCACCGAAGGCGGCGCCTTCACCGACAACATGTACCGCCTGAACGGCGACTGGATGCGCGACACCGAGCCGGTGGCGCCCCAGCGCGCGCTCGCGCCCGGCCGCCTCGCCGTGGCCGGGCGCGAACTGGAGCTGATCGCCGCCGACGGCCACACCGGCGCCGACCTTGCGGTGCTGGACGTGGGCAGCGGCGTGCTGTTTGCCGGCGACCTCGTCTTCCACGATCGCGCGCCGACCACCCCGCACGCCGACATCCCGGCCTGGCTGTCCGCGCTGGACCGGCTGGAGCGGCTGGATTTCCGCGTGCTGGTGCCCGGCCATGGCGACACCGCGGCGGATGCCGGTCCGATCCGCCAGACCCGCGACTACCTGCGCTGGCTGCAGGCGGCAATCCGCGAAGGCGCGGAGAACGGGCTGGACATGACCGAGATGCTGGGACGTCCGCTGCCGGCGCGCTTCCGCACGATTGCGCTCGCGGAAACCGAGTACCGCCGCAGCGTCGCCCACCTTTTCCCGCGCGCCGAACAGGCCGCGCTCGAAACCCAGGGCCGGCGCTGACCTGCCCCGCTGGAACACGACAATGAAGACACCCTCCCCCCGCCGCCTGCGCGCTGCCCCGCTCACGCCGATCGCCGCCGCGCTCGCCACGCTGTTCGCCCCCGCCCCGCTCCTTGCGCAGGAACTTGCGCTCGGCGCCGTCGAAGTGGTGGCCGTCGCGCCGCTGCCCGGCCTCGACCTGCCGCGCGAGCAGGTGCCGTCCAATGTGCAGACCGTCACCAGCGCCGCGCTGCGCGCCAAGCAGAGCGTGGCGCTGCCGGACTTCCTCGGCGACCGCCTGCCCGGCGTGAACATCAACGAAATCCAGGGCAACCCTTTCCAGCCGGACGTGAACTACCGCGGCTTCGCCGCCTCGCCGCTGCTCGGCACGCCGCAGGGGCTGTCGGTGTATCTGGACGGCGTGCGGGTGAACGAGCCCTTCGGCGACACGGTGAACTGGGATCTGATCCCGCAGATGGCGCTCGACACCGTCACCCTGCTGCCCGGCTCCAATCCGCTGTACGGCCTCAACACGCTGGGCGGCGCGCTCGCGCTGCGCACCAAGAACGGCTTCGACCACCCCGGCGGCGAAGCACAGGTGTTGTGGGGCTCGTTCCAGCGCCGCAGCCTGGAAGTGGAACACGGCGGCAGCCACGGAGACACCGGCTATTACGTGGCCGCCAACCTGTTCAAGGAAGAGGGCTGGCGCGACCGTTCGCCGTCCGAGGTGCGCCAGTTCTTCGGCAAGCTCACCCAGCGCATCGACAGCGGCGAGATCGACCTGACGCTGCTGCGCGCCGACACCGACCTCACCGGCAACGGCCTCGCGCCGGAATCCATGCTCGACCAGCGCCGCCGCGCGGTGTTCACCCACCCGGACAACACCCGCAACGACATGACCATGGTGGCGCTCTCGGGGCGCTACTGGCTGGACGACCGCAACACGCTGTCGGCGTCGATCTACCACCGCGAAACCCGCACCCGCACGCTCAACGGCGACGCCAACGACGACTTCGAGGAAGGCCCCAACGACGGCGACTGCGACCCGGCCGACTTCGCCAGCGGCTCGCCCGAAGAGGCGCAGTGCGCGGCGGCCAACGGCGCCGGCGGCTTCAACGCGGAAACCGGCGCCAACAACCGCACCCGCAACATCCAGCGCGCCCGCGGAGTGGCCCTGCAGTGGAGCCACACCGCGGACACCCACCAGCTGGCGGTCGGCGTCAGCCACGACCGCAGCAAGAGCCGCTTCAGCCAGACCAGCCAGCTCGGCCTGCTCGACGCCAGCCGCGGCGTGGTGCCCACCGACGACGTCGAACTGGAGAACAGCCTGGACGGCGAAACCCGCACCAGCAGCATCTACCTGACCGACACCTACGCGCTGACGCCCGCGCTGCACCTGACCGCCTCGGCGCGCTACAACCACACCCGCGTCATCAACCACGACCGCCTCGACCCGACCCCGCCCAACCTCGACGGCGACTTCACCTACCGCAAGCTCAACCCGGCGCTCGGCCTCACCTGGCAGGCCAGCGAGCAGCTCACGGTGTATGGCGGCTACTCGCAGGGCAACCGCGCGCCCTCGCCGATCGAACTCGGCTGCGCCGACCCGGAAAATCCCTGCACGCTGCCCAACGCGCTTGCCGCCGACCCCTTCCTCAAGCAGGTGGTCACCCGCACGCTGGAACTCGGCGTGCGCGGCACCGTGCCCGGCCTGCTCGGCGACAGCCTGCGCTGGAACGCCGGCCTGTACCGCAGCGTTAACCACGACGACATCCTGTTCGTCGGCACCTCCACCAGCGCCGGCTACTTCACCAACTTCGGCCGCACCCGCCGCCAGGGCGCCGAACTGGGCCTGGCCGGCAAGCACCGCGGGCTGGACTGGGCGCTGAACTACAACTACGTGGATGCCAGCTTCCAGTCCTCGGCCTGCATCCTGGCGGAGAACAACAGCTCGCGCGGGCAGTCGGCCGAATGCACCGCCGACGGCCAGGACGACGAAATCCTGGTGAAGAAGGGCGACACGCTGCCCGGCATCCCGCGCCACAGCCTCAAGCTGATGCTGTCCTGGCAGGCCACCGAGGCGCTGCGCGTGGGCGCCGACTTCGTCGCCTTCTCCTCGCAGTACGCCCGCGGCAACGAGAACAACCGCCACCGCTCCGGCGACGCCACCGACGCCTTCGGCGAAACCCGCACGTTCGAAGGCAGCGGCAAGATCGCCGGCTACGGTGTGCTCAACCTCAACGCCGACTACAAGCTGGGCGGGGGCTGGACACTCTTCGGCCGCGTCAATAACGTGTTCGATCGCAAGTACGCCACCGGCGGCGCGCTCGCGGAAAACCCCTTCGATGCCGGCGGCGCCTTCCAGACCAATTCGGGCGATTGGGCGCGCGAAACCTTCTACGCCCCCGGCGCCCCGCGCGCCGGCTGGATCGGCCTGCGTTACCGCTGGGGAGCCTGATCGCCATGAAAGCCGCCGCCTCGTCTCCGTCCCCCCGCCGCGCCGCACTCAGCCTTCACGCGCGCGTCAGCCTGGTGCTGTGCGCGCTGGTGGCCGCGCTGCTGCTGGCCGCGGGCTTTGCCTGGGTGAGCGAGACGCGCAACGCCATCCGCGAGGAAACCGAGGCCGCCGGCCGCGTTGCCGGGCAGTGGTTGACGGTGCTGGCGCGCGAAACCGACCGCGACCCGGCGCACGGCGCCGAGCGGCTGATGACCAACCTGCGCGAAGTCGGCCGCCTGCGCTCCAACGTGCTCGAAGTGATCGGCGCGGACGGCAGCACCGTCTACCAGTCGCCGGCATCGGCCTACAAGGCCGGCCGCGACGCGCCCGCCTGGTTCGCCAACTGGCTGGCGCCGCTGCCGCTGGAGCGCCGCTTCGACGCGGGCGAGCAGCAACTGGTGCTGCGGCCCGACAGCTCGCGCTCGGTGCTCGACGCCTGGGATGAGCTGGTGGCGATGTCCGGCTGGGCGCTCGCCGCGCTGGCGTTGATCGCCTTCGCCTGCCACCACGCGCTGCGCCGCGCGCTGGCGCCGCTGCACTCGATCGACGCCGCGTTGGCCCGTGGCGCCGACGGCCTCTTCGACCGCCGCCTGCCCGCGCTCGCCGCACCCGAACTCGACCGCCTGGCGCAGAGCTACAACCGCCTTGCCGAACGCCTGGACGACACCCTGGCCGACAACCAGCGCCTGGAAGAAGACCAGCGCTTCGCCCGCGCGCTGCAGGCCCGGCTGGAGGAAGAACGCCGCATCATCGCCCGCGAACTGCACGACGAACTCGCGCAAGGCATCACCGCCGTGCGCGCCATCGCCGGCGCCATCGGCCAGCGCAGCGCAGACCAGCCCGGCATCCACGGCAGCGCCCAGACCATCGTCGCCATGACCGGCCAGATGCAGGACGGCGTGCGCGCCATCCTCCACCGCCTGCGCCCGCCCACGGTGGCCACCGGCGCCCGCATCGACGAAGCAGTGGCCGCCTGGTGCGCGCAATGGGGCGCGCTCTATCCGCAGATCCAGGTGGATTGCCGCACCGAGGCGCCGCAAGGCGAAGTCACCGACGAAGTCGCCCTGACCGTGCAGCGCCTGCTGCAGGAAGGCCTCACGAATGTCGCCCGCCACGCCGGCGCCAGCACCGTGTCGGTAAGCCTGGCTTGCAGCGCGGATGCGATCGAGCTTTCGATCGCCGACAACGGCTGCGGTTTGGCCGGCGCGGAAGGCGACAAGCCCCGCTTCGGCCTGACCGGCATGCAGGAGCGCGTGCTGGACCTGGGCGGGGAACTGCACTTCGAGACCGCCGCAGGGGGTGGGCTGTGCGTGCGGGCGCGGCTGCCGCTTGGCGGGGAAGAGAAGGTTTGCCCCTCCCCCTTCAAGGGGGAGGTTGGGAGGGGGATGGGGTCGGCCGCAGCACTGAACCAGATGCAAAACTCTCCGAGAGTATGAGTATGACGACTTCCGAGTGCAGTCCAACGCTTCCCTTTGTGATGGAAGCGGCTTGCAGGCTGTTTTGAGCGGTTGGCCTTTTCATCGCACGCGTAGAAATCGCTATTTCATCCGCTGCTAACCCCATCCCCACCCCCACCCTCCCCTTGAAGGGGAGGGAGTGAACACCCCCCCAGCACCACATCGCGTTCCCCTCTCCACCGGAATTCCACCATGACCTCCCTCGCCGACCTCCGCATCCTGCTCGCCGACGACCATGCCGTCGTCCGCATGGGTTTCCGCCTGCTGATCGAGGGCGCCGGTGCTGTCGTCGTCGGCGAGGCCGACAGCGGCGAAGCGGCGATCACCGCCTATGCCGAACACCAGCCCGACGCGCTGGTGATGGACGTTTCCATGCCCGGCATCGGCGGCCTTGCCGCGCTCGAACGCCTGCGCGCGCGCTACCCGCATGCGCGGGTGCTGATGCTCTCTGCCCACGACGACACCCAGATCCCGGCGCGCGCGCTGCAGGCCGGCGCCACCGGCTACCTCTCCAAGCGCGCCCATCCCAGCGAACTGCTGCGTGCGATCGGCGAAGTCGCCCACGGCCGCCGCTACCTCGACCCCGAAATCGCCCCGCGCCTGGCCCTGGCGCGGCTGGGCGGCAGCGAGCACCCGGCGGACGCGCTGACCGGCAAGGAATTCAACGTCTTCCTGCAACTCGCCCGCGGCCGCTCCGTGGCCGAGGTGGCGGAAACGCTGAACCTGAGCACCAGCACGGTGGGCACCCACCTGTATCACATCAAGCAGAAGCTCAACGCGGGCAACGCCGCGGAACTGGCCTTGATCGCGGTACGGGCGGGGTTGGTGGAGGCTTGAGGGACGGGGGTGAAACACGGTTGGCATAACGTCAGCGTCAAACCAATCGCTCCCGTTCCAACGGTCAAGACAGGAACTTTCAAACACGGCTACCTCCCGTCGAGCGACGGAACAAAGCGGAAACGCCTGAGCAGACCGGCTTCGCCCCCTCCCCTTCAAGGGGGCGCAGGCGGGGTTTCGCAGAGCATCGCTCTGCACCGCCGAAGCGACGGAGCGAAGCGGAGGCTCCCGGGATGGGGTGAGGATGGGGTTGGATAGCGCGGCAGCAGACCAAACCCCATCCCCATCCCTGCCTTCCCCTTGAAGGGGAAGGAGAAAAACCTTCTCCCCAAGCCCCCCGCAACAACCATCAAGCCCGCCCTCACCTTGCCGATAAACCACAAACGGGCGTAACACCGCCGCGGCCCCCGACCGCAGCGCAGGAGAATGCACATGGGACTGTTCACAAAACGCAATGGCAACACCGGTAGCGGCGTCGTCACCCTTCAGGCGCGCGCCGCCGATCTCGACACCGTCCTCGCGCGCGCGGTGATCAAGCCGACCTTCGTCGCCGCCTTCGTGTCGCCGCATGTGGACATCGACCGTGTCGCCGCCACCCTCTCCAGCCGCTTCCCCGGCGCAGCGCTGGCGCTGACCACCACCGCGGGCGAACTCTGCAGCGAAGGCGGCAGCCGGCTCTACTGCGACACCGGCAACCACTGGGACCGCGTCGTCATCCAGTGCTTCGACGCCAGCATCATCGCGCGCGCCGAGGTCGTCTCGATTCCGCTCGGCAGTGAAGACCTGCGCAGCGGCGGCAAGCCCGCCGAGCTGCACGAACGCATCGCGCGGCTTACCAGCAGCATCGCCAACACCCGGGTCGAGATGGACATCGACCACCGCGACACCCTCGCCTACGTGCTGTTCGACGGGCTGTCCGCGTCCGAATCCTTCTTCATGGAAGCGCTCTACGAATCCGGCCGCTTCCCCTGTCTGTTCGTCGGCGGCTCGGCCGGCGGCAAGCTGGATTTCGTGCGCACCGCGCTGCACGACGGCCGCCGCCAGTTGCAGAACCACGCCCTCGTCGTGTTCCTCAAGACTGCACCGGGCGCGCGCTTTGGCGTGTTCAAGAGCCAGAACTTCGAGCCCGCCGGGCTTTCCTTCCACGTGCTGCACGCCTCGCTGGAACGCCGCCACGTCGGCCAGGTGATCACCGCCAGCGGCCGCATCCTGTCGATGGTGGATGCGCTGTGCGAGGCGCTGAAATGCCGCGCCGAAGAACTCGACCAGAAGCTCGGCGACTACTCCTTCGCCATCCGCGTCGGCCAGGAACTGTTCGTGCGCTCGATCTCCAAGATCGACCTGCAGACCCGGCTGGTGCATTTCTACTGCGACATCGCCTCCGGCGAAGAGATCGTGCTGGTGCGCCGCACCGGCTTCGTCGACAGCACCGACCGCGACCTGCGCCGCTTCATGCAGGGCAAGCCGGGGCTGCCGGTGGCCGGCATCATGAACGACTGCATCCTGCGCCGGCTCTACAACGACCGCGAACTCGCCGGCATCGACCGCCTGGTGGCGGGCACCCAGATCGCCGGCTTCTCCACCTTCGGCGAAATCCTCGGCCTCAACCTCAACCAGACGCTGACCGCGGTGTTCTTCTTCAAGGTGGCCGCGGGCGAACGCTTCGCTGACGAATACGTGGACAACTTCGTCGCCCACTACGGCGAGTTCAAGGCCTTCTTCCTGCGCCGCCAGATCGGCAAGCTGGCCGGCCTGTCGCGGGTGATGCTGCAGCAGATCGAAGGCTACAAGGCCGAACGCTTCGACGAAGCCCTCGACGCCGCCGACTTCGACGGCAGCTACGCCCCGGTGGTGCGCGGCCTCAACGACCTCGGCGCCACCCTGCAGCACAGCCACGCGCTGCGCCAGGCCACATCCCAGCAACTGGAAGCCTGCGCTACCGACCTCTACGCCTCGGTGGACGGCCTCACCCGCCAGCTTGGGGAACAGGAAGGCGTCATCGCCAACGCCGGCGCCACCGTCGGCGACCTCACCCGCCAGGCCGGCAGCGTCGCCGCCAGCGCCCGCGCCCTGGCCGACGCCAGCGGCCGCATCCAGGGCGTGGTCCAGATCATCCAGCAGATCGCCGACCAGACCAACCTGCTCGCCCTCAACGCCGCCATCGAAGCGGCCCGCGCCGGCGAAGCCGGCCGCGGCTTCGCGGTGGTGGCCGACGAAGTGCGCAAGCTCGCGGAAAAGTCGCGCACCAGCGCAGGCGAAATCGGCACCAGCATTTCCACCTTGGCAGGCGATATCGGCCGGGTGGCGCAGTCGATCGAAGGGCAGTCTGCGGACGTGGCGAATCTGTCGGGGATGCTGGAGGCGATCCAGGCGTTCAGCGGGCAGACGGCGGAATCGGCGGGGCATACTCGGAGCGTGGCGGATACGCTGCGGACGCTGACGCATGCGGGGGTGGATTAACTGCGGGTAGGTGCGGGGCGGAGGCCGGCAGTGGCGGCAAGTCGGCCGAAGCGGTCATTACGCATGAGCGATGCCAACGGCTGCTATCAATTGCCAACCGGAAGTACGCAAGGTTTGGCTGATTTATCCGATTTTTCCGCAAATTGCTGATGGAGCCGAAGGAGGTTTTATTTTTTTGACATATAATTCTGTGCCTTGAGGTAGAGATGGTGAAGGACATTTTGCAGATCGTCTCGATGTGGGAGGGAGGGGGAGGTGGATACCATTGCAAGCCTCGCCGTGCTTCGAACTGCGCAAGTCATTGATTGTGGCAACTAAACGCATACGCCCATCCCGCCATTCCACGAGAGCTGCGCGAAAATCTGCGTTGGCCGGTGAAATAAAACGGTTAGCCATCATGGTCTTGGTATGAATATCACGGACATTGCTCGTTTGGTTTGGAGGAATGGTCACTCCATAAAGTTTGGAGACGCCGATTCGTGGGATGACAAACTATTCACTGCGACTTGGGGGGCATCGTACCAGCCCAAGATTCCTTGGAGGTCCTACGGCAAAGGCTGGTACTGGTTTCTAGCCGACTTGAGCATTGATGAATTGCAAGCCCTTGATCGCCCAAATACGCTCCCGCTAAAGGGCTGCAACGTGGGTGAAACTTCTCGAGCCAATTGGGAAACGTTCGGTCCAGAACTTCTTTGCAAATCGAGTGAGGACGGCCGCCTCGTGGTGTACAACGGCCATGAGGACAGCGTTTGCTCTCGGGTCAGAGCTCATTTCGCGTTAAACAATGACCGCACCGGTGCCTTGGGCCTCCGGCATTTCCTTCTCCACGATCGAACATGGGAAGTGAGAGTATTTGCCTCACCTTGCTTGGCTAATCTCTCGGATACAGATCGTGCTCGTGTCACACGTCTCATGAATTCGAAATCCGGACGATGTGCCGTCGAGTCTGCATGGCGCGCCTTGTACGGGTGGCCAGTGCTGTGCAAGGAATGACGGCTACCATGGCCACCCGAGAACTTGTTGGTGCGGAAGCCGAGGCGTTGGTTCAGGAGCAGATTCGCCAGCACTCCGCAGGCATACAAAATTCGCTTTCAATTTTCAATGCCAGAAGTGCCGTCGCGGCGTGGCTTGAGGCGCTGCGAGGCGTTGAAGAACTCATCAACCTGCCTCTGTTTGAACTCGAGGATGAGCAGGCGGTTCTGGCGCTGGTTAGCCTGCGACTCGACCACCTCTCTCATTCGCAGGTCGCAAACCTGCACGCAATGCTGGCTGACCAGTTCGAAGCCGGTGTCGCTAGGCGGTTTGTTCAGACAGTGCGCAGGTCGGCCGCAATCGGCTTAGCCTTTCGAATGCATGGAATGGAGGGTGGGGAGGAGTTTCGAACCCTGGGCGGCGCTATCACCTACTTTCAGTCGAGGCGACGTCAAATGGTGGGCCTGCTGTACTGCATGCCCACGGCGTGCAGTGGCACAGAACCCGTTGATTCGTTGGACGCGCTGAATGTCTTCCTGCCTATCGTTGAACATAGCTGCGTCGGCCTTACGAGCCTCTACCGCCACCTGGTACTGCTGAGAATTCACGATGACTACGGGCTGACTGTGGGCCCGCAGTCGTTCAAAGGAAACTATTCGTTCGACATACTCGACGAGTCATTCCTTGAGCCGGAGCGTGTTGGCATCACGGAGGTGCCTCGCGACCGGGTTGACGGGGCTGTGTTAAAGCATCGGATGAAGGTCGATTCCGGTCGGGTGTTTTCGGTGCCAGAACTGTGCAATGACCTTTTGGCGATGGAAGCCGCATATGCCGAGTTCAAGCTCGGCGATACCGCGTTCGGTGCGATGGCGCAATTTATCGTGGCCTGCTCCCGAGACGCACGTGATCAATACCATATCGAGCTCGAAGCAAGCACGCTCAAGAGCCTCATGGCCCTTTGCGGGCTTTCGAACGCGGCACAGCGACGCCTCGTGTATGCCGGGACGGGCTATGCTGACGCTATCAATTCGTTTGCTCCGTTCATCCTCGTCGGCCGAAACTACGTGACGACGGTAACCCTGCTTAGCCGATTTGCATACAGCTGGAAGACGATCTGCCTGAACAAGATCAAGAGGTTCCAAGTTCGGTCTGGGTTCATGTTCGAGCAACAGGTAAAGGACGCTCTTGAGAAGCAGGGTTTTTTTGTCTCCGACGTCAAGCGCATCGAGCGGAAGGAGTTTGATGTCGTTGCGACGAAGGACTGCGTCATCTACAACGTCCAATGCAAAAACAATCTCGTCGACCTTACACGCATGGAAGAAAATCCGAGCCTGTTCGCGCGCTACAACCGGCGACTTGACCGCTACTACGCCGATGCTCTGCGCAAAGAGGAAGAGCGGGAGGGACTGCTAAAGCAACGGTTTGGTTTGGGGGTAGTCAAGCACGTCGTACTGAGCAAGTTCCCCGTTGCAACCAAGAACCCACGGATACTAGCCTTTCGCGAGATCAGTCAGTTCGGTAAGCAGTTCGCGAGATGAAGTCCAAGCCTCTCGGTATCGGAGAGCCGGTGAACACTGCACTGAATGGTCATCTGCCAGCAGAAAGCCAGCTGTCGGTCCATAACCAATAAGCCCACACAACACATAAGCGACGATGCCAACGATTCCAACGCTCTACCACGGTACCTCTATTGGATGGCTTATGCAGAGTGGACTTAAAATTCAAGATCGGCCGTTCGGTGAGGCTTCGCAAGCTCACTCATTCATATACAGTGTTGCTGAATTAGCAGCGTGGAATGCAAAGCGCCATACAGAATTAAGGATAAAAAGAGGCGATCTTTCAGAAGCCGATTTTGTCTGCAACGGCATTTCTTTCCCGCCCGCTCTCTACGTCTATACGTTGCAGCTCGGCAACACTAAGTTTATTGACTGGCAAGCTCCTCACCTTCCAAAAGTCCATCTTGATGCGGTAGTTAAGGTGCTCAAGTCCAAGCACAATGAAGCTGGTGAGAAAATGGGAATTCTTTGCTCGTCTAGTGAAGCAAAAAATTTGTGACGCGCCTTGGCACGAGTGGGTGGAGTTTGTGGCGGAGACATACGAAGCAACCGGCGGCACCACGGAAGAACGTGTGGTAGGGCTTCTTGCCGCTGCGGGGTTTCCTCTCGTGCGTAGAATTGAGCGCGCGCCGGAAAGAGACTCGGAAACCTGGTCTTTATCACCGAGCAATGCACTATTCCCAGTGGCTGTAGAGAAGCTTACTGCTTTTGACCCAGAGCGGCGGTGTCCAAAGCATTGCGGACCCCTACGACCAGCTGAGTGAACGGCGGCAAAGGCCGAATAGCTGCCCCTCATCCCACGAAGCCAATCGGTGAATTGTCGTTGCAGCCATCCGTCCTACGTGTGAAGAACCGCACGACCGAGGGCATGCCTTATCAATACGATAGGCGTACCTAGAAATGACACAGGGGTTTTCGCGCCTTTGAGGCGCACCCCCATCTACCCGTGAACAAACCCACCCGATTCCACCTGCTCGCCGCCCTCACCCTCACCCTCGGCAGCAGCGCCGCCAACGCCACCTTCATCACCTAGAGCTTCACCGGCGCCACCGCTGGCTCATATCAGTCCGACCAGTCCTACACCTACGACAGCGCCACCGGCTACGCCTACTCGCCGACTTACGGGGGCCACGTCCGACAACGTCGCCGGCAGCATGAGCTTCGTTGTCGATGCCAGCCGCTACAAGAACATTGGCGGCGCCGCGGGATACACGACCTCGGGTTTCCAGACGCTGCCGTCGCCGGCGTGGCTCAGCAGCAGTTCCAGTGCGGCCAGCCCGCTGATGTCGCTTGCGCTGGCGTCGTTCGGCGATATCGCCAGCGGCCTCACCGCTTACACCTCGGCCTACAGCGGCAATACCGGGGCACTTAGCCTGTTCGATCAGGTTGCTTATCTGGCGCCGACCTACACGTATGACGACGCGGGGCGCGTGACCTCGTTTGAGAATCTACTGACGATGAACCGGGTGTTGCTGGCGGGTGACGTCACGCTCGATCTGGTCGACGGTCAGTTGCTGCCCGTTGCGATCGGCAGCCTCGATTGGGGCCAGATCGACCAGTTGTGGATGGCACAGCGCATTACCTACAGCTACGACGCCGACGGCAATCTCATCAGCAGTACCGAGGCGCTTACTCAGAAGGTGTCGCGGCTGGACATTGCCGACTGGCGCATCAGCTTCAGCACGCCCCCCCACGGCGGTGCCGGAGCCCGCTTCGCTCGTGCTGGCTTGTCTTGGCCTTGCTGGGCTCGGGCTGCGGCGTCGGCGAGTTGCGCCGGCCGCGTAGCACGCGTCATCCCGGCCGCCGACCGCGAAATCGCCCGCAGGATGATGGGCGGCGGCAGCCGGCGCGGGCTTGGTGAGCGCCGCCCAAGTCTGCACATCTACCGTCCATTGCACGGCGTCAAGGCCGTTTTCAGCGACGCTTCCCGACGCGACCGGGCAACCGGATGCGACTCCCCGCTTTAGGCTGTGACTTCTGGCGCAGGTGATATCCGCGCCGCTCGCGCACTATTCCGTTTGTGGTACGCCTGCGCGGCCGCATCTGCCGCGCCGCCTCGTTCCCGGGCGTCGCTGCGCCGAGTTCACACCATCAAGCCGCTGAGCATGAAACATCCGATTTTTGAGAGCCTCGGGGACAACTACCCCTTCCATCTTGAAGCGCAGTTCGACCGCATCCTGGTCAAGATGGAGCAGTTGTGGGATACGCCGCAGATCCACGATTACTTCAGCGACCTGCTGATCGACAAGCGTGGCGGGCGCAAGGGATTTCCGCTCGAGGTGCTCAACGAAATCATCTTCCTGCGTGAGTACAGGGAGGTGGCGACGTTCCGCGCGGCGGAACGGAAAGAACAGGCGATTCATGAATTGGCGCGGCGCGGCATCGCGCTCAAGAGCGAAGACTTCCTCCATGCGGTTCGGGAGGGCGACCCGGAAATCATCGATCTCTTCGTTCGATCGAACTTCGGCGTCAATCTGCCGGATGAGGACGGAACGCCGCCGTTGCTGATCGCGTTGAAGAGCGGCTACACGATCGTGGCCAAGATTCTGCTTGATGCGGGTGCCGACCCCAACGCGAAGGACAGGCTGGGTCTGACGCCGCTGCTGGTGGCGTGCGGCAGCACGACGCAAGGCTATCAACTCATCGCCGAGCGCCTGATCAAGAAAGGCGCCTTCGTGAATGTGCGCGATGCGCTGGGGAACACGCCCTTGCTGCTCGCCCTGGCCGGCGGCGCGCCCGACGTCGCCAAGCTGCTGATCGAGCACGGGGCGGATGTGGGCGCCAGAACACGCAAGGGTGAAACGGTCCTGTCGCTGGCGGGGCAGATCGCCGCTGAAGCGCAACGCGCCGAAATCCTCGCGCTGTTGGCAAGCAAGGGCGTCAAGGCAGACGCGGCGGCCCCCGCCAGTCCGCCCAAGCCCCAATAGGCGGGACGATTCGCCTGCAGCCGGTGCGCCACGCGATGACCCGGGCGCCGGCTACCGCGCGTGCGACCGCCGTGGCGCCGGCCTCGTACGGGACGGTTCGACCTGGCATCGCGGGCCTGGGGCGGGGCCTCCGCTGTGGCCCAAGCGCGACCAGTAGCGATCACCCAAGCTGCGCGACGACCGCGTAACGCCCCTTGTCGCGGCCGCCGGTGGGTGGGTTCATGAACTCGGCGACCAGCGGCCGGAAGCCGAGCCCGGCCAGCAGCGCCAGCGTCTCTTCCGGCGTGTGCGAGTCGTAGAAGAAGGTTTCGCCGAACATCGTGTCGGTGAAGGCGGGATGTGCGGAGCCGCCGCAGGTGAGCATCAGCCGGGCGCCGGGGTGCAGGCGGTCGCGGATGCGGCGCAGGATGTTCTGGTGGTGGTGGCGCTCGATGTGGAACAGCGCATCCCAGCAGATGGCGGCGGCGTAGCGCGCGCCGCCGGTTTCCGCATCCTCCCTTTTGGCGCCCGCCGCCTCACCACCGTCGAACTCGCAATTCTCCAGCGCGGCGCATATCCACCTTTGTTCGGGAAAGCGCTGCCGCGCCAACGCCAGCATGCCTTCCGACTGGTCGTAGCCCACTACCCGCATGCCGCGCGCGATCACGTATTCCGCCATTGGCCGGCCGGTGCCGCAGCCGGCATCCAGCACCGTGGCGCCGGACGGCACGCCGGCCAGCAGGGTGTCGAGATAGAACTGTTCGCGGCCGTAGAAGCTGCGCCGCGCTTCGTCCCAGCGCGGCGCGATGGCGTTGTAGGAAGCGCGGTTCATCGGCGCACGCGGTAGGTGGATTGGACGAAGCCGAACGGAAAGGCGCGAGTCGCGACACGTTCCAGCCACACGTCGGCATCGAGCGCGCCGAACAGCCGGCGGCCGCTGCCGAGCAGCACCGGGATGGTGGTGACGGTGAGGTCGTCGATCAGCCCTGCGGCGAGGAAGCGCTGGATGGTGATGCCGCCGTCTACATAGATGCGGCGCACGCCCTCATCCTCCAGCCGTTTCGTTAGCGCCGCCGGGGTTTCGCTCGACACCGACACGGTGACTGGCGGCGCGGCGGGTAGTTGCAGTGGCCGGCTGGTGAGCACGATGACCGGCTTGCCGCCGTAGGGCCATTCGGGGAAGCCGATTACCAGGTCGAAGGTGTTGCGGCCCATGACCAGTACGTCTACCGATTCAATGAAATCCGCATAGCCGCAGTCCTCACCGGGCGGGATGGTGGCGTTGGCGGTTTCCAGCCAGTCGATGGCGCCGTCGGCGCGGGAGATGTAGCCATCGAGGCTGGTGGCGATGAAGACGGAGGCGGTGAGGGGCATGGGGAAATGATGAGAGGGTGGAGGCGTCATTGGGCTGGGAGAGATGGGGTTTGTTCCTTCCTTTCAAGAGGACGCAGGGGGATTGGTAACGCGGGCTTAACCCATCCCCACCCCTGCCCTCCCCTTGAAGGGGAGGGAGCAAACCGGCTGCCGCTCCAAGGCGTTTGCTTTGCTCCGCCGGGTGAGAGGTGGCAAGCGCAGTCAGCGGAAAGCGCTTTCCCCTGCTTTACGTTCACTGAGGAAATCAATCCAGCCTGGGGCCACTACTCACCCAGTCGCCGAGGCGAAGCCCCCGTCAGCGCAGCTTGATCGTCCACTCCCGTAGCGCCTCCAGCAAACGCACGATGTAGCCGCGCGTGGCTTCGTCGGTCAGCGCGCCATCGGCATCGAACAACTGGCCGGCGTTGCCGATCATGACTTCGGGTTTGTTGAGCAGGTGGGCGTCCAGGAACACCATGATCTGGCGCAGGTGGTACTGGGCGCGGGCGGTGCCGAGGCGGCCGGGGCTGACGCCCATGACGGCGGCGGGTTTGCCGGCCAGCGGTTGCTCGGGGGCGCGGGAGACCCAGTCGATCGCGTTCTTCAGCACGCCGGGCACCGAGTAGTTGTATTCCGGCGTCACGAACAGCACCGCGTCGGCGGCGCGGATCTGCGCGATCAGGTGTTCGACCGGCGCCGGGAAACCCGCCACGCGGACGTCGTCGTTGTAGAGCGGAATCTGCGCGATGTCGGCGATTTCGATCTGGATGCCCGCGGGGGCCACGCGTTGCGCTTCCCGCAGCGCGGCGCTGTTGTACGAGCCTTTGCGCAGGCTGCCGGAAATGCCGAGTACCTTGATCTGCTGGGTGTCGCTCATGCGTTTCTCCACTGGGGTTGGTTGTGGGGTCCCGGCCGGTGGCGTGGGGCCGGCATGCAACAGGGATGGAGGCGGTTTCAGCCGAAGCGGGCAAGGCACCGCCGCCGGGGCGTTCGCGATGCGATGTCGGGCGGGCAGTCAGCGAAAGGCCGTTTCGCTGCATAGCACAATTCGATCACACCTCCCTGGTAGCGATAAATTTCGGCTATTCATCTCATGCGAACAACTCGTTAGAAGGCAGCAGGCGGCGCGGCTATTGTGATTACGGGGAGCACGCAGAACCCATAAATCACGACAGCAAGGAGGTTCCTCCATGAACAACGAAAGCAAATGCCCGTTTGCCGCCGCCCACGGCGTCCGCAGCCCCGCCACGGCCCGCGCCAACCGCGACTGGTGGCCGAACCAGCTGAACCTGAACATCCTTCACCAGCACGCGCCCGCCTCCAACCCGCTCGGTGAGGACTTCGACTACGCGGCCGAGTTCAACACGCTCGACCTCGCCGCCCTCAAGCAGGACCTCTACGCGCTGATGACGATGTCGCAGGACTGGTGGCCGGCGGACTGGGGTCACTACGGCGGCCTCTTCATCCGCATGGCCTGGCACAGCGCCGGCACCTATCGCACCGCGGACGGCCGCGGCGGCGGCGGCACCGGCAACCAGCGCTTCGCGCCGCTCAACAGCTGGCCCGACAACGGCAACCTCGACAAGGCGCGCCGCCTGTTGTGGCCGATCAAGCAGAAGTACGGCAACAAGATCTCCTGGGCCGATTTGATGATCCTCGCCGGCAATTGCGCGCTCGAATCCATGGGCTTCAAGACCTTCGGCTTCGGCGGCGGTCGCGCCGACATCTGGCAGCCGGAAGAGGACATCTACTGGGGCGCCGAGAAGGAATGGCTCGCCACCAGCGACAAGCCCGACAGCCGCTACAGCGGCGAGCGCCAGCTCGAAAACCCGCTGGCCGCGGTGCAGATGGGCCTCATCTACGTCAATCCCGAAGGCCCGGACGGCAATCCCGACCCGGTGGCCTCCGGCCGCGACGTGCGCGAAACCTTCGCCCGCATGGCGATGAACGACGAGGAAACGGTGGCGCTCGTGGCCGGCGGCCACACCTTCGGCAAGGCCCACGGCGCCGGCGATCCCAAGCTCGTCGGACCGGAACCGGAAGGCGCGCCGATCGAGGCGCAGGGGCTGGGCTGGATCAACAGCTTCGGCACCGGCCACGGCGTGCACACCACCACCAGCGGCATCGAAGGCGCGTGGAAGCCCAACCCGACCAAGTGGGACAACGGCTACTTCGACATGCTGTTCGGCTACGAATGGGCGCTCACCAGGAGCCCGGCCGGCGCCCACCAGTGGGTGGCGCAGAACGTCAAACCGGAGGACATGATTCCCGACGCGCACGACCCGTCGAAGAAACACCCGCCGATGATGACCACCGCCGACCTGTCGCTGCGCTTCGACCCGATCTACGAGCCGATCGCGCGCCGCTTCCACAAGAACCCGGCGGACTTCGCCGACGCCTTCGCGCGCGCCTGGTTCAAGCTCACCCACCGCGACATGGGGCCGAAATCGCGCTACCTCGGCCCCGAAGTGCCGGCCGAAGACCTGATCTGGCAGGACCCGATACCCAGGCTCGACCATCCGCTGATCGACGCCGCCGACATCGCCACGCTGAAGGCGATGGTGCTCGCCTCCGGGGTGTCGATTGCCGAGCTGGTTTCGACCGCGTGGGCGTCGGCCTCCACCTTCCGCGGCTCCGACATGCGCGGCGGCGCCAACGGTGCGCGCATCCGTCTCGCGCCGCAGAAGGACTGGGACGTCAACCAGCCGGCGCAGCTGGCGAAGGTGTTGAGCGTGCTCGGCGACATCCAGGCCGGCTTCAACGCCGCCGCGCCCGGCGGCAAGAAGGTGTCGCTGGCCGACCTGATCGTGCTCGGCGGCTGCGCCGCGGTGGAGGCGGCAGCCAGGGCGGCCGGCCACGTGGTCGAGGTGCCCTTCACCCCCGGCCGCATGGATGCGTCGCAGGAGCAGACCGACGTCGAATCCTTCGCGGTGCTGGAACCGATCGCCGACGGCTTCCGCAATTACCAGAAGCAGGTGTATGCGGTGTCGGCCGAGGAATTGCTGGTCGACAAGGCGCAGTTGCTGACGCTCTCCGCGCCCGAGATGACGGTGCTGGTCGGCGGCCTGCGCGTGCTCGGCGCCAACGCCGGCGGCTCGCCGCACGGCGTGTTCACCCGGCGCCCGCAGACGCTCAGCAACGACTTCTTCGTCAATCTGCTCGACATGGGCACGGCGTGGAAGCCGGCCGGCGACAGCTTCGAAGGCCGCGACCGCAAGTCCGGCGAGCTGAAATGGACGGCGACCCGGGTGGACCTCGTCTTCGGCTCCAACTCGCAGTTGCGCGCGCTGGCCGAGGTGTATGCGCAGGACGACGCGAAGGAGAAGTTCGTGCGTGACTTCGTCGCCGCCTGGAACAAGGTGATGAACCTCGACCGCTTCGATGTGAAGTAAGAAGCGGCACAAGCGCCCCGCCACCCGCAAGGTGGCGGGGCGCTGCCGTTTACTTGCCGCCCTTCAGCGTGGTGTAGCTGGTGATGAGGTTGCGGTAGTCCGGGATGTGGTTGGAGAACAGCGTGCCCAGGCCCTCGATGTCATTGCGCCAGTCGCGGTGCAGTTCGCACGCCGCGCCGAACCAGGTCATCAGCTGCGCGCCCGCGGCGGACATGCG
Source organism: Azoarcus olearius (assembly GCF_001682385.1). Taxonomy (NCBI): domain Bacteria; kingdom Pseudomonadati; phylum Pseudomonadota; class Betaproteobacteria; order Rhodocyclales; family Zoogloeaceae; genus Azoarcus; species Azoarcus olearius. The sequence continues at coordinate 3,366,878 of NZ_CP016210.1, forward strand.
GTCCCAGGCGGAATCGCGGGTGAGTTCGTTGAAGGTGCCGGAGGCATCCGTCACCACGAACACCTCGTAGCCCTCCTCCAGCGCGGACAGCGCCGGAAAGGCCACGCACACTTCGGTCACCACGCCGGCGATGATCAGCTGCTTCTTGCCGGTGGCCTTCACCGCCTGCACGAAGTCGGCGTTGTCCCAGGCGTTGATCTGGCCGGGACGGGCGATGTACGGCGCCTCGGGAAATATCTCCTTCAACTCCGGCACCAGCGGCCCGTTGGGGCCGTCCTCGAAGCTGGTGGTGAGGATGGTCGGCAGCTTGAAGTACTTGGCGAGGTCGGCCAGCGCCAGGACGTTGTTCTTGAAGCGGTCGGGCTCGATGTCGCGCACCAGGGACAGCAGGCCGGCCTGGTGATCGACCAGCAGCACGGCGGCGTTGTTCTTGTCGAGACGGACGTAGGGTTGGGCCATGGTTTTGCTCCTTTGCTCTCTGGGGGATGCCGCGCCGCCCTGCCCCGTGGGCGAAGCGGACGGCGCGGCGGATGGGGCGTGCGGCGGAATTGCCGCACGCCGGTTCCTCATGCCGCCGGTTCGGCTGCCGGCGCGGGTTGGGGGTCGAGCCGGCCGAAGCGGCCCGCGGTGTAGTCGTCGATCGCCTGGTTGATTTCGTCGGCGTCGTTCATCACGAAGGGACCGTGGCCGGCGATGGGTTCGTCGATCGGCTCGCCGGCGAGCAGCAGCACCAGCGCGTCGTTGTTGGCCTCCAGCGCCACGCCCTCGCCCTTGCGGTCGAGCACCGCCATCTGGCCGTCGCGCACGATGGCCTTGCCATTCACCTGCAGCGTGCCGCGCAACACCACCACGGCGCCGGTCCAGCCTTCCGGCACGGGCAGTTCGACGTAGCCGCCGGCGTTCAGACGCAGGTCCCACACCGCCAGCGGGGTGAAGGTGTGCGCCGGCCCGCGCCGGCCGTCCAGCTCGCCGGCCACGATGCGGGCGCTGCCGGCGCCATTGGCCAGCTCCACCACCGGAATCTGCGCGGCGGTGATCGCCTGGTAGCCGGGCGCGGTCATCTTGTCGCGCGCCGGCAGGTTCACCCACAGCTGCACCATCTCCAGTTCGCCGCCCCTGCGGGCAAAGGCACGGCCGTGGAATTCCTCGTGCAGGATGCCGGCGCCGGCGGTCATCCACTGCACGTCGCCGGGGCTGATCAGGCCGCCCTGGCCGGTGGAGTCGCGGTGCGCGACCTCGCCGTGATAGACCAGCGTCACGGTCTCGAAACCGCGGTGCGGATGCGCGCCGACCCCGCGCTGCGCGGCGGTCGGTTCGAAGACGGCCGGGCCGGCGTGATCGAGCAGCAGGAAGGGGCTGAGCTGGCGGCCGTGGCTGCGGTAGTCGAACAGGCTACGCACCGGAAAGCCGTCGCCCACCCAATGGGACCGCGGGGCAGCGTAGACACCGAGGATGCGCTTCATCTTCATCTCCTGACTGATGGCTGGGTAACAGCCTGGAAATCACTATAAAGATGCACCGCCGGTGCGATAAGACGGCAAAATTCGCTCTCAGCGTCCTATCAATGGAACAGTGAGGCAAGCGCGATGGAGGATCTGAACGACCTCTACTACTACGTCCGGGTGGTCGACAACGGCGGCTTCGCGGCCGCCGGGCGCGCGCTCGGGCTCGCTAAATCCAAGCTTAGCCGGCGCATCGCGCTGCTGGAGGAACGCCTGGGCGTGCGCCTGATCCAGCGCTCCACCCGCCACTTCTCGGTCACCGAAATCGGCCAGACCTACTACGAGCATTGCCGCGCGATGCTGGTGGAGGCCGAAGCGGCGCAGGAGGCCATCGAGCGCACCCGCGCCGAGCCGCGCGGGGTGGTGCGGATGAGCTGCCCGATCGCGATCCTGCACGCCCACGTCGGCCGCATGCTGGCGGAGTTCCTGGCCGCGCATCCGCAGGTGGAGCTGCATCTGGAAGCGACCAACCGCCGGGTGTCGCCACTCAACGAGGGCTTCGACCTCGCGCTGCGGGTGCGCCCGCCACCGCTGGCCGACAGCGAGCTGGTGCTGCGCGTGCTGTCCGACCGCAGCCAGTGCCTGGTGGCCAGCCCCGCGCTGATCGGCGCGCTCGGCGCCCCCGCCGCGCCGGCCGACCTCGACCGCTATCCCAGCCTTGCGCTCGGACCGCCGCAGGACGACCACCTGTGGACGCTGTACGGCCCGGACGCCGCGCAGGCCACGCTGCACCACCGGCCGCGGCTGATCACCAGCGACATGGTGGCGCTCAAGCGCGCGGCGCTGGCAGGTGTCGGCGTGGTGCAGCTGCCGACCTTGATGGTGTGCGACGAACTCGCCGCCGGCAGCCTGGTGCGCCTGCTGCCGCAGTGGGCGCCGCGGCGCGAGATCATCCACGTGGTCTATCCCTCGCGCCGCGGCCTGCTGCCGGCGGTGCGGGCCTTGATCGACCACCTCGCCGCCGCGTTCGGGGCACTGGACGAGGACTGAGGCGAGGCGGCTGGCGAACCCGCCCGCGCCCTGCCATCCTGAAGAAATCCCGTCCCAGGAGCCGCGCCATGACCCGCGTGAGAGTCGAGAGCTTCGCCGTTTCCATCGACGGCTTTGGCGCCGGTCCCGACCAGAGCCTGGACAATCCGCTGGGCGTGGGCGGCATGGCGCTGCATGAGTGGGTGCTGCCCACGCGCACCTTCCAGCGCAAGGTGTTGGGCCAGGAAGGCGGCACCACCGGCATCGACGACGACTTCGCCGCACGCGGCTTCGACAACGTCGGCGCCTGGATACTCGGGCGCAACATGTTCGGCCCGGTGCGCGGGCCGTGGCCAGACCTGGACTGGAAAGGCTGGTGGGGCGACGAGCCGCCCTACCATGTGCCGGTGTTCGTGCTCACCCACCATCCGCGCCCGCCGCTGCAGATGCAGGGCGGAACCGTCTTCCACTTCGTCGGCGACATCCACGACGCGCTGGCCCAGGCGCGCGCCGCCGCCGCAGGGCAGGACGTGCGCATCGGCGGCGGCCCGGCGACCATCCGCCAGTACCTTCGCGCCGGGCTGATCGACGAGTTGCACATCGCCCTCTCCCCGGTGCTGCTGGGGCGCGGCGAAGCGCTGTTCGCCGGGCTGGACCTGCCGGCGCTCGGCTACGAGTGCACCGCCTTCAGCGCCTCGGAGAAGGCCGGCCACCTGCTGATACAGCGCACGGGCGCCTGACCGCCAGCCGGATCAGAACTGGTACTTCAGCGTCAGCTGGGCGTTGCGGGGGGCGCCGTAGGCGAGCTGGTTGTAGAAGCCGATCTGGCTGTAATAGGTCTTGTCGAACAGGTTGTTGACGTTGAGCTGGGCCGAAACCGCCTTGCTGATCTGGTAGCGCGCCATCAGGTTCACCAGCGCATACGGGCGCTGCTTCAGCTTTTCCGCGGCGCCGGTCACCGGGTTGGTGACCGCGGTGTAGTTCTCGCCTTCCCAGTTGATGCCGCCGCCGACGGTGAGCTTTTCCCAGGCGCCGGGCAGCTGCCAGGTGGTGAACAGCTTCAGCATGCGGCGCGGGTGGTTGGTGTTCACCTTGTCGCCCTCCTCGTCCTTCGCTTCGAACTGGGTCCAGCCGGCGGCAATCTTCCAGCCCGGTGCGGGTTCGCCGGCGACCTCGATCTCGTAGCCTTCGCTGGTGGTGCCCTGGGCCGCGTAGTAGGCCTGGTTGCTGGTGCCCGGCACCAGGTAGCCGGCATCGGTCTGGGCGAGGTTGTCCTGCTCGATGCGGAACACCGCCAGCGAGGCATTGAGGCGGCCGCCGAAGTACTCGCCCTTGACCCCCACCTCGTAGCTCTTGCCGGTGAGCGGATCGAGGTAGTCGCCATTGCGGTCGCGGTAGTTCTGCGGGTTGAAGATGTCGGTGTAGCTGGCGTAGGCGGAGTGCTGGGCGTCGATGTCGTAGATCAGCCCGGCGTAGGGCGTGACCACGCCCTTGTGGTCGAATTCGTAGCGCGCGGTGGGGGTCTGGCCATCGCGCGTCCAGTTGCTGACGCGGGCGCCGACGATGAGCTTGAGCGGATCGGCCAGGCTGAGGCGCGCCACCGCGTAGGCGGCTTCCTGCACCGTTTCATAGGCTTCGGAGAGGGACTCCGGCCCCCACGCCGGCTCCGGGTAATTGCCGTCCCACAGGTTGAAGTTGCCCACCGGGCTGACGCCCGCCGCGGCGCGCCGGGTGGCGTCGAAATCCTGCTCGCTGCGCATCAGGCCGAAGGCGAGTTCGTGCCTGCGGCCCAGCAGTTCGAAGGGGCCGCTGGCGTGCACGCCGATGTCGTCCTGCTTGCGGCTGACCGCGTAGCGCGCCGGCGAGGCGCCCATGCCGAGGCCGGTGCTCCGGTCCGGCGTTCCGTACAGGTAGAGCAGTTTCAGATCGCCCTCGTTCTCGCCGTGGTTGAGCATCAGCTCGGCCTTCCAGCCGTTGTCGAACTGGTGCTCCAGCCGGACGAAATGGGTGCGATGGGAGGACGCCCACGACGCCCACTTCGCCGCAGTGGTGGCGGAACGGCGCCAGTCGGTGCGCGTGCCGTCGGCATGCCAGGTGGGCAGCCCGCCCCACTGCGAGGCGTCGGGATCGTTCTCCTGCCGGCTGGCGCCCACCGACAGCCGGGTGCGCTCGCCGAGGTCGGCATCGACCACGCCGTACAGCGTCTCGCGGCGGTTGTGGTAGAGATCGACGTAGGAATCCTGGTTCTGCAGGCTGCCGACCACGCGGGCACGCACGCTGCCGCTGGCACTGAGCGGCGTGGTGAGATCCACCGTGCCGAAGTAGTTGTCCCACGAACCAGCGCCGAGCGTGACCGCGCCGGTGAACACGGTGCTGTCGGCATGCTTGCGCACCAGGTTGATCGCCGCCGACGGGTTGCCCGCCCCCGTCATCAGCCCGGTGGCGCCGCGCACGATCTCGACGCGGTCGTAGATGGCGGTGTCGGTCAGCGTTTCGCCCGCACTCCAGCCGGTGCTCCAGGTGGTGGGAATGCCGTCGATCTGCAGGTTGTCGATGGCGAAGCCGCGCGCCGAAAAGCTGGAACGCGAGCTGTCGTTCACCTTGGTGGAAACGCCGGTGGTGGCCGCCACCACGTCGGTGATGGACTGCAGCCCCTGGTCGTCGATGCGCTCGCGCGTGACCACGCTGACCGACTGCGGCGTGTCGCGGATCGACAGATCCAGCCGCGTGGCGCTGCGGGTGACGCGGGTGGTGTAGGAGCCGGTGCCCTCGGTGGCGGGGTCGGGGGCGGTGTCGGCGGAGACGGTGACGGGCTGCAGGATGCGGGGGGCTTCGGGGGTGGTGGATTGGGCGAGCGCGGGGGTGGCGAGGATGGGGGTGCAGATCAGGGTGAGGACGAGCGCCAGCGGGGTCAGGGCTGGGTTGGGGATTGGGTTGGGGATTGGGTTGGGGGGCGGGACGAAACGAGGCATGGGAGAGTTCTCCGGGAGGGAGCCTGCATAGCGACGGGGCCAAGCGGCGGTTTTCTCCTTCCCCTTCAAGGGGAAGGCAGGGATGGGGATGGGGTTCGGTTCAGCGCCGCGCAAACCCCATCCCCACCCCAACCCTCCCCTTGAAGGGGAGGGGGCCAGGGGATCGCGGGCTTGAAACTCATCGCTACTCAGGACGGTGAAAGACGAAGGAGCGCCGCCCCCGGCGCAGGCGCCAGCGGCGGAAGCAGCAAGGGACAGCGGATGGGCGCGGCGGACGCCAGCTCAGTCGGTCGGTGGGCGCGGCGGACGCCGGCTCAGTCGGTCGGTCGCGGCAGCGGCCACGCCAACCGATGCAGCGTGCCGTTCCACTCCTGCACCGTCAGCCACAGCCGGTCTTCCGGACCCGGGTGCGACGGATAGGGCACGTGCGCTTCCTGCAGCGCGCCGTGGCCGTGCACCACGCCGTCTTCGCCGTCGAGCACCGCGATCGGCTCGGGGCCGGCGTTGGCGTAGGCCATGCGGATGCGGGCCACGCAGTCGTCGCAGAAGCGGAAGCTGAAATCCTTCACGTGCGCGCCGTCGTGCGGGTAAGGCCCGGCGTCGTCGTGCGGCGTCGGTGTCACCTCGAAAGGGCCGGCGGCCTGGGTGGGCCACGCGGGCGGAAAGGTCGGCGTCAGCGAGGCGTACAGAAACCACCCCGGCGCCACCAGCACGAAGGCGTTGAGCCAGAACCGGGCGCGGGGCCAGCGGGTGCGCAAGGCGGCGATCATGGCCGGGCTCCTTCGGCGGGAGCCACGCGCGCTGCAGCGTGGCGCGGGGCCGGCTTGCGCACGGCACCGAAGGTGCGCTTGCGCCAGATCAGGAAGCCGGTGACCGACATCGCGCTCAGCAGCAGGCCGAACACGAACCAGATCGCCTTCGTCCAGAGGCCGCCGAAGGTGCCGTAGTGCAAGGGGTCGGCAATGTGGGCGACGGTTTGCAGCGCGTTCATCGCGGCCGGCGTGCGCACCGCATCCACTTCGCCGGTCCATGGATTGACCAGCGCGCGCCACGACTGCGCGTCGTACAGGATGTTGTCGCCGCTGCCGGCGATGCCGTAGTGCGCGCGGTTGTGTTCGGGGAAGGACACCCAGCGCGGCTGCATCTCGGGCAGTGCGCGCTGCGCCGCGCCCAGCGCCTGCACCAGCGCGATCCTGGCGGGCGGTTCGCCACTGGTCAGCGGCAGCTCGTGCAGCGCGACCGGCGCGGGGTCTTCCCACACATGGGTGCCGCTGTGCCACAGCACCGCCTGCACCAGGTACCACAGCCCGGTGGCGCCGATCACCAGCAGAAACCACAGCGACCACGCGCCGGCCAGGCGGTGCAGGTCGCCCAGCAGCACCCGCGTGCCCGCCGCGGGGCGCAGTTGCGGCCGCATGTAGGCGCGCCAGAAGCGCTTGTAGATGACGACGCCGGTCACCAGCGCGCCGAGCGTGACGATGGACATCGCCGCCACCAGGTAGTAGCCGACGCTCCAGCTGTGATGCCAGGGGAACAGCAGCCAGCCGTGCAGCGCGCGCATGAAGCCGATGAAGGTGAGGCCGTGGTTGATCGCCTGCACCTCGGCGGTGTAGGGATTCACGTAGGCGATGGCCGGCGGTTTGCCCGGCATCGCAAAGCCGACCGCGGTGACCAGATAGGGCTCGAACACCATCACCTGGCGAATCTCGGCGCCCGGCACCACCCGCTCCACCGCCTCCACCAGTGCCGGCAGCGGCTGGGGCGGCAGGCCGCGCGGGTTCTCGGCGCGGGCATCGCGGTTGGTGAGCCAGGTGAGTTCGTGGCTGATCACCGCGATGGTGCCGGTGATGCAGACGAAGCAGAACACCGCCCACACCGGCAGCGACAGCCAGCCGTGGACCTGGAACCAGCGTTTTCGATTGAGGGCCATGATCAGAACCTGTAACTGGCGGTGGCGAGCACGGTGCGACGGGTGCCGACGAAGCAGTCGCCGCGCGAGAGGCAGGTGGTGTAGTAGGTCTTGTCCCCGATGTTGTTCACGTTGAGGGCAAGGCTCCAGCGCCCGACGTCGTAACCGAGCATCGCGTCGTACAGGGTGTAGCCGGGCGTGGTCAGGCTGTCGGTGCCGTCCCGGCTGTCGCCGATGTAGCGGATGCCGAAGCCGGCGCGAAAGCCGCTGAAGCCGGCAATCGAGAAGCGGTGCTGCGACCACAGCGAGGCCATCTGCTCGGGCACGCTGGGCAGGCGCTTGCCTTCGTTTGTCCCTTCCAGCACTTCGGAGTCGGTGTAGGAATAGGTGCCGATCAGGTCCCAGTCGCGCGTGATGCGCAGCTGCGCCTCCAGCTCCAGCCCGCGCACGCGGGTTTCGCCGCTTTGCAGCTGGTTGAGCGGATTGATCGGGTCGGGCGACTTGCGGTTCTGCTCGCGCAGGTCGTAGACCGCCGCGCTGACGAGGCCCGCGCCGCCGGCCGGTTCGTACTTCACCCCCAGCTCGTACTGCTTGCCGCGCAGCGGCTTGAAGGCCTTGCCGTAGCCGTCCAGCCCGATCTCCGGCTTGAAGGATTCGGTGTAGCTGACGTAGGGCGAAAAGCCGCCGTCCGCCTTGTACATCAGCGCCAGCCGCTTGGTGACGGCGCTGTCCTTCTGCGTTTCGCCGCCTTCGGTTTCATTGACCGCGCGGTCGTGGCGCAGGCCGATCACCGCGATCCAGCGCTCGTCCCACGTGAGCTGGTCCTGCACATAGACGCCGGTCTGGCGCACGGTGTTGTCGGGGTCGTCGTAGAAATCCCCTGCCCCCGGCGGCGTGAAGTTGCCATACACCGGGTTGTAGAGATTGAGCGTGCCGGCCGCACCGTAAGCCCAGCGCCGCTTGGTCAGCGCGTACTGGTAGTCCAGCCCGGCAAGCACGGTCTGGCGCAGGCGCCCGTGCTGCAAGTTGGCCTGCAGCTGGTTATCCACCGTCCAGTACTTCAGCTCGGGCTTGGCCACCCAGTACACCCGGTCGATGTCGCCATCGGGCTGCAGCACCGGCGGAAAGGCCGGGTAGATGGTCTGGTAGCTGACCTCGCTTTCCGAATAGCGCAGGTTCTGGCGGAAGGTCCAGGTGTCGTTCGGGCGGTAGGTGAACAGCGAGGTGAGCGACTTCTGCTCGGTGTTGTACTCGTCGAAGCCGGGCTCGCTCATGAACACATCCACCGGAATCCGCCCCAGCCCGCCGGGCGCCGGCAGCACGGTGCCGGCGTGCGGCAGGAACTGCGTGGTGGAGCCGGTCTCGTCTTTCTGGACGTTGGCGAGCACCGTCCATTCCAGCGTGGAATCCGGCCGCCAGGTCAGCGAGGGCGCGAGCACGTAGCGGTCGTCCTCCACCTTCTTCACCTGGGTGTCGCTGTCGCGGCCGATCGCCACCACGCGGTAGAGCAGCGTGCGGTCCTCGTTGAGCGGGCCGGTGACATCCACCGCAAGCTGCTTGCGGTCGAAGCTGCCGTACTGCAACTGCAGCTCGCCCTGCTGCTCTTCCTGCGGGCGCTTGCTGACCAGATTGACGATGCCGCCCACCGTGCCCTGGCCGTACAGCACCGAGGCCGGCCCCTTCAGCACCTCGATGCGTTCGAGCGAGAACGGATCGGGGCGCGCGCTGGCGTAGTAGCCGAAGGTCTGCTGCATGCCGTCGAGGAACACCACCGGGTCGCTGCCGCGCACCGTGGACCAGTCGCCGCGGCTATCCAGCCCGTAGGTTTCGCCGCGCATGCCGGCGGTGTAGCGCAGCGCGTCCTGCACGGTCTGCGCGCCCTGGTCGCGCATGCGTTCGGCGGTGATCACCGAGACCGACTGCGGCGTATCGGCCAGCGCGGTGTCGGTCTTGGTGGCGGTGGCGCTACGGCGCGCGACATAGCCCTGCACCGGGCCGGTCGCGGTCTCGCCGGGCGTGCCTTCGGTGACGGTCACCGCCGGGAGGGTCGGGGTGGTCTGCTGGGCGTGGGCCAGGCCGGGTGCCAGCGCGGCCAGGATGAGCGCCGTCAGGCGGCCGCGCGCGTACGGCGCCGCCTGCCGCGCGGGCAATGGAAGGTCGAATGTGTTCATGCCTGTTCGTCGGTTGGGGTGCAACAGCACAAAGCCCGCGCCGGCGGTCAAGCCACGTCAGCGCCCGGCGATTGGCCGGGGCGAAGCAACGCGGTTCAGACCCGCCCGCGCGGGCGGCAACAGGAACTGACGGTCAGGCCGGAAGTGGAAGCAGCGCGCACCGCGGCGATAGGCGCGGTGACGAACGGGGACATTCTGGAAGGCATCTGGGCACCTGCTCAGCAAGAAGTCGCTGGCTGGCTGGCGGCCCGCGGGGGGCGCCTGGCTGGCTGGTGTCGGTTCCCGGCGCGAGCCCGCGATAACAAGAACCGTTCTTATTATCACGAGAAATCGGGGCGGCTGTAAACCTGCCGGCGCCGGCGGTCGATGAGATTTTTTCAGGCGGAGATGAGGAATGTTCTTTTGCTGCGTCGCAGCAACTACTTTAGATTGGAACTATATTCTCCTGAGGAATCGCTCCGATGAGCTACCGCTACGCCTCGCTGACGCCGGACGACGAAGCCGCGATCGTCCTGCACCTGCTGTTGCTCGGCGACGAAGACCGCGCGCTGCGCTTCGGCGCGCGCGCCGCCGACGCAACCCTGGTGGGCTATGCCCGAGGGCTCAACTTCAACCGCGACGTGGTGGAAGGCGTATGGGACGGCGGCCGCCTGATCGGCCTCGCCCACCTCGCGGTCCATCCCGAAGACGGCTATCCGGTGGGCGAACTCGGCCTGTCGGTGAGCGAAGGCTACCGCGGCCACCAGCTGGGCAGCCGGCTGGTGCAGCGGGCGCTGGCGCGCGCGCGGCGCTACCGCCTGACGCGCATGTACGTGCACTACATGCGCCGCAACCTGGCCATGGCGCGGCTGATGCGCCGCTTTGGCGGCCGCGTCGATTACGACGGCGACGAGGCGCGCGCCTGTGTCGAGGTGCTGCCGCGCGATCACAGCGTGCGCACCGAGATCCATCGTGGCGGTCCCGACGGGCGGCTGGAGATCTTCAAGCACCTGCCCCGCCAACCCGCGCGCGGCGACGTGCTGCTGGTGCACGGCGCCGGCGGCGATGGCTGGCAGTGGCGCGGGCTGATGGCGGAGATCGCGGCCCGCGGCTACCGCGCGCACGCGCTGTCGCTGAGCGGTCATGGCGCCAGCGCCGCGGCGGCGCCGTCGCTCGCCCGCTATGCGGAAGACCTGGCGAGCGTGCTCGCCGACCTGCCCGCGGCTACACGGCTGGTGGGGCATTCGATGGGCGGCTACCTGGTGCAGCGCGAACTGGCGCGGGCGGACCGTCCGGCCGCGGTGCTGCTGGCGCCGGTGCCGCCCGAGGTACCGCGCGATCAGGACCTCGCCAGCCTGCTCGCCGGGTTGGCGGGCCAGCGTACGCGCGAGGTGGTGGAGCGCGTGCTGGGCGATGCGGAAGCCGTGAGCGCGGAGCGCATCGCCACGCCGGTCAGCCTGATCAGCGGCGACCGCGACCGGGTGATGCCGGTGCCGTGGATGCGCGCCACCGCGCGCCGCTACCGCGCGCCCTGGACGCGGCTCGCCGCCGGCCACAACCTGCCGCTTGCGGCCGGCATTGCGGGGCCGCTATGCGCCGGGCTGCGCCTGTAGCGAAACCTCAGCCGGCCCAGCTGCGCACGCGGCCGGTATCCACGTGCACGAACTGTTCGCGCGGGTAATAGCCGACCCCGCCCAGTTGGAGCGACAGCGCCGCGTCGCGCAGGTCGGCGAGCGCCACGCCCTCGATGCGGACGTCCATCGCCTTGCCGTCCATGTGCAGGCTGCGGCGCGCGACGCCGCCGTCGCGGCTGGTGCGCAGGCGGTCGTTGGTGGCGGGGCAGCGGTAGGCGGAGATCACCTGGAACGGCGCGCTGCAGCCCAGCGTGTGACGCAGCGTGTGCAGCAGGTCGAACAGCTGCGGGTCCATGTTGCCGACCTCGCCGGAGTAGTGGTCGCGCAGGAAGTGGTTGAGATCGCCGAGCGCCGCCGGCAGGTAGCGCGGACCGACCGCGTAGGTGAGCGCGAGCTGCTCGCCGGTGTGGGTGTGGTCGAAGGCGAGGCGGCGCGCGAGCGCATCGGGCGCGGCGGCGTCCGGCGCCTCGGCGGCGGCAGGCCGGGCCAGCGGCAGCGCGACCGCCGCAAGGGCAAGCCGGGCCCCGGCGCGCAGCATGCTGCGGCGGGAAGAAGCGAAGGAATTCAAGATGTTGTGCTGCCGGGGTAGGAAAAGCAGGCGCTATTGTGCCCGCCCGCCTTCGACCGCAACAGGGGAATTTCCACGACTGCGCCGCAACAGGGTGTCGTGCAGCAACTGGTCGTGGCCATAGATGTCGCGGAAGAAATGGGCGTGGCCTTCCGCGTCGACCATTGCCGTGCCGTAGGCGATCAGCACCGGCAGCGGCGTCGCCACCCGGATGGTCTTCGAGCTGCCCGCGCTCATCGCCTCGCGGATGCGCGCCTCGTCCCATTCGGGTTGGTCGCGCAGCACGAAGCGCGCGAGTTCCACCGGCGCCTCCACGCGGATGCAGCCGTGGCTGAAGTCGCGCCGGTCGCGCGCGAAGAGCTGCGGCGTCGGCGTGTGGTGCAGGTAGATGTTGTCGTTGTTGGGGAACACGAACTTGATGTCGCCGAGCGCGTTGTGCGGCCCAGGGCGCTGGCGGATGCGCAGCGCGCCGCGCAGCACGGCGTCCAGCCCGGCGGTGCTCAGCGTCGGGTTGGCGGTGCCGTCGCCGGCCACGAACTCGAAGCCCTGCGCGTTCCAGTAGCCGGGTTCGCGGCGCAGGCGCGGCACCAGCTCGGCGCGCGCGATCGACGGCGGCACGTTCCAGTAGGGGCTGAACTCGATGAAGCGCATGTCCTCGGCGAACAGCGGCGTGCGGGTATCGAGCGCCTTGCCGACGATGACCTTCATGCGCGCCGCGACCTCGATGCGGCCGTCGCGCACCTCGTAGGCGCGCAGCATGAACTCCGGCACGTTCACCACGATCATGCGTGGCGCTTGCAGCAGCGGCGTCCACCGCAGGCGCTCCATGGTCAGCTCGATCTGGCGCACGCGCGCCGCCGGCGCCACCTCCAGCTCGGCCAGCGTGCCGCGCCCGACCACGCCGTCCGCCGCCAGGCCGTGGCGCAGCTGGAAGCGCTTGACCGCATCGACCAGCGCGCCTTCGTAGCGCGGCGGCAGCGGCACGTCGGCAACGAGATCGCCGAGCAGCGTCAGCCGGCGCGCCAGCAAGGCGAGGCCGGCATAGGGCTGGCCGGGTTCGAGCTTGCGCCGCGGCGGCAAGGGCAGCGGCAGCGACCACGCCGCCTGCGCGTCCGCCCCCGCGGCCAGCGTCCGGTAGTGCGCCAGCGCCGTGCGCAGCGCGCCATACAGCGGCAAGGGCGGCACCGCCGCGCGCGCGGCCTCTTCCACCCGGTCCTCCGCCAGCGCGGCGCGCAGGTAGGCGTCGGCGTCGAAGGCCTCCGGCGCCGGGCCGGCGTACGCCGCATGGACGCTGCGCGGGTCGATGCGGCCGCGGTGCACATCACCCAGATAGCGCGCCATCGCGGCGCTGAGCGCGGCGTCGAACGCGGCCTGGGTTTCCGGCGCAGTGCCCCGCCCCAGCGCGTCCAGTTGCGCGCGCAGCGCCCCGGCGTCGTAGTCCGCGGGGTCCAGCCCTTCGGCCGCGGCGGCGGCGAGGATGTCCACCGCCTGCCGCGCGGCGGGCACGGGCCGGCCGTGCGCGAACCACGACGGCGCCACGCCCTCCTCCGGCGCGGCGGCAGTCTGCGCCTGCGCGCTGGCGAGCAGCGCAACGCCGCACAGCCAGGCGGCGAACACGCGGCGAAGCGCGCGGGGGGCGCGCACGGACAAGGCGGGAGCTTTCATACCAGGACTAGTCCGCGGGGGCGCCGAACAGTTCCGTGCCGCCGCGGCGCTGCGGGCCTTCAGGCGTGGGCCGGCTGCGGTGCGGATTGCGCCTGCACCGCCAGCCATGCGTCGTAGCCGCCCCGCAGCGGCAGCGCGCCCGGGTAGCCCATCTCCACCAGCAGATGCGCCGCCTTCACCGCGGTGGCGTCTTCGGGGCAGGCGCACATCGTCACCACCGGGGCGGTCCGCGGCCAGTGCGCCACCGCCGCCGCCAGGCCATCCAGATCCGCGGCCAGCGCGCGCGGGGCAACGCCGGTCGCCGCCAGCATCGCCGGGCCGCGCAGGTCGAGCAGCAGCGGCGGCGCCTCGCCTTCCAGCGCGGCCAGCAGTGCCGCGGCGTCGATGTGGCGGATCGCGGCACTCTGGCGGAAACGGTGGCGCCGCCACAGCTTCCAGCCCAGCCACAGCCCGAACACTGCCGCCAGCGCGAGCACCAGCGTGGCGCCGTGGCGCGAGATGGCGGCGAGCGCACCCTGCAGCTGCGCCCGCAGCAGCCAGCCGGTGAGCAGCGCCGAACCCGCCCACAGTGCGGCGCCCGCCGCCGCCGCGAGCACGAAGCGCGCAGGCGGCATCCGCAGCGCGCCGGCGATCGGCGGCGCCACGGTGGAAAACCCCGGCACGAACTTGGCGACGACCAGCGACCACGGCCCCCAGCGCACGAAGCGGGCCTCGGTCTGCGACACGCAGGAGCCGGGGTTGATCGACAGCCGGCACAGGCCGGACAGCACCCGGTAGCCAAAGCCGCGCCCGGCGAGATACCAGCCCCAGTCGGCAATCACCGACGCCAGCACCGCGGCCAGCAGCAGCGCCGCGCCCTGCCCGCCGCCCGCGGCCAGGCTGCCGGCCACCAGCAGGGTCGGCACCACCGGCAGCGGCAGGCCGAGCTGCTGCATCAGCACGTTGGCGAACACCACCCACACGGCATCACGCTGCAGGGTCTGGCGAAGCTGGTCGAGGTCGATGTCCATGGAAAACGGGCAAGGGCGGCGGTGCGGACACTATAGCGCCGCCACCGCGCCCCGGCCGTTGCTTCCCTCGGCCGATCGCCCTGCCGACCGCCCTGCTGATCGCCGGCGGGCGCCCGCGGGAAGTCGCGGCAACGGGCTCAGGCTGCGGCGGCGGGCTGGCGCAGCTGCTGCACGGCGCCGGCCAGCATCGCCTGCAGCAGCGGCTGGATCCGCGCCGCCCGCTCCGGCCGGTAGGAGAACGGCGCCTCCTCGTCCATGTACAGGGATTGCGCCATCTCCAGCTGGATGGCGTGCACGCCGCGGGCCGGCTCGCCGTAGTGGCGGGTGATGTAGCCGCCCTTGAAACGGCCATTGACCACGTGCGTGGGCACCGCAGCGCCTGGCAGCGATGCCAGCGGCCGCAGCGCGGCCTGCAACACCGCATCGGCGCACGATGCGCCGCTGTTGGTGCCGAAGTTGAGGCCCGGCAAGCGGCCGTCGAACAGGCGCGGCAGCAGGCTGGCGATCGAGTGCGCCTCCCACAGCAGCACCTGGCCGTGCTCCGCCTGCAGGCGATCCAGTTCGCCGCGCAGGGCGTCGTGGTAGGGCTGCCAGTAGCGCTGCCGGCGGCGGGCGATCTCGTCGTCGTCAGGCGCCTGGCCGGGTTTGTGCAGCGGCACGCCCTTGAAGGTTTCGGTGGGGCACAGGCCGGTGGTGGCTTGGCCGGGGTAGAGGCTTTCGCCGCCCGGCGGGCGGTTCAGGTCGATGGCGTAGCGCGAGACGCGGGCGCGCAGCACCGAGTAGCCCTGCTCGATGGCAAAGCCGTAGAGGCGGTCGAGATGCCAGTCGGTGTCGCGGAGGACGAAAGCCTCCTCGGCGAGCGCCGGCGTGATCTCGGCGGGCAGGTGGGTGCCCAGATGGGGGATGGAGAGCAGCAGCGGCTGCGTGCCTTGGTGAAGCTCGAAGACGGGTGGGGTCATGGCGGCAGACTCGGGTCGGGGAGGTGGTCGGGAATGTGAAAAGGGGCCGGGCCGGGGTCGGCTCCGGTCGCCAGCGCCGGCATCACGCGGCGCAGCGCCGGCGCGACGTCCTGCAGCAGGGCGGTACGGGTCAGGCGGGCGATCTCGGCGGCGGTCGGCGCCCACTGCGCATCGCGGCACAGCAGGTGGAATTCGCGCTGGCCCAGCCTGGACGGCGGCAGCGGCACGACCTGCACCTGGTCCAGCCAGGCGCGCGACTGCCACAGGCACAGCGGCGTGCTGATCGCCCAGCCCAGGCCCGCCGCCACCACGCTGAGCAGCGGGTCGGTGGCGTCGAAGGCGAAGCGCCGCGGCAGCTCCAGCCCCAGGTGGCGCAGGAAGCGTTCGATCTGCTGGCCGATGACCGAGCGCTGGGTATAGCGGATCAGCGGCAGCGGCGGCAGCCGGCGCTTGAGGTCGCGCGCTTCGTCGAGCGGCGGGCACTCCACGTTGCGCGGAAACACCGCCACCCAGGCTTCGGCAAACAGCAGGTGCTGCATCAGCCGCGGATCGGCGGGGATTTCGGTGCACACCGCCAGGTCGAGGTCGCGCGCCAGCAGTTGCGCATTCAGCCCGGGGGTCAGGCCGGACCACAGCTGCAGCTCGCGGGCCGAGCCGGACAGCGCGCGGATCAGCGACGGCCCCACCGTGGCGGCGAAGGAATCCACGCAGCCGAGGCGGATCTGCGCGTGGTCCTGGCGCACGCTCTGGCGCAGGCGCTCGGCGATGCTGCGCGCATCGCTCAGCAGGCCCTCGGCCATCTCCAGCAGGATGTTGCCGGCGCGCGTGGGCCGCGCCGGGCGCACGTCGCGGTCGAGCAGCTGCACGCCGTAGGTCTGCTCCAGCGCCTTGACCAGCTGGCTGACCGCGCTCTGGCTCACCCCCAGGCGCTGCGCCGCGAGCGACATCGAGCCCGACTCGCACACCGTCATGAAGGTATCGAGCGCGTGCAGGTCCGGCAGCACGCGGCGATCGGGCTGGGCCTGGGGGGCGGGGTCCTGGACGGCGGACCGGGAGGTGGAAGGTCTGGGCATGGTGTGCGGCGCATGTTCGTGGAGGTCGCCGCCATTATCCGCAGGGCCACGAAAAATAATACTGTCCATAAGATTTGCTTAAGCAGCGTGACGGCTCCAGCACGCTGACTACAGTGGCGTCCATGTTTTCGCACCCCCTTACCGCCTGGAGTCGACATGGAAAGATTTGACGCAATCGTCATCGGTGCCGGTGTCATCGGCACCTCGGTGGCCTACCACCTCGCCCGCCTGGGCTGCACCCGCGTGCTGGTGCTCGACCGCACCCAGATCGGCGCCGGCACCACCTCGCAGTCGAGCGGCATCCTGCGCACGCACTACTCGGTGATCGAGAACGTGCGGCTGGCGCAGGCGTCTTGGGCGGTGTTCAACGATTTCGCCAACTACCTCGGGGACGAGGATGCGGCCTCGGGACTGGTGAAGTGCGGCTACCTGATCGCCGCGCCCGAAGGCCCGCGGCTGGCGGCGCTGGACGCGGCGCTGAAGGCGCAGCAGGCGCAGGGCATCGAGGTGCGCTTCCTCGACCAGGCGGAAGCCAGCAGCCTGCTGCCGATATCGCGCTTCGACGACGCCGCGCTGATCGGCTTCGAACCCGAAGCCGGCTTTGCCGATGCCTACCTGGTTGCCACCGGCTTCGCCCGCGCCGCCCGCCGCCTGGGGGTGAAGATCAGGGAAGGCGTCGAGGTGGAAAAGCTGCTGGTCGAAGACGGCAAGGTCACCGGCGTCGATACCTCGGTGGGCCGCTTCCTCGCCGACACCGTGATCAGCACCCAGAACATCTGGGCGCGCGACATCGAACGCTGGACCGGCATCGCCAGCCCGGTGGTGGCCGAGCGCCACAGCGTGCTCGCGCTCGAAGGGCCGTCCGCCTACACCTTCCAGATGCCGGTGTACAAGGACCTCGGCTCGTCCGGGATGCTGTATTGCCGCAGCTACGGCGGCAAGCAGATGCTGGTCAGCGAAGGCATCGTCGGCGAGGCGCTGCCGGCGCCGGACAACGAGCAGGGCGACATCAGCATGGACTACATGCTGGAAGTGGGCGAGCAGGTCGCCGAGCGTTTCCCGAGCTTCGGCGAGGCCGGCGTGGCCTCGGCCTGGACCGGCGTCTATGACGTAACCCCGGACTGGAACCCGGTGCTGGGGCGCCTGCCGGACATCGACGGGCTGGTCGTCGGCTACGGCTTCTCCGGCCACGGCTTCAAGCTCTCCCCCGCCGTCGGGCTGGTGCTGGCGCAGTGCGCGCTCGGCCTGCCCACGGCGGTGGACATCGCCCCCTACGCGCTCGAACGCTTCCGCGCCGGCCAGCTGCTGACCGGCAAGTACGGCCTCGGCGCGGTGTCCTGAGCGCCGCCCCGCCGCGCCTTCCCGACTCCATCCCCAAATCTACCGAGGCATGCCATGCACATTCTCGTTCCCGTCAAACGGGTGATCGACCACAACGTCAAGGTGCGCGTCAAAAGCGACGGCTCCGGCGTGGAAACGGCCGGGGTCAAGATGTCCATCAACCCCTTCGACGAAGTCGCCGTGGAACAGGCGGTGCGGCTGAAGGAACAGGGCGTCGCCAGCAAGGTCACCGCGGTTGCCTGCGGCAGCGCCACCAGCCAGGACGTGCTGCGCGCCGCGCTGGCGATGGGCGCCGACGCCGCGGTGCTGATCGAGACCGGCGACGCGCTGGAGCCGCAGGCCACCGCCCGTCTGCTGCGCGCGTTGATCGCCCGTGACGGCGCCGACCTGGTGCTGTGCGGCAAGCAGGACATCGACGACGACCTCGGCGCCACCGCGCCGATGCTGGCGGCGCTGCTCGACTGGCCGCAGGCGGTCTCGGTCAACCGCCTGCAGGCGGCAGCCGGGGAGCTGCAGTTGTGGTGCGATGCCGACGCCGGCAGCCAGCAACTTGCGGTGGATCTGCCGGCCGTGCTCGGCGTCGATCTGCGCCTGTGCGACCCGCGCAACATCACCCTGCCGGCGATGATGCGCGCCAAGAAAGCGCCGATCACCACCCTGGCCGCGGCCGAACTGGGCGACGCCGCCCCGGCCACCGTGCGCCAGCTCCAGGTCGCCGAACCCGCCGCGCGCGCGCCCGGCATCAAGCTGGACAGCCTGGCCGCGCTGATCGAACGCCTGCGCGCCCTGCCCGCCCTGCAATCCTGATCCCCGGAGCCCCGCCATGAACGCCCTCATCATCGCCGCCCACGACGGCCAGCAGCTCGACCCCGCCACCGCCTGCGCGGTCACCGCAGCCCGGCCCCTGGCCGCCAACGGCCGCATCGACATCCTCGTCGTCGGCCACGACACCGCGGCCGTCGCCGCCCAGGCCGCGGCGCTGGTCGGCGTCGCCAGCGTGCGGGTGGCCGATTCCCCGGCGCTGGGCGCGCCCAATGCCGAAACCCTGGCGCGCCAGATCACCGCGGTGGCCGCCGGCTATGCCTGGGTGGTGGCCGCGCACAACCTGCAGGCCCGCGCCGCGCTGCCGCGCGCGGCGGCGCTGGCCGGCGCCGCCTACCTGAGCGACGTGGTGCGCACCGCCGCCGACGCGCTCGAACGCCCGGCCTATGCCGGCGCGGTGGTGACGCGGGTCCGGCCGCTCGCCGCCGCCACCTTCCTCACCGTGCGCGCCAGCGCCTTTCCCGCCGCCGCGGCCGCATCGGCAGCAGCCCCGATCGAAGCAGTCGCCGCCGTCGAGGCGGATGCCCGCACCCGCATCCTCGGCAGCGAGGGCGGCGCCAGCACCCGCCCCGACCTGAGCCGCGCGCGCATCGTGGTGGCGGGCGGGCGCGGCGTGGGCTCGGCGGAGAACATGGCGAAGGTCGAAGCGCTGGCCGACCATCTGGGCGCCGCGGTGGGCGCGTCGCGCGCGGCGGTCGATGCCGGCTTCGCCCCCAACGCGGTACAGATCGGCCAGACCGGCAAGGTGGTCGCGCCCGACCTGTATCTGGCGCTGGGCATCTCCGGCGCCATCCAGCACCTGGCCGGCATCAAGGACGCCAAGTGCATCGTCGCCATCAACAAGGACCCGGACGCGCCGATCTTCCAGATCGCCGACTACGGCATCGTCGGCGATCTGTTCGAAGCGCTGCCGGTGCTGCAGGCGCAGCTCGCGGCCGCGGCCGCCTGAGCCGGCCGGCGATGACTGCCGCCGCAGCGCGCCCCTTCGTGCTCGCCGCCATCGCGCCGCAACCGTGGCGCAACGGCGGCGGCGCCACCCGCGAGATCCTGTGCGCGCCCTCGGCGGACGGCGAGGGCTGGGACTGGCGGGTGAGCGTGGCCGAGATCGAGCAGCCCGGCGCCTTCTCGGTGTTCGCCGGGGTGGACCGCACGGCGCTGCTGCTCGACGGCGCCGGGCTGGCCCTGCACGGCAGCGCGCCGCAACCGCCGCTGGTGTTCGCCGCAGCCGGCTGCGTGCACCGCTTTGCCGGCGAAACCGCGCTCGCCGCCCGCCTCGGCGGCGGACCGGCGCGGCTCTTCAACGTGATGACCCGCCGCAGCCGGGCCAGCGCCGTGCTCGGCACACACACGGGCGACGGCGCGCTGGATCTGGGTGACGCGGTCGCCACGGTGCTGTTCGTCACTCGCGGCTGCTTCGCCCTGACCCTCGACGCCGCGGCCGGCTACCGCCTGCAAGCCGGCCACGGCCTGTGCCTCGACGGCGACTCCGCGCAGCGCGTGCGGCACGCCTGCCTGCAGGCGCTGCAGCCGGATGCCAGCCTGATCCAGGTCTCCTTCCACCGGCACTGACGCCACCGACATCGCCATGACCCCGCAAGACCTCCTCGACCACTACGGCCCGCGCGAATCCACCACCTACGACGTCGCCATCGTCGGTGCCGGCCCGGCCGGCCTCGCCACCGCCATCCGCCTCAAGCAGCTGGCCGCCGAACGCGGCGGCGAAATCTCCGTCGTCGTTCTCGAAAAGGGCTCCGAACCCGGCGCCCACATCCTCAGCGGCGCCGTCATGGACCCGCGCGCGCTCGACGAGCTGATTCCCGACTGGAAGGAACGCGGCGCGCCGCTGCATCAGCCGGTCACCGCCGACGAAGTGCTGCTGCTCTCGGAAACCGGCGCGTGGCGGACGCCTGCCGCGCTGGTGCCGCACAACTTCCACAACGCGGGCAACTACGTCGTCAGCCTCGGCAAGGTGGTGCGCTGGCTGGCCGCGCAGGCCGAAGCCCTGGGCGTCGACATCTTCCCCGGCTTCGCCGCCGCCGAAGTCCTCTACAACGAGGATGGCGCAGTCAAGGGCGTGGCCACCGGCAACATGGGCATCGGCAGGGACGGAGCGCCGGGCGCCGACTTCCAGCTGGGCATGGAGCTGCACGCCGGCTACACCGTGTTCGCCGAAGGCGCGCGCGGCCAGCTCGGGCGCCAGCTGCTGGAGCGCTTCCGGCTGCAGGACGGCAAGGCGCCGCAGAGCTTCGGCATCGGCATCAAGGAACTGTGGGAAATCCCGGCCGAGCGCGCCCGCCCCGGCCTGGTGGTGCACACCGCCGGCTGGCCGATGGACACGCACACCTTCGGCGGCGGCTTCCTCTACCACCTGGAGAACAACCAGGTCGCGCTCGGCTTCGTCGTCGGGCTGGATTACCGCAACCCCTGGCTCAGCCCGTTCGAGGAGATGCAGCGCTGGAAGCAGCATCCGGCCATCCGGCGCCACATCGAAGGCAGCCGGCGGCTGGGCTACGGCGCGCGCGCCATCAACAACGGCGGCATCCCCAGCCTGCCGAAGACGGTGTTTCCGGGCGGGGCGCTGGTCGGCTGCGACGCCGGCTACCTGAATGCCAGCCGCATCAAGGGCAGCCACGCCGCGATCAAGAGCGGCATGCTGGCGGCCGAGGCCATCCATGAAGCACTGGCCGCCGGCCGCAGCCACGACGAACTCGCCGCCTACCCCGCAGCCTTCGAGCGCAGCTGGCTGTACCGCGAACTGCGCGCGGCGAGCAACTTCAAGCCATGGTTCAAGAAGGGACGCACCGTCGGCATGCTGATGGCCGGCATCGAACACTGGCTGCTGCCGCGGCTCGGCATCGCGACACCGCCATGGACGCTGCGCAATCCGGCCCCCGATCACAGCTTCCTCGCCGCGGCGGCGGACTGTCCGAAGATCGACTACCCCAAACCCGACGGCAGGATCAGCTTCGACCGGCTGTCCTCGGTGTTCCTCTCCAACACCAACCATGCCGAGAACCAGCCGGCGCACCTGACGCTGAAGGATGCGGACGTGCCGCTGGCGATCAACCGGGCCCGCTACGCCGGACCGGAAGCGCGCTACTGCCCCGCCGGGGTGTATGAATTCGTGGCAGACGACGCCGGCCGCGAACGCCTGCAGATCAACGCGCAGAACTGCGTGCACTGCAAGACCTGCGACATCAAGGACCCCACGCAGAACATCGTGTGGTGCGCCCCCGAAGGCGGTGGCGGCCCGAACTACACCGGCCTGTAAGCCCCGCCCCTTCCAGCGGCAGCGCCGCGGCAACCGCCGCCGCGCTGCCGTTTTTCATTGCCGGGCCGTCCCATGAAGCCCCCCTATGGGGTGAAGCAGGGATTTCGCGCAGCCCTGCTCCCTGCCTGCGGAACGGGCCGGCGGTGCAAAGCCGGCCCGCTTGCGACCGCACGCAGGCGGAGCGTGGGGACCTTTTGTCACTCCGCGCCGCGCGGATACACGATGATCGACAGGAACTTGATCGGGCACTGGGTCAGCCTCGCCGGGCCGTGCGGCACCTCGCCGTCGAAGCTCAGCGAATCGCCCGGCTCCAGCAGATAGGTCTGCTGGCCGCAGCGGTATTCCAGCTGGCCTTCCAGCATGTAGAGGAATTCCATGCCCGGATGCTGGAAGGTGGGATAGGTCTGGCTGTCGTCTTCCATGGTGATCAGGAAGGGTTCGAAGGCCTTCACCGGCCCCTGACCATAGGCCAGCAGGTGGTAGGTATGCCCGCTTTTGGTGCCACGGCGCACCACTTCCATGCCTGCCCCGCCCTTCACGTGCTGCGCCGACGCCGTGGTCGCGTCGTAGCGGCTGAACAGCGCCGACATCGCCACCCCGAGCGAACGCGCGATGCGCGCCAGCGTATCCATGCCCGCCATCGTGCTGCCGGTCTCGATCTTCGACAGCATGCCGCGGCTTATCCCTGCCAATTCAGCCACTTGCGCAATGGTCAGGCCTTCTTTCAGGCGCAGTTCGCGGATCACGGCACCGACCGATTCTTCCAGTACGGGGGCGCTTTTTTCAGTGAGGTTTTCCATGTCCCGAGTTTAAGCGCTGGCGTCCGCTTTTCATATCGAGCATGATTCCTCACAGGCACACATGTTGCATTACAAGAAACAAGGCGACGTCCTTCGCGCTCCCCGCACCGTCGTCCATCGACCTTGTTCAACCCATGCATCAAGACCCTTGAGGAGCTTGTATTGTGAAACCCGACCTGACCTCGCAGCTGGTTCAATCGCCGCCTGGCGACCTCGTCGCGCCGCCGCGCTTCACCAGCGTGGAGCAGGCGCAGGAGTACCTGCGCGCGCGCGGCGTGAGCTACGTCCTGGCCCAGTTCGTCGATATTCACGGTGTCGCCAAGGCCAAGTCCGTCCCGGTATCCCACCTGCCTTCGGTGGTGAGCAGCGGCGCCGGCTTTGCCGGCTTCGCCATCTGGGGCGTCGGCATCGAACCGCACGGCCCGGACTTCATGGCGGTGGGGGATCTGTCCACGCTGAGCGTGGTGCCCTGGCAGCCGGGGCTGGCGCGCATCGTCTGCGAAGGCCATGTCGACGGAAAAGCCTGGGACTACGACAGCCGGGTGACGCTGAGGAAGCAGGTGGCGCGGCTGGCGGAGCGCGGGTGGACGCTGTTCACCGGCCTGGAGCCGGAGTTCTCGCTGCTGCGCCGCGGTGAAGACGGCAGCCTGCTGCCGGCGGACCCCAGCGACACGCTGGACAAGCCCTGCTACGACTACAAGAGCCTGTCGCGCACGCGGGAATTCCTCGAGCGCCTGTCCAACGACATGCGCGCCAGCGGCATCGACGTCTATCAGATCGACCACGAGGACGCGAACGGCCAGTTCGAGCTGAACTTCACCTACGCCGACTGCCTGACCTCGGCCGACCATTTCGTGTTCTTCAAGATGGCGGCGAGCGAGATCGCCAACGAGCTGGGCTACATCTGCTCCTTCATGCCCAAGCCCTTTGCCAACCGGCCCGGCAACGGCATGCACATGCACGTCTCGATCGGTGACGGCCAGCGCAACCTGTTCGAGGACAAGTCCGATCCGCGCGGGCTGAACCTGTCGCAGCTCGCCTACCACTTCCTCGGCGGCCTGCTCGCCCACGCACCGGCGCTGACCGCGCTATGCGCGCCCTCGGTCAATTCCTACAAGCGGCTGGTGGTGGGGCGTTCGCTGACCGGCGCCACCTGGGCGCCGGCCTATGTCAGCTATGGCGACAACAACCGCTCCAGCATGATCCGCGTGCCCAAGGGCCGGCTGGAGCTGCGCCTGCCCGATGGCTCCGCCAACCCCTATCTCGCCACCGCCGCGGTGATCGCCGCCGGCCTGGACGGCATCGAGCGCCGCCTCGATCCGGGCGATCCGCACAACGTCAACCTGTACGAGTGGAGCCCGCAGCAGCTCGCCGACGCGGGCATCGGCCTGCTGCCGCAGAGCCTGATCCTGGCCCTCGACAGCCTGGAAGCGGACAGCGTGATCTGCGACGCGCTCGGCCCGGTGGCCAAGGAGTTCCTCAAGCTCAAGCGCATGGAGTGGGTGGAATACCAGCGCCACGTCTCGGAATGGGAAATCAAGCAGTACCTGGAGTTTTACTGAAAAGGAAGCAAGCTCATGTGTGGAATCGTCGGACTTCTCGTCAAAACCCCCGCGCTGCGCGAGCAGCTCGGCGAACTCATGGTCCCGATGATGATCGGGATGACCGAGCGCGGCCCCGACTCGGCCGGGCTGGCCGTGTTCACCGCGCCGCTGCCGGCCGGCCGGCGCAAGATCAGCGTGTTCGCCGGCTATCTCGAGGACGCTGACCGCTACGACTGGCAGGCGCTGGTCGATGCGCTCAACCGCGACCTCGATGCCCACGCCGAAGTCGCCGCCCGCGGCCGCCACGCCATCGTGTCCTTCGCCATCGCCGCCGACGCGGTGCGCAACTGGATCGCCGACTACCAGCCGCTGCTCAAGGTCTTCTCCACCGGCCGCAGCATCGATCTCTACAAGGACATCGGCACCCCGGCCGAGGTCGCCGCGCGCTACGGCTTTGCCGGCTTCAAGGGCACCCACCTGGTCGGCCACACCCGCATGGCCACCGAATCCGCGGTGACCCCGGACCGCGCCCATCCCTTCACCGCGGGCGAGGACTTCTGCCTGGTGCATAACGGCTCGCTGTCCAATCCCAACGGCATCCGCCGCATGCTGGCGCCGCACGGCATCCGCTTCGACACCGACAACGATACCGAGGCCGCCACCCGCTTTCTGGAATGGCGCCTGCGCGAAGGCGACGAACTGAAGGAGGCGCTGCAGAAGGGCTTCGAGGTGCTGGACGGCTTCTACACCTTCCTGATGGGCACGCCGACCGAACTGGCGCTGATCCGCGACCCCTTCGCCTGCAAGCCGGCGGTGGTCGCCGAGACCGACGACTACGTCGCCATCGCCTCCGAGTTCCGCTCGCTGGCCCACCTGCCCGGCGTCAATCACGCCCATGTCTTTGAACCCGCACCCGAGGAAATGTACGTATGGAAAGCGTGAACTTCGACCTCGCCGCCACGCCGCTGCGTGAGGTCAACCACTACCTGCACCACCAGGCCCCGGCCCGCGCCGGCCAGCAGGTGCGCATCGACAACCCCAATGGCGCCCATGCGATCGCCGCGGGCCTCAACGCGCCGCTCGACGTCGTCATCGAGGGCCACGCCGGCTACTACGCCGCCGGCATGAACCAGCATGCCACCGTCACCATCAACGGCAGCGCCGGCACCGGCGTGGCCGAGAACATGATGAGCGGCAAGGTGCACGTGAAGGGCTTCGCCTCCAACGCCGCGGGCGCCACCGCCCACGGCGGCCTGCTGCTCATCGACGGCGACGCGGGCCTGCGCTGCGCCATCTCGCTGAAGGGCGCCAACGTGGTGGTCGGCGGCTCGGTCGGCAGCTTCTCGGCCTTCATGGCGCAGGCCGGCAACCTGGTGGTGCTCGGCGACGCCGGCGAAGCGCTGGGCGATTCGCTCTACGAAGCCCGCATCTTCGTGCGCGGCACGGTCAAGAGCCTGGGCGCGGACTGCGAGGAAAAGCCGATGGGCGAGGCCGAACGCGCCATCCTCGCCGACCTGCTGCAGCAGGCCGGCCACGCCGACGTCGATCCGGCGTCGTTCAAGCTCTACGGCTCGGCCCGCACCCTCTACAACTTCCACGTCGACAATGCAGGAGCCTACTGACATGACCACGACGAATACGCCTGCCGGCCAGATCCCGCAGACCGTGCCGCAGTTTTCCAGCACCTTCGACGCCTACACCCTGTCCGAAATCCGCCGCGCCGCGGCCACCGGGATCTATGACATCCGCGGCGGCGGCACCAAGCGCAAGCTGCCCCATTTCGACGACCTCCTGTTCCTCGGCGCCTCGATCAGCCGCTACCCGCTCGAAGGCTATCGCGAGAAGTGCGGCACCGACGTGGTGCTCGGCACCCGCTTCGCCAAGAAGCCGATCCACCTGAAGATTCCGGTGACCATCGCCGGCATGAGCTTCGGCGCGCTGTCCGCCAACGCCAAGGAGGCGCTGGGCCGTGGCGCCAGCATCGCCGGCACCAGCACCACCACCGGCGACGGCGGCATGACGCCGGAAGAGCGCGGCCAGTCGCAGACGCTGATCTACCAGTACCTGCCCTCGCGCTACGGCATGAACCCCGACGACCTGCGCAAGGCCGACGCCATCGAGGTGGTGATCGGCCAGGGCGCCAAGCCGGGCGGCGGCGGCATGCTGCTGGGCCAGAAGATCAGCCCGCGCGTCGCCGCGATGCGCTGCCTGCCGCAGGGTATCGACCAGCGCTCGGCCTGCCGCCACCCGGACTGGACCGGCCCCGACGATCTGGAGATCAAGATCCTCGAACTGCGCGAGATCACCGACTGGGAGAAGCCGATCTACGTGAAGGTGGGCGCCACCCGCCCCTACTACGACGTGGCGCTGGCGGTGAAGGCCGGCGCCGACGTGGTGGTGCTCGACGGCATGCAGGGCGGCACCGCCGCCACCCAGGAAGTCTTCATCGAGCACGTCGGCATCCCCATCCTCGCCGCCATCCGCCCCGCGGTGCAGGCGCTGCAGGACCTGGGCATGCACCGCAAGGTCCAGCTCATCGTCTCGGGCGGCATCCGCAACGGCGCCGACGTGGCCAAGGCGCTGGCGCTGGGCGCGGACGCGGTGGCGATCGGCACCGCCGCGCTGGTGGCGCTGGGCGACAACGACCCGCGTCATGAAGAGGAATACCGCAAGCTCGGCACCACCGCCGGCGCCTACGACGACTGGCACGAAGGCCGCGACCCGGCCGGCATCACCACCCAGGACCCCGCGCTCGCCGCGCGCCTGGACCCGGTGCAGGCCGGGCGCCGGCTGGCCAACTACCTGTCGGTGATGACGATGGAGGCGCAGGTCATCGCCCGCGCCTGCGGCAAGTCCCATCTGCACAACCTGGAGCCGGAGGACCTGACCGCGCTGACGCTGGAGGCCGCCGCCATGGCCCAGGTGCCGCTCGCGGGTACCGGCTGGATTCCGGGGAAGACGTTCTGACCCTCCCCTTCCGGCGCCGGCTGCCGCGCGCGGCCGGTGCCGCCCCCATCCCCAACGAGACCGTCCAGATGAAACTGATCACCGCAATCATCCGCCCCTTCAAGCTCGACGAGGTCCGCGAGGCGCTGGCGCACGTCGGCGTCACCGGGCTCACCGTCACCGAGATCAAGGGCTTCGGCCGACAGAAAGGCCATGCCGAGCTGTACCGCGGCGCCGAGTACGTCGTCGATTTCGTCCCCAAGGTGAAGCTCGAAACGGTGGTGGCCGACGAGCGCCTGGAGGCGACGCTGGAAGCCATACAGGCCGCTGCCCATACCGGCAAGATCGGCGACGGCAAGATGTTCGTGACCACCGTCGACCAGACCATCCGCATCCGCACCGGCGAGTCCGGTGCCGACGCCCTCTGATGCCAAGGAGCCTCTTCATGAACGATGTGCAATTCCCGACCGCAGCCACGGCCCGACCACACCCACGCGGCACGGCCGCAACGGCGGCGCTGCTGATGCTCGGCCTGTCCGGCACCGCACTGGCACAGGAGGCCGCGCCGGCCACGCTCAACAGCGGCGATACCGCCTGGATGATGATCTCCAGCGTGCTGGTGCTGATGATGCTGGTGCCCGGCCTCGCCCTCTTCTACGGCGGCATGGTGCGCGCCAAGAACGTACTGTCGGTGTTCACCCAGTGTTTCGGCGTTGCCGGCGTGATCGGCATGCTGTGGGTCATCTATGGCTACAGCATCTTTTCCGACACCACCGGCATGGAGGCGGGCGTCGTCAACCTGCACAGCTTCATCGGCGGCTTCAAGCAGGCCATGCTCGCCAACATCGACCGCGCCAGCCTCACCGCCAGCATCCCGGAGAGCGTGTTCGCCACCTTCCAGATGACCTTCGCGCTGATCACCCCGGTGATCATCGCCGGCTCCTTCGCCGAGCGCATGAAGTTCAGCGCGGTGCTGCTGTTCACCGCGCTGTGGTTCACCTTCTGCTACGCGCCCTTGGCGCACATGGCGTGGAGCGGCCCGGGCGGCCTGCTGTGGGACTGGGGCATCCTGGAATTCGCCGGCGGCACCGTGGTGCACATCAACGCCGGCGTCGCCGGGCTGGTCGCGGCCCTGGTGCTGGGCCGTCGCCGCGGCTATCCGCATGTCGCCATGCCGCCGCACAACCTCGGCTTCGCGCTGGCCGGCGCGGCGCTGCTGTGGGTGGGCTGGTTCGGCTTCAACGTCGGCTCGGCGGTCGCCGCCAACGAGAACGCCGGCATGGCGATGCTCACCACCCAGATCGCCGCCTGCGCCGGCGTGGTCGGCTGGCTGGTGGTGGAATGGCTCAAGGCGGGCAAGCCGAGCTCGCTGGGCGCGGCCTCCGGCGCCCTCGCCGGCCTGGTGGCGATCACCCCGGCCTGCGGCTTCGTCGGTCCGTCCGGCGCGCTGTACATGGGGCTGATCACCGGCGCCGTCTGCTTCTTCGCCATCGGCTGGCTCAAGCGCAAGCTGGGCTATGACGACAGCCTGGACGCCTTCGGCCTGCACGGCATCGGCGGCATCGTCGGCTCGCTGCTGACCGGGGTCTTCGCGTCGAAGAGCCTGGGCGGCTTCCAGGACATCGAGATCGCCAGCCAGGTGCAGATCCAGGCCCAGAGCGTGCTCTTCACGGTGCTGTACTGCGCGATCGTCACCTGGGTGCTGCTGAAGCTCACCGGGCTGGTCACCCGTGGCCTGCGGGTGAGCGCGGACGACGAGCAGGAAGGGCTGGACCAGAGCCAGCACAACGAGCGCGCCTACAACGTCTGAGCGCGCTCGCGGTTCGCCCCCGGCAGCACAGGGGGCGAACCGCGCCGGCCGCCGCGCTTACCGCGCCGGCGCCGGCTCCGCCGCCACCGCCACCACCGCGGCCTGGTTGTCCATGCCCAGCCGGCCGATCGACGGCAGGCGCAGCGCCGGGCGGTTGAGGTCGATGCCGAAGCCCAGCCCCAGCACGTTGAACTCCAGCCCCTCCTCCACGCCGGCGGTGAAGCCGAGCAGGCCGAACAGCGAGGCCTGCACGCCGTGGCCGGAAGCGGACAGCCCCACCGGGTTGGTCAGCGGCCGGTAGTCCTTGCCGATCGCATTGGCAGGCATGTCGAGGTTGAGCGCCGGTACCTCGCGGCCGATGTGGGCGACGAAGGTGTTGCTGTTGGGGCCGGGGTAGGCGCGGTATTCGTCGGGCCACGGGTAGCTGGCGATGGCGGCCTCGATCTGGTCGATCATCGCGTCCACGCCCGCGCCGCGGTGGTCGGCCAGCACCTGCGGGGTGGCGCCGAACCACAGGCCGTCGGGCAGCGCGTGGTTGCGCCGCACCACGTTGTTGCCGCCCCAGCCGATGACGTCATAGCGGGTGAAGGCGGTGTCGCCGCTGCGCTTGTAGATGACCCACGGATGCACCGCGAAGTAGCCGCGCCAGCCGTAGGTCTGCGCCGCATACACCTGCACGATCGCGGTGCCGGCGTTGGCCGCGGGGTCCGGCGCGATGCCCGCCGAATGCCGGGGCGCGGTGCGCCAGCTGCGAGGCTCGCCGTCGGCGCCCGGCGGATGCTGCGCGAGGCTGAGGCCGAACGGCAGCACGAGCGCCAGCAGCACGCCCCGACCCAGCCATTTTCCGTATCCCATGTTCCGATCTTCTCCGCGATGAGGCGCCGCGCGCCCGAGGTGACGGGCTTATGACGCAGCGCCGCGAAAAAGATTCTGGACCGGCACGGGCATCCGATAAACCCGGCGCGACCAAGGAGACTATTCGGAAAACACCAACAATCGGCGGCTGCGAAACGCCCGGCCGTCGCAAGAAAAAACGGGCCGCAACCCGAAGGCTGCGGCCCGCCCACCCCTGCCAGGGTCGATCAAACCATGCCGGCTTAGAAGCTGTGCTTCATGCCCACGGCGATACCACGCGTACCCACACCGCTCAGGCCCTGCGAGTTGCCCTTGGGGTTGATGGTGAAGGCAGCGTTGGACTCGTTGCGGATCTGGGCGTAGTCGGCATACAGCTCGGTGCGCTTCGACAGCGCGTAGCGGGCGCCGATCGCCCACTTGCTGGCGTCGGCATCCGACAGCGTCTTGTCCTTGACCTGGCCATAGCTCGCCAGCAGGCGGGCGCGCTCGTTCAGCGGAACCTGCACGCCGACGAACCAGTTGCGGCGATCGTACTTCTCGTCGGTACCCAGGCCGCCCAGGTTGAAGCCGCCGAGGTCGATGTTGCCGCCGATCAGCGAATTCTTGTCACCCTTGATCACGTCATACACACCGGAAACCTTGACCACGCCGAAGTCGTAGGAGGCGCCGGTCGTCAGCACGAACAGGCGGCCGCTGGAATAGCCGACGGCCTGGGTGGTTTCGTAGTCGAGATCGACGCTCAGCGGGCCGTTGGCGTAGATCAGGTTGGCGGAGAACAGGCGGTCGTCGCCCTTGTTGCCGCCCGGGGTCTTGGCCGGCACGTGCACGCCGTTGAGCGCGCCTTCTTCGGTCTGGGTGTTGGTCGAGGTCGCCAGGATCAGGGTGAAGCCGCTGAAGCTGGGGGAGATGTAGGCCAGCGCGTTGGCGGCGCGGTCGTACTGCGTGGTCATCGACGCGAAGTTGCCGACCGAGTAGTTGCCGAACGGGTTGTACTTGCCGTAGATGCCGTAGCGCAGACCGTCGAGGTAGCCCGCCACGACGGTACCGAAGCCGCCCGCCAGGCCCAGATACGAGCGGCCGGTGCTGAACGTGCTGCTCACGTCCGGATCCACCAGCATTTGCAGATCGAACACGGCCTTCATGCCGTTGCCCAGGTCTTCCGCACCCTTGAAGCCGATGTAGCTTTCCGAGGCAGCGCTTTCGAGCGCGCTCTGCTTCTTGCTGTTCGCGCCGGTCACCGCGCCGCTGCCGCCGCTGCGATGCATGTAACCCATGTCCATGTTGCCGTAGATGGTGACGTTGGTCTGGGCAAATGCAGCGCTGGAAGCAATGGCAGCAATCGCCATCGCGATGATTTTCTTCGTCATGGATCGTCTCCAGGTTTTTTTACTTGATGTCTGCTGCCGGACATCTCCAGTCCGGCAGCGCCCCCCAATGCCATTGCGGGAATGGCGCGGTGGGCAGTGCATGGCAACTACCGCGCCTGTGCCATCAAGCAGCACGCCAGGAAGACAAACCCATATAAAACAAAAATTTAACAATTCATGCCATTCGGATTCAGCCCCCGTTTGATCACGATCTGCGCAGGGTGGACCGTAACGTTTTTATACACCTGCACCAGGATGAAACGGACAGCGCCGCACTTCGCCGGCAGCACCCGGCGGTGTCGCCCGGGCGGCGTCGCCCCCTGAGCCTTAGAACAAGGGCATCAAATCAAAGTAATTTACTTGTAAAAAACATTTAACTAAACTTTTTGCATCGACAGGCGGCATCCCTGTTCCACGATCAGGGCCAGCCGCCGGCAGGCAGTCCATCGGAGGAGAAGTGCCGACCGGCACCGGGAGAGTCCGCGGCGGCGGGAACCGCCAACCCCGCTGCCGTCACTTCCCAACCGAGAGACCGCCAATGGACGCAGGTCGCAGCCCCATCCTCCGCATGCAGGAGACCCGCCACGACAGCTGGCGGGAGGCGGTGGCATCGCAGTTCCTGCCGCTGGACTTCGAGGTGGCGCGCAGCACCCGCTTCCATGGCCGCGCGCTGTGGGCGCAGGTGGACCAGGCGCGCGCCGCCGAAATCCGCATGTGCGAGCACCGCGTCACCCGCCAGCGCAGCCACCTCGCCGCCGCCGACGGCCCGGCGGTGAAGCTGCTGTGGCTGCTCAGCGGCAGCGGCCGGCTGCAGCAGAACGGCGGCGAGTGTTCGCTGCAGGCCGAGCGCTGGCTGTTCTACGACGCCATCCACCCCTACTCGCTGCAGCTGTCCGAAGACGCCCGCTTCATCTCCCTGCTTTACACCGGCGACAGCGCCGAGCGCTGGATGCGGCTGGCGCGCGACCTCGGCAGCGCACCGCGCCAGACCACCGGCCCGGCCCGCATCGCCCTGCTGGCGCTGCGCGGCGCGATGCGCGAACGCGACGGGCTGGACGGGCTCGCCCAGCGCGCCCTGCTCGAATCGGTGCTGGCGCTGACCGAAAGCGCGCTGCGCACGGCCCTGCCCGAACAGGGCGGCCGCCAGCGCGACGCGCTGCGGCTGGTGGAAGCCCGCCGGTTCGTGCTGCAGCACCTTGCCAACGCCGAACTCGGCCCCGACGACATCGCCCGCGCGCTGCATGTGTCGCGCCGCAGCCTCTACAACCTCTTCGCCGAAGCCGGCCTGCGCCCGCGCGAGTTCGTCCGCAACCTGCGCCTGGAAAAAGCCTGCGAGGCACTCGCCCGCCCCGCTGGCGACAGCATCACCACGATCGCGCTCGACCACGGCTTCACCGACGCCGCCCACTTCAGCCGCAGCTTCCGCGAACGCTTCGGCGTCAGCCCGAGCGCCTACCGCGGCCGGGGCGGCTGAACACCCGCCCGTCCGCGCGACCACCCGGCAGAGTTTCGCCGCCGTGCAGCCGGTGCACGGCCAGACATGCGTCCTGCACGCCATGGCAAGCGCCGGGCCGATGCCCGCCCTAAGGTCTGTCCCACGCGGCATGCCGCGCCCACGACAAGACCACAGCGACACCTCCCCGGAGAAGCTCACCATGACCACCCGCTCCCCCCGCCGCGCGCGCCTGGCCGCCGCGCTGGCCCTGCTCGCCGCAGGCGCCGCCGCACCGGCCGCCGCCAACGACCTGCCGGCGGTGAACCTCGGCCTCACCACCTTCATCGACGGCGCGCCGCCGGCCGGCCCCGGCTGGTATGTATCCGAGTACCTGCAGTACTACAGCGCCGACAAGCTGCGCGACAAGGACGGCAAGGCCGCACCGCTGCCCAGGCAGGACATCGAGGTCACCTCGCTGGTGTCGCAGGCGATCTGGATGTCCGCCGACACCCTGTGGGGCGCCCACTACGGCGTCACCCTGCTGCTGCCGGCGGTGCTGGACGCCCGCACCGACGACGGCCTGGGCAACGCGGCGCTGCCCAAGGGCAACACCGGCGTCGGCGACCTCATCGTCGGCCCCTTCCTGCAGTGGATGCCGGTGATGGGCGCCAACGGCCCCATCTTCGCCCACCGCTTCGAGATCGACGTCTCCTTCCCCACCGGCGAGTACGACAACGAGCGCAGCGTCAATCCCGGCGCCAACCACTGGACCATCAACCCCTACTGGTCCGGCACCTACTGGGTGACGCCCGACTGGACCGTGTCCACCCGCCTCTGGTACCTGTGGAGCGGCAAGAACACCGATCCCAATCCCAACGGCTATGCCGGCTACGGCGTCGCCAACGCCCGCGACATGCGCCCCGGCGAAGCCTTCCACATGAACTTCGCCACCGAGTACGCGGTGACGCCGCAGCTGCGCGTGGGCATCAATGGCTACTGGCTGAAGCAGATCACCGAGACCGAGGTGAACGGCCACGCGGTGTCCGGCAGCAAGGAACAGGTCTTCGGCATCGGCCCCGGCGTGCTCTACAGCTTCTCCCAGCAGGACCACCTGTTCTTCAACGCCTACAAGGAAAGCCACGTGCGCAACCGGCCGGAAGGCGAGCGCTACGTGATCCGCTACGTCCATCACTTCAAGTAAGACGCCGGCCCGCGCGCCGCCCGCCGGCGCGCGGGCCGGCCGCCTTTAGCCGCCAAGCCATCCCACGACGAGGAAATCGCGATGTCCGCACCCACCTCCTACCCCAGCCGCAACTTCATCGCCGGCGAGTGGCGCGCCGCCACCTCCGGCGCCACCTTCGCCAAGCTCGCCCCCGCCTCCGGCGCGGTGCTGGCCGAGGTTGCCAACTCCGGCGCCGCCGATGTGGATGCGGCGGTGGCCGCCGCCCGCGCTCAGTTCGACGGTGGCGAGTGGTCACGCCTGCCGGGCGCCGAACGCGGCCGCCTGCTCAACAAGCTGGCCGACCTGCTGGCGCGCGACGCCGAACGCTTCGCCCACATCCTGGCGCTGGAACAGGGCCGGCCGCTGATGGAAATGCGCATGCTGGACCTGCCGATGTCCATCGACACCCTGCGCTACTTCGCCGGCTGGGCGGACAAGCTGGAAGGCCGCCAGATCCCCACCGCCGGCTTCATGGGCCGGCCGACGCTCAACTACACCATTCGCGAAGCCATCGGCGTGGCCGCGCTGATCGTGCCGTGGAACGCGCCGCTGATGATCGGCATCTGGAAGCTGGCCCCGGCGCTGGCCGCCGGCTGCACCGTGGTGCTCAAGCCTTCGGAAGACGCGCCGCTGGCGCTCACCGCGCTGGCAGGGCTGGTCGCAGAGGCCGGTTTCCCGGCCGGCGTGTTCAACCTGGTGAATGGCATGGGCCCGGAGGCCGGCGCCACGCTGGTGAAGCACCCCGGCGTGGACAAGATCAGTTTCACCGGCAGCACCGAAGTGGGCCGCATCATCGCCCGCGAGGCGGCGCCGCTGTTCAAGCGACTGACGCTGGAACTGGGCGGCAAGGCGCCGCAGATCATCTGCGCCGACGCCAACCTGGACGCCGCCATCATGGGCGTGGCCATGGGCCTGTTCGTGAACCAGGGCCAGACCTGCGCTGCCGGCACCCGCATCCTGGTGCATCGCAGCCGCTACGACGACGTGGTCGGCGCGCTTGCCGGCGCGGCCAAGTCGGTGACGCTGGGCGACCCGCTGGACGCCAACACCCGCATGGGCGCGCTGATCAACGCCCGCCACCGCGACCGCGTCACCGCCCTGATCCAGAGCGGCATCGCCGAAGGCGCCGCGCTGGTGGCCGGCGGCGAAGCGCTGCCCGAGAACGGCTTCTTCGTCCGCCCCACGGTGTTCGCCGGCGGCACGCCGCAGATGCGCATCATGCGCGAGGAAATCTTCGGCCCGGTCGGCGTGGTGGTGCCCTTCGACAGCGACGAGGAAGCCGTGCAACTCGCCAACGACACCCCCTTCGGCCTTTCCGCCTCGCTGTGGACGCAGGACATCGCCCGCGCACACACGCTGGCGCCCAAGCTGCGCGTCGGCGCGGTCGCCATCAACGGCTGGAGCCCGCTCGACGCGCGCCTGCCGTGGGGCGGCTACAAGGACTCCGGCGTGGGGCGCGATCTGTCGCGTACCGCGCTGGATGCTTATACGGAAGAGAAGGCGGTGTCGGTGGTGATGTGAGGGACTGGCTCCCTCCCGCCCCTCCGACGTTGCAGCGGGGATGATCGAGGAGTCGCGCGGCCCCGCTGGCGTGGCGGGGCGAGCGAAGACGCCCGAGCCGGCACCCACCTGCCCCCTCCCCTTCAAGGGGAGGGTTGGGGTGGGGATGGGGTAAGTGCGCGCGGAGACCAACCCCATCCCCCTCCTAGCCTCCCCCTTGAAGGGGGAGGAACAAGACCGACCGAACGCAACCGCCTCCAGCAGACCTCATCCCCAACGGAAAACAAATCCATGACCCGCACAACGCTAGCCCTCACCCTGCTCCTCACCACCACCCCCACCCTCGCCGCCCCACCCGCCAACGTCGACGGGCAACGCATCGCCAGAATCGCCACCGGCGGCGAAGCCGCCAACTGGCTGTCCCACGGCCGCGGCTACGACGAGAAACGCTATTCCCCGCTGAAGAAGATCAACGACGCCAACGTCGGCAAGCTCGGCCTCGCCTGGACTCACAAGCTGGACATCGACATGGGCGTGGAGGCCACCCCCATCGTGGTCGATGGCGTGATGTACACCACCGGCCCCTACAGCATCGTCTATGCGCTCGACGCGGTGAGCGGCAAGCTGCTGTGGAAGCACGACCCCAAGGTGCCCAAGGCGATGGCCGGCGAAGGCTGTTGCGGTCCGGTCAACCGCGGCGTCGCGGTGTGGAAGGGCAGGGTCTATGTCGGCACCTTCGACGGCCGGCTGGTGGCGCTCGACGCCGCCAGCGGCAAGCAGGTGTGGTCGGTGGATACCGTGCTCGACCATGCGAAGAGCTACACCATCACCGGCGCGCCGCGCATCGTCAAAGGCAAGGTGCTGATCGGCAACGGCGGCGCCGAGTTCGGCGTGCGCGGCTACGTCACCGCGTATGACGCGGAAACCGGCAAGCAGGCCTGGCGCTTCTTCACCGTGCCGGGCGACCCCAAGCTGCCGCCGGAAGACGACGCCATGGCGATGGCGCTGAAGACCTGGTACGGCGACGGCTGGATCAAGTGGGGCGGCGGCGGCACCGTGTGGGATTCGATGTCCTACGACCCGGAGCTGAACCAGCTCTACATCGGCGTCGGCAACGGCTCGCCCTTCAACTACCAGTTCCGCAGCAAGGGCAAGGGCGACAACCTGTTCCTGTCCTCGGTGGTGGCGCTAGACCCGGACACCGGCAAATACATCTGGCACTACCAGACCACGCCCGCCGACCGCTGGGACTTCACCGCCGCGCAGCAGATGACGCTGGCCGACATCGAGATCGACGGCAAGGTCCGCAAGGTGCTGATGCAGGCGCCGAAAAACGGCTTCTTCTACGTGCTCGACCGGACCAATGGCCAGCTGATTTCGGCGAAGAACATCGTGCCGGTGAACTGGGCCAGCCACATCGACCTCGCCACCGGACGCCCGGTGCTGCTGCCGGACGCCGACTACGCCGACGGCGCCAAGCTGATCGCGCCGGCGATCATCGGCGGCCACAACTGGCATCCGATGTCCTACAGCCCGGACACCGGCCTGGTCTACATCCCGGCGCAGGAAACCGCCGCCGCGCTGGAAGCGCAGAAGGAACCGCTGTTCATCCCCAGCAAAGCGGTGGTGAACATCGGCCTCAACGTGCCCGACCTGCCGGAAGACCCGGCCATCGTCGACAAGATCAGCCAGTCCTGGCGCGGCCGCCTGGTCGCGTGGGACCCGGTGAAGCAGGAGGCGCGCTGGAGCCAGGAATACCGCACCATCTACAACGGCGGCACGCTCGCCACCGCCGGCAACCTGGTGTTCCAGGGCACCGCCGACGGCCGCGTGGTGGCCTACGCCGCCGACAGCGGCAAACTGCTGTGGCAGTCGCCGGCCAACACCGGCGTGATGGCCGGTCCGGTCACCTTCGAAGTGAAGGGTGAGCAGTACGTCAGCTTCATGGCCGGTTGGGGCGGCACCTTCCCGCGCATCCTCGGCCCGCTGTCGCTGGCGGCCAAGGTGAAGCCGGAGTCGCGCATCCTCACCTACAAGCTCGGCGGCAAGGCCACGCTGCCGGCGGCAAAGTTCGACACCGTGCCGCTGCCGCCGCCCCCGCCGGTGACGCTGGAAGCCGACAAGATGCCGATGGCCCGCATGCTGTTCAACGGCTTCTGCGCCAACTGCCACGGCCTCAACGCGGTGAGCGGCGGCGTGGTGCCCGACCTGCGCTACCTCACCGCCGACAAGCACGCGCAGTTCAACGCCATCGTCGCCGGCGCGCGCGCCGAGCGCGGCATGCCCTCGCTCGCCAGCGCGCTGCTGCCCGAGCACATGGAGATGATTCACCAGTACATCGTGAAGCGGGCGAACGATCTGAAGGGGGAACTGGAGGCGGTGAAGGCAGCCGGGAAGCAGTAAGGAGTATGGGGACGGGGGTACTCCTCCCCTTTCAGGGGGGCGTAGCCGGGGTTTCGCAGAGCACCGCTCTGTGCCGCTGAGCGGCGGAGCGAAGACTCCCGGGTTGGCCCATCTTGCTCCCTCCCCTTCAAGGGGGTGAAGCAGGGGTTTCGGCAAGCATTGCTTGCCGCCTGCTGAACGACGAAGCGAAGCCAAGGCTACCGGGTTGGGGTGGGGATGGGGTTGGCGCGGCGCGGAGCCTAACCCCATCCCCCTCCTAACCAGTAGTCTCGGCTTCGCCTCGCCACTCCGCCGGCGACCAAGTGATGCTTGCCGAAACCCCGCTCTCACCCTATTGCAGAGGAGGGAGCAAACCGCCCAGCCCCGGAGACCGTCGCTTCGGGAGCAAGCAACCATCCCGCCCGCATCTCATGATTTTCATGAGGCGGGCACCGCGCTTTGACCGATGCCCGTCTCGGGGCGCCGCATTAGACTGCGGCCAAACGCTGCCGCGAGTGCGGCGGCCCATCACAAGACTGGAGACGAGAGGCCATCATGACCCGCCCTGCCCGCCGCATCCGCGGCGCCCGCCCGCACACCCTCGCGCCGCTTGCCGCGGCCCTGCTCGGCGCCCTCGCCAGCCTGCCCGCCATGGCACAGGAAACCGCGCCGACGCAGGTGCTGGCGCCCACGGTCATCACTGGCAGCCGGGTGGAAGCCTCCAGCTTCGACCTGCCGTATTCGGTGGATAGCGTCAGCCTCGGCGCCGACAGCGCCGCCGGGTTGCGGGTGAATGTGTCCGAGGTGATGAACGCGGTGCCCGGCGTGGTGGTGCAGAACCGCCAGAACTACGCGCAGGACCTGCAGATTTCGGTGCGCGGCTTCGGCGCGCGTGCTGCCTTCGGCGTGCGCGGCGTCAAGCTGATCGCCGACGGCATTCCCGCCACCAACCCGGACGGCCAGGGCCAGGCGGCCACCTTCAACCTCGACACCGCCGAGCGCATCGAGGTGCTGCGCGGGCCGATGGCCACGATCTACGGCAACCACGCCGGCGGCGTCATCCAGCTGTTCTCGCGCGAGGGCCAGGGCGCGCCGCGGGTGTCGGCCGGGGTGTTCGGCGGCGACCACGGCACGGTCAAGGTGGATATCGGCGCCGAGGGCGAGAAGAACGGCATCGGCTACGTGCTCGACGCCTCGCACTTCGAGACCGACGGCGAACGCCGCTACAGCGCCGCGGAACGCAACCAGGCGTATGCCAAGCTCACCTTCCGGCCGGACGAGGACAGCAAGCTCAACCTCATCTTCAGCAGCCTGCGCCAGCCCGAAACCGAAGACCCGCTGGGCCTCACCTGGGCCACCTGGAAGCGCGACGAAACCGCGGTGGAAAACGTTGCGCTGCAGTACCGCACGCGCAAGGAGATCGACCACGTGCAGGGCGGCGCCACCTACGAGCGCCGCTTCGGCAGTGATCGCCTGCAGGTGCAGGCCTACGCCGGCGAGCGCAGCGTGACCCAGTACCAGTCCATCCCGCGCGCGGCGCAGACGCCGATCACCCACGCCGGCGGCGTGATCGACTTCGACCGCGAGTTCTACGGCGTCGGCGCGCGCTATATCGCCGACCGCGAGATCGGCCCCGGCCGCCTCACGCTGACCGCGGGCATCGACTACGACCGCTCCGAGGACGACCGCCAGGGCTACCAGAACTTCATCGGCACCGTGCTCGGGGTCAAGGGCGCGCTGCGCCGCGACGAGATCGACACCGTCACCAGCACCGACCCCTATGTGCAGGCGGTGTGGCGCCAGGGCGATTTCGACTGGACGCTGGGCGTGCGCCACAGCGAGGTGAAGTTCGACGTCGATGACAAGTTCATCGTCGGCGCCAACCGCGACGACAGCGGCTCGGTGAGCTACCACCAGACCTCGCCGGCCGTGGGCGTGCTGTGGCGGCTGACGCCGGTGCTCAACCTCTACGCCAGCTACGGCCGCGGCTTCGAGACGCCGACGCTGAACGAACTCTCCTACTCGGCCTCAGGCGGTTTCAACTTCGACCTCAAGCCGGCGCGCAGCCGCCAGGCGGAAGTCGGCATCAAGGCCTATGTCGGCGAGCACACCCGGCTGAACGCGGCGGTGTTCCAGATCCGCACCGAGGACGAGATCGTCGTCGCCTCGTCGGTGGGCGGCCGCACCAGCTACACCAACGCCGGCACCACGCTGCGCCGCGGTCTGGAACTGGCCGCCGAGACCAACTTCACCCACAGCCTGTCGGCCCGCGGCGCGCTCACCGTGATGCGCGCGGTGTATGACGAAACCACCGCCACGGTGGAAGACGGCAAGCGCATCCCCGGCATCCCGGCGGTCACCGCCTACGGCGAACTCGCGTGGAAGCCGCTCGCCGGCCTCACCACCGCGGTCGAGGCCATCCACCGCAGCAAGGTCTATGTGGACGACGCCAACGCCGACCACGCCGCACCGGCCTACACGCTGGTCAACCTGCGCCTGGCCGCCGAGCAGAAATCCGGCCCCTGGACCTTCAGCGAATTGCTGCGGCTGGACAACCTGTTCGACCGCGAGCACATCGCGTCGGTCATCGTCGGCGACCGCAATGGCCGCTACTACGAACCCGGACCGGGCCGCAGCCTGTATGGTGGCGTGCGTGTGAGCTACCAGTTCTAATACGCATGCCCCTTGCCCAACGCGCGGCGCCGCGGCCTTCCTGGCCGCGCGCCGCGTTTGTCCGCCTGCTGCCGCGCGCGGCCCTGTTCGCCGCCGCGCTCGCGCTTGCCGCGCCGGCCGGCGCGCAGGAACTCGTCGTGCGCCGCCTGCAGGCGGTCACCTTCGCCGCCGCACACGAGGCGGTGCTGGACGCAATCGCGGCCGAAGGCATCGCCCCGCCCACCGAAAGCGACTTCGGCGGCATGCTCGCACGCACCGCGCCCGATCTCGGCCACCGCGCCGATTTCTATGCCGAAGCGCGCCTGATCAACTTCTGCAGCAGCCCGCTGGCCGCCCGCATGGCCGCCGAATCGCCCCACCAGCTGCTCTACTGCCCGCTGCAGATCGCGGTGTACCGGCTGCCCGACGATGCCGGCGCGGTCTATCTCGGTTACCGCCGCAGCGCCCCCACCGCGGCCGGCCGCGCCGCCGAAACCCTGCTCGAAGCCATCCTCAACCGCAGCGCGGCGGAACTGGGTCGGTCCCTGCCCGGCGTCGCGCCCTGATCACCTTTCCACCCCTTCCGCCGTCGCCGCCCCCTCTCCGCCGAAAGCCCGCGCACGAAAAAATTTCATGCCGACGGGCTCGGATCATGCTTACGGAATGGCGTATCGTAGGGCGGGCCGGCCTGCCGCCGGCGCGCAAACCATAAAAGAGAGAGGAAGAACAACATGGCATCCAACCCCGTCCGCAAGCTCGCCCGCATTACCGGCAAACCCGGCCGTGCCGCCGAACTACGCGCCGCCCTGAAGGAACTGGAACTGGCCACGGTCACCGAACCCGGCTGCCGCGAGTTCCGCTTCTACCAGGCCATCT
Organism: Azoarcus olearius; assembly: GCF_001682385.1. Lineage (NCBI taxonomy): Bacteria > Pseudomonadati > Pseudomonadota > Betaproteobacteria > Rhodocyclales > Zoogloeaceae > Azoarcus > Azoarcus olearius. The sequence continues at coordinate 3,408,112 of NZ_CP016210.1, forward strand.
CGGCCGAGGACAGCTTCGTGCTGATCGAACATTTCACCGACGAGGCCGCACTTAAGCTGCACCTGCAACTGCCCTATACGCAGAGCTTCTTTGCCCGCCAGCTGGTGGACAAGGTCGAAGCGATCGACCTGCCCGGCTGAGCCCTTCGCGCCCGCGCGGCCGCCGCCGGGCGCTTTCCACCGTATCGTTTGCGATACACCGGCCGCAACCCTGCGGCCGCCAGCACACCACTGATTCCCAACGACTTTTCCCACGCCGCCCGCGTTCATCCGCACGACCTCCGCGATCCGGCTGTAACGGCGCTGAACAGATTTCCCGCCACCGCCCCCCGCGCCCGTCGGCCGCCGGCCGCAAATGCCTTTGTCCTCGCGGCTCCCGCGGCGATGGTACGGGAGTTGCGATTCCGCCCGGTTGAGCGGGGCAGGCTGCTCCGCCGTCACGTCAGCCCAAAGGAGAAAGTCATGAAAATCAGTGTGTTAAGCGCTGCACTCGCCCTCGCCTTCGGTCTCGCCGGCCCCGCATGGGCCGATCCGACGGTGAGTGCCGGGCGCGACGCCGGTGGCGCCACCGCGAGTGAAACATCCACGCAGGGCGGCTCGGGGGCCGCGGCCAACGGCTATTCCAGCGCGACCCAGGACAACAGCGACAACTCCGACAACCGCAACAACTCCGATCAGAACAACGACAAGAGCGCTGGCAACACGCGCAACAACTCGGGCGACGTAAACGCCCGCGACTACGGCACCGCGGCCGCCAACAACGGCTCCACCGCCACCTCCAACCTGTCCAACGCCTTCAACACCACCCGCGTGGCGGCGGTGTCGCGGCTCAACGGTACGGTGTCGGGCATCACCGTGCAGGGGCTGGGCAACGTGGTCAGCAACCTGGGCAATGCCAACGGCGGCAATGGCGGCACCGGCCACGGCGGCACGGGCGGCGGCGCAACCGGCAGCTCGGCCTTCTCCGGCAACGGCGGCAATGGCGGTTCCGCCTCCGGCGGTGACGGCGGCGCCGGCTCCGGCGGGCAGGCGATGGGCGGCATGGCCGGTAATGGCGGCACCGCCTCCGGCGGCAACGGCGGCAATGGCGGCAACGGCGCGGCGGCCACCGCCGGCAGTGCGACGACGGGCGGCGCCACCGGCGGCCGCGGCGGCGACGGCACCGGCGCCAGCGCCAACTCCAGCGGCGTGCGCGGCGGCGACGGCGGCAACGGCGGCGCGGCGCAGAACCCGTCCGGCGGCAACGGCGGCAACGCCACTGCGAGCAGCGGGGCCGCCACCTCCACCACCACCGCATCGGGCGGCGCCGGCTCCAGCAGCGTGGGCGGCACCTCGGCCTCCAGCGGCGATGCGAGTTCCAGCGGTTCGGCCTCTGCCGGCGGCGTGACGGCGGCCGGCGGCGGCGCCAGCACCGCGCTCGGCGACGGTGACGGCGGCACCGGCGGCGCGGCCAGCAGCGGCGCCACCAGCTCCACCGGCGGCAGCTCGACCGGCGGCGCCACCACCGCCTCGGCGGGCACCTCCAGCGGCACCGGCGGCACCGCCAGCGGCTCCGGCGGCGCGGCCACCGCCAGCGGCACCCCGGCCTCCGGCGCCCCCACGGCGAGCAGCGGCACCGGCGGATCGGCCAGCAACGTGGCCGGCACCGGGGCCACCGGCGGCGCGGCGACCAGCGGTGCGGCGACCGGCGGATCGGGCAGCGGCGCGGCGGGCGGCACGGCCAGCAGCGGCGCGGCGACGGCGGGTACCGCCACCGGCGGTAGCGGTGGTGCGGCCGGTGCCGGGCAGGGCGGCACCGGCGGCGCCGGCGGCGCGGGCGGCACGGCCACGGCGGGTGCGGGCACGGGCGGTTCCGGCCAGGGCGGCACCGGCGGCACGGGCGGCGCAGGCGGCGCGGCCACCGCGGGTGACGCGGTCGCCGGCAACGGCAACGGCGGCAGCGGAGGCGCGGGTGGCGCAGGCGGGCAGATCTCGCTCAATGCCGGCACCTTCAACATGTCCAACAGCATCAGCGGCAGCTTCACCAACGGCGCCGGCATCATCATCAATGCCCAGAACACCGGCATTGGCGCCCTGGTGCAGCAAAGCGCCAACGTGCAGGCCAACCTGACGGTCAGGTAAGCCTCCGGCGCGGGGCGGGCGCTGGCCCGCCCCGCAGGCAGCAACAGTGGGCAGGAGGCAGACCATGAGAACCGGAGTGTCCATGATCGCCCTCGGCATCGCGCTCGCCGCCACCTGCGGCTCGCCGGCGAGCGTGCATGCGGAGGAAGGCGGCGCGGCCGGCGTGCTCGGCGGCCGGGTGGTGGCGCTGGAGGCGCTGGCGGACCAGCGCGGCGGTGCCGACACCCACCTGAGCGACATCCACGCCGCCGGCGCGGTGCGCGAGGTGCAGGTGCAGGACGCGATGACGGGCTTCAACAACGTGTCCGACGGCGCGCTGGCGGGCTCGTCCGGCATGCCGATGCTGATCCAGAACACCGGCAACGGTGTGCTGATCCAGAACGCGGTGATCCTGAACGTGGAGGTGAAGTAGATGGCGCAGACGCGGCCCGCGCAATGCGGCCGCCTGCGCCGCGCCGCGGCGGCGCTGGCGTGTGCCGGCGCCGCCACCGCGCTGGCGGCCGACCTGCGGATGGTGGCGCCGCTGGGGGGCAGCCTGAGCGTGCCGACCGTGAGCCTGCGCGAAGCGCGCTTCGTCACCACGCTGCGCCAGCAGTACGACTTCTCCTGCGGGTCGGCCGCGGTGGCGACGCTGCTGACCCATCACTACGGCCACCCGGTGAACGAAGCGCAGGTGTTCCAGGTGATGTACGCCAGCGGCGACCAGGCCAAGATCCGCCGCGAAGGCTTCTCGATGCTGGACATGAAGCGCTACCTCGACCAGCTCGGCTTCATCACCGAGGGCGTGGAGGCCACGCTGGACCAGCTCGCCGCGGTGGGCGTGCCGGCGATCGCGTTGATCCAGGAGCACGGCTACGCGCATTTCGTGGTGGTGAAGGGGCTGCGCAACGCGAGCGTGCTGCTCGGCGACCCGGCGATGGGCACCCGCGTCGTCAGCCGGACGGATTTCGAGCGCAACTGGCGCAGCGGCATCCTGCTGGTGGTGAACAACAACGTGGACCGCGCCCGCTTCAACCAGGAGGTCGACTGGCGGGTGCGCCCGCGCGCCCCGCTGGCGCGCGGACTGGACAACAACACGGCGGACGTGCAGTTGCTGCAGCGCGCCCCATCGGACCATTGAAAGGACGATCGCCATGCAGACCGCCCGCATCGCGCTGCTGCTGGCCGCACTCGGCGGACTGGGCGTGGGCGCCGCACGCGCCCTGGTGGAGCACGCCGAGCCGCCGCCGCCGGGGTCCGCCGGCGACGGCGCGCACAGCGTGATGAACACCGTGGCGGCCGCCGCCTTTGCCGGCTTCGACGCCGCCGCGTGCGCGCCGGCGGAAAGCCCGCCGGCCGAATTGCTGGCGCTGGCGGACTGGCCGCTGGACCGGGCCGGAACCTGCACGCGGGCGAAGACCGGCGCGGATGTCGCGGCGCTCGAGACCGTGGCGCCGATCCGCGCCGTCGTCGAAGTGATCGAAGCCGAGTTCCGCCGCCCGCAGGACATCCTGGACAGCTACGGCGATGCCGGCCCCACCGTGGCTGCGCGCGGCCACGACTATGGCGAACACGGCGCCCTCGCTGATACCGCGACGGCCGAGGCCGAAGCACCGTATGGCGATGCCGGCACGCTGCACGCAGGCGAATTGCGCCCTGTGCCGCACGTGGTGCGCCCGCCGGCAGCCGGCCGCCCGCTGCGCCCCACGCTGATGGCGGCGGCGGTGGACGAGGCCACGCTCGACACCCTGCGCGGCGGCTTCGAAACGCCTTCCGGGCTGCGGGTGTCGTTCGGCATCGAACGCGCGGTGTATGTGAACGGCGTGCTCGCCAGCGTCACCACGGTGAACCTCGCCGAACTCGGCAACCTCGTCGGGCGCGGTGTGGCGCTGAACGAAGGCGCGACGGTGGCGGTGATCCAGAACGGCCCCAACGGCCTGCTCTCCAGCACCGGGCTGGCGAACGGCGCGCTCGCGACGGTGATCCAGAACTCGCTCGACAACCAGAGCATGCGCGCGATCACCACGATCAACGCCACGGTGAACAGCATGGAGATGCTGCGCAGCGGCCAGATGCAGCAATCGGTGCGCGACGCGATGGTGCATTCGCTGATGCGCTGACGCCCGCGCGCGGCGGACGCCAGCGCGGACACGCTACAGCGACATCGGCATCCGCAGCGTCAGTTGCAGGTCCGGCGTGTCGCGGGTGACGCCGACTCCGAGCGAGAGGTTCATGTAGTTGCCCGAGTTGAGCCGGTACGAGTAGCCCATCAGCAGCGTCCCGAGTTGCACCCGCACCGAACCCGGCGCGGTCCGGCCGTCGATCTTCACCTTGCCGACCGACTGGTGGTCGTAACCCAGGCTGAACGACGAACGTTCGTTGAGCGCCAGCCCCATGCCGAAGTTGAAGCCGATCACGCCGCCCGGCTCGACGTCGCCGATGCGCCCGCCGTCACTCGGTCCGCCCACGGTGTTGGCCTTCACGTTGTCGCGCTTGAAGCTGTACTGGTAGCTGAGGCCGCCGAAGAACACCGCCGGATCGGACGGAATCAGCACCGTCAGGCCCGGCGTCAGCGTGTAGAAGCCGGAGCCGGTGGGCAGCTCCGTCTGCAGCCCGGTGCCGCGTCCGCCCGGCAGCGTGTAGTTGGTCTCGACCTCGAACGGGTCCTTGCCGGTGCGGGTCTTGAAACGCAGCGAGGCGATGTAGTACGGGTTCTCGCCGCCGCCGTCGTTGAGCTGGTAGCGGCCGGTGAGTTCGATGTCGCCGATGCCCTTGCCATCGGCATCGAACACCGACTCGGTGGCCTGCGGCACCAGGTATTCGCGGCTCACGCTGGTGTCCGAGCGGTACACCCAGGGCACCTTGGCCTCCAGCTCGAAGCGGTTGGTGATGCCGCGCCGCACGGTGAGCGCGGCGGTGAAGGTGTTGCGCTTGACCTCGCGCACGTCGATCAGCCCGATCAGGATCGCCGGAATCACCGTGTAGCCCACCAGCGCCACCCGGTTGCTGGACGAATAGGCGTACTGCAGCGACGGCTCGACGATCCACTTGCCGGGCGGGGTGAGCACGCCGGGCGTCTCGAAGATCGTCACCACGTCGCGCTGCGGGCGGTTGTCGCCGGCCGGCGCCTGCCCCACCGTCTGCTCGCCGCCCTGCGCCGGCTGACCCTGCTGCGCCACCACCGCGGGGCGCGCCGCCGGCCCCGGCGCAGCAGCAGGCGCAGCAGCAGGCGCCGCCGCCTCCGCCGGTGCCGGCCCGCGCCCGCGCATGCCCAATGCACTGCGCAGTTCCGCCAGCGCTGCCTCCTGGCGCGCAAGGTCCGCCTTCAGCGCGTCGATCTGGCGGTTCTGCGCCTCGATCTGTTGGCGCATGCTGGTCAGCGGCGCCTCACCCCCCTCTTCCGCCACCGCGATCGCCGGCAAGCCGGCAACCACGATGCAGCCGGCGAGCCCCCTCCCAAGGGCGCGCGCGGCAAGCCTCTGCCTGTGCTTCATGAGTCTCCTCCCCCAAATGAAAAGCGGCGCCCCCTCGCGCCGCGTCCCCTGCCGCTACAACACGATCTTCAACCGGTCGATCATCCGGTACAGCGTCACCCGCGAGATGCCGAGCTGGCGCGCCGTTTCGGAGACATTGTTCTGGCATTTGCGCAACCGGGTTTCGATCATCTCGCGCTCCACCGAGGCGCGCGCCTCGTCCAGCGTGGTCGGCGCGGCACCCTCCGGCATCGGCAGGCCGAGGTCCGCCGCGGAGATGAAGCGGTTCTCGCTCATGATCATGGCCTGCTGCACCCGGTTGATCAGCTCGCGCACGTTGCCCGGCCAGTCGTAAGCCTCCATCGCCAGCGTGGCCTCGGCGCTGAAGCCGCGCACCTGCGGGCTGCGCTGGTCTTCATGCGCGGCGTACACCGCCTGCGCCAGCAGGCTGATGTCCTCGCGCCGTTCGCGCAGCGCCGGCACCGGAAGGTGCAGCACATTGAGCCGGTAGTAGAGGTCCTCGCGGAAGCGGCCCTCGGCGACCGCGCGCTTGAGGTCCACATGGGTCGCGGCGATCACCCGCACGTTCATCCGCAGCCGCTCGGTGCCGCCGACGCGGACGATGGTCTTCTCCTGCAGGAAGCGCAGCAGGCTGGCCTGCAGGTCGAGCGGCAGGTCGCCGATCTCGTCGAGGAAGAGCACGCCGTTGTTGGCGGCCTCGATATTGCCGAACTTGCGCTGCACCGCCCCGGTGAAGGCGCCGCGCTCGTAGCCGAACAGCTCGGAATGGATCAGGTTGGCCGGAATGGCGCCGCAGTTCATCGCGATGAAGGGGCCCTTGGCCCGCGCCGAATGCTGGTGGATCGCGTGCGCCACCAGCTCCTTGCCGGTGCCCGAGGCGCCGCCGATCAGCACCGGCGCATCCACCGTGATCACCTTCTCGATCTGGCGGAACAGCTGCAGCATCCGCGGGCTGCGCCCGGTCATGCCGAACGCGCCTTCGGCGCCCAGGTGCGGCACCGGCTTCGGCCCCAGCATCGCCTTGCCGTAGGCATGGCCGAGCGTAACCAGCAGCCGCTCGCGGTCGAGCGGCAAGGAATGGAAATCGTAGAAATTGCGCCGCAGCAGCGGCACCAGGCGTTCGCTGTCGAACAGCTCGCGGTGCAGCACCGCGATCCATTCCACATTAAAGCGCGCGAGCAGCGCCTCGAGATCACGCGCGGGCCAGGCGTCCTCGCCGTCGAACACGACCACGCCGACGGGCGGCGCCTCGGCGGCCAGCAGCTTGCGGGCCGCCTCCAGCGAAGACACCGGCTGGAACTCCCAACCCGTCAGCTGGAGACGGGCGAGCGCCTGCGCGACCTCTCCCCCATGATCAAGCAATACACCCCTGCGGACCGCCATCAATACCTGCCCCTGGCCGAAAACATGCCACCTGTATCGAACCAGGAGGAGTGCCGGCGAACGCCCGCGACGCGTGGCCGGACAAGCGGCACAGCGCGCTGCATTCAACCAACAGGGAAGGCCCCTCCATCTGCACGGCATGCGGGTTGCGGGTTCTGCGGCCCGTCGCCGCCTGCGTGCGTGTTCACTTATAGAACAGTTCCGCCGCAGCGCGCAAAGCCTTTTTACCCTTCGCGGTATGCCAGGCGGGAAGCACGTCACGCTTTCCGCGAGATTGCGGATTTTTCCATGCATTCAGTTACATATCGACGTCCGGCTGAATCCGTCGGGATAGGGCGGCGGGCGTCGGGTATGGCGCCCGGATCGTCCGCCACGAGTGTCGGCATTGCTTACACCTCGCCGCCCGGCGGCGCCGGAAGCCTTGCCATAACTCATCGGCATATTCCTTGCTTTAATTCCCTTGGCGCCGCCGGAATCCGAGATGCGGCGCCCGTCCCCGGATCGGGCCGCGTGACCTCCCACACGCCCGGCGACGTATTCCAGAAGAGATAACCATGAACGCTGCCCAACGCGCCCTCGCCCATGCGATCCCGTTCGTACTCGGCCTTGCCTGCCTGCCCGCCGGCGCCGCCGAGGATTTCCGCGCCTTCCACAACCGCTTTCGCGCCGCCATCGTCCGCAACGACGCCGCCGGCCTTGCCGAGTTGACCCGGCTGCCCTTCCTGCTCGAAGGGCGCCAGCTCGATCGCGACGCCTTCGTGCGCACCTACCCGGTCGTGTTCACGCCGGCCCTGCGCCACTGTCTGGCTGCCGCGCCGGTCGCCACCGAAGGCAGCGACAAGACGGTGCACTGCCCGCCGTATTCCTTCTATTTCCGCGTCGATGGTGGACGCTGGCTGCTCGCCGGGTTCGGCGCCGACGGCGAGGACGCGCAATGACAACCGCCGCACGACGCTACCCGGAAGGCATGCGGCACCGCAGCGCGCCGGCTGCGTCGTCGCGGGCAACGCCGCCGCTCGCGCGCGCCGCCTGTCACGATCCGCCGGCACCGGCTGCCGGCCCCCGCTGAGGAGGTTTCGATGGGCAAGCTTGCGAACCTGCTGGTCGGCCCCGAGCTTTACTGGGCCTGCGTCTATGGCGGCACGCGCCTGCTTGCGCGGCTGAACCTTCCCGCGTCCGAGCTGGGCAACGCGTGGATGGAAAGGCTGGGCGTGTGGCTGTTGCCGCTGCTCGCGGTACCGCTCGCGTTCTGGCTGATATTCGGCATGCTGCCCGAGCCCACCTCCACCGTCTGGCTGTGGCTGCGACTCGCGCTTGCCACCGCGATCGGGCTCAACGCCTGCCTGATCATCCTCGCCGGCGCCATCGACTACGGCGACAGCCGCAACGCCGGCGTCGCCGGGGTGTGGGTGTTCGGCGCCATCGTCGGCACCCTGCTCTTCATCCTGTGCAGCCTCGCCATGCGCTTCGGCAACTGGCCGCGCTGAATCCGACCATGCATCGCCTACATCACTGGTTCGCCGAATACCCCGTTCTCGTCGGCCTCGCCGCGGCCGCCGCCATCACGCTGCTGGTGGCCGCAGTGCTCGCCGTCACCATGCATCGGGCCGGGGTTTCGCTGAAACCGCTGGTGTGGATCTTCGTGCTGATCGGGCTGATCGGCCTGCCCCAAGCCGCCGTTCATGTGCTCGACGTCATCCGTTTCGAGCAACAGCGCGCCGATGCACAACCCGCCCAGGCAGCCGCCGTGCTGCAGCCGGTGCCGTGGGAGCTGGTCTTCGGCCACAACGCCGACCCCAGCCTGATGACCGATCCGCGCGCGGCGCTGGCGCCGGTGCTGGGCGAGGCCGCGATCGCGGTGCTCTCCTTCACGGCAGAGGGCGAATCCGCGCTCGCCGCGCGCTTTGCCGACGCCCGCGCGGCGACGCGGGCGCTGGACGCCTACGGCAACTTCTTCCAGTTCGCGCTCGCCCGCGGCAGCGACCGCGCCGGCTGGACCGCGCGCCGCTACGGCGGCGGAGGCGAATGGAACCACGTGGTGGTGGCGGGCAACGAACTCTATGCCTGGACCGGCCCAAGCCGCGAGGCGGTGATCGCTCGCCGCGAACGCGTGCTGGGCAGCTGGCAGCCGCCGCCGCCCACACCGCCGCAACGCGCGCACGAGGCGCGGCTGGTCAGCGGCAGCCTGAGCGGGCCGGCCATGCTCGGTTTCGCGGCGCTCAACCTGGCCGCCGTGGTGGCCTGGTTCTTCTGGGGCGCGGCGTGGGCGGCGCGCACCGATCCCGGCCCGGACGCGCACCCGATGCCGGCCTCGGTGCTGCGGCTGCAGGTACTCGCCGCGTATGCCGGCGGCGGGCCGGTGCAGGCCGATGCCGCGCCCGACGGCAGCATCCTGCTCGACTGGAACTACGCCGACGCGCGCTGGTTCGACCTGATGCACCTGCACCGCCTGCAACGCACGCAAAGGCTGGTGCTCAACTTCGACGAGGCCGAGCGCACGGTGCGGGTGCGCGAATACTGGAGCCGGATCGATACCTCCGCCGGCTATAGCGGCCTGCGCCTCGCGTGGCAGCACTCCAGCGGCATCGAGCTGTTCCGCGTGGAGGAAGAACGCCACTACGGCATCCAGCTCGACGCCGCCGGCCGCCCGAGCGGCGAACTGGTGCACGCCACCCGTTTCGATTCGCGCCTGCTCAAGCAGCCCGCCATCGACCGCGTCACGGCGGCCGGCTGGCGCTGGCAGCCCACGCTGGTCAGCGCGCCGCGCTGGATGCGCTGGCTGACCGGCTGACGCGGCGGGGCACCGGCCACCTCATTCACGCCTCTCCCCGCCCCGACAAGCACGCTGCGCGGTGGTCACGAGCCAGCCCGCGGCATGCGGCCGCGCGCCCTTGCCCAACGCCTGCCGCGCACCCGGCGCCGCCTTGCATCAGGCGCGGGCCACCTTCAGATACACCAGGGTCTGGTTCAGCAGCTGGTAGGCCACTTCGCCAAACGTGATCGGCCCGAAGAAGTTGCCGGCGCGCCGCCCTTCCAGCCCGCCGTGCAGGTAGTTGAGGATGCAGTTGCAGGCGAAATCCGCGCGCTCGCCGGCCGGCAACGCCACTTGCAGCGCCGCCGGGTAATCCGCCACCGGCGCGGCCAGGCGGTAGGCTACGTCGTCGAACACCGGCGCATAGAACTCCACCCGCCCCTCGGCGGCGTTGATGCCCTTGAACGACACATTCACCCGCGCGCCGCAGTAGTCCGCCACCAGCGGCAGGCGCAGGTCGGCGCCGCTGCGTTGCAGCCACTCGGCGAAATCCTGCTCGACGCCGTCCACCCGGCAGCGCGATGCGGAAAAGCCGGTTTCGGGAAAGCGCAGCTCCGCGCCGGCCGCCGGCTGCATCACGTTGACGATCTCGACCGTGGCGTAGTCCTCATCGGCCAGCGTCACATGGATCGCCGCCGCGTGCTCCGGCGAGAAGCGGCCGCTGCGCCCATCGACCACCAGCGGCTCCACCCGGCCGAGGTCGTCCAGATGCACGCCGGCCACCCAGCCCGCCACCGGCTTGACGAACATGTCCTCGAAATCCGGCGCGCGCCGCGCGTACAGCGAATGCACCGCCGAGAACGCCGGGATGATCAGCAGGGTGTAGCCGTTGGCCGGCGCGTCCATGCACAGGCCGGCGATACCCACGGTGTCGTACAGCCGGATGTCGGCGGCGATGCCCGGCAGCTCGGTCACGAACACCCGGTCGCGGCTCACCTGCCCGCCCGCCTCATCCATGAAATAGGGAATCGTCCCGCCGATCCAGTTGCCGCGCGGCAGCGCGCGCAGGCAGGCTTCGTCGCCGGCGATCGACAGCAGCGCGCCGCTGCCGATGCGGTCGGCAGCTTCGGCCACGGTAAGCAGGCAGCCGCCGTGGCCGGCCGAGATGATTTTGTCAGCAGCGCTCACCGCACTACCCTCCTGTCCCTGGGTGAAGTTTTCGGTGAGTGAGAACGCGCGCCCTTCGGCGGCCGGGCGACGGCGCTCATGCCATCTCCCGGAGCTGAGCCAGCTCATGCGCCAGCGCGCGCTCGTTGCGGACGAAATAGCGGTGCAGTTCGCGCACCTTCAGCGCCCGCACCTCGTCATCGGTAATCAGCTCGAACTGCCCGCGGCTGCGGCCGAGCAGCAGCTTCAGCGCCAGCACGCGCACGTCGATCTCCTGCCGCCCTTCAAGCAGCGCCAGCCACACCGGATGCTCCGGCGGCGGCACCGCGGAATCACCGGCCGCACTGGCCGCAGGCAGCGCCTCGCCCTCGCCGCTGCCGCCTTGCTTGCCGGTGTCGAGCGCGAAACGGTAGCGCCAGACCTCGGTCAGCGGCAGGTTCAGCAGCTTGCAGATGTGCTCCAGGCTCACGCCCTCGCGGAACAGTGCGAAGATCTGGCGGGTCAGCGCGCGGGTGAATGGCAACTCGTCCTCCCCCGCCCAGCCGAAGCGCGACAGGTCCGCGCCCTCCGGCACCGCCACCTTCAACTGCACCCGCCAGTCGCCGACATTGACATGACGCCAGTCCATCTCGCGCTCGTGCCCCACCGGCGCGCGGCGCGCGCGGCCAAACCAGCCGCGCGGCTGCTCGACGCCGACATGGACCACCATTTCACGGATGCGCGCGGAAAGGTCCACCCCGCGCACCGCCCACGGTTCCTCCAGCCCCAGCAGATGTCCAAGCACCGCCCGCGCATCCGTCATGTCGCCACCCTTGCGTGATTTCGATCCGCCGACCGGGCAACGCGCATGCCAGATGCACAGCGTGGCGGCATTACGCAGCGCAGCATCGGGCGATCATCGTGAAATGCTTGCAGGCCAGCGCGCAGGGCGGTGCACGGCTGCTGCTGGACAGCAAAACAGAGGGTGTTTCAAAGCGGAACGGCGCGGGGCAGCAGGGTGGGCAGCGCTGTGGCATAACGGAACGGCGACGATGGTCGCATAGTGCGCTGTTGAGGGGCTGCGTCGGGGCGACCCCATCCCCTCCTAACCCGGTAGCCGGTGCCGGGAGGCACCGTCGTTCGGGCGGCGGCGAGCGATGCTCGCCGAAACCCCGTCCTCACCTCCTTGACGGGGAGGGAGCGATCCGGCTCGCCCCGTGTTCCTTGCCTGCCGCGTTAGCATTGAACAGGGAACAGAACCTTGTTCCACCTTGCGGGGAGCGAAGCGGGAATTCAGCGATCATTGCTCGGGGCGTGCCGACCGATGGCGGCTTTCGGCACCACCTGCCGTGCGGGATAGACTGCCCCCTCCCCTTGAAGGGGGAGGAACTCGGAGCCGCCCAGTCGCCCCAGGGCCTCAAAGCCCCAAGGCAACTCCGCCACCCTTCGCCCCTCACGCGCCCACCGGCACCCCCACCCGCAACGCGCAGTACTTGAACTCCGGAATCTTGCCGAAGGGGTCCAGCGCTGGCTGGGTCAGCAGGTTGGCTGCGGCTTCCACGTAGCAGAAGGCCATGAACACCGAGCCCGGCTGCACGCCCTCGTCGGCGCGCGCTTCCAGTTCGATGTGGCCGCGCCGCGTCTCCAGCACCACGCGGCCGCCGGAAGCGACGCCGAGGCGGGCGAGATCGGCCGGATGCATGCCGCACCAGGGCACCGGGTCGAGGGCGTCGAGCACATCGGCGCGGCGCGTCATCGAGCCGGTGTGCCAGTGCTCCAGCACGCGCCCGGTGATCAGCACCATCGGAAACTCGGAATCCGGCAGCTCGGCCGCTGGCAGCGGCGTCGCCGGCACGAAGCGGCCGCGGCCGCTGGCGGTGGGGAAATCCGCCTGGAACAGCACCGGCTGCGAGGGCTGGTCCACCGCCGCCTTGGGCGCCACTACCGCGCCCGCGTCCTCCAGCGCCGCCCAGGTGATGCCGGCATAGCTCGGCATCGCCCGCGTCAGTTCGGCGAACACCTCATGCGGGCCGGCGTAGTCCCAGGCCAGGCCGAGGCGCTGCGCCATCTGCTGGATGATCCACCAGTCCTGGCGCGCCTCGCCCGGCAGCGGCAGCGCCGGCCGCGCGAGTTGCACCAGGCGGTCGGTATTGGTGAAGCTGCCGGTCTTCTCGTACTGCGAGGACGCCGGCAGCACCACGTCGGCCAGCATCGCGGTTTCGGTCAGGAAGATGTCCTGCACCACCAGATGTTCCAGGTTGGCCAGGCCCTCGCGCGCATGGCCGAGGTCGGGGTCGGACATCGCCGGGTTCTCGCCCTCGATGTACATGCCGCGGATGCGCCCTGCGCAGGCGGCATCCATGATCTCGACCACGGTGAGGCCCGGCTCGGTCGGCAGCGGCTGGCCCCACAGCGCCTCGAAGCGGGCGCGCACTGCGGGGTCGGCCACCTTCTGGTAGTCGGGCAGCATCATCGGGATGAGCCCGGCGTCGGACGCCCCCTGCACGTTGTTCTGGCCGCGCAGCGGATGCAGGCCGGTGCCGGCGCGGCCGATCTGGCCGGTCATCAGCGCGAGCGCGATCAGGCAGCGCACGTTGTCGGTGCCGTGGGTGTGCTGCGACACGCCCATGCCCCAGAAGATGATCGAGTTCGGCCCACGGGCGTAGGCGCGCGCGACCTCGCGCACGGTGTCGGCCGCGATGCCGGTGATGGTCGCCATCCGCTCCGGCGGGTATTGCAGCGCCGCCTCGCGGAAGGCGTCGAAGCCCTCGGTGCGGCGGGCGATGAAGTCGGCATCGATCAGCCCTTCCTCGATGATCACGCAGGCCATGGACAGCAGCAGCGCGACGTCCGCATCCGGGCGGAACTGCAGCACCCGCCAGGCGTGGCGGGCGAGCGGCGTCTGGCGCGGGTCCATCATCACCAGCTTCATGCCGCGCTCGGCGGCGTTCTTGATGAAGCTCGCCGCCACCGGATGGTTGGCCGCCGGGTTGGCGCCGATGACGATGGCGAGGTCGGCGATCTCGACATCGCGCACCGGGTTGGAAACCGCGCCCGAGCCGATGCCTTCCAGCAGCGCCGCCACCGACGAGGCGTGGCACAGCCGGGTGCAGTGGTCGACGTTGTGGGTGCCGAAGCCGGTGCGCACCAGCTTCTGGAACAGATAGGCCTCCTCGTTGCTGCCCTTGGCCGAGCCGAACCCGGCCAGCGCCTGCGGCCCATGCTCACGCTTGATGCGCGCCAGCCCGCCGGCGGCGAAGTCCAGCGCCTCTTCCCAGCTCGCCTCGCGGAAGGCGGCGAGCGGATTGGCGGGGTCGAGGTTCACGCCCTTGGGGATGCCGGGCTTGCGGATCAGCGGCACGGTGAGGCGTTCGCGGTTGCGGCTGTAGCTGAAACCGTAGCGGCCCTTGACGCACAGCCGCCCGGCATTGGCGGGGCCGTCGCGGCCTTCGGCGAAGACGATCTTCTGGGAAGCGCCCTCGCCGGCAACGTGGTAGGTGACCTGGCAACCGACGCCGCAGTAGGGGCAGAGGGAGTGGATCTGGCGGGTGGGGGTGTAGGTGGCCTGCTCTCTTTCCTTCAAATGGGAGCGAGAAGGCAAAGACTGTAGGGATGGACCGATATTCTCCCTCCCCTTCAAGGGGAGGGTTGGGGTGGGGATGGGGTTAGGCGCACTCGCATCTCCACCGTCCACCGCATGGAACAGGCTCAACGACAACGCCGGCGCCAGCGCCCCCGTCGGACAGGCCTGCACGCACTCTCCGCAGCCCACGCAGGTCGAGGTCCCCATCCCCACGTCCAGATCGAACACGATCTTCGATTCCGCCCCGCGATGCGCATAGCCGATCACGTCGTTCACCTGGATCTCGCGGCAGGCGCGCAGGCAGCGGTTGCACTGGATGCAGGCGGCGAGGTTCACCGCGATGCCGGGGTGGCTGGTGTCGGCCACTGGCTGTTCGCGCGGCGCGAAGCGGCTGTCGCCGACACCGAGCTGCTCGCACCAGTAGGCCAGTTCCGAATCCGCCTTTTCGGCTTCAACCGGCACATCGGCGCGCAGCAGCTCCAGCACCATGCGCTGCGAGGCGCGCGCCCGACTGCTGGCGCTCTGCACCTTCATGCCGGGCTTGGGCGCGCGGCAGCAGGACGGCGCCAGCACGCGCTCGCCGTCGATCTCGACCACGCAGGCGCGGCAGTTGCCGTCGGCGCGCAGGCCGTCGGTGTAGCACAGGTGGGGGATGTCCACGCCGGCGCGGCGGGCGGCGAGCAGGATGGATTCGCCGGGGGCGGCGTCCACCGCGCGGCCGTCGAGTTCGAAGGTAATGGTGTCGGGGGCGTTCATGCCGCGCCCTCCTTCTGTTCGCTTGCGCCCACTGCGCCGACTTCCTGCGGGAAGTAGCGCAGCACCGAGCGCATCGGGTTGGGCGCGGCCTGACCGAGGCCGCAGATCGAGGCGTCCATCATCGCGCTGCCGAGTTCGTCGAGCAGGCCGGCGTCCCACTTGGGCGCGGCCATCAGGTCGGCGGCCTTGGCGGTACCGACGCGGCAGGGCGTGCATTGGCCGCAGGACTCATGGGCGAAGAAGTGCATCGCGTTCTCCGCCAGCACGCGGGCCTTGTCGTGCTGCGAGAACACCACGATCGCCGCCGAGCCGATGAAGCAGCCATAGGGCGCCAGCGTGTCGAAGTCCAACGGCACGTCTGCGAGGCGGGCGGGCAGGATGCCGCCCGAGGCGCCGCCGGGAAAATAGCCGTACAGCTCGTGCCCCGGCAGCATGCCGCCGCAGTGCTCATCGACCAGCTGGCGCAGGGTGATGCCGGCGTCGGTGACGACCACGCCGGGCTTCGCCACCCGCCCGCTCACCGAAAAGCTGCGCAGCCCGCGGCGGCCGTTGCGGCCGCGGCCTTCCAGCCACTGCGCCCCCTGCACCAGGCCGGCGGTGACGATGTCGCGCACCCACCACAGGGTTTCCGGGTTGTGCACCAGGGTCGGCCGGCCGAACAGGCCCACCTCCGCCACATAGGGCGGGCGCAGCCGCGGCACGCCGCGCTTGCCTTCGATGGATTCGATCATCGCCGACTCTTCGCCGCAGATGTAGGCGCCGGCGCCGCGGCGCAGCTCGATCGGCGGCAGATCCGGCCACGCCGCGCGCAGCTTGTCGAGTTCGGCGAGCAGCATGCGGCGCAGCGCCGGGTATTCGTCGCGGATGTAGATCCAGATCGCCGAGATGCCGACCACGCGGGCGGCGATCAGCATGCCTTCGAGGAAGCGGTGCGGGTCGCGGCCGAGGTAGTGGCGGTCCTTGAAGGTGCCGGGTTCGCCTTCGTCGATGTTCACCGCCATGTTGCGCGGCGCCGGCTGCGCCCTCACCGTGCGCCACTTGCGCGCCGCCGGAAAACCCGCGCCGCCGAGGCCGCGCAGGATGGCGGTGTCGAGCACGCCAAGCACCTCCTCCGCGTCGTGCTCGCCGCGTACCACAGACTCATACAGCCTGTAGCCGCCATCGGCACGGTAGGCGTCGAAGTCGATGATCTCCGGCGCGGCCTCCTCGCGCTCGCCGGCCGCCACCGCCGCGGCCACCTTGTCGGCATCGGCGTGCATCACCGGGTTCTGCCCCACCACCGCCACCGGCGCGCAGTCGCAGCGGCCGACACAGGGCACGCGCTGCACCCGCACCTCCGCGCCCAGCCGGCCTTCGAGTTCGACGGCGAGTTCCGGCCCGCCGTAGAGCGCGCAGGTCAGCGAATCGCACACCCGCACCGTCAGCAGCGGCGGCGGCGTTTCGCCGGCGGGCACCACGTCGAAGTGGTGGTAGAAGGTGGCCACCTCATAGACCTCGGCCTGCGCCAGCTTCATCGCCTCGGCGAGTGCCGCGAGGTGGTCGGCGTAGAGCGCGCCGTGGGCATCCTGCAGGCGGTGCAGGTATTCGATCAGGCGGTCGGCACGCGGGGTTTCGCCGACCAGCGCGGCGTTTGCTGCGGCGCGCGCCGCCTCGGGCAAGGGCGGCCGGCCACGGCCGCGGCTGGGGGAGATCGCTCGGTTTGCTTCGGTCATGCTTTTGGTCCGTTGTTGCGGGATGGGCGGTGCTTCAGCGGGAACGGGGCTTTGAGGGTCTGAGAGCAGATAGCGCTGTGCCGCCGGAACCGCAAAACATTCAAGGGGGTGAAGCAGGGGGTCCCGGCAAGCGTCGCTGCCACCTGCTGAACAGCGAAGCGAAGGCGCCGGAGCACGCCTGATTTTGCCCCCTCCCCTTCAAGGGGAGGGCTGGGGTGGGGATGGGTCTTGGTGCAAGCTGAACCCACACCCATCCCCCTCCTAACCAGTAGTCTCGGCTTCGCCTCGCCGCTCCGCCGGCATCGAGCAGTGCTCGATGAAACCCCGGCTACGCCCCCCTTGAAGGGGGAGGGACAAAAACAACGGGCTGTGCTCCTACGCAATTGCATCCGCACCAGCCACGTCTTTCTCCCCGCCCCAGCTACAGCAAGCCCCTAACCCCCTCAAAGCAACCCCCGCCTCCCGTAAGCCCGCCGCTGAATCAGCGGCGACAGCCGATATCGTTCCTCGCCATAGTGCGCGCGCAGATTCGTCAGCACCCGCGCCACGAAATCCACACCCAGCCGGTCCGCCCAGGCCAGCGGGCCTTCCGGGTAATTGGTGCCGTAGCGCATCGCGGTGTCGATGTCGGCCGCGCTGCCGATGCCCTGCACCACGCCGTCCGCCGCTTCGTTGGCCAGCATGCAGACGGTGCGCAGCGCCACCAGGCCGGCGACGTCGTCCAGCCGGCTGACGGCGATGCCGGCCGCCTGCAGCGTGCCGACGACCAGTTGCCAGGCTTCCTCGCCGCACTGGTCGGCGCGCGCCAAGGCGATGCGCGGCGTGGTGGCGTAGTCGCGGGCGAGGTCGAACAGCACCAGGTCGGGCGTGCCTTCCTCGGCGGCGCGGTGGGTCGCGGTGCGGCCGTCGGACATCAGCAGGCGGGCATCGCCGATCAGCAGTTCGCCGCCGTGCGAGGGCGCGCCGGCGCAGTGTTCGATCGGAATGCCGGCGGCTTCCAGCCGGGCCAGCAGCGGCGCGGCGACGCCGAGGTCGCCGCTCACCGACACCGCCTTCGCCGGCGCGGCGTGCGGCTCCACCAGCGGCTGCGGCTTGTCTGCGCCATCGTGGTAGTCGTAGAAGCCCTGCCCGCTCTTGCGGCCGAGGCGGCCGGCCAGGGTCAGTTCCTGCTGGATCAGGCTGGGGGTGAAGCGCTTGTCGCCGAAATAGGCGTCGAACACCGAGCGCGTCACCGCGTAATTCACGTCGTGGCCGATCAGGTCCATCAGCTCGAACGGGCCCATCGGGAAGTTGCAGGCTTCGCGCATGATTGCGTCCAGCGTCGCCGGGGTGGCGGCGCGTTCGGCCAGCACCCGCAGCGCTTCGGCGTAGTAGGGCCGCGCGACGCGATTGACGATGAAGCCGGGGGTGGAGGTGGCGTGCACCGGTACCTTGCCCCAGGACTTGGCGGTGTCGTACAGCGTGGCGGCGACCGCCGGATCGGTGGCCAGCCCGGAGACGATCTCCACCAGCGCCATGCGCGGCGCCGGGTTGAAGAAGTGCAGGCCGGCCAGTTGCTGGGGCCGCGCCAGCACCGAACCCATCGCGGTGATCGACAGCGACGAGGTGTTGGTGGCGAGGATGGCGCCGCTGCCGACCATTTCCTCCAGCTGGCGGAACAGCTTCTGCTTGATTTCGAGGTTCTCGACGATGGCCTCGATCAGCAGGCCGGCGTCGGCCAGGTCCTCGATGCGGCTGGTCGGCTGCACCCGGGCCAGCGTCGCCTCGCAATCGGCCTCGGAGAGCTTGCCCTTGCCGACGAGAAAGCGCAGGTCCTTCTCGATGCCGGCCTTGCCGCGCGCAACCGCCTCGGCGTTCATGTCGTACAGATAGACGGTGTGCCCGGCGCGCGCGGCGACGTGGGCGATGCCGCTACCCATGGCGCCGGCGCCGACCACGGCGACCTTGATGGAGTGAGCGAGTGCGGCCATGCGGAAGATTCCTTATGCGGTTCGGATCGATCGGAAGCGCGCACCGGAGTGCGCCGCCGCCAATTTATTCCGGGTTGTATTGCATCCAGTTGGACTTCGGCGTGCCGCATTCCGGGCAGACGAAATTCTCCGGCACGTCTTCCCACGCCGTGCCGGCAGCGATGCCTTCGTCGGGCAGGCCGGTCTCTTCGTTGTAGGGGAAATAGCAGGCGCTGCACTGGTATTGAGCCATGGTCGTTCTCCGTTGGGCCGGGGGGCCGTGTGTATCGGTGTTGTAGTGAGGTAAAGCTATTGCTGCGGCAGCACGATGAGCTTGCCCGCGACCTGGCGGCCGGCGAGCGCGCGCATCGCATCCACCGCGCCGCCCAGACCGCAGGCGGCGGTGACCGGCGGCCGCAAGCGGCCGTCGGCAAAACAGTCGAGCACCGCCGCCACCTGGCGCGCGGCCTCCTGCGGCTCGCGCCGCATCAGCTCGTCCCAGAACACGCCCAATGCCTCGCAGCCCTTCAGCAGCAGCAGGTTGGCGGGAATGCGCGGGATCTCGCCGGCGGCGAAGCCGATGATCAGCACCCGGCCGCGCCAGGCGGTGGCGCGCAGCGCGGCCTCGGTGTAGGCGCCGCCCACCACGTCGACGACGATGTCGGCACCCTGTCCGCCGGTGGCGGCCTTGACCGCGTCCTTGAGGTCGGCGGCGGTGTAATCGATGAGCACGTCGGCGCCGTGTTCGCGGCACAGCGCCAGGCGTTCCGCGCTGCCGGCGGCGGCGATCACCCGCGCGCCGGCAGCCTTGGCGATCTGTACCGCGGCCAGCCCGACGCCGCCGGCGGCGCCGAGCACCAGCACGTTTTCGCCGGCCTGGATGCGGGCGCGGTCGTGCAGGCCGAACCAGGCGGTGCCGTAGGTCACCAGCCCGGCGGCGGCGGCCTCGAAGCCCACCGCATCCGGCAACGGCCAGGTCTGGCTGGCCTTGGCGCGGCACAGTTCGGCATAGCCGCCGTAAGAGGTGAAGGCGCACACGCGGTCGCCCGGCCGCACATGGCTGACGCCCTCGCCCACCGCCGCGACCCTGCCGGCCACTTCGCCGCCGGGCGAAAACGGCGCCGCCGGCTTCACCTGGTATTTACCCTGCACGATCAGGGTGTCGTAGAAGTTGATGCCGGCCGCGGAGACGCGGATGACGACTTCGCCGGCCGCGGGCCGGGGGTCGGGCAGTTCGCCGACCTGCAGGGCGTCGAGCGGGGCGAATTCCTGGCAGACGAGTGCGCGCATGGTCGATCTCCCGGGTTCAGAACGGCGCGTTGGGCGGAAACACCGCCGGCCGGCGCTCGCGCACGGCGGCGAGGCCTTCGCGCACTTCGGGGCCGGTGAAGCCGAGCATTTCCAGCGCCACCGAGTTGTCGAAGATCGGCCCGGCCTGGCGCAGCCAGTTGTTGAGGCTGTGCTTGGTCCAGCGCAGCGCGCTCTGCGGCCCGGCGGCGAGCTTGTTGGCGATCTCCAGCGCGCTGTCCATCAGCGCGTCGGCCTCCACCGCCATCGACACCAGGCCGATGCGCTCGGCTTCCTCGCCGGAGATTTCATTGGAGAGCAGCAGGTGCAGCTTGGCCTTGGCCATGCCGCACAAGAGCGGCCAGATCATCGCGGCGTGATCACCCGCGGCGACGCCGAGGCGGGTGTGGCCGTCGATCAGGCGGGCGTTCTTGGCGGCGATGGAGATGTCCGCCATCAGCGCCACCGCGAGGCCGCCGCCGACTGCCGGACCGTTGATCGCGGAGACGATGATCTTGGAGCAGTTGATCATGTTGTACACGATGTCGCGCGCCTCCTTCCAGACGCGGGCGCGGTGCTCGAAGCTCTCCACCATGTCGCCGACCAGTTCCAGCGTGCCGCCAGCGGAAAAGCCCTTGGCCTGGCCGCGCACGATCACCACCGAGATGTCCGGGTCGCGGTCGATGTCGCGCCAGATGTCGGCGAGTTCGCCGTGCCCGGCGTGGTCGGCCGCCGGCAATTTGCCATCGCGGCCCATGACGAGTTCGACGACGCCGCGTTCGTGGCGGACGATTTCGAGGCTGGTGTAGCGGCTGTAGTCCATGCGGGCGCTCACTTCTGTTCCGGTTGTTTCAGGTAGGCGACGAACTTCGGCCGCCAGAATTCTTCGGTGATCGGCACCGGGCGCAGCTTGTCGATGTCGGCGAGCACGATCTTGAGCCGCCCGCGCACCCGCAGCTGCTCGCCGGCGAAGGCGCCGATCTCCAGCTGCAGCGAGGCGTTGCCGATCTCCACCACCTGCAGGCGGAAGGTCAGCAGGTCGCCGTAGCGCGAGGGCGCGAGGTACTCGACCTCGAGCTTCACCATCGGGATGCCGAGGCGCATGTCTTCGTGCAGGGTGTGGAAGGACACCCCGAGGCCGTCGGCGAACCAGTCCTCGACGACCTCGTTGAAGAGTTCGACGTAGCGCGGGTAGAACACGATGCCGGCAGGATCACAGTGGGCGAAGCGGATGCGTTTGGGGCGGTCGTAGGTCATGGTTCTTTGTTCGGTCGACTCAACTCGTACGGTTAAGAGACGGTTCTTGTCCCCTCCCCTTCAAGGGGAGGGTTAGGGTGGGGATGGGGTCGGGTTCAGCGAGCACCGTCTAAACCCCATCCCCACCCCCGCCCTCCCCTTGAAGGGGAGGGAGTAAAAACAGGCCCGCCCGGGAGCCTTCGCTGCGCTCCGTCGTTCGGCCGGCGGCGAGCATGCTCGCCGAAACCCCAGCCTCACCCCCTTGAAGGGGAGGGAGTACAGCCCCCAGGAGCTGAACCGCATTCACTCCACCACCCTCTCCACAAACTCCACCACTGCATCGATCACCGCCTGGGGCTGGTCCTTGTGCGGGGAATGCCGGCAGTCGGCCAGCTTCACCAGCTCCACATCCTTGGCCCCGCGGGCGATGCGGTCGATCTGGTCCATCGTGCCGTACTCGTCGTCCTCGCCCTGGATCGCCATCACCGGCACCGCGATGCGCGGCAGGTATTCCTCGATGTTCCAGGCGCGGAAGTCCGGGTGCAGCCAGATGTCGTTCCAGCCGCGGAACACCGCATCTACGTCGTTGTGGTACTTGCCCAGCCGGGCCGGCAGGTCGGTGGTGGTCCAGGCGACCTTCGCCTGGGCGATGCTGCTGACCGAGATGTCTTCCACCAGCACGTGCGGCGCCATCGCGATCACGCCGGCGAGCGGGGTGTCGGTGCCGCCGGCGCAGATCAGCGCGATCGAGCCGCCGTCGGAATGGCCGAACAGGATGGGCCGCTCGAGGTCGAGTTCGGCCAGCAGCGCCGGCAGCACCGCCAGGCCTTCGTCGTGCATGTAGCCCACCGCGCGCGGCAGCACCGCGGGGTCGGAGCGGCCGTAGCCGGCGCGCGAATAGACCACCGCCTCGCAGCCGGTGGCGTCGGCCACCTTCTGCGGGAAGTCGCGCCACATCGACACCGAGCCGAGGCCTTCGTGCAGGAAGACGATGGCCGGCGCGCCCTCGCGCGGATGGGCCGAGGGGAGGCGGACGTATTCGAGGCGGGTGCCATTGATGGTGACCGTTTTCATCTCAGTGCCCGCTCACACGCCAAGGTGCTTCTGGATCAGCTCGGGGTTGTTGCGCACCTCCTCGCTGGGGCCGTCGAACACCACCTGCCCTTTCACCAGGATCATCGAGCGGTCGGTGATCGCGGTGACCGCGGCGTGGTTCTTGTCCACCACCACGGTGGCGATGCCGCTGTCGCGGATCTCGCGGATCACCCGCCAGATCTCGCGCACGATCAGCGGCGCCAGGCCCTCGGTGGCCTCGTCGAGGATCAGCAGGTCGGGGTTGGTCATCAGCGCGCGGCCGATGGTGAGCATCTGCTGCTCGCCGCCGGAGAGCTGGCCGCCGCCGTTGTTGATGCGCTCGGCCAGCCGCGGGAAGGTGTGCATCACCCGGTCGAAGGTCCAGTCGCGCTGGCCTTCCACCCCGGCGCGCGCCGCCATGTTGAGGTTTTCGCGCACCGACAGGTTGGGGAAGATGCCGCGGCCTTCGGGCACGTAGGCGATGCCGAGGCGGGCGATCTTGTAGGTGGGGCCGCCGGTCATGCGCTGGCCGCGCACCAGCACGCCGCCGGCGCGCGGATTGACGAAGCCGAGCATGGTGCGGATCAGCGTGGTCTTGCCCATGCCGTTGCGGCCCATCAGGCCCAGCGCCTCGCCCTTGCGGATGTGGAAGTTCACCCCGTGCAGGATGTGGCTGGCGCCGTAGTAGGTGTGCAGGCCGATCGCCTCGATCAGCAGTTCGCGGCCGTCCTCGGCCGCGGCGGTCTGGGCGCCCTCCACCAGCGGCTGGGCGGCGGTGGCGCGCCCGCTGTCCATCGTCATCTCACTCATGTTCCGCCTCGTGTCCAAGGTAGGCCTGCTGCACGTCCGGGCTGTTGCGGATCTGCTCCGGCGTGCCGGATTCCAGCACCACGCCGTTGACCATCACGGTGATGGTGTCCGCCACCGCGAACACCGCGTCCATGTCGTGCTCCACCAGCAGGATGGCGCGGTTCTGCTTCAGCTTGTTGAGCAGCCCGACCATCTGCGCGGATTCCTCCGAGCCCATGCCGGCGAGCGGTTCGTCGAGCAGCAGCACCTCGGCGTCGGTGGCGAGCACCATCGCGATCTCCAGCTGGCGCTGTTCGCCGTGCGACATGATCCCGGCGATGCGGTCTTCGCGGCCGGCCAGCCCGGCCTCGACGATGGCGGCGCGGGCGCGCTCCAGGGTGTCGGTCAGGCGCAGCGCGTCGGTGAAGATCTTCCACGGCCGCGGGTTGCGCGACTGCGCCGCCAGGCGGCAGTTCTCCAGCACGGTGAATTGCGGAAAGATGTTGGTACGCTGGTAGCTGCGGCCGATGCCGATGCGCGAGCGCTGGGCGTTGGTGAGGCCGGTGATGTCCTTGCCCTTCAGCAGGATGCGGCCTTCGGACGGCGGCAGGTCACCCGACAGCATGTTGATGCAGGTCGACTTGCCGGCGCCGTTGGGGCCGAGCAGCGCATGCAGCTTGCCGCGCTCCAGCGTGATGCACACGCCCTGGTTGGCGGCCAGCCCGCCGAAGCGGCGGGTCAGCTTGTCGGCCACCAGCAGCGCCTCGCCGGTCAGGTGGGGCTGCACCGCGGCCTTGATTTCTGCGGTCATCTCACCCATGGATGCGCTCCTCCTTGAACTTCTTGTAGAGCCTGCGCGGCAGCGCCGACAGGCCGCCCGGCATGAACAGCACCGCGGCGACGATGACGCCGCCCATCAGCAGCTGCCAGTGCTTGGTCCAGCCGGAGAAGACCTCCTGCAGGCCGATGAAGGCGAAGGCGCCGAGCACCGCCCCAACCAGGTTGCCCATACCGCCCAGGATCACCATCATCAGCACGTTGCCGGACTGGTGCCACGACAGGTATTCCGGCGTCACGAAACCGAACAGCACGCCGTACAGGAAGCCCGCCACGCCGGCCAGCGCGCCGGCCACGGTGAAGGCGGCCAGCTTGTAGCGGAAGGTGGCGTAGCCCAGCGACTGCATGCGGTGCTCGTTGCTGCGGATGCCGACCAGCACCTTGCCGAAGGGCGAGCGCAGCAGCAGCGTGAGGAAGGCGAACACCAGCACCAGCATGCCGACGATGAAGTAGTACATGTGCATCGGCTCGTTGAGGTCGAACGGCGCCCAGCCGGCGATCGCCGCATCCGGCTTGAAGTTGATGTAGATGCCGTCCGACCCGCCGCCGAGCGCGGTGTCGTGGAAGACGTAGTACGCCATCTGGGCGAAGGCGAGCGTCACCATGATGAAGTAGATGCCCTTGGTCCTCAGCACGAAGAGGCCGATCACGAAGGCCGCCAGCGCCGCGCCCAGCACCGACGCCGGCAGCGCGATCCACAGGTTGGCGGGGTCGTACTTCGGCGTCAGCAGCGCCACCGCGTAGGCGGCGATGCCGAAATAGGCGGCGTGCCCCAGGCTGACCAGCCCGGTGAAGCCGACCAGCAGGTCCAGGCTCATGGCGAAGATCGCCATCACCAGCACCTTGGCCACCATCTCGGTATAGAAGGCGGAGCCCACCAGCGGAAAGGCGAGCAGCGCGGCGAGCACCACCACCTTGGCGACCATCAAGCCGCGCGAATTGGTTTGCGGATTCATTGCGCCTTACCCCTTCTTGAAGATGCCTTCGGGGCGCCACAACAGCACCACCGCCATGACCAGGTACACCGCCAGCCCGGCGAGATCGGGCAGCAGCACCTTGCCGAAGGTGTCGGCAAAGCCGATCAGCAGCGCGGCGACGAGCGCGCCCCACACCGAGCCGATGCCGCCGATGACGACGATGACGAAGGAGATGATGAGCACGCTGGAGCCCATGCCCGGATACACCGAAGAGATCGGCGCCGCCAGCATGCCGGCCAGCGCCGCCAGCACCACGCCGAGCGCGAACACCGTGCGGTAGAGCAGGTTGATGTCGATGCCGAGCGCCTGGACCATGTCGCGGTCGTGGCTGCCGGCGCGGATCATCATGCCCAGCCGGGTGCGCTGCATCAGCCACCACAGCGCGCCGGCCAGCACCAGGCACACCACCGAGATGAGGATGCGGTACACCGGATAGGACAGCGTGTCCGACAGCGGGATGGAGGCGGAGAACAGCGCCGGGATGTCGACACCGTGCACGTCGTCGCCGACCGCGAGGCTGCGCAGTTCCTCGAAGATCAGGATGAGGCCGTAGGTGAGCAGCACCTGTTCGAGGTGGTCACGCTTGTAGAGGTGGGCGAACAGCAGCCACTCGAGCAGCGCGCCGAACACGAAGGCGAGCGGAATGCCGAGCGCGATGCTGAGCATCAGGTTGCCGGTGAGGCTGGTGAGCGCGAACGCGAGGTAGGCGCCGACCATGTAGAAGCTGCCGTGCGCCAGGTTGATGATGCCCATGATGCCGAACACCAGCGTCAGCCCGCTTGCCACCAGGAACAGCAGCAGGCCGTACTGCAGCGAGTTCAGTATCTGTATCAGGAACGTCGTGAAATCCATGAGCCTTCCCCTCCGGGCGCCGCGGACGGCGCCCGGATACGGTTGGTTTGATGCGATGGGATGACGTGCTGCGTCATCGCCCGGGCAGCGTGTCCGGCGCAGCGTCCGGGCCCCGCCTGTCGAAGCCCGGGAGCCGGGCTGCCCTTCGACGGGCTCGGGGCGAACGGTGCTGGCACCGGATCACCGCGTCGAAGGACGCGGCGGACCGCCGTTCTTACATGCGGCAGCCGCGCGCCGGGTCGGCCAGCTTCTTGACCGCGACGTTCACCAGCTTGTTGTCCTTGCCTTCGGCCTTGCGCAGGTAGATGTCCTGCACCGGGTTGTGGGCCTTGGACAGCGTGAAGGCGCCGCGCGGGCTGTCGATGGTGGCCGCTTCCATGGCCTTGACCATGGTCGCCTGGTCGAGCTTGCCGCCCTTGACCGCGTCCAGGCCCGACTTCAGCAACTGCGCCGCGTCATAGCCCTGCACCGCATAGACGTCGGGCTGCATCTTGTAGGTCATCGCGTACTTGGTGCGGAAGTCCTTGTCCTTCGGGATTTCCAGGCCGTCGGCGTAGTGCAGCGCGGTCAGCAGACCTTCGCCGGCACCGCCCATGGCCTCCAGCGTGCCGTCGGTGAGGAAGCCGCTGGAGTACAGCGGAATGCTCTTCTTCAGCCCGGCCGCGTCGTAGTCCTTGACGAACTTTGCGGCGCCGCCGCCGGCAAAGAACACGTACACCGCGTCCGGCTTGAGCGAGGCGACCTCGGTCAGCAGGGCCTGGAACTCCACGTTCGGGAAGGGCAGCGTGAGCTGCTTGACGACCTTGCCGCCGCCCGCCTCGAAGGCCTTGGCGAAGCCTTCCACCGCCTGTTCGCCCGCGGCGTACTTCCAGGTCAGCGTGACCGCGGTCTTGTGGCCCTTCTCCGCGGCGACCTTGCCCATGGCGTAGGCCGGCTGCCAGTTGGTGAAGGAGGTGCGGAACACGTTGGGCGCACACAGCGGGCCGGTGAGTTCGTCGGCGCCGGCGTTGGGGATGATCATCAGCGTCTTGGTGTCGCGCGCGACCTTGGCCATCGCCAGCGCAACGCCCGAGTGCACCGTGCCGACCAGCACATCCACCTCGTCGCGCTTGACCAGCTTGTTGGTGTTCTCGGTGGCCTTGGCGGGATCGGATTCGTCATCCACCACGAAGTACTCGACCTCGCGGCCGGCGAGCGTGCCGCCCTGCTCGGCCACGTACTGCTTGAAGCCGTTGGTGATCGCGTTGCCGAGCGCGGCGTAGGTGCCGGTGTAGGGCAGCATCAGGCCGACCTTCACCTTCTCGGCGGCATGGGCGGCCAGCGGCATCAGCGTGGCCAGACCCAGACCGGCCAGGACGGCCACCACGCGCGTTGCCTTGCGATTCTGCTTTTCCATCGTTGTCTCCTCGTTTTTGATGAACGGGCGGCTGTTGCCGCCGCCCGTGGCCCTGCTTTCCAGACCCTTACCAGGCCTGGCTCCGGTTGGCCTGAAAGGCCGCGTGGATCGCTTCCCAGTCCTCGCCGGTCAGGTGCTTCTCGGCCAGCGGCAGGACGAGTTCTTCTTCTTTTCGCATGTGTTCCCACAGGAAGGTGGCGTAGGCCTGCAGGCTGCGCTCGAAGCCGGCGAGTTCGCCGGTTTCGCGGTAGCTTGCCATCGCCTTGCGCACCGAGCTGAGCAGGGTCGCACAGACGTCGTGCTGCCCTTCCAGTTCGTCGAGGATGACGTTGGCCTCGTCGCTGCGCAGGCGCAGCAGGCGGAACAGGTATTCGTCCTCCTTGGGGTGATGGACGCGGTCGGGGATGGTCTCGATATAGTCGAACATCGCCTGGAACAGCGGGAAATCGGGTTTGTCCCGCCCTTCGCGCACCGCCTCGACGTGGGCCTGCAGGCCCTTGAGCACCGCGCCCATCGACTGGTGCTCGTCCTTGATGATGGCAATCGCCTGCTGCATCGCAGTCATTTTTCTGTCTCCCTCAGCGCGACGCCGCGACGCGCAGCTTGAAGCGCTGGATCTTGCCGGTGGCGGTCTTCGGCAGTTCCTCCACGAACTCCATCCAGCGCGGGTATTTGTAGGGCGCGAGCAGGCTCTTGACGTGGGCCTTGAGTTCGTCGCGCAGCGCGTCGGTGATGGCGATGCCGGGCTTGAGCACGATGTAGGCCTTGGGCTTGATCAGCTTGTCCTCGTCTTCGCAGCCGACGACCGCGGCCTCCAGCACGGCCTCGTGCGCGATCAGCGCGGACTCGACCTCGATCGGCGACACGTAGATGCCGGACACCTTCAGCATGTCGTCGCTGCGGCCGGCATAGACGTAGTAGCCGTCGGCGTCCATCTGGTACTTGTCGCCGCTGCGGGTCCACGGTCCCTGGAAGGTGTTGCGCGTCTTCTCGCGGTTGTTCCAGTAGTAGGCAGCCGCGGTCGGGCCGCTGATCTGCAGCTCGCCGGGTTCGCCGGGGGTGGAGATTTCCTTGCCCTCGTCGTCGATCAGGCGCACCGCGTAGCCCGGCACCGGCTTACCGGTGGTGCCGTAGCGCACGTTGCCAGCGCGGTTGGACAGGAAGATGTGCAGCATCTCGGTGGAGCCGATGCCGTCGAGGATGTCGACGCCGAAGCGCTCGGTCCAGCGCTTGCCGATTTCCTCCGGCAGCGCTTCGCCGGCCGAGGTACAGGCGCGCAGCCGCATCTCGGCACGGGTCGGGCAGTCGGGGCTTGCCAGCATCGAGGCGTAGAGCGTGGGCACGCCGTAGAAGATGGTGGGCGTGTGGCGGCGCAAACGCTCGAACACCGCCGCCGGCGTCGGCCGTTCGGCCATCAGCACCGCGGTGGCACCCACCGCCAGCGGGAAGGTGAGGCCGTTGCCGAGGCCATAGGCGAAGAACAGCTTGGCCGCCGAGAACACCACGTCGTGCTCGTTGATGCCGATCACCGGGCGGGCATACAGCTCGGCGGTCTGGATCAGGCTGGAGTGGATGTGCACCGTGCCCTTGGGCGCGCCGGTGGAACCGGAGGAATACAGCCAGAAGCAGGCGTCGTCGGCGAGCGTCGGCGCCGCGTCGAACTGGTCGCTGCCAGTGTCCAGCAAGGCGGCGAGGCTGTCCGGGCCGGGGTTGGCGGTGCCGGCGACGACGATGCGCTCCAGCGTCGGCACCTTGCCCAGCAGCGGCTGGAACAGCGGCAGCAGCGCGGCCGACACCACCGCGACGCGGGCGCGGCTGTCGGTCAGCATGTATTCGTAATCGTGCGCGGTGAGCAGCGTATTGACCGCGACCGGGATCACCCCGGCCTTGATCGCGCCGAGGAACACGGTGGGGAATTCCACCGTGTCATGCACGCACATCAGGATGCGGTCTTCCTGGCGCAGCGCCAGGCTGCCGCGCAGCGCGCTGGCGCAGCGATTCACCCGGCGCGCGAGTTCGTCGTAGCTGTAGCTACCGAGATCGTCGATGTAGGCGAGCTTGGCGCCGCGGCCGGCGGCGAGGTTGCGGCCGATGAGATCGTCGGCGGCGTTGTACTGCCGCGGGATCTCGATACTGGGCGGACTGGTGGCGTGGTCCGCCGCACTCAGGGTGGGCATCGTTTGTCTCCTCCGTTTGTTGATTCCCTGCAGGACCGCGGATGCGCCCGATCTTGTGCCGGTGCTGCATCCCGTCCGCTGCGCTGACCGCTGCTAGCGGGTGAACTCGATCGCGCCCTGTGGCAGCAGATAGAGCACGTAAGCGCGGCCGCCGGCAACGGTGGGCTTGTGCACCGTGCCCGGGCCGTAGACGAACCAGCCGGCGCCGTGACCATCGAACTTGGGCGCGCCGTCGAGCGGCATGATCATGTCGATCTCGCCATTGGGATGTGCATGCTGCGGCCCGACCACGTCGCCCATCTCGACCACGTCCACGCTGAAGCCGTGGATGGCGTCACAGGGCTTGATGACACGGCCGTACTTGATGCCGCCATGCTCGCGCTCGCACATCCAGCCGTCGGCGACGGCCTGCTTGCAGGCCGCGGCAATGTCGTCGAACTCGGCGCTGCCCGGCGGGAAGCGCTCGTTGAGGAAGGCGGCCAGCGAAGCATCGACCGGCTTGCTGGCGATGGTCGCGGTGACCTTGGCGATCAGCGCCTGGAAGACATCGGGCGTCATGGGTCTCTCCTGTCGAAGTTGGTTTTTTTGTGTTGCCTGAAGCACCTGCCGTAGAAGGCGCGCATGCGGTTCAGTCGAGGCGGTTTCTGTCCCTCCCCCTTCAAGGGGGAGGCTAGGAGGGGGATGGGGTTGCGCTCAGCGTCGCCATCAACCCCATCCCCACCCCAACCCTCCCCTTGAAGGGGAGGGAGCAAATCGGGCCAGTCCAGAAGCCTCCGCTTCGCTCCGTCGTTCGAGAGGCGGCAAGCGATGCTTGCCGAAACCCCTCTCTCACCCCCTAGAAGGGGAGGGAGCAAGGCGGTGCGGCCTGAGCGGGCTGCACCACCCAGGGAAAACGAACTCAAGCCCCCAGCAGCGCCGCGTCCGCGGCGCCCGCCGACAGCGCATCCAGCAAGCCCGGCCCGCCCTGCACCACATAACGCCGGTGATACATCGCGAGCGCGCGCAGGCCGCCCAGTTCTTCGCCGCCGCCGGCCCGGCCCGGCCCGCCGTGCAAGCAGGTCGGCATCACGTTGCCGTGGCCGGTGTGCTGGCCGCCGACTGCGGCATCCACCACCATCACCCGGCCGTGCAGTTCGGCGATGCCCGGCACCAGCTCGGCGAGGAAGCCGGCGTCGGCGGAATACACCGAGGCCACCAGCGAACCGCCGCCGCGGCGGGCGAGCGCGATCACTTCGGCAGTATCGGCATAAGGCAGCACGGTGGCCACCGGGCCGAACACCTCGACGTCGTGCACATGCTGCGCGGCCAGGCCCTTGTCGCAGAACAGCAGCGTGGGCTGGACGAAGGCGGAGACGGCCGGATCGGCATCGACCGGCACGAAGCCCTCGCCGCCGCCGAACACCAGCTCGGCGTCCTGGCGCAGCCGGGCCAGACCTTCGAAGGCCGCGGCCTGCTGGGCCTTGCTCACCAGCGGGCCGACACGCACGCCTTCGCTGCGCGGATTGCCGACCGTCATGCCGGCCAGCTTGGCGGCGACGGCGTCCGCCAGCGCGCGTGCCACCGCGGCGGGCGCGAAGATGCGGCGAATGGCGGTGCATTTCTGCCCGGCCTTGACGGTGAGTTCGCGCACGATCTCCTTCACCGCCAGATCGAACTCGGCGCTGCCCGGCTGGGCGTCGGGGCCGAGGATGGCGGAATTGACGCTGTCGGCCTCCACATTCACCCGCACCGCCCTGGCGACCACCGCCGGATGGGTGCGGATGCGGGCGGCGGTGTCCGCCGAGCCGGTGAAGGACACCACGTCGCATTCGCCGACGTGGTCGAGCAGGTCGCGTGCGGAGCCACAGACGATGTTGAGCGCGCCCGGCGGCAGGATGCCGGCGGCGACCACGTCGGCCACCATGCGCTGGGTCAGCCAGGCGGTGGGGGTGGCCGGCTTCACCAGCACCGGCACGCCGGCGAGCAGCGCGGGCGCGGCCTTTTCCCACAAGCCCCAGGCCGGGAAATTGAAGGCGTTGATGAACACCGCGACGCCCGACAGCGGGGTGAGGAAGTGCTGGCCCTGGAAGGCATCGGTCTTGGCCAGCGCCACCCGGCCGCCTTCCTTCAGCAGGCGGGCGTCGCCAAGGGCCTTGCCGGCGCGGGCGTAGGCCTTGAGGGTGAAGATCGCGCCATCGACATCGAAGGCGATGTCGCCGGCGGTGGAGCCGGAGTTGCGCAGCGAGATGTCGTAATAGGCGTCGCGGTTGGCGGTGAGCACTTCGGCGATCTTGCCGAGCAGGCCGGCGCGGGCCTCGTAGCCCAGCGCACGCAGCGCAGTGCCGCCGCTGTCGCGGGCGAAGCTCAGCGCACGGCCGACATCCACGCCCTCCGAGGACACCGAGACCAGGTGCTCGCCATTGACCGGATCGAGCAGCGCGATCCCCTCGCCGCTGCCTTCCACCCATTGCCCGTATACGTAATTGGCAAGCTTCACCTGCTCCTCCTGTTGACCTGTGCTGCGGTCTGCGCCGCGTCTTCTATCTATGACCTGAAGCGGATTGCATCGGCTTCGTCAGTTGCTGGATATAGAATACACCCCGAAAACCCGTCGTCAAGCACTTTAGTTCATCTTTCCGCACTCAATTCCATGCTGCAACGCAATATACCGCATCATAACTTGGAAATTGACGAGCACCGGACTACACAAGATGCAATGCAGTGCGCTTTCGATGGAACTAAACTGCACTTTACCTCTTGACTCCATTTTTTAGCTGCACTATTGTTCAACCAACACGTGCTGCAGCTCGCACAGGACGCTAACCAGATGAACACCAGGACCGAGACCCCGACCAGCCCCAACGACGCCGACCAGACCGCCGAAGCCCGCGACGAACGCGACGACGGCGAGTTCCTGATGTCGCTCGGCAAGCGGGTGCGCGAGATCCGCGACCGCCGCGGCATGACGCGCAAGCTGGTGGCCCGCGAGGCAGGCGTTTCCGAACGCCACCTCGCCCACCTGGAAGCCGGCGAAGGCAACGTCTCGATCGTGCTGCTGCGCCACATCACCCGCGCGCTGGATGTCTCGCTGATCGAGCTGCTGGCGCCGGAAGCGGAAGACACGGTGGAAAAGCGGCTGATCCGCCGCTTCCTCGAACGGCTGCCGCAGCACCGCCTGGAAGAAGTGGTGTTCCGCCTGATGCGCGACTTCGGCCATGAAGAGGCGGTGCGCAGGAAGCGCGTGGCGCTGATCGGCCTGCGCGGCGCGGGCAAATCCACGCTGGGCAACCGCCTGGCCAAGGAAATGGGCGTCGGCTTCATCGAACTCGACCGCGAGATCGAGCGCGAGACCGGCATGCCGGCGAGCGAACTGTTCGCGCTGTACGGCCAGGCGGGCTACCGCCGGATCGAGCAGCGCACGCTGGAACGGGTGATCCGCGACAACGAACGCGGCGTCATCTCGGTGGGCGGCGGCGTCGTCGCCCAGCAGGAAACCTACGACATGCTGCTGTCGAACTGCCTGACCGTGTGGGTGAAGGCGCAGCCGGAAGAACACATGGCCCGCGTGATGGCCCAGGGCGACCTGCGGCCGATGGCGGGCAACGACGAGGCGATGGAAGACCTCAAGCGCATTCTCGAAGCGCGCGAGCCGCTCTACGCCAAGGCGGACACCGTGATCGACACCTCGGGCGAGACGGTGGACGAGAGTTTCATGAAGTTAAGACAGCTCGTCATGAGCTGAACCCCAAAGAAGAGGAGACAGAAAGTGGAAGCTGCAAGCGCCAACAAGATCGAACCCGTCGATTACCGCACCGAACCGTCGCGCTACAAGCACTGGAAGCTCGACGTGAACGGTGAAGTCGCCACGCTGACGCTCAACATCGACGAAGACGGCGGCATCCGCCCCGGCTACAAGCTGAAGTTGAACTCGTACGACCTCGGCGTCGACATCGAGCTGCACGACGCGCTGCAGCGCATCCGCTTCGAAAACCCCGGCGTCAAGACCGTGGTGTTCACCTCCGGCAAGCCGAAGATCTTCTGTTCCGGCGCCAACATCTACATGCTGGGCGTCTCCACCCACGCCTGGAAGGTGAACTTCTGCAAGTTCACCAACGAAACCCGTAACGGCATCGAGGACGCCAGCCAGTACTCCGGCCTCAAGTTCATCGCCGCGTGCAACGGCACCACCGCCGGCGGCGGCTACGAGCTGGCGCTGGCCTGCGACGAGATCGTGCTGGTCGACGACCGCAACTCCTCCGTGTCGCTGCCGGAAGTCCCGCTGCTGGGCGTGCTGCCCGGCACCGGCGGCCTCACCCGCGTCACCGACAAGCGCAAGGTGCGCCGCGACCACGCCGACATCTTCTGCACCATCTCCGAAGGCGTGCGCGGCCAGCGTGCGAAGGACTGGCGCCTGGTCGACGACGTGGTCAAGGCCCAGCAGTTCGGCGAGCACATCGCCAAGCGCGCCGCCGAACTGGCCAAGCTGTCCGACCGCCCGAGCGGTGCCAAGGGCGTGGCGCTGCCGACGCTGGAGCGCACCGTGGATGCCAGCGGCTACCACTATGAGTTCGTCGATGCGGTGATCGACGCCGCCGGTCGCACGGTCACGCTGACCGTGCGCGCGCCGTCCGCCGTCAGCGCGAAGACCGCCGCCGAGATCGAAGCCCAGGGCGCCAACTGGTGGCCGCTGAAGATGGCGCGCGAACTCGACGACGCCATCCTCAACCTGCGCACCAACCACCTCGACATCGGCCTGTGGCAGCTGCGCACCGAAGGCAACGCCCAGGTCGTGCTCGACATCGACGCCACCATCGTTGCCAACCAGGGCAACTGGTTCGTGCGCGAAACGCTGGGCATGCTGCGCCGCACGCTGGCCCGCATCGATGTGTCCTCGCGCAGCCTGTACGCGCTGATCGAGCCGGGCTCCTGCTTCGCCGGCACCCTGCTGGAAGTGGCGCTCGCCGCCGACCGTTCCTACATGCTCGACACCACCACCGCGCCCAACGCCATCGGCCTGTCGGCGATGAACTTCGGCCCGCTGCCGATGGTGAACGGCCTGTCGCGCATCGCCGCCCGCTTCTACCAGGAAGAGGCGCCGGTCGCCGCGGTGAAGGCGAAGGAAGGCAGCCTGCTGACCGCCGCCGAAGCCTACGAGCTGGGCCTGGTCACCGCGATCCCGGACGACCTCGACTGGGCCGACGAAGTGCGCATCGCGGTCGAGGAACGCGCCGCGCTGTCGCCGGACGCGCTCACCGGCCTCGAAGCCAACCTGCGCTTCGGCATCACCGAAACCATGAACACCCGCATCTTCGGCCGCCTCTCGGCCTGGCAGAACTGGATCTTCATCCGCCCCAACGCCGTCGGCGAAAACGGCGCGCTGAAGCTCTTCGGTTCCGGCAAGAAGGCCCAGTTCGACTGGAACCGGGTGTAAGGCACACGCCGGGCGCCCATCAGTCCCGGGCGCCCGGCAACCGCATCCCTCGGTCAACCGCGTGGCAAGCCGTCCCCCTGCCGTAGCAGGCGGCGCCTTGGCGTGGTTCAGGAGGTCAGTAGCACACAGGTGAAATCCGGGCGGGACCGTCGCCCCGAAGCGCGGCCCGCATCATCGAGAATCTGGAGGAGCAGACAGACATGAGCATCAACTACAGCGAACGCATCCCGAACAACGTCAACCTGTCGGAAAACAAGACCCTGCAGCGCGCCCTGGAACACTGGCAGCCCGCCTTCCTGCAGTGGTGGGACGACATGGGTCCGGACGGCTCGACCAACTACGACGTCTACCTGCGCACCGCGATCAGCGTGGACCCGACCGGCTGGGCGCACTTCGAACACGTCAAGATG
The DNA here is from genome assembly GCF_001682385.1 of Azoarcus olearius. Classification (NCBI taxonomy): domain Bacteria; kingdom Pseudomonadati; phylum Pseudomonadota; class Betaproteobacteria; order Rhodocyclales; family Zoogloeaceae; genus Azoarcus; species Azoarcus olearius. The sequence continues at coordinate 3,443,431 of NZ_CP016210.1, forward strand.
CCGGACTACCGCTGGGGCATCTTCCTGACCCCGCAGGAAGCCGGCAAGAAGATCACCTTCGGCGACCACAAGGGCGAAGACGTGTGGCAGGAAGTGCCGGGCGAATACCGCTCCACCCTGCGCCGCATCATCGTCACCCAGGGTGACACCGAGCCGGCCTCGGTCGAACAGCAGCGCCACCTTGGCCTCACCGCGCCGTCGCTGTACGACCTGCGCAACCTGTTCCAGGTGAACGTGGAAGAAGGCCGTCACCTGTGGGCGATGGTGTATCTGCTGCACGCCCACTTCGGCCGCGACGGCCGCGAAGAAGGCGAAGCCCTGCTCGAGCGCCGTTCGGGTGACGAGGACAACCCCCGCATCCTCACGGCGTTCAACGAGAAGACCCCGGACTGGCTGTCCTTCTTCATGTTCACCTTCATCACCGACCGCGACGGCAAGTACCAGCTCGCCTCGCTGGCCGAATCCGCCTTCGACCCGCTGGCGCGCACCTGCAAGTTCATGCTGACCGAAGAAGCGCACCACCTCTTCGTCGGCGAATCCGGCATCGCCCGCGTCATCCAGCGTACCTGCGAAGTGATGCAGCAGCTGAAGACCGACGACAAGGCCAAGCTGCGCGCCGCCGGCGTCATCGACCTGCCGACGCTGCAGAAGTACCTGAACTTCCACTTCAGCGTGACCAGCGACCTGTACGGCAACGAAGTGTCGTCCAACGCCGCGACCTACTACACCACCGGCCTGAAGGGTCGTTTCGAAGAAACCAAGATCGACGACGACCACAAGCTGCAGAACGCCGAGTACGAAGTGCCGGAAGTCGCCGGCGACACGCTCGGCACCCGCAAGGTGGGCGCGCTCTCCGCGCTGAACGAGCGCCTGCGCGACGACTGGATCGCCGACGTGCAGGCCGGTGTCGACCGCTGGAACCGCATCCCGGCCAAGTTCGGCATCGACTTCAAGTTCACGCTGCCGCACAAGGGTTTCCACCGCGCCATCGGCATGTTCACCGACGTCCATGTGTCGCCGGACGGCCGCATGCTGTCGGAAGCGGAATGGACCCACCAGCACCTGAACTGGCTGCCGAGCGACGAAGACCGCCTGTACGTGCATTCGCTGATGGGCCGCTGCCTCGAGCCGGGCAAGTTCGCCAACTGGATCGCCCCCCCGAGCCGCGGCATCAACAACCAGCCGGTGAATTTCGAGTACGTTCGTTTCAACTAAAAACGAGAGCACGGCTGGAACAGGGGTCCCTCCCCTTCCAGGGAGAGCGTTTCCTGTCCCTCCCCCTTCAAGGGGGAGGTTAGGAGGGGGATGGGGTTGCAGGCGCGACGAGAACGCCAGGCGAACCCCATCCCCACCCCAGCCCTCCCCTTGAAGGGGAGGGAGTTCCGCCGCCCAGCCCACGGAGAAAGGAGACACCATGAACGCGCCAGCAGAGCACGCCAACATCGCCCGTCAGCACCTGATCGATCCGGAGATCTGCATCCGCTGCAACACCTGCGAGGAGATCTGCCCGGTCGACGCCATTACCCACGACAACCTCAACTACGTCGTCAAGTTCGACGTCTGCAACGGTTGCCTGGCCTGCATCTCGCCCTGTCCCACCGGCGCGATCGACTCCTGGCGCAACGTGGAAAAAGCCGTTCCCTACACGCTGGAAGAACAATTCACCTGGGACGTGCTGCCCGACACCCGCGAACTGGACCAGTTCGAGGCGGGCATCGTCAGCGGCCCGGCCGGAGAAACCCCGGCCGAGGTGCAGCAGATCACCGACGTCGCCACCGCCGGCCATGGCGGCCCGGCGCTCGCGCCGTGGTCGGCCTCGCACCCCTACATCAACCTGTACGGCCCCACCAACCCGGTCACCGCCACCGTCACCGGCAACTACCGGCTGACCGACGCGGATGCGTCCTCCGACATCCACCACGTGGTGCTGGATTTCGGCAGCACGCCTTTCCCGGTGCTCGAAGGCCAGTCGATCGGCATCATCCCGCCGGGCGTGGATGAGAAGGGCAAGCCGCACCTGCTGCGCATGTATTCGGTGGCGAGCCCGCGCGAAGGCGAGCGCCCGCACCACAACAACCTGTCGCTCACGGTCAAGCGCGTCACCGAGGACCACGAAGGCAAGCCGGCCCGCGGCGTCGCCTCCAGCTACGTGTGCGACCTCAAGAAGGGCGACAAGGTGCAGGTCACCGGCCCCTACGGTTCGACCTTCCTGATGCCGAACAATCCGGGTTCGTCGATCATGATGATCTGCACCGGCACCGGCTCGGCGCCGATGCGCGCGATGACCGAACGCCGCCGCCGTCGCATGGAGCTGAAGGAAGGCGGCGACCTGATCCTGTTCTTCGGCGCCCGCTCGCCCGGCGAACTGCCCTACTTCGGCCCGCTGCAGAAGCTGCCGAAGGACTTCATCGACATCAACTTCGCCTTCTCGCGCGTGCCCGGCGAACCCAAGATGTACGTGCAGGACCGCATCCGCGAACGCGCCGACAAGGTGTTCGCGATGCTGATGGACGACAACGCCTACATCTACATCTGCGGCCTCAAGGGCATGGAAGCCGGCGTCGTCGAAGCCTTCCGCGACATCTGCCGCGCCCGCGGCGCGGACTGGGACACGCTGCGGCCGCAGCTGCTGGCGAAGGGCCGGTTCCATATCGAGACGTATTGAGGGGGTTGCTGGAGCAGGGTGACAGGAGGCGCGCTTTATCCCCTCCCCTTCAAGGGGAGGGCTAGGGTGGGGATGGGGTCAGAGAGTGGACGAGCACTGAACTCAACCCCATCCCCCTCCTAACCTCCCCCTTGAAAGGGGAGGGACTGGAACCCTCTCTTCCGAACCGCCGTAGCCTGCCGTAGGCAAGCGGTCCCCGCTGCGCTCCAAAGGCAAAGCCCTTACGTCTCACCAGTTTCTCCAGAGGGTTGTCTCCAACTCTCTTCTCTTGGGTGGGCGTGGCGACACGCCCCCTTTTTTTACCGACCTATCGCGCACGGCAGGACACCATGACCCACACCGTCTATCTCTGCGACGCCATCCGCACCCCCTTCGGCCGCTACGGCGGGCTGCTTTCCTCCGTGCGTGCCGACGACCTCGCGGCGCTGCCGATCAAGGCCTTGATCGCGCGCAACCCCGGCGTCGACTGGAACCTGGTCGACGACGTCATCTACGGCTGCGCCAACCAGGCGGGCGAGGACAACCGCAATGTCGCCCGCATGGCGGCGCTGCTGGCCGGGCTGCCGGTGGAAGTGCCGGGCAGCACGGTCAACCGCCTGTGCGGCTCCAGCCTGGACGCCATCGGCAGCGCCGCGCGCGCGATCGCCGCCGGCGAGGCCGAGCTGATGATCGCCGGCGGGGTCGAGAGCATGAGCCGCGCGCCCTTCGTCCTGGGCAAGGCCGACAGCGCCTTTTCGCGCAGCGCGAAGATCGAGGACACCACCATCGGCTGGCGCTTCGTCAATCCGCTGATGAAGGCGCAGTACGGCGTGGATTCCATGCCCGAAACCGCCGAGAACGTCGCCACCGACTTCAACGTGAGCCGCGCCGACCAGGATGCGCTCGCGCTGCGCAGCCAGCAGCGCTGGGCGAGCGCCAACGAACGCGGCTTCTTCGCGCGCGAGATCGTGCCAGTCGACATCCCGAGGAAGAAGGGCGATCCGGTGCGCATGACCACGGACGAACACCCCCGCCCCGACACCACGCTGGACATGCTCGCCAAGCTGAAAGGCGTGGTGCGCCCCGACGGCACCGTGACCGCCGGCAACGCCTCGGGCGTGAACGACGGCGCCGCCGCGGTGCTGCTCGCCTCCGAAGCCGCGGTGAAGCGCCACGGCCTGACGCCGCGCGCGCGCATCCTCGGTTCGGCCGCAGCCGGCGTGGCGCCGCGCATCATGGGCATCGGCCCGGCCCCGGCGAGCGAGAAACTGCTGGCGCGCCTGGGCATGGGCATCGCCCGGTTCGACGTCATCGAACTCAACGAGGCCTTCGCCGCGCAAGCGCTGGCGGTCACCCGCCGGCTGGGGCTGGCGGACGACGACGCGCGGGTCAATCCCAACGGCGGCGCCATCTCCATCGGCCACCCGCTGGGGGCCTCGGGCGCGCGCCTGGTGACCACCGCGCTCAACCAGCTCGAAACCAGCGGCGGGCGCTACGGCCTGGCGACGATGTGCATCGGCGTCGGCCAGGGCATCGCGCTCGCGATCGAACGGATTTAAGTTGACCTGGGTCATTGATCGCGCCGGCCATCGGCGCCACCTTTGGCCCTGAGCAATCGTCGCGGGACCGCCCCGCGCCGGTTGCCCGGCTTGCCCGGGGCGCACACTGCGGCAGGCGGGGACACGCAGCGCAGAACGGCGTCGCGCCCTGCGGCAAGCACGACAACCAAGAACCGCACAAGGAGGAGAACATCGTGAGACCCGAAGCGATCCAGATCATCAAGGACGAACACCTCGCCATCAGCGCCGTGCTGTATTCGCTGCGCTTCCTGATCCGCCAGATGCGCAACGGCGCGCCGCCCAATTTCCCGGTGCTCAAGGCCATCCTCGACTACATCGTGTCCTATCCGGACCGCTGGCATCACCCCAAGGAAGACAAGTTCCTGTTCGCCGCGGTCAAGCGCCGTACCCACGACGCTGACGCGCTGATCGCCAAGCTGGAGCGCGAACACGTGCTCGGCCACCCGATGATGGACGACATCAAGCAGCAGCTGATCGGCTTCACCAACGGCGACGCCGGCGCGCGCGAACGCTTCTTCGAAGCCGCCGAGCATTACGCCGAACTGGAATGGAGCCACCTGCAGACCGAGGAAGAACAGCTGCTGCCGATCGCCGAACGGGTGCTGACCGCCGAGGACTGGGCCGAAATAGACGCCGCCTTCCGCGAGAACGACAACCCGCTGTTCGGTATCAAGCCCAAGGAAGAGGCGGAAGCGCTGTACCAGAAGATCCTCGCGCTGGCACCGGCGCCGATCGGGCTGGGGCCAGCCAGCTGACCGGCGCCTCGCTAGCCGCAAAAGGAACGGGGCCACCCGAGAGGGCGGCCCCGTTCCTTTTTTCACGGCCGGCCTGTTTTGCTCCGCCCCCCTTCAACGGGTGAGTGCGGGGTTTCGGTACGCACGGCTTACCACCAGTCGAACGAGGGAGCGAAGCGAAGGCTACCGGGTTGCGGTGGGGGTGGGGTGGGGATGGGATCCGCGCCTCGCGTACTCGAACCCCATCCCCCTCCTGACCGGGAGTCTCGGCTGGGCCCCGCCGCTACACAGGCGCCGAGCAATGCTCATCGAAACCGCTGTTCCGCCCCCTTGAAAGGGGAGGGACCCAAACCATCCCGAACCCAAGGGCGGCGGCCCGTTTCAATGTCTGAAGAAACTCCTTGCTGCCTGCCAACCCACCTAGCGAAACGAAGGCCCCTGTTTGGCCGATTTGCCCCCTCCCCTTCAAGGGGGTGAGGCAGGGGTTTCAGCGAGCATCGCTCGCTGCCGGGCGAACGACGGAGCCTACCGGCACCGGCTGTCGGGCTGGCCTCGTTTTGCCCCCTCCCCTTCAAGGGGAGGGCTGGGGTGGGGATGGGGTCAGCGCCCCGCTCTCCCGCAAATACCCGACAAACGCCTCGGCCGGCAGCGGCCGGCTGAAGTAATAGCCCTGCACGGTGTCGCAACCCTGCTGACGCAGGAAGTCGAGCTGATCGAGCGTTTCCACGCCCTCGGCCACCGTCAGCATGCCCAGGCTGCCGGCCAGGTGGATGATCGCGCTGACGATCGCCTTGTCGTCCGGATCGTCGCCGATGTCGCGCACGAAGGACTGGTCGATCTTCAGCTTGCCCACCTTGAAGCGCTTGAGATAGCCCAGCGATGAATAGCCGGTGCCGAAGTCGTCGATCGACATCCGGATGCCGCGCGCGAACAGCGCGTCCATCACCCGCACCGCGCTTTGCGGGTCGTCCATCGCCACCGCTTCGGTCAGTTCCAGTTCCACCTGGTGGGGCGGCAGCCCGGCTTCCTCGATCACCTGGGTCACCAGCTCCGGCAGGTTGGGATTGCGGAACTGCGCCGCCGAGAGGTTCACCGCCATCACCAGCGGAGGCAGTCCTTCATCCAGCCAGCGCCGCGACTGCGCCACCGCCTCGCGCAGCACCCATTCGCCGATCTGCGCGATCAGGCCATTGCTCTCGGCGATGGGCACGAACTCGCCGGGCGACACCGGACCGAATTCGGGATGCGTCCACCGCAGCAGCGCCTCGGCGCCGACCACGCGGCCATCGGCGAGCGACACCTGCGGCTGGTAGTGCAGCGAGAACTGGCCGCGGTCGAGCGCGTGGCGCAGCGCGTTGGCGAGCAGCAGCGTGCGCGTGGAGCGCGCCTGCATCGCCTCGGTGAAGAAGCGGAAGCCGTTGCGTCCCTCGCGCTTGGCCTGGTACATCGCGGCGTCGGCGTTGCGCGACAGGGTGTCGAAATCGGTGCCGTCGTCCGGGTACATCGCGATGCCGATGGAGGGCGTGACCGTCAGCTCCTGGTGGTCCAGCACCAGCGGCTGCGCCACCGCCTCGAGCAGCTTCGCGGCCACACGGGCCGCGCCTTCCGCGTCGGTATCCGGCAGCAGGAAGACGAACTCGTCGCCGCCGAGGCGGCACACGGTGTCGCCACCGCGCAGCACCGACTCCAGCCGGCGCGCCACTTCCACCAGCAGGCGGTCGCCGAAATCGTGGCCGAGCGTGTCGTTGATGTTCTTGAAATGGTCGAGGTCGAAGAACATCACCGCCAGCTGGCCGCGGCGGCGCTGGGTCAGGCTGGCGGCGTAGCGGAAGCGGTCCTTGACCAGGCTGCGGTTGGGCAGGCCGGTCAGCTGGTCGTAATGCGCCAGGCGCTGGATCTCGGCCTCGGCAGCGCGCCGCTCCGAGATGTCGCGCGCCACGGCGCGGAATTCCACGCGCCCGCTGCGGCGGTTGAGGCCCAGCGTGGTCACCACCTCAGCCCACACCGTGCCGCCGTCGCGCCGCCCCAGTTCCACCTCTTCGACCGAGTAGTCCTCGCTCTTGCGCTTGCCGACGTGGAATTCCGCCAGGTGCAGGGCCATGCGCTCGCGCATCTCGGCCACGTACTCCGGCTTGAGCAGGCGTTCGATCGGCGCGTCGATCAGTTCGTGCGGCGCGTAACCGCTCAGCCGCCGCATCGCCGGGCTGACATAGCTGAAGCAGCGCGTCTCCGGGTCCACCGTCCAGATCACGTCGTTGATGCTCTCGGTCAGCTCGCGGTATTTCTCCTCGCTGTCGACGATGGCGGCGGCCAGACGTGCGCGCTCGGCATCCTGCTCGAAGCGGTCGAGCGCGAAGTCGATGTCCATCGCCATCTCCACCAGCAGCCGCTGCGCCGCCTCGTCGAAGGCGTGGCACTCGCCCGCGTACAGGTTGAGCACGCCGAACACCTTGCCGCCGCGGTGCAGCGGCAGCGCCGCCGAGGCCCGGTAACCGTGGCGGGCACCGCGCTCGTGCCAGGCCGAGGTAGCGGGATCGTTGGCGAAGTCCTGGCACCACACCGGCTTGTCCAGCCGCAGGGCCGAGCCGCTGGGGCCACGGCCGAAGGGGCTGGCACTGTCGAACGCGATGCGGATGCCGTCCAGGTATTCGGTGCCGTCGCCGTAGGCCGCCGCCGGGTGCACCATGCCGTCGCGTTCGTCGAGCAGGCCGATCCAGACCATCTTCATCTCGCCGAACACCACCGCGTCGTGGCAGATCTGGCGCAGCAGGTCGTCCTGGCTGGCGCAGCGCACGATGGCCTGGTTGCATTGACTCAGCGTCGCGTACAGCCGGCTCAGGCGTTGCACGCTGGCCTCGGCGCGCCGGCGCGCGGTGATGTCGCGCGACAGCACGATGAAATGGGCGGGTCCGCCGTCGTCGGCCTTGCGCGCCACCGACAGTTCGAACCACTGCGGCTGGTTGTCGATCGTGATCTCGATCTGCTGCCCGCTGGACCAGCCATGACGCCCCGCCTCGGCCAGCGCCGCCAGGCAGGTCTGCGCCGCGGGCGCCGGCAGCACTTCGTCCACCCGCCGGCCGAGCAGCGCCTCCACCGGCCGCTGCAGTTGCGCTTCGCGATTGGCATGCACCGCGAGATAGCGGCCTTCGCCATCCATCTCGAACAGCAGGTCGGGAATGGCGTCCAGCGTGGCGCCGAGCTGGCGGTTGACCCCCTCCAGCTCGCGCGTGCGGGCGCGCACGCGAGCGCGCAGCAGCAGCACGCCGCCGAAGAGCAGCGCCCCGGTGCCCGCCAGCCCGAGCAGCGTGTTGCGCGCCACCGGCGAGAACAGCGCGTGGGCGGCGTCATGGCCCACCACGTGCGCAAGTGCGCCGAGCAGGCCGCCCTCATCCGGATGGCCCTTGCCGGACCAGTCGCCGCCGGGGTCGAGATGCGTCTGGAAGACCGCGGGGGGCAGCGCGCAGACGGGCGCAGACGCCGTGCCGAGCACGAACGCCAGCGAGAGTGCAGATGCCAGCGCCCGCACCCGCGCCGGCGCGGAGCGCGCCAAACCGGGCGCGTGGCGCCGGCCGGAGCCGCCACGCGAGTTCATAGTCCCCCTCTCTCTGGAGATTTGCAGGATGGCGTGTTCTGGAGCGCGAAGACGTCGTCCGCCATTTGTGTGCAACTGTAACGCCTGCGCGCTGCAAAGTGGTTGCCGCGGTGCCACGGCACGCTACCGGCGTCACACACGGCCTCAATTACCGCCCCCCGGCGCCCCGGTCAAAGTGCCGTTCGCCCTGCGCCTGTCGACGGGCCGCGCGGGGAGCGGGCTTCGACACGCCGCCTGCCGCGCCGGCTCAGCGCGCGGTGGACGAATCGGCCACCGCCGGCACCGCGCCGCCGGCCTCGACCAGCTCGCGGTGCACCACCACGGCCGTGGCGCGCGGCTGCACCGTGCGGCCGCGCGCCTCCACGTGCGCACGCGTGAAGGCCGCGCCGAACAGCAGGATCAGCGAGGAGTAGTTCACCCACATCAGCAGCAGCACCAGCGAACCGGCGGCGCCGTAGGTGGACGCGGTGGCGGTGGTCGACAGATAGGTGGCGATCAGCCCGCGGCCGAGCGAAAACAGCAGCGCGGTAGCGAAGGCGCCAAGCAGCACGTCGCGCCAGCCCAGCACCACGTCCGGCAGCACGCGGAAGATGGTGGCGAACAGCAGCGTCACCACCACCAGCGACACCACGCTGTCCAGCCCGACGAGCAGCCCGCCGGGTATCGGCAGCCAGTCCTGCGCGAACGTCACCACCGCCTGCACCGCCACGCTGAGCAGCAGCGACACCAGCAGCACGAAACCGATCGCCAGCACCACCGTCAGCGACAGCAGGCGCGCCTTGATCAACAACCACACGCTGCTGCGCGTGGGCTTGGGCGCCACGCCCCAGATCGCGTTGAGCGCGGTCTGCATCTGGCCGAACACGCTGGTGGCGCCGAGCAGCAGCGCGCCGATGCCGGCGAGCGTGGGCAGGATGCCGCTGCGCTCGATCCGGCTGCCCTCCACCGCGGTCTGCACCGCCGCCGCCGCCTCGGCCCCGATCACCGACTGCAGCTGCTCGGCGATCTCGCCCTGCGCCGCGCGCTCGCCCAACACGGTGCCGACGATGGAGACCACCACGATCACCACCGGCGCCACCGAAAACACCGTGAAGAAGGCGAGCGCCGCCGCATGCACGAAGACCTGCGCGTCCAGCCACAGCCGCACGGTCGTCTTGGCCACCCCGCTCCAGTAACGCAGCGCCGTCTTCATCGCGCGCCCTCCCGGTCCGCCCCGGGCCACGCCCGCGTCCTGCTTGCCGCCCGCCTTTCCATTGCGCTCTCCGCAGCATGTCCGTGGCTCGATTCTAGGACCGCGGCCGGCCCCGGCGACAGTGGCGAAACATGCGGAAAGAATGCGCCGGGTCGCCCCGGCGCAGGATCAGCGGCGCTTCTGCAGCCCCGCGAGCGCAACGCCGCCGAGGATCAGCGCGAAGCCGGCGACGTGGAAGAAGGCAGGCACTTCGCCCAGCAGCGGCCACGCCGCCAGCGCCGCGTAGAGCGGAATCAGGTACATCGACATGCTGGCGCCGGCCGCGCCCACCCGCTCCACCAGGCGGTCGTAGCAGAAATAGGCGCCGAGGCTGGGCACGATGGCGAGGAACACCAACGCCGCGTACAGCCGGCCGTCGCCGAAATCGGGTACCGCGCCGCTCGCCAGTTCCAGCGCGGCGAAGGGCGCCAGCGCCAGCGCCCCGCCCGCGATCAGCGCCGCCAGCTTCACCTCGCCCGGCAGCGCACCGAGCGCACGGCGGCGGCCGAGCACGGTGTACAGCGACCACGCGCACGCGGCGCCGAGCACCCACAGGTCGCCACGGCCGAAGGCCAGCCGGCCGAGCGCGGCGAGGTCGCCCCGCGTCAGCACCAGCAACACACCCCAGATCGCCAGCGACATGCCCGCCGCGCGCAGGCTGCCCACCGGCGCGCGCCACACCAGCGCCTCGATCAGCGCGACCAGCGCCGGACACGCGGCGAAGATCAGCGCGACATTGGTGGCGCTGGTTTCCTGCGCGCCGATGTACTGCGGCGCCACCGTCAGCCCCATGCCGAGCACGGCGAGCAGCGCCAGGTCCGGCGCATGCGCGCGCAACAGCGCACGATGGGCGCGCACGCGCGCAGCGACGAAGGGAAAGAAGATCGCGAACGCCAGCGCCCAGCGCCCGAACGCCAGGAAGACCGGCGGGATGGCGGCGCTTTCGGCCCAGCGCGCCGCCACCATGTTGGCGGCGAACAGCGCGGGCGCCACCAGCATCAGCGGCAGGTCGGCCAGGGGTGCGCGGCCGCGGTGGCCGGCGACGCTGCGGGTAAAGGTCAGGGGCATGCTGCCCTCCTCGGCGGGTGATCCGGGAAAGCCGGGGCAGCACCGCCTTCCCGGATCGGGGAAGGCGGTTTGCCGAGGCCTGTTGCGCGCCTTGTGGGCACCGGAAAATGCTACCGCCGGAAGCGCAGAAAGTGCTTCCTGTTTCTTTATGGATTTCGCCGCTGTAGAGAATATTTGTTTTTATTTTTCTCAAAATGAGGAATAGTCTTCCTCGCCATCAGACTCCCGTGGAAAACCTGCGATGAAGGAAGACCGCCTCGACGAGATCGACCGCAAGATCCTGCGCGAGCTGCGCAGCGACGGCCGCATCAGCAACCAGAAGCTCGCCGAACGCGTCGGCCTGTCGCCCACGCCGTGCTGGAACCGGGTGCGCGCGCTGGAAGCGGCGGGCATCATCACCGAGTACGTTGCGGTGCTGGACCAGCGCGCGCTCGGCATGCCGGACACGGTGATCATCGAAGTACAGCTGGAACGCCACGACGACGCGGTGTTCCAGGCCTTCGGCGACGCGCTGGTGGAATTGCCGGAGGTGATGGAGGCCTACCTGGTGACCGGCGAGTACGACTACCTGATCAAGGTGGCGGTGTCAGGCACCGAGGGTTATGAGCGCTTCCTGCGCCAGAAGCTGTACAAAATCCGCGGGATACGGCACAGCCGGTCGACATTTGCACTGCGGTGCTTGAAGCGGGCGCATTCGGTGGTGCCGTAGGGAGGGAGTTCGATCGGCGGAGAACGGTTTTGCCCCTCCCCCTTCAAGGGGGGCGGAACCGGGGTTTCGGCAAGCATGCTTGCCGCCGGTGTAGCGGCGAGGCGAAGCCGAGACTACCGGTTGGGAGGGGGATGGGGTTACGGTCAGCGCCTACCAACCCCATCCCCACCCCAGCCCGGGAGTCTCCGCTTCGCTCCGCCGCTCCGGCGGCGCAGAGCGGCGCTCTGCGAAACCCCGCCTACGCCCCCTTGAAGGGGAGGGGGAAAAGCTCAGGACACTGCCCCGCGCTTCGCCAGCACCGCCCGCGCCACCCTCGACGCCGGCTCGCGCCCCAGGTGCGCGCTGATCCAGGCGGCGGTATCCACCAGCGCCGCCAGCCCGACGCCCGTCTCCACCCCCAGCCCATCCAGCAGCCACACCACATCCTCGGTTGCGACATTGCCTGACGCCCCGGCGGCATACGGGCAGCCGCCCAGCCCGCCGACCGACGCATCGAACACCGCCACCCCCATCTGCAGCGAGGCGTGGATGTTGGCGATCGCCATGCCGTAGGTGTCGTGGTAGTGGCCGGCGAGTTGCGCCACCGGCACCCGTTTCATCACCGCTTCCAGCATGCGGGCGATGCTCGCCGGGTTGCCGCTGCCGATGGTGTCGCCGAGCGAGATCTCGTAGCAGCCCATCTCCAGCAGCGTGGCGGCCACGTCCGCCACCGCCTGCGGTGCGATCGGGCCCTCGTAGGGGCAGCCGGCGACGCAGGAGACATAGCCGCGCACCTTCACCCCGGCCGCGCGCGCCGCCTCGGTGACCGGGCGGAAGCGTTCCAGCGATTCGGCGATCGAGCAGTTGATGTTCTTCTGGCTGAAGGACTCGCTCGCCGCGCCGAACACCGCCACCTCGATGGCGCCGGCGGCGAGCGCGGCTTCGAAGCCCTTGAGGTTGGGGGTGAGCACCGGGTAGGCGACGCCCGGCTTCGCCGCGGCGAGCACGCGCGTTAGCACCTCGGTGTTGTCGCCCATCTGCGGCACCCACTTGGGCGACACGAAGGAGGTGGTCTCGATCGCCTTCAGGCCGGCGGCTTCCAGCCGGCGGATGAGTTCCACCTTGGTGTCGGCGCTCACCAGCTGCTTCTCGTTCTGCAGCCCGTCGCGCGGGCCGACCTCGACGATGCGCACGGCATTGGGCAGGGTCATCGCTCGCTCCTCACGCGGTCTTCGCTTCGTCCAGCGCCAGCTCGCGCTTCATCTGCTCGCGGATCTGGAATTTCTGGATCTTGCCGGTCACGGTCATCGGGAAGCTGTCCACGAACTTGATGTAGCGCGGGATCTTGTAGTGCGCGATCTGGCCCTGGCAATAGGCGCGCACGTCGTTGGCGGAGAGTTCCGCGCCTTCGCGCAGGATGATCCAGGCGCACAGCTCCTCGCCGTATTTCTGGTCGGGCACGCCGACCACCTGCACGTCGAGGATCTGTGGATGGCGGTAGAGGAATTCCTCGATCTCGCGCGGGTAGATGTTCTCGCCGCCGCGGATCACCATGTCCTTGATGCGGCCGACGATGTTGCAGTAGCCCTCGTCGTCGATCACCGCGAGGTCGCCGGTGTGCATCCAGCCGGCGGCGTCGAGCGCTTCCTTCGTCTTCGCCTCGTCGTCCCAGTAGCCGAGCATCACCGAATAGCCGCGGGTGCACAGTTCTCCCGGCATGCCGCGCGGCACGATGCGGCCGTCGTTGTCGATGATCTTGACCTCGCAGTGCGGCTGGATGCGGCCGACGGTGGACACGCGCCGCTCCAGCGGGTCGTCGGTGCCGCTCTGGAAGCTCACCGGCGAGGTCTCGGTCATGCCGTAGGCGATGGTCACTTCCTTCATGTGCATCTTGTCGACCACCCGCTTCATCACCTCGATCGGGCAGGGGCTGCCGGCCATGATGCCGGTGCGCAGCGCGGACAGATCCGCCGCGGCGAAGTCGGGGTGGTCCAGTACCGCGATGAACATGGTCGGCACGCCGTAGGCGGCGGTGCAGCGCTCCTCCGCCAGCGTCTTCAGCACCGCCTGCGGCTCGAAGGCCTCGGCCGGATACACCATCGTAGCGCCGTGGGTGAGGCAGCCGAGATTGCCCATCACCATGCCGAAGCAGTGGTAGAGCGGCACCGGAATGCAGACGCGGTCCCCCGCCACCAGCCGGATCGCCTCGCCGACGAAGAAGCCGTTGTTGAGGATGTTGTGGTGCGACAGCGTGGCGCCCTTGGGATTGCCGGTGGTGCCGGAGGTGAACTGGATGTTGATCGCTTCGTCGAACTGCAGCTTCTCGCCGAGCAGCGCCAGCGCGGTGAGTTCGTCGCGCGTGGGCGGCGCGAGCAGGTCGTCAAAATTGAGCATGCCGGGCGTTTTTTCCGCGCCCATGCGGATCACCATCTCCAGCGTCGGCAACTTGTGGGCACGCAGCAGGCCGGGTTCGCAGTGGCCAAGTTCGGGCGCGAGGTCGGCGAGCATTTCCAGGTAATCACTGCTCTTGAACGCCGGCGACAGGATCAGCGCGCGGCAGCCCACCTTGTTCAGCGCGTATTCCAGCTCGCTGCGGCGATAGGCCGGGTTGATATTGACCAGCACCAGCCCCGCCTTGGCGCTGGCGAACTGCGTCAGCGTCCATTCCAGGCGGTTCTGCGACCAGATGCCGATGCGCTCGCCCGGCTGCAGCCCGAGCCGCATCAGCCCGCAGGCCAGCGCATCGACCTTGTGCTTGAGTTCGGCGTAGGTGAGGCGGACGTTCTGGTGGCGGACGACAAGCGCTTCACGCTCGGCATGGCGAGCGCAGGCTTCGTCGAAGTAACGGCCTATGGTCTGGCCGATGAGGGGCTTTTCGGACGCGCCGTGGACGTAGCTCGGGGTGGTCATGTGGTCTCCTCTTCTCGTGTGTCGTGTGTGTTTGCTGCAGCCGGTCTTGCCGCCGGCCTTTCAGAGATTCGCCGACCTGAACCCCCTCCCCTTCAAGGGGAGGGTTGGGGTGGGGATGGGTCGTGCGCCGCTTGAGGCAGGGTCGCAGGTAAAATTGCCAATGTCATTTTCAGTAACAGCCCACCCGATGCACGGCCAATCCTCCGATTCCACTGCCTTCGCCCGCCACCTGCGCACCGACGCGGCAACCGACGCCGAACGCACACTCTGGCGGTGCCTCCGAGGCACCCAACTCGGCGTCAAATTCCGTCGCCAGCATCCGTTCTCCGGCTTTGTGTTGGACTTTGTGTCGTTCGAGGCGAAGCTGGTGATTGAACTGGACGGCGGGCAGCATATGGAGCGAACCGACTACGACGATGCCCGCAGCAAAGTGCTTCAGGAAGCGGGCTTCCAGGTGATCCGGTTCTGGAACCATGAGGTGTTTCAGGAGCCGGAAGCGGTGCTGGAGCGAATCAGGCTGGTCATTGAAGACCGGCGTGCAATGCCGAATCGCCGTGACTGACCCATCCCCACCCCAGCCCTCCCCTTGAAGGGGAGGGAGCAAACCCTCTCTCACCGAATCCGGTAACTCACCCCGCCACCTCAAACTCCACCAACTCCGCCCCATCCCCCACCTGATCCCCCACCACAAATCGGAAGGCCTTCACCGTCCCCGTCGCCGGCGCGGTGATCGTGTGTTCCATCTTCATCGCCTCCAGGATCAGCAGCGGGGCGCCCTTCTCCACCTTGGCGCCGGCTTCGGCGAGCAGCGCGATCACCTTGCCCGGCATCGGTGCCAGCAGGCCGCCTTCGGCGCCGCCGCCTTCACCCGCGTGGTGCAGCGGATCGACGCTGGCGAGCTGCCAGCTGCGGCCGTGCAGGAAGATGTGGCGCTTTTCGCCGGCGGCGATCACGGTGGCGTCCATGCGGGCGCCATCGAAATCGACGTGCAGCAGGCCGCGCGGGTTGAGTTCGCCGCGGGCGGACACCGTGTTGCCGTCCACCGTCAGCGCAAAGCCGTTGGCGCGGTAGGACACGCTCACCGTCTGCTGCGCTTCGCCGGCGCGGAACACCAGGTTGCGGCGCGCCGAGGCGTTCATCCGCCAGCCGTCGCGCGCATGCCAGGGCGACAGCGGATCGCGGCCGCGCTGCGCCTTTTCTTCACCATAGCGGCGGTCGCGCAGCAGTTCGGCGAGCGCGGCGACCTGCCAGACTTCCGCGGGAATCGCGTCGCCTTCGGGGAAGAGATAGGCGCGTTCGCGCTCGATCAGGCCGGTGTCGAGGTCGGCGGTGGCGAAGGCGGGGCAGGCGGTGAGGCGCGACAGGAATTCGATGTTGTTGGCGACGCCCACCACCCGGTAATCCGCCAGCGCCTGCAGCATGCGGGCCAAGGCGCGGTCGCGGTTGATATCCCAGACGATGAGCTTGGCGATCATCGGGTCGTAGTGCGGGCTGATCTCGTCGCCCTCCTCCACGCCGGTATCCACCCGCACATGCAGGCCCTCCGCCGGCGGCGCCAGATGCACCAGCTTGCCGGTGGAAGGCAAAAAGCCCTTGGCGGGGTCTTCGGCGTAGATGCGCGCTTCCAGCGCATGGCCGCGGATCTGCAGCTGCTCCTGCGCCAGCGGCAGCTTTTCGCCGGAGGCCACGCGCAGCTGCCACTCGACCAGGTCCAGCCCGGTGATCATCTCGGTGACCGGATGCTCCACCTGCAGCCGGGTGTTCATCTCCATGAAGTAGAAGCTGCCGTCCTGGTTGGCGATGAACTCCACCGTGCCGGCGCCGACGTAACCGACCGCCCGCGCCGCCTCCACCGCCGCCTTGCCCATCGCCGCGCGGCGCTCCGCCGTCATGCCCGGCGCCGGCGCTTCTTCCAGCACCTTCTGGTGGCGGCGCTGCACCGAGCAGTCGCGCTCGAAGAGGTACACGCAGTTGCCGTGGCTGTCACCGAACACCTGGATCTCGATGTGGCGCGGGCGGGTGATGTACTTCTCGACCAGCACATGGTCGTCGCCGAAGCTGGAGATCGCCTCGCGCTTGCACGAGGCCAGCGCGTCGATGAAGTCCTCGCTCTTCTCCACCAGCCGCATGCCCTTGCCGCCGCCGCCCGCCGCGGCCTTGATCAGCACCGGGTAGCCGATGCCGTCGGCCTGCCGGTGCAGGAAGGCGGGTTCCTGGTTGTCGCCGTGGTAGCCCGGGGTGAGCGGCACGCGCGCCGCCTCCATCAGCTTCTTGGCCTCGGACTTGGAGCCCATCGCGCGGATCGCCGACACCGGCGGGCCGATAAAGACGATGCCCTCACGCTCGCAGGCTTCGCAGAAATCCTCGTTTTCCGACAGGAAGCCGTAGCCCGGATGGATGGCCTGCGCGCCGGTGGCCTTGGCCGCGGCGATGATGCGGTCGATGACGAGATAGCTCTCGCGCGCCGCCGCCGGCCCGATCAGCACCGCCTCGTCGGCCAGGCGTACGTGGCGGGCGTTGGCGTCCGCCTCGGAATAGACGGCGACCGTCTTGATGCCCATGCGGCGGGCGGTCTTGATGACGCGGCAGGCGATTTCACCGCGGTTGGCGATCAGGATCTTGTTGAACATTGGTTTGTCTCCAGCCAGTTCTTTTGTTTCGTGTGGGGCAGCGGGCGGCTCTTCACCCTTCCGTGAGGGACAGCTTTTCGGGGGAGCGCTGCCGACTCAGCGAGATTGGGCCGATGCTGTTTACCCCCTCCCCTTCACGGGGGTGAAGCAGGGGTTTCGGCAAGCACTGCTTGCCGCCTGTCGAACGACGGAGCGCAGCGGAGGCTCCCGGGTTGGGTTTCTGGCCCCCTCCCCTTCAAGGGGAGGGTTGGGGTGGGGATGGGGTTAGCGCGACACTAAAGGCAGTTTGGCGCTCAACCCAACCCCATCCCCATCCTGTCCTTCCCCTTGAAAGGGGAGGGACCTTCTAACCCGCGTCGCGCGCGCTCAACCGGCTGCGAGGCGTTTTGCCTCCTCCCCCTTGAAAGGGGAGGAACAAAACCCCGCGCGCTCCACCGCCGCGCTGTCGCTCTCACCCCCCCGGCACCCACTCCGCCGGCCGCTTGCCCAAAAACGCATCCAGCCCTTCCCGCGCCTCCGGCGTCGCTCTCAACTCCGCGATCCGCCGCGCCGTGTCCTCCACCACCTCATCCCCCACCGGCCGATTCGCGACCGCGCGGATCAGCGCCTTCGCCGCGGCCTGCGACTTCGGCCCGCCCTGCAGCAGCGCCCCCACGATCTCTTCCACCTTGGCATCCAGCGCGTCACCTTCCGCCAGCTCGTGCGCCAGCCCCAGCTCCACCGCGCGCGCAGCGGAAATCCGCTCCGCCGTCTGGAAGTAGCGATACGCCTGGCGTTCGCCGATGGCGCGGAGCACATAGGGACTGATTGCCGAGGGGATGATGCCGAAACGCACTTCCGAGGTCGCAAACACCGCCTTGTCACCCGCCACGCAGATGTCGCAGGCCGATGCCAACCCCATGCCGCCGCCCAGCGCCGCGCCGTGCACGCGGGCGATGGTCGGCTTGGTCAGCTCGGCGATCACCCGCAGCATGCCGGCGAGCTTGCGCGCGTCGGCGAGGTTGTCTTCCAAGCTGGCCGCGCCGGCGGCCTTCATC
This sequence comes from Azoarcus olearius, assembly GCF_001682385.1. Taxonomy (NCBI): domain Bacteria; kingdom Pseudomonadati; phylum Pseudomonadota; class Betaproteobacteria; order Rhodocyclales; family Zoogloeaceae; genus Azoarcus; species Azoarcus olearius. The sequence continues at coordinate 3,461,545 of NZ_CP016210.1, forward strand.
CAGTTGAGGTCGGCGCCGGCGGAAAAGCTCTTGCCACGCCCGGCCAGTACCACCGCGCGCACGCTGTCGTCCGCATCCAGCGCGCGAAAAGCGGCGGTGAGGTCGGCGATGAGCTGCGCATTGAAGGCGTTGTGCACCTCGGGGCGATTCATCCATACCGTGGCGACGCCGCCGTCGCGCAGGATTTCCAGGGTTTCGTACATGTCGCCTCCCCTTACATCCGGAACACGCCGAACTTGGTCGGCTGGATCGGCGCGTTCAAGGCCGCGGACAGGCTCAAGCCAAGGATGCGGCGCGTCTGCGCCGGGTCGACCACGCCGTCGTCCCACATGCGCGCGGTGGCGTAGTAGGGATGGCCCTGCACTTCGTACTGGTCGCGAATCGGCGACTTGAAGGCGTCTTCCTCCTCCTTGCTCCAGCTGCCGCCCTTGGCCTCGATGCCGTCGCGGCGCACGGTGGCGAGCACGCTGGCGGCCTGTTCGCCGCCCATCACCGAAATGCGCGCGTTGGGCCACATCCACAAGAAGCGCGGCGAATAGGCGCGACCGCACATGCCGTAGTTGCCGGCGCCGAAGCTGCCACCGATCAGCGTGGTGATCTTGGGCACCTGCACGGTGGCGACCGCCGTCACCATCTTGGCGCCATCCTTGGCGATGCCGCCGTTCTCGTACTTGCGGCCGACCATGAAGCCGGTGATGTTCTGGAGGAACAGCAGCGGAATGCCGCGCTGGCCGCACAGCTCGATGAAGTGCGCGCCCTTCTGCGCCGATTCGCCGAACAGGATGCCGTTGTTGGCGACGATGCCCACCGGGTAGCCGTAGAGCTGGGCGAAGCCGCACACCAGGGTGGTGCCGTAGCGCGCCTTGAATTCGTCGAAGCGCGAGCCATCGACCACGCGGGCGATGATCTCGCGCACGTCGAAGGGCTTGCGGGTGTCGGTGGGGATGATCCCGTAGATCTCTTCCGGGTCGTACAGCGGCTCTTCGCCCTGCCCCAGCGCCAGATTCACGGGTTTGCTGCGATTCAGATTGGAGACGATGCGGCGCGCCAGATACAGCGCGTGGGCATCATTTTCCGCCAGGTGATCGGCCACGCCCGAGAGCCGCGTATGCACGTCGCCGCCGCCCAGGTCTTCCGCGCTCACCACCTCGCCGGTGGCCGCCTTCACCAGCGGCGGGCCGCCGAGAAAGATGGTGCCCTGGTTCTTGACGATGACGGTTTCGTCCGACATCGCCGGCACGTAGGCGCCACCGGCGGTGCAGGAACCCATCACCACCGCGATCTGCGGAATGCCCTTGGCCGACATGTTGGCCTGGTTGTAGAAGATGCGGCCGAAGTGGTCGCGGTCCGGAAACACCTCGTCCTGGCGCGGCAGGAAGGCGCCGCCCGAATCCACCAGATAGACGCAAGGCAGGTTGTTCTGCTCGGCGATCTCCTGCGCGCGCAGGTGCTTCTTCACCGTCATCGGGTAATAGGTGCCGCCCTTCACCGTGGCGTCGTTCGCCACGATCATGCACTCCACGCCCTGCACCCGGCCGATGCCGGTAATCACCCCGGCCGACGGCGCCTCGTTGTCGTACATGCCGTGCGCGGCAAGCTGGCCGACTTCGAGGAAAGGCGTGCCCGGATCGAGCAGATGATCGACACGGTCGCGCGGCAGCAGCTTGCCGCGCGCGGTGTGCTTGGCCCGCGCCGACTCGCCGCCGCCAAGCGACACCTCGGCCGCCTTGGCGCGCAGATCCTCGACCAGCCCGCGCAGGCTGGCGGCATTGGCCTGGAAGTCCGCCGCGCGGGTGTTGATGCTGGACTTGATGGTGCTCATGTCTCCCCGTCCCTTGTTGGTTTGCGCGGCGGAACCTGCGTGAGGGTGCGGGAACCGCCGCTGGCGGATGCGCGTGGGCGCGTCCGCTTACGGATGGGGGAAGACTAGACCTTTGGGGGGGATAAGGGGGGACAAGGGGGTTGCAAAATGCGCCACGACTGCTGAGGAAGCCAAGTGATACCGAGCGATCTTTACAACCCGCCCGGCGTCACTCCCGTCTAGCGCCCTTGCGACCTATCGTCCCGGGATGTGTAACCCGACTACGGGAAAAGCAGGAACAAAAAGTAGAAGCCAATAATGCTTGTTAGACAAATGGTTCCTAGCGTATCCGCCATTTGCAGTAGACGATTCAGCCACTCGGTCCGCTCGCTCTTCAATGCGACCTTCGTCAAAACGACGTAGGCCGTACATAGCAAGACCGGGCCATCCCTCAGCATCAACTTTAGTGTGGGCAACGCAAACGCGAGCGGTGCAATCTCAAGCAGGCGCCCGTGCAACGAGCGCAAAACGAACAAGCCGCTTAGCACCAACAGAATCAGGATCAGGCGTCGCTTGATACTCAGACTTGGGAAGCGGTCGTCGAGTGTCCGCTCCAAACCATAGCCCGCGGCCTCAAGCAAACGATTGGCTTCCGCCTGAACCTCAGGATCATGGTGTCTGGGTGACTTCATTGTTTTGGCCGAAAAGACGAGGGGCTCGAGTCTCGCTGAAGGAAACCTTCCCCCCGAATTCCAACGTGTGCAGACCTGGTTCGATCGGAGCGACCTGCCCTACGGGATGACGACAGACCTTCCCGTCGCGTTTGATCGCACCGCATTGACCGCCGTTGTCATCTACGACCGCGAAGTATGTTTTCCCATCTGGCGAAGGAGAGGCGTCACCGCGAAGGTGTCCGCCGCCGCAGCCAGAAAGGGCTAGCAAGGACAAAAAGAGCGGTGAGAGCTCTAGGTAAACGGCTAACGTGGAGGTAAGCGGACTGCCGCGACGGGCTGCAGAGAAAAAGCCAAGGCGGGTGTTCGGCAGATCCCCTTGACCGCAGGGCTAGGGGTCATAGGCTGGAGAAATAGGCTCTGTTTTTTATAGCTGCTGGCTCAAGCGTTTTGAGTAAAGCGGAAGCGCTTTTCTTGAAAGGCAACCAACACGGATGACTCATGGCTTCTTGATTCGCAGACACTGAGGTTGCTCCAGCAAGCACCGATTTAGGGATGTTGTTGAGAGTGGCAAGGAAGCTTTGAATCTCTTGTTTTTGATCTTCACTCAGATAGCTGCAGGAGCTAGTGATCGCCGCGTTGCCATCTGTGTTCAGATCAGAGACCAATTCCCAGGCGACGTTGTAATTGCCCCATGCATTGCATAGCTCGACGGGTTCCATAGTCATGACTTCGAGCCACTGCAAAAAGTTGTGCAGACTGTATTCGAAGCTTTCTTCAGGAGTGATTACGTCGGCCATGCCGCACTGACCCCTAACGTAGAAATAACCGGCGGGGAAAAGCGCAGCTTTTTCCCGTCCAGCGACCGAAGGGAGCGGGGTTGATTGACGGGTTAGGCGTCGAGGCACGAGAAGCCGGCGAACTTGCTTTCATATTGACATGTACGTTGGTGAAACTCTTTCATGAATCGTAACGCGGTCACGACCACCCAACGCGTGGCGGCCGCACTCATGCTTCTCATTGTGACAAAGTCAGCGCCGGCGTCGGGGAATGGGCTAAGTTCGTACTTCCCCGACAGAACCTCGATCATGTCGACCGTTCGCTGGCGGTCTGGGTCCCAAGTGGGTTTATAGTGAACAAGGGCGTTTCTCAACTCGACGAGAGCCCAGGCGTCTTTGAAGGGTTGCGCTTGCTCGTCTAGTTTCGGTTGCCCAAGCATCTCGAGGGCAATCTGGTACTTCTCAAGTGGAGGCTTCCATTCGATACCACGGCGTCCCCAGAACTGTGATTCGAAGTCGGGGAGTTTTTTCCTCAATGGACCATGTGGATCAATGAAGCATTCATTAATATGGGCTTCAATTGACGCAGCTGCGGACATAATGCAACCACTGCCGTAAGATCGAATGTCTTCGAAGAACGGGCCAAACTCTCTTCCGAAATTTGCTGCCTCCAGACTTGCTACTTGGTCTCGAAACGTAGTGGCGGCCTTCATGTGTTGCCAGGCGAAACTCGCGATGACTCTGCCAGAAGCCTGAACGTTGAGTCCCAGCGGTGATGCGACCGCAATGTGAGCGTGGCTCATTGACACTGTTACCTTGGGCAGGGGGGGCGACGGCTAACGTCCGAAATCACAGGCGCTGCGCGGCTTCATCGCGCAGCGTCCGGTGGATTGATGGGTTAGCCATCGCGCTTCTCGATGCCACGCAATGCACCTTCTGGCAACGCCCCGTAAAGAGCTGCAATGCGCTTCGGTTCGGCGATTCGATTATCGATAATGAGATTCGTAAGGCCGAAGAGTGCAGAAACGATCTCGGGATTGTCATCGACTAGCAGCTCTCCTGGATGAACCGCGTTATTGCCTGTCACGCGGACAACATCCAATGCCTGTTGAATCTGAATAGGCAGGCCCTTCTTTACCAGAGCGCCTATATCAGCATTGATGTTTTCGCCCGGTTCACCAAGATGTTTGCACAATTTTTGGATCGCTAGACGCAATAGAGCCGCCGCCCCACGAGGGGACAATTTGCAGATGTTCCGTGCTTCAAGATAGTCCGCCTTTACGTCATCAGGCATGTCTTCATGCGGCAGTGGTGCGTTAGCCATTCCAAAAGGCCAAAGCATGTATGAGTTGTATTCGTTAACAAACCAGACAACTCGACCTTGGCAGTGAGTGCATGTCGCAATGTGCAAGTCATTGTCTTTGTAGCCATGAGCGCCGTTGCTCATACGCACAGCCTCTTTTGCTTCTTTCCACCAGAAGCTCGCGTACACGTCGCAATGCGGGCAGGTAAAGGCTGCTTTCTTGAATTCGGGAGGTTCGTATTTCATGCGTGCCTCGTGTATGGCTAACGTGATAGCTAACCGGCGCGCCGCCGATAAGGCGGAGCGTCAGGGTTGAGCGGCGGGTTAGCCCTGTCGCTTGAGGGTTTCAAGGTGCTTCTGGCCATCGACGGACACCCGCATGAACCTCAATGAACCAACCTTCCTGGTTTGGAACATGAGCTTCTTTTCGCCAAGTCGCTTGAGGCATAAAGATGGGTTAGACAGCTTAATGCCATGGTCCTTGAGGGAGTTATTAACTTCCGATGTCTTAAAGTCATTCTCCGGCGACTGGGACTGAACATAACGAGCGGTAATGAGAGCTTTGTCTAAGTCGGTAATGTCTGCGCGAAAGTTATGCATCCATTCGCCGAAGCTGGCGGGTGGTTGCTCTTCTTTGCTGGTCAATTGTTGAGAAGCGGGGGATTCGCCGGTTTCAGCCGGGGCACCCTCTGACCCTTCCTCCCGCTGTTGCGTGCGAAGTCCCACAGTTTCAATAAGTGTCTCAAGCTGCTGTATCTGTCTCTCTACAAATGCTTCGGAACCCTCGATTTCGACTTCGCCTGTTTTGAGATTTAATTTGAATTTCGCGGTCTCACTCATACTTATGTCCTCAGGTTAGATTTGTAGAGAAGTTCTTCTATTGTTGCCCGATAGTCCAAGATAATTCCTTCGATGCTCTTCCTGCTGGCGTTGTAGTAGATTTTGTGCGCAGAGAAGTTGCCGATCTTCCTGAAAGTCTCGAGGCTCTCGCGCGTGTTGCGTGACAGCGCGAGTGTTTTATTTGTTTCAGCATCGTCGATGATTGAGTTCAATTGCTTGAACTGACCAGTTGCGTCCTGAATCACCGATTCAATCTTCAATTCTTGATACGAGAGGATAAGCAGAATCTCAAGAAGTCGCCGCATTAGTACGGCGCAGCCGTCGAAAATGTTGTTTTCGTAGGAGGCATTTACTTGCCTTATGAGAGATTTGATGAACGCTCGTTCCTTCTGGAGCAATAGCTCAGGAATAACGGAGTCATGCGACATCACCTCTTCGGACTTCTTTCGGATATCTGGAAACTCGGCATCTAGCGTTTCCACTGTCGAAGGATGAACCTTAAATGACTGAGGGGCACCAGCCGAAACAAACATGCGGGACTTCTTCAGTGCGGCCGCGAGGCGGCTCGTGTTTGGACGTGAATAACCCAGCTTGACTAGACTGTCTGCTATGCCGGTTACCGTGAATGATGCCTCGTCGTGATTTCTCAACTGATAGAAGGCAAGAAGTACTGTGCGCCGAAGCTCGGTTTGCTTCGAGAATTCACATTTGGCCAAGTACTCGGTAAGGTTCATCGTAAGGGCTAACGTGTTGTAGACGTCAAGTCTGACGTATAAACCCGAAGCATGACGTATAAGAAACTTCACACTGCATAGCAAAAGCCACGCTGCGCGCGAAAAGCCGCCCACCCTTGACGCATATTCCACACTCGCTGATCTGGCAAACACGTCAGATGACGAACCTTTGGGCCAGGCATCAACGGCTACATCGCCTCGCGTAGCAATCAATAACTACACGGCTCGCCCCTACACCCTGCCTGATGGAACATCTCCACGTGGCACACGGGTGCCTCGTGGACGCAGACCAAAGGGCCGACGCGTCCTCCATGAACGCCGCCACCATCCGCCTTCATGATGAATTCAAAGCCCCGGTCGCGGAGGCAGCACCCGGGAACGATCTCGCACAATTTCTTGCTGGAGGCGAGCGCTCGGGAAAGCCCCGCCCGCCTCACGAATCCCCCCGCGCCTCAGCCGTTCGGAAACCTCGCCGTCTTCCCGGCGGTAGCGAATCGCCTCGCTTGGGAGCCAGATGAACGGATAGCCTGACTGTACCCACACCTGCCCACACCCTCGCATGTATCACACCTGTGCTACATTGATCTCAGGCTAAACGACCGGAGCGACCTTCATGAGCACCACGACCATACGACTGCCAGATGAACTCAAGGCCCGTGTCGCCGAGGCAGCCAAGCGTGCGGGAACGACCTCCCACAATTTCATCCTGGAGGCGATTGCGGAAAAGGCCGAGCAGGCCGAAGCTCGCGCCGGGCTGGATGCAGAAGCTGAACAGCGCTACGCCCGTATCGTCGAATCCGGGCAGACGATTCCGTGGGACGAGATGCGGCGATATCTGGAAGGCCGCGCCGCAGGCACGTCGGCGCAGCGGCCCACCGCGCGAAAGCTGGCGCAAGATCGGTGACGCGTATCGAACTGGCGCCCGAAGTCGCCGACGATTTCGAGCGGATACTCGACCATCTGGATCACTATCGAGCGAACGATCCCGCCGCACGGATACGCGAGATCATCGATGCCATTGGCGTGCTAGCGAGCAATCCCCTTATCGGCCGTCCGACCGATAACGACAACCGTGAGTTGGTAATCGGACGCAGATCGCACGGCTACCTGGCCCTGTATCGCTATGTGGCGGGGATCGATACGGTATTCGTACTGGCCGTGCGCAGCCAGCGGGAAGCCGGCTTCGAGCGATAGGTTCAACCACCGCCTCAGCAATCCCCCCGCGCCTCCGCCAGATACTTCCCCCACAGATGCCCATACCGGTCATCGAAGCGCTCCTCGCCTAACTCCACCGCTTCGATCCTATCCACCCGAAACGTCCGGAACCCCTGCCGCAGTTCGCACCACGCGCCCAGCGTCCAGCAGTGCCCCCAGAACACCAGCCCCAGCGGCCATAGCGTGCGCTCAGACACCTCGCCGTCTTCCCGACGGTAGCGCACCTGCACCTTCTGGCCTTTTTCCATGCCGGTGCGCAGCAGCGTCATCGGTTCGCGCAGCGGTTCCGGTTGCATGAAGGCGGGGGCGCAGAAGCGCATTTCGCTGCCGGCGATGCGTTCTTCCAGCGCGCGCGGCAGCACGGCTTCGATGCGCGCCATGGCTTGAGCGGCGGCTTTGCCGAGGGCGGGGTCTGCGTAGGACTGGACGAGCTTGGCGCCGATGACGAGGGCTTCGAGTTCGTCGCCGGTGAACATCAGCGGCGGCACCTGGTAGCCGCGGCGCAGGCGGTAGCCGACGCCGGCTTCGCCATCGATGGGCGCGCCGGAGCCGATGAGGTCGGCGATGTCGCGGTAGATGGTGCGTTCGGAGACTTCCAGCGCTTCGGCCAGCGCCCGCGCGGTGATGACGCGGCCGTTGCGCAGCATGAGGATGATCTGGAACAGGCGGTCGGCGGGACGCATGGGCGGTGTCGGTGCGGAGAGGATGACGGACGGCTCACCTTAGCACGCTGGCGTGGTGTGGCCGCCGGGTCTGCTGACACCACGTTGTCAGGAGGGGGTGCCGACAATGCGCCTGTCTGCTGCATTTCGCGGCGGAGACTTTTCAGGAGCCCTGACATGAACAACCCGATTTGCTGGTTCGAGCTGCCCACCGTGGATATCGAGCGCGCGGTGCGCTTTTACGAAAGCGTGTTTGCGGTGACGCTGCGCCGCGAGGTGTGCGGTGGGCACCCGATGGCGATCTTTCCGTATGCCGATCCGCAGCCGTCCGGCGCGCTGGTGCAGATGCCGCAGCTGGCGCCGCGCGACAACGGCACGCTGGTGTATCTGAATGGCGGAGAGGACCTGAACCTGGTGCTGGAGCGGGTGAAGGCGGCGGGCGGCGAGGTGGCGATGGAGAAGACCTCGATCGGGGAGGAGATCGGGTTTATTGCGTTGTTCATGGATAGTGAGGGGAATCGGGTGGGGGTGTATTCGAGGCACTGAGGAGTTTTGTTTGGGGGGGCGAACCCCATCCCCACCCCAACCCTCCCCTTGAAGGGGAGGGAGAAAGACAGGCCAACCCGGGAGTCTCCGCTTCGCTCCGCCGCTCCGGCGGCGCAGAGCGGTGCTCTGCGAAACTCCACCTACGCCCCCTTGAAGGGGAGGGAGAAAGACAGGCCAGCCCGGTAGTCTCCGCTTCGCTCCGCCGCTCCGGCGGCGCAGAGCGGTGCTCTGCGAAACTCCACCTACGCCCCCTTGAAGGGGAGGGAGAAAGACAGGCCAGCCCGGTAGTCTCCGCTTCGCTCCGCCGCTCCGGCGGCGCAGAGCGGTGCTCTGCGAAACTCCGCCTACGCCCCCTTGAAGGGGAGGGGGAAAGACAGGTCTGCTCGGGAGCCTTCGCTTCGAAGGGGCAAGCCAGCGCCGGCCGGAGCGTCGCCGCGGACGATCATTTCTTGTTCGTCTTTACGCAGAAAAACCAATAGCGCCCTGCCCGCCCAGTCAATTCAATGAAATTTCATTCATATTGACCTTGGATATTCGGGAACACTTCTTGCGCCTATTCCAACTGACCGCGATTTAACGAGGAACCCCAGGCAGTTCTGCTGTCGTGTGCAGCACAAAAAAGCCAACACGCGCACGACAAATGACAAACACCTCGATCATCGCGGCCGTGGCTGCAATAGATGACATTCCTTCATCCAACAGGTGAGACTGACATGAATGAGTTCTATGTTGAAAAGCGTGCCAATGAAAACGATGCGCATGTGGTCCATAAGGGCAACTGCCCGTCCCTGCCGGAAATGAGCAAGCTGCATTTCATCGGCGTGCGCAATAACAGCTCCGCGCCGCTGCGGGAGGCTGCGCATTACTGGTATTCGGCTTCTGCGCCCTGTCCGGTGTGCATGGCGGGCTGACGAAAAATACGGGCGCATTGCTGCGCCCGTATTGGTTTGCGGCGGGTCGATCAACAATTCGTTGATCGACCCGTTGCCCGCTCGCTGTTACGTCATCAAGCCGTTTCGGCAAACAATTCCCGCCCGATCAGCATCCGGCGGATTTCGCTCGTGCCCGCGCCAATTTCATACAGCTTGGCATCGCGCCACAGCCGGCCGGTGGAATATTCATTGGTATAGCCGACGCCGCCCAGCGTCTGGATTGCTTCGCCCGCCATCCAGGTGGCCTTTTCCGCCGAATACAGGATCGCGCCGGCGGCGTCCTTGCGCAGCGTGCGGGCGTGGTCGGTGCGGTCGCAGGCCTGGCCCACCGCGTACACATAGGCGCGGGTCGCCATCCAGGTGGAGTACATGTCGGCAAGCTTGCCCTGCATCAGCTGGAATTCGCCGATGCTCTGGCCGAACTGCTTGCGCTCGTGCAGGTAGGGCACCACCACGTCCATGCAGGCGGCCATGATGCCCAGCGGGCCGCCGCACAGCACCGCGCGTTCGTAGTCCAGCCCGCTCATCAGCACTCTGGCGCCGTTGCCAACGCCGCCCAGCACGTTCTCTTCCGGCACCTCGACGTCGTCGAAGAACAGCGGGAAGGTGTTGGAGCCGCGCATGCCGAGCTTGTCGAGGTGGGTGCCGTGGCTGAAGCCCTTCATCCCCTTCTCGATGATGAAGGCCGTCATGCCCTTCGGGCCGGCGTTGATGTCGGTCTTGGCATAGACCACCAGGGTGTCGGCGTCGCCGCCGTTGGTGATCCACATCTTGCTGCCGTTGAGCACGTAGCGGTCGCCCTTCTTGTCGGCGCGCAGCTTCATGCTGACCACGTCGGAGCCGGCGTTGGGCTCGCTCATCGCCAGCGCGCCCACGTGCTCGCCGGAGATCAGCTTGGGCAGGTATTTCTGCTTCTGCGTGGCGTTGCCGTTGCGGCGGATCTGATTGACGCACAGGTTGGAATGCGCGCCGTACGAGAGGCCCACCGAGGCCGAGGCACGCGACACTTCTTCGAGCGCGATGATGTGGGCGAGGTAGCCCATGGCGCTGCCGCCGTATTCCTCTTCCACCGTCATGCCGTGCAGGCCGAGGTCGCCCAGCTTCTTCCACAGGTCGGCGGGGAATTCGTTGTTCTGGTCGATGGCGGCGGCGCGCGGCGCGATTTCCTCGTCGGCAAAGCGCTTCACGGTGTCGCGCAGGGCTTCGATGGTTTCGCCGAGGTTGAAGTCCAGGCTGGGAATGTTCATCGCGTGTCTCCTCGTTCTGTAGGGTGCCCGCCGCGGCGAAGGCACGGCGGGACGGATGGCCCGAGCGTAATCCAGCCCTTGGCGCAACGGGCGCCAAGATGGTTGCAAATCCTGCCGCCTCGGCTAGCATCGCCCGCAGCATGAAAACCGCCCTCGCCCCTACCCTCGCATTGCCGGTCGGCCCCGGTGTCGATCCGACGCGCGGCGCCGCTGCCACGCCCATCGCCTTCATCCGCGCCATCGTGGATGCCTATCGCGGCTACGGCACCGATCCGGCCAACGCGCTGCGGCTGGCACAGATTACGCCGCAGCGGCTGGCCGACGACGGCGCCCACGTCACCGCGCTGCAGCTGGAGATCATGTCCGCGGTGGCGATGCAGGAACTCGACGACGAAGCCCTGGGCTGGTTCTCGCGCCGCCTGCCCTGGGGCAGCTACGGCATGCTGTGCCGCGCCTCGCTCGGCGCGCCCGACCTGGGCGTGGCGATCAAGCGCTGGTGCCGCCACCACCGCCTGCTGACCGATGACGTGCTGCTGCACCTCAAGGTCACCAAAAGCGCCGCGACGATCACGCTGGAACGGCGACTGGAGCCGCCCGCACTCACCGCCGGCATGCGCGAATTCTGCTGCGTCACCCTGCTGCGCTACCTGCTCGGCTACGCCTGCTGGGCGGTGGATTCGCGCATTCCGCTGCAGGCTGCGCACTTCCCGTATCCGCGGCCGGGGCACCACGCGGTGTATCCGCTGCTGTTCGCCGGGCCGGTGGAGTTTGACGCCGACTGCGCCGGCATCCGCTTCGACCCGCAATACCTGACGCTACCCATCCGGCGCGACGAACGCGCACTGCGCACCATGCTGCAACGCGCGCTGCCGCTCACCGTGCTGCAGTACCGCCGCGACCGCCTGCTGGTGCAGCGGGTGCGCGAGCTGCTGCGCACGCTCACCCGCGACGGCGGCGGCGAATCGCTCACCGCCGACAGCGTCGCCGCGCACCTGCACCTGTCCGCCCGCACCCTGCACCGGCAACTGCAGGAAGAGGGCGCGGCGCTACAGCAGTTGAAGGACGAAGCGCGCCGCGAACGCGCCATCGAACTGCTCAACCGCAGCAACCGCCCGGTGAAGCAGATCGCGCTGGCGGTGGGGTTTCGCAATGAGAAGAGCTTTGCGCGGGCGTTCCGGGAGTGGACGGGGGAATCGCCGAGCGGGTTTCGGGGGAGACGGGCGGGGGAGTGAGGTTTGTTCCCACCCTTCAAGGCGTTGGGGGGACGTAGGTTTTGTCCCCTCCCCTTCAAGGGGAGGGTTAGGGTGGGGATGGGGTCAGCGCCGGGCGGACTATGGCGCCTCTCCCGGACCGGCCACTGGTAAGGGAGGAGTCGGGCGTAGTGAGCGCTGAATTCAACCCCATCCCCACCCCTACCCTCCCCTTGAAGGGGAGGGAGCAAATCGGCCGCCCCCGGAGTCTCCGCTTCGCTTCGCCGCTCCGGCGGCGCAGAGCAGTGCTCTGCGACACCCCGCCTACGCCCCCTTGAAGGGGAGGGAATAGAACCGCGTGTCCTACCCCGCCACCCCCGCCAGATACCCCGCCGGATTCCGCGTCAGCGCCACCGACACGATCCACGCAAACACCGCCAGCGCGCCCACAAACGCCACCGCCCTCACGCCCTGCGTGCGCCCGCGCTTCAGCGCCACCGTGCCCAGCCCGATGTACGCCAGCAGCCCGACGATCTTTGCCGTTATCCAGGTGGAGTGCGGCGGGTACTGGCTGCTCATCACCGCCAGCGCGATTGCGCTGGCCAGCAGCAGGGTGTCCACCACGTGCGGCAGCACCCGGACGGGCAGCCAGCGCGGCAGGCCGCCGCGGGCGAGTACCCATAGCCCGCGCAGCAAGAACCCGAGGCCGCTCAGGGCGACGCAGAGGAGGTGGATGTGCTTGATTGCCATGTACATTCGATCGTTCTCCGGGGGGATGCGGCGGTGCCGCGGGCGGGTGCCAGGGGCGATGGGCTAGAATCCAGACATACCCACAACAGGCTTGCCCCGATGGCCGGAGACCTTCCCCAACCTTCCCCCGCCCTGATTGCGCAGCTGCGCCAGGTGCCGCTGTTTTCCGAACTCGCCGACGAGGATATCGCAAGCATCGCCCGCCACAGCCGCGAGCGCAGCGTGGCGCGCGGCGAGATGCTGTTCCAGCGCGGCGACACGCCGCGCGGCTTCTTCTGCGTGCTGCGCGGCCAGATCAAGCTGGCGTTTTCTTCGGCCGCCGGCAACGAGAAGGTGGTCGAGGTGATCGGTGCCGGGCAGAGCTTTGGCGAGGCGGTGATGTTCATGGAGCGGCCCTACCCGGTGTTCGCCGAGGCGCTGATGGACAGCACGCTGCTGGCGATCGGCCAGGAGGTGCTGCTCGGCCAGCTCGACGACAACCCGCGCTTTGCGCGCAAGCTGCTGGCGGGGCTGTCGATCCGGCTGCACAGCCTGGTGCGCGACGTGGAGACCTACACGCTGCGCTCCAGCATGCAGCGCGTCATCGGCTACCTGCTGCAGCAGACGCCGGAAGACCTCGACGCCGGGGAATGCCGCATCGACCTGCCGACCAGCAAGCAGGTGATCGCCTCGCGCCTCAACCTCACGCCCGAAACCCTGTCGCGCATCTTTCACGACCTTGCCGAGGCGCGGCTGATCACCGTGGCGGGCAAGCGCATCACGCTGCACGACATCCGCCGCCTGCGCGCGCACGAAGGCTGATCCGCGCCGCGCGCGGGTTCAGCCGGGCTGGCGGGCCGGTTCGGCACCCGCCCCGGCGGCCAGATACACCTTCAGCGCGCCGCCCAGGTTGGCGGCGAGCAGCCCGCCCGACAGTGCCAGCAGCACGCCGGCGGCAATTGCCGCGAGCGGCAGCCACACCGCCACCAGCAGCGCCGCGACGCCGGCCAGGTGGAGGCGGAAATGCAGCAGCTGGCGGCCTTCGGTCACCAGCCTGGTCATGGCCGGCGGGCGGCTGATGCGGCGACGCAGGTGCAGCCACAGGATGAAGGGCACGATCTTGTAGAGCATGCCCAGCATTACCGACAGAAAGCCGCCCGCCAGCGCGAGCACGCCCACCAGCACCGGCAGCGCGCCGCCGGTGGGGTCGCCGGCGGCCACATCCCACGCCAGCAGCGGCGCCAGCGCCGCGAGCGATGCCATCGCCAGTTGCCAGAAGCGCAGGCAGGCATCGGCCACCTTGCGCCGGCGGCGACGCTGCAGCGCCAGCGTGGCGGCGGCGAAGGCCGCGGCGGCGAGCGCAAGGCCGATCGCCAGCGCGGCCTCGGCGGACTGCCAGCCGGACAGCCACAGGGCCGAGCCTGCCACCATCAGCACCGCCACGCCGATCGACAACGCGCGCGCAAACCACGCGGGATAAGACGGCGTCAGCAGGAACATCGGCACCACCAGCCACGCCACCGCGGCCAGCAGCAAGCCCGCCCAGCCACCCAGCGCCCAGCCCTGATGCAGCGCCGACAGCGCCAGCCAGGCGGGTTCGAGCACGCCGTTACGCGCCAGCGCCAGCGCAAAGCCGAGCGCCGCCGCCACCGCCAGCGCCACCACCGCGGCCCGCAGCCCCCACACCGTGGGGCCCAGCGCCGGGGTGTGCCACAAGCCGGCCGAGGCGCAGGCAAACACGGCCACCAGCGCGGTGCCGAGCAGCGCGATTGCGGCATGGAAGGCGAGCGCACCCGCGCCCAGAAAGCCGGCGGCAAGCGCAATGCCGCCCAGCGTCAGCGCCGGATGCACCAGCGCGGCGAGCACGCGCGGCCGCCACAGGTTGGCGCCGGCGGCCACCGGCAGCACCTGGAACAGCGCGCCCACCATCACCTGCAACATCATGCCGACAGTGAGCAGGTGGGTGAGCGCCAGCGCTTCGGGCGTCCACCGGCTGGCGAACACGGCATCCCCGCGCAGCACCAGCAGCAGGCCCGCCGCCAGCGCGAACAGCGGCGCGGTGAAGAAGAAGCGCAGCGGCACCGACAGCGGCGGCGCCTGTTCGAACGAGAGTTCCGCCGCCATCCGCCGCGCCTCAGGCGCCCGCGTGCCGGATATGCACGATGAAGCGGCCGTCGTCGCAATACTCGACGCGGTGGGCGAAGCCGTTGTTCTTCAGGATGTTGTAGAGCGGGAAAGGCTCGCGCAGCAGCCACAGCTGCAACTCCTCGCCGCGCGGCAGGGTGTCGAGCGCTTCCAGCGTCAGTTCCATCGGCTCGGGCGGCGCCAGCTCGCGGGCGTCGATGATGCGCGAAACAGGGGTATCAGCCATGGCTCACCTCGGAGAGCGCGGTCTCCACGCTGTCGAGCAGCGCGTCGAAGGCGGCCGCGTCCGCGCCCAGTACGCGATCGCACATCGGATAGAGGATGTTCTCTTCCTTCATGTTGTGCTGCTGCATCAGGATCAGCAAGGTTTCCACCGCATCCAGGAAGGCCTCGGCATCGCGCGCCTCCAGCGCCTCCCCCAGCCAGCCCACGATCTCGCGCATCTGCTCGTGCTCGCCGCGCATCACGCGGGTGGGCCCGGTGGTGTTGCCGGTGTGGGCCTCGAAGGCCGGGAAGATGCGCGCCTCCTCCACGTCCAGATGCTCCAGCAGGTCGGCGCGGAAGCGCTGCAGCGCGGTGGCGCAGGCGGCCCAGTCGCCCACGCGGGCGGCGGTTTCGGCCGCGGCAAAAACCTCGTCGCAGTGGCCGTGGTGCTGATGCATCAGTCGGGTCAGGCGGTCCATCGGGGGTGACTCCATCGGGGAATGGAGCCGATTGTTTGCGCTGCAGCGCAGCGGCTCCTTGACCCGGGTCAAGTCGCAAAAACCGCCGGATTCCGGGCCTCGCGGCGCCTGGCGGTTCTTGATTCAGATCATGGTGGGCGCGCAGGCGCGGAAACGAGAATCCGCCCCACTACCGGCCTTCCCCCCACCCACACCAGAGACCCGAAATGAGGATAACGACATGAGCGGCATCATGACCAAGTCGATGGCGCGCAACATTTTCTACGGCGGATCGATGTTCTTCTTCCTGCTGTTCCTTGCGCTCACCTTCCATACCGAAAAGGAACTGCCCAAGCGCGACAACCGCGAGAACCTGACCCCCGCGGTGATCGCCGGCAAGAAGATCTGGGAGACGCGCAACTGCATCGGCTGCCACACGCTGCTGGGCGAAGGCGCCTATTTCGCGCCCGAACTCGGCAACGTCTATGTGCGCCGCGGGCCGGACTTCATCAAGGCGTGGATCAAGGCCCAGCCCACCGGCACGCCGGGTCGCCGCCAGATGCCGCAGTTCAACCTCACCGAGCAGGAGCTGGACGACCTCGTCGCCTTCCTGAAGTACGCCTCCGAGATCAACTCGGCCAAGTGGCCGCCCAACATCGAAGGCTGACCGCCCGCGTCCGCAAGGAGAACACTCAATGCAATACACATCACAAGCGGTCGCCAAGCCCTACTTCGTGGCGGCCATCGGCCTCTTCGTCGGGCAGATCCTGTTCGGCCTGATCATGGGCCTGCAGTACGTGGTGGGGGATTTCCTCTTCCCCGCGCTGCCCTTCAACGTCGCCCGCATGGTGCACACCAACCTGCTGATCGTCTGGCTGCTGTTCGGCTTCATGGGCGCGGCCTACTACATGGTGCCGGAGGAATCCGAAACCGAGCTGTGGAGCCCCAGGCTGGCGCTGGTGCTGTTCTGGGTCTTCCTCGCCGCCGGCGCGCTCACCATCCTCGGCTACCTGTTCGTGCCCTACGCCAGGCTCGCCGAGATGACCGGCAACGACATCCTGGCGACCATGGGCCGCGAGTTCCTGGAGCAGCCGCTGATCACCAAGATCGGCATCGTGGTGGTGGCGCTCGCCTTCCTGTTCAACATCACCATGACCATGCTGCGCGGGCGCAAGACGGCAATCAGCATGGTGCTGCTGCTCGGGCTGTGGGGGCTGGCGATCTTCTTCCTGTTCTCCTTCGTCAATCCGCACAACCTGGTGCGCGACAAGTTCTACTGGTGGTGGGTGGTGCACCTGTGGGTGGAAGGCGTGTGGGAACTGATCCTCGGCGCGCTGCTGGCCTTCGTGCTGATCAAGGTCACCGGGGTGGACCGTGAGGTCATCGAGAAGTGGCTGTACGTCATCATCACGCTGACGCTGGTCACCGGCATCATCGGCACCGGCCACCACTACTACTGGATCGGCGCGCCGGAATACTGGCAGTGGTGGGGTTCGATTTTCTCCGCGCTGGAGCCGATTCCCTTCTTCGCGATGACGGTGTTCGCCTTCAACATGGTCAACCGCCGCCGCCGCGAACATCCCAACCGTGCGGCCACGCTGTGGGCGCTGGGCACCGGGGTGATGGCCTTCCTCGGCGCCGGGGTGTGGGGCTTCCTGCACACGCTCGCGCCGGTGAACTTCTACACCCACGGCAGCCAGATCACCGCCGCGCACGGCCACATGGCCTTCTACGGCGCCTACGTGATGGTGGTGCTGTGCATCATCAGCTATGCGATGCCCATCCTGCGCGGCCGCGCCGCCAACTCCAACAAGGCGCAGGTGATGGAGATGTGGGCGTTCTGGCTGATGACGATCGCGATGGTGTTCATCACGCTGTTCCTCACCGCCGCCGGCATCCTGCAGGTGTGGCTGCAGCGCGTTTCCGACACGCCGCTGTCCTTCATGGCGACGCAGGACCAGATCTCGCTGTTCTACTGGATGCGTGAAGCCTCCGGCGTGATCTTCCTGATCGGCTTGCTGATCTACCTCGCGAGCTTCTTCGTGAAGGGCGACAAGAAGGCGGTCGCGGCCTGATCCCGAACGGCCATCGCCAACACCGGAAGGGGCGGCGACGGCCGCCCCTTTTTCGTTCAGAGGCCACGACCATGGCGAGGAAATTTCCGCTCCACCCCGCCCACCCGGAGCGCATCTGCTGGGGCTGCGACAAGTACTGCGCAGCGGATTCGCTGGCCTGCGGCAACGGCTCCGGCCGCACCCAGCATCCCGCCGAACTGCTCGGCGACGACTGGTATCTGTACGGCGACTGGGGCCTCGACGTCCCCGAAGCCGAGCCGCCGGCAGCGCCGCCCGCGCCCTGAAGCCCGTCCCTCCAGCGAGGGCGCTGCGCCCTTGCGTCGGCCTCCCCGTCCGGGGCGCCCCTTGGGCCGGGCATCAACACGCACCGACCGGCGCGACTTGTCCCGAATCAAGGCTCCGCCGCGCCGCGCTTCCTAGACTCGGGGCCATGAAGAACGATCTCCCCGACTCCGCCCTGCCCCATTACCAGCCCGCCGGCAACGAAGTGGCGGTGTTCGAGCACGCCTGGAAGAACCGCCTGCCGCTGCTGATCAAGGGCCCCACGGGCTGCGGCAAGACGCGCTTCGTCGCCCACATGGCGGCGCGCCTCGGGCTGCCGCTCTACACCGTGGCCTGCCACGACGACCTCACCGCCGCCGACCTGGTCGGCCGCCACCTGATCGTCGAGGGCGGCACCGTGTGGTGCGATGGCCCGCTGACGCGCGCGGTGCGCGAGGGCGGCATCTGCTACCTCGACGAGGTGGTGGAGGCGCGCAAGGACACCACGGTGGTGCTGCACCCCCTGGCGGACGACCGCCGCCTGCTGCCGATCGACCGCACCGGCGAGCTGCTGCAGGCGCCGCCCGGCTTCATGCTGGTGGTGTCCTACAACCCCGGCTACCAGAACCTGATGAAGGGCATGAAGCCCTCCACCCGCCAGCGCTTCGTCAGCCTGCGCTTCGACTTTCCGACGCCGGAGCGCGAAGAGGCGGTGCTGCTCGCCGAGACCGGCTGCGCCCCCGACCTGGCCCGCCGCTTGGTTAGCATCGCCGGCGCGCTGCGCGCACTGAAGGACCGCGACCTGGAAGAGGCCGCCAGCACCCGGCTGCTGGTGTATGCCGCGCTGCTGGTAAAGGACGGCATGGACCCGGTGGAGGCCTGCCGCGTCGCCATCGTCGAAAGCCTGACCGACGATATCGAGGTGGCCGCCGCGCTGATGGACGTGGTCGCCGCGAGCTTCGGCCGCTGACCCGCGCCGCCCGCCGGATCGCCCACGATGCGCCGCCTCCCCCACCCACACCATTGCCGGCCCCACTGCCCGCCGCGCGGACTGCCTGCTGCCAGCGATCGGCCGTTGCGGCCCTTGCGATGACTGACCCCACCTCCCCCACCCTTACGCCGCCGCGCCGGGTGATCCCGATCGCCAATGGCGACGCCGGGAAGCCGCGCGGACTGCAGCGCCGCCGCCTCGCCTTCCAGGCCGGCTTCTTCCTGCTCTTCGTGCTGGCGCCGGTGTTCGACCTGTTCCGCTACGACCTCGCCGCCGGCCATGCCTGGCTGCTCGGTTTCGAATGGCGGCTGGGGCTGGACGACTTTCTCGTCGGGCACATCGGCGCCGGGCAGGCCGCGGCCAACGTGCTGCTGCGCCTCTTCCTGCCGCTGTTCGGCGGCGCCGCGGTCTTCCTGTGGGTGGCGTGGAAATGGGGCCGGCTGTACTGCGGCTGGCTGTGCCCGCACTTCTCGGTGGTGGAAACCATCAATGCGCTGATGCTGCGCGCCAGCGGCAAGCACAGCGTGTGGGAACGCAAGGCGGTGACGCCCTGGCTGCCGGACGGCACCCAGCGCCGCATCGACGCGCGCTGGTGGCTGGTGGTGATGCCGGCCGCGATCGGCTTCGCCTTCACCTGGGCGGTGGTCTTCCTCACCTACCTGCTGCCGCCGGCCGAGGTCTATCCGGCGCTGCTGCACGGCCAACTCGGCCGCAACCCGGGCATCTTCCTCGCCGCGGCAACCACCGTGCTGTCGCTGGAATTCCTCTTCGCCCGCCACCTGTTCTGCCGCTACGCCTGCGCGGTCGGCCTGTTCCAGAGCCTGGCGTGGATGGGCAACCGTAAGGCGATGGTGGTCGGCTTCGCCCGCGTGCGCGCCGCCGACTGCGCGAGCTGCCTGCCGGAAAAGCAGTCGGCCTGCGACGCGGTGTGCCCGATGCGGCTGACCCCGCGCAACATCAAGCGCCACATGTTCACCTGCACCCAGTGCGCGCAATGCATCGACGCCTGCGGCCAGACCCAGGCCGACAACCCGCAGGGTCCGCTGCTGCAGTGGGTGAGCGGCGAAGCCGCGCGCCAGAACGAAGCCGGCTTCCGCGCCAGGCGGGAGCGCTAGGCCATGGAAGAAGCGGTCGGCAAGCTCTGGCACCGCCTCGTCACCCGCGCCGCCGGCGGCAGCCATCCGGAAGCGGCAGTGACGCTGAAGGCGGTCGAACGGCGCGTCGGCGTGGTGTTCCGCGCGCTCGGCGGCGACGGCGGCCTGCGGGTGGCCGCGGCAACCGAGGACGAGCATGGCGCGCGACGGAGCTGGCTGGCGCGCGTCGCCGGCAGCGGCGAGAAGATCGCGCGCGCGCGGCTGGACGAGAACACGCTGCGGCTGCCACCGAAGATCGAGGTGTTCGCGGATGCGGGGCTGAATCGGGATTTGTATGTGTGGCTGGGGGCGCTGGCGGGGGCTTGGGTGGAGGTGGGGAAGCGCCGCGCAGGCGCTCCGGATACCGGAGAAGCCCCGAAGCCCCACAACGATAGAGCCGCGCGGTACTGTCCCTCCCCCTTCAAGGGGGAGGTGAGGAGGGGGATGGGGTTGGAGCTTGCACTGTCGCTTAACCCCATCCCCACCCCACCCCTCCCCTTGAAGGGGAGGGGGCAAGACCGCGCGGTAATCGAGCGTAATCGCGCCCCCATCGGTGGAGAGCCGTCCGCAGCAGATCGAACTCCGTCCCTGTCCCAACTCAACCCCGAACTCCACCTCAACCAACTCGCCACCCTCCACCTGCTCACCCGCTGGCCCGGCCTCGCCGCCAGTTACCGGCGCCTCCTCGTCGCCACCCTCGCACTCCGCCCCGACCCGGCCAGGCTTCCGCCTGCCGAGGCCGAGCGTGAGCGCGCGCTGCGACGCGCCCTGATCCAGCCCGGCAGCATCGACCTCCTGCCCGACGTGCCGCCCGGCACCCTGGCCGCCTGCCCGGTGCTGCTGTGGCTGGCGCCGCCCCCGGCCGCCAGCGCCGACAGCCCGGCTCCCACCCGCCAGCACACCGACCACGCCGCCTCAGCCACCGCCAACAACGACGAAGAACGCCGCGCCCATCGCGCCGAGCGCGTCGACACCCCGCAGCAGAAGCACGGCCTGCTGATGCTGTTCCGCGCGGAAAGCCTGTTGTCGGTGGCGGAGTTCATCAAGCTCGACCGCAGCACCGACGACGATCCCGACCCCGACGCCGCCTCTGCCGCGGCCGGGCTCGATCACCTGTCGCTCGCGCGCGATGGCGAGCGCGTCGCCTCCAAGGTGCGCTTCGACCTCGACCTGCCCTCCGCGGCCGAGGACGACGTGGTGCTGGGCGACGGCATCGCGCTGCCGGAATGGGACTACCGCAAGAACCTGCTGCGCGAGGACCACGTGCGCCTGCTCGAACTCGCCGCCAACCCGGCCGATCCGCGCGCCGCGC
Source organism: Azoarcus olearius (assembly GCF_001682385.1). NCBI lineage: Bacteria > Pseudomonadati > Pseudomonadota > Betaproteobacteria > Rhodocyclales > Zoogloeaceae > Azoarcus > Azoarcus olearius. The sequence goes on from NZ_CP016210.1 coordinate 3,482,773, forward strand.
CGGCGCCGCTGCCGCCGCGCTTGCGTCGCGGGGCGCGCCGGCTGCAGCAGCAGTTTGCCGCGCTGCAGCCGGCGCGGCGCTGGATCAAGGCGCAGGCCGACGGCAGCGAACTCGATGTGGACGCCGCGGTGCGCGCCGCCACCGACCGCGCCTGCGGCCGCCATCCTTCGGATCAGCTGTGGCTGTCGCTGGAGCGGCGCGAGCGCGACCTCGCCTGCCTGGCGCTGGCCGACCTGTCGCTGTCGACCGACAGCTGGGTGTCGAGCGAGGCGCGCGTGATCGACGTGATCCGCGACAGCCTGCTGCTGTTCGGCGAGGCGCTGGCCGCCACCGGCGACCGCTTCGCGCTGTGCGGCTTCTCGTCGGTGAAGCGCAGCCAGGTGCGCTTCCACCGCCTGAAGGACTTCGACGAGCGCTTCGACGACCGCATCCGCGGCCGGGTGATGGCGATCAAGCCCGGTTACTACACCCGGCTGGGCGCCGCCATCCGCCACGCCACCGCGCTGCTCGAACCGCAGCCGGTGCAGCGCCGGGTGCTGCTGATCCTGTCCGACGGCAAGCCCAACGACCTCGATCTGTACGACGGCCGCTACGGCATCGAGGACACCCGCATGGCGGTGGCGGAAGCGCGCCGCCGCGGCGTACTGCCCTTCTGCGTCACCATCGACCGCGAAGGCGCCGACTACCTGCCCCATCTGTTCGGCCCGGCCGGCTACGCGGTGATCCGCAAGCCGGAGGAACTGCCCGCCCGGCTGCCGATGTTCTACGCCCAGCTCACGAGGTGACGATGCGCCACGAGTGCCCTCCCTGCCTGTCGCCCGCGGACGCCGCCACGCCCCTGCCCGCCGCCGCGCGCACGCTCGACATCCCCACCGAGCGCATCTGCCAGCTGCTCGCCACCGCGCCGCTGTTCGACGGCCTCGCCCAAGGCGAGATCGCGCGGTTTGCGCGCGGCGTGCGCGAGATCAAGGCCGCGCGCGGCGAGATCCTGTTCCACCGCGGCGACGCCTGCAGCGGCTTCCACCTGATCCTCACCGGCCAGATCAAGCTCGCCTTCGTCTCGGCGGCCGGCAACGAGAAGGTGGTGGAGATCCTGCACCCCGGCCAGACCTTCGGCGAGGCGGTGATGTTCATGGACACGCCCTACGTGGTGATGGCGCAGGCGCTGGCCGACAGCACGCTGCTGCATATCGCCAAGCAGGTGGTGTTCGACGAGATGGAGCGCGACCCGGTGTTCTGCCGCAAGCTGATTGCCGGCCTGTCGCGCCGGCTGCACCACCTGATCGCCGACGTCGAGAACTATTCGCTGCGCTCCGGGCGCGACCGCATCGTGGGCTACCTGCTGCGCGAGGTCGACGACGACAACCCCGCCGGCAGCCGCGTAGCGATACGGCTGCGCACCAGCAAGGCGACGATCGCGTCGCGCCTCAACCTCACCCAGGAACACTTCTCGCGCATCCTGCACGACCTGATCGAGGCCGGGCTGATCGAGGTCGCCGGGCGCACGATCCGCATTCCGGACCTGGCCCGCCTGCGCGCCAGCCTGGACTGAGGGCGCGGCGGGAGCGATGCCCGCCGCTAGTACAGCACCCGGCAGCGGATGGTGCCTTCGATCGAGCACAGCTCGTCGAAGGCCACCTGGCTGGCGGCGGCATCCACGTCGATCACCACGTAGCCGAGGTCCGGCGTGGTCTGCAGGTACTGGCCGGCGATGTTGATGCCGGCCCGCGAGAAGCGCTCGTTGATGCGCGCGAGCATGCCGGGCACGTTGCGGTGGATGTGCAGCACGCGGCACTTGCCGGCGTGCTCGGGCAGCGACACCTCGGGGAAATTCACCGCGGTGACGGTGGAGCCGTTGTTGCTGTAGCGGATCAGCTTGGCGGCGACCTCGCGGCCGATGTTGGCCTGCGCTTCGGCGGTGGAGCCGCCGATGTGGGGCGTCAGGATGACGTTGTCGAAGCGGGTGAGCGGCGACACGAAGGGGTCGTCGTTGCCTTCCGGCTCCACCGGGAAGACGTCGATCGCGGCGCCGAGCAGGTGGCCCGTCTCCAGCGCCTGGGCGAGCGCGTCGATGTCCACCACGGTGCCGCGCGAGGCGTTGATGAGGAAGCTGCCGGCCTTCATCGCGGCCAGCTGCGGCGCGGCGATCATGTTCATCGTCGCCGGGGTTTCCGGCACGTGCAGGCTCACCACGTCGGCCACCGCCAGCAGCGCGTCGAGCGAGCCGAGCTGGCGGGCGTTGCCGAGCGGCAGCCGGGTCTCGATGTCGTGGAACACCACGCTCATGCCGAGCTGTTCGGCGAGCACGCCCACCTGGGTGCCGATATGACCGTAGCCGACGATACCCAGCGTCTTGCCGCGCACCTCCCAGGCGTTGGCGGCGCTCTTCATCCAGCCGCCGCGGTGCTGCAGCGCGTTGCGCGCCGGGATGCCGCGCATCAGCATGATGGTTTCGGCGATCACCAGCTCGGCCACGCTGCGGGTGTTGGAGAAAGGCGCGTTGAACACCGGCACGCCGCGCGCCGCGGCGGCGCCCAGGTCCACCTGGTTGGTGCCGATGCAGAAGCAGCCGACGGCGACCAGCTTGGGCGCCTGCGCCAGCACCTCGGCGGTGAGGCGGGTGCGCGAGCGGATGCCGACGAAGTGGGCGTGGGCCAGCGCCTGCGCCAGCTCCTCACCCGCCAGCGCCTTGGCGACGGCGGTGACGCTGCCGTAGCCGTCGGCGCGGAAGGCTTCCACCGCGGAGGCGTGGATGCCTTCGAACAGCACCACGTTGAGCTTGTCCTTCTGCACCGAAAGGCGCTGATTCATCGGGCCGTCCTCCTTGCTGCGTTGCTCGCCGCGGCTAGGGCATCCAGAACCTGGCGGTTTCGCTGACGCGGACGCCGGCGTTGGCGGTGTCCGTCACGGTGAAGCGGATCGGGTGCGCACCCGGCGCCGCCGCGCCCGCCTCCACCCGCACCTGCGCGGTGGCGGCGGCGGTGGACGCCGGCGCGACCTGCACCTCCATGCGCTCCGCGAGGTGGATGCCTTCCAGCCCGTCCACGGTTACAGCATAGGTGCGCGGCTGCTCGCTCGCGTTGATGAGTTGCAGACGGAAAGTATTTTCAATGGAGCCGTCGGCCGCCTCGCTCGCCAGCGTGGCGCGGTCGCGCTGGATGTCGAGCTTGAGCGGCATGCGGGTGGCAAGCGACCACACGGTGCCGCCGAGCAGCGCCACGAACACCGCGCTATAGACCAGCACCCGCGGCCGCACGGCACGACGCAGGATGGTGGCGCGCGTGCTGTGCTGCTTCACCGCGTTCTCGGTGGAGTAGCGGATCAGCCCGCGCGGGTAGTTCATCTTGTCCATCACCTGATCGCAGGCGTCGATGCAGGCGGCGCAGCCGATGCACTCCAGTTGCAAGCCGTTGCGGATGTCGATGCCGGTGGGGCAGACCTGCACGCACATGCTGCAGTCGATGCAGTCGCCCAGCCCTTTTTCGCGCGCATCCACCTTCTTCGAACGCCCGCCGCGCGGCTCGCCGCGTTCCTCGTCGTAGGCCACGATCAGGGTGTCGGGGTCGAACATCACGAACTGGAACTGGGCGTAGGGGCAGATGTACTTGCACATCTGCTCGCGCATGAAGCCGGCGTTGCCATAGGTGGCGGCGCCGTAGAACAGCACCCAGAAGGTTTCCCAGCCGGACAGCGACAGCGTCATCGCCTCGGCCGCGAGTTCGCGGATCGGCGTGAAATAGCCGACGAAGGTGAAGCCGGTCCACAGCGCCACCAGCAGCCAGACCGCGTGCTTGGCGGTCTTCAGCCCGACCTTGCGCGGCGTCCACGCCGCGGCATCCAGCTTCATGCGCTTCGCGCGGTCGCCCTCGATGGTCTTCTCTATCCACAGGAAGAGTTCGGTATAGACCGTCTGCGGACAGGTGTAGCCGCACCACACGCGCCCCGCCACCGTGGTGAACAGGAACAGCGCCAGCGCCGAAATCACCAGCAGCACCGCGAGGTAGATGGTGTCCTGCGGCCACAGCACGAAGTCGAAGACGTAGAAGCGGCGCGCGTCGAGGTCGAACAGCACCGCCTGGCGGCCGTTCCAGGGCAGCCAGCACAGGCCGTAGAAGACGATTTGCGTCAGCCAGGCGAAGACCCAGCGCCAGCGCTGGAACACGCCACTGATCGAACGCGGATAGACCTTGGGTTCTGAAGCAAACAGGGGTTGGATGTTGATGACGCGCTGGCTTTTGGTGGGCTCGGACATGGAGAGGCGCCGCATGGCACGGTAAGGAAAGACGGACCGTTGCCGGCGGCGTTGCCAGCGCGCATAAGCTGCATTTCCTATGCAGCTTTGAGACTACCAGCGCCCGGGACCATAATCAACATCTTCCATGCAGCTTTAACAGCCATGCGCCTCAGTACCTTTTCCGACTACTGCCTGCGGGTGTTGATGTACCTCGGCGAGCAGGCCGACCGGCTCAGCACCGTGGCCGAGATCGCGCGTGCGCACGACATCTCCGAAAGCCACCTGACCAAGGTGGTGCACCAGCTCGGCCGCAGCGGCTACGTGGATACGCTGCGCGGCAAGGGCGGCGGCATGCGGCTGGCGCGCGCGCCGCGCGAGATCGTGCTGGGCGAGGTGCTGCGCCAGACCGAGACCGACTTCGCGCTGGTGGAGTGCTTCGGCGACGAACCGCACTGCTACATGGAGGGCGCCTGCCAGCTGCAGGCGGTGCTGGGCGAGGCGCTGGGGGCGATGTTCCGCGTGCTCGACGGCTACACCCTGGCCGACCTGCTGCAGCGCCCGGACGGCAGCACCCGTGTGCTCGCCTTCGCGCCGCGCGCGGCGGGCGGCGGGCGCATCGGCTGATTCAGGCCGCGGCCGCGAGCCGGCCCTGGTAGAACTCGGCGATCAGGTCGCGCGGCGCAACGATGCCGGTGAGGCGGCCGTCGTCATCCACGATGGGCACGTGGCTGTGGCCGGCACCGCCGAGCAGCGCGATGAGTTCCACCACCGGGGTGTTCTCGTTGGCGGTCTGCGCCGGCGCGCTCATGATCTGCCCCGCCACCTCGGCCTTGTCGGCGTGGCTGCGGCCGCTCCTGCGGATGAAGTCGCGCAGGCGGTCGTCGAAGCCGCGGTACACCGTGAGGTCGGCCTGGCGCATGAAGTCGGCCAGGGTGAGGATGCCGATCACCCGGCGCGCGCGGTTCACCACCGGCAGCGCCTTGACGTGGTGGGCGCGCATCAGCGCCCAGGCGTCCTCCAGCAGCGTTCCGTATTCCACCGCCACCACCTCGCGCGTCATCACTTCGTGGCAGCGCACGGTGCCGAAGCGGCGGCGGTAGGCGTGCGCCTCGGCGCGCATGAAGAGGTCGCGCAGGTCCTCGCGGCTGATGTCGAGCACCTGGTTGTATTCGTCCAGCACCGCGTCCAGGTCCTGTTCCGACACGCCCTGCCGTGGCGCGGGCGCCGCCGGCGCCGGCGCGGTGGCGGCGATCACCGCCTTGCGCTGCGGGTATTCGCGGCCGGTGGCGCGGTTGTACAGCATCGCCAGCAGCAGCAGGCAGAGCGAATTCAGCAGCACCGGATAGACGATGAAGCCGTAACCCATGTCGTGGATCGCCGGGCCGCCGACCACCGCGGTCAGCGCCACCGCGCCGGCCGGCGGGTGGATGCAGCGCAGCACGAACATCAGCCCGATCGCCACCGACACCGCCGCGGCGGCGGCCACCGCCGGGGCCGGAAAGCCGTGTGCGCAGCTGACACCGACGGCAGCGGCGACCAGGTTGCCGCCCAGCATGGCCCACGGCTGCGCGAGCGGGCTGGCCGGCACCGCGAACAGCAGCACCGCGGACGCACCCATCGGCGCGATGATCCACGGCAGGGCCGCGTCGGCATCGACGAACAGGCGCCCGAGCAGCGCGGTGGCGAGGATGCCGAGCAGTGCGCCGAAACCGGCGCGCAGGCGCTCGACGCCATTGACGCGCTGCTGGTCGGGCAGAAAGCCGGAAAGGAAGGCGAGCAAGGAGGCGGGTGTCTTCAACGATGAGCCTGGCGAGCATGGAAACGGAAGGAACGCCGGCCGCGCCGTTGCAGCCATCGGGGTGGGCGCGCCCTTGCGCCCGGGTGCAGGACCGGAAAAGCCTGCGCGCGGATTCGAACACGCCCCGCGCGGGGTGGATATGACACCGGTCAAGCCCCGTCCGCGCGCTCGCGCGGGACGGATTGCGGATTTTGACTCGAATCAAGCACTTTTCGCACGCGGCTTCGTAGCATGGGCTCCACTCGACGCCGACCGCGCCTTCAATGGCCGGCGCGATCCCCGCCACAGAACCCCTGGAGTCCGTCATGAAACACAGCCTCATCGCCGCCGCCCTTCTCGCCGGCCTGCTCGGCGCCTGCAGCAAGCAGGAGAGCGCCCCCGCCGCGCCCAGCGCCCCGGTTGCCGCCCCCGCGCCCGCGCCGGCCCCCGTCGCCCAGAACACCGCGGGCGAAGGCGTCTACAAGAAGGTGTGCGCGATGTGCCACGCCGCCGGTGTGGCGGGCGCGCCCAAGCCCGGCGACAAGGCCGACTGGGGCCCGCGCATCGCGCAGGGCGCCGACACGCTGTACAAGCACGCGCTGGACGGCTTTACCGGCCAGAAAGGCATGATGCCGGCGCGCGGCGGCGCGGCCACGCTGACCGACGACGAGGTGAAGGCGGCGGTGGACCACATGGTGGCCAAGTCGCAGTAAGCCGCTTTTGTCTGCCCGCCGGGCTGACGGCCGCCGCGCGCTCCCCCGCGCGGGGGGCGTCAGCCGCCTGCGCGGGCGCGCGCGGCCATCTGCCGCAGGCGGTCGCGGGTCGGCTCGTCGGCCGTCACCGCCTGCAGGTGCTGCTCGGTCTTCGCCGCAAAGGCGGGCGACGCCAGCCCTGCCTGCACCAGCCCAAGGCGCTGGATCAGATCGTCGATGAGATACCAGTCCTCATCGCTCACCGCCACCACCCCGCCCCCGCGCATCCGCGCCTTGGCGTCGATGTCGCCACCGAAGTGCGCGTAGGCATCGAGCGTGTCCATCGTCAGCATGGCTGCCCTCCCATGACGCGCCGATCGCGCGGCGCCGGCTTTCCAGCTTAGCAGGCGGTTGCCAGCGTATCCGGCGGTGCCCCGGCATCGCACTTCTTGCAGGCCAGGCGATGGCCGAGCATCGCCTCGCGCCCGGCAGGGGTCGCCACCCAGGGGCGGTTCTGCCACGGCGGGTCGTGACGCACGTGCTGGAAGTGGCCGCATTCGAGTTCGGCCACCCAGTGGTTTTCGTCGTCGAGGTGATAGCCGACGATGCGCTGCTCCATGTCGCGGGCCTGCCGGTGGGGAAAGGCGCGCAGCTTAGCAGCGCGGCGCCCGGCTCAGTGCGCGGGATAGGTCTGGCGCAGGCTGGCGACGAGGGCGCCGTCGAGTTCGGCGAAGCGCAGCACGCGGCCGCCCTGCGCCGCGGCCAGTGCTTCCGCCGCGGTGCGGCTGGCGAAAGCCGGGAGATCCGGCCCGCGCATCGGGCCGCTGACCGCGGCGCCGTGCACGAACCAGGCGTCGTCCGCCGCTACCCAGCCGCCACCGGCGTGGTCGCTGACGTAGCGCGCGGCGATCGTGCCGATGGCGATGCCGCGGGTGTAGCGCGCGCTGTCGGCGAGGAACAGCAGCAGATCTACCGGCGAATCGAAGAACCAGGCGTCGCCGCTGTCGGTGATGAGCTGCGCCGCCCACTGCGGATGGCGCGCCGGAAACATGCCGCACACCGCGCAGCGGGCGTGGGCCGGCACCGGCCGCGCGGCGAGCATCGGCCGGCCCGAAGCCGGATCGTAGGCATGCACCGCGCCGGGGAAAGGCGCGCCGGGGCGGACGATGCAGACGTCCGGCGGCAGTTCGGCCGCGGCGTTCGTCGTCGCCGTGGCGTCACGCGCGCTCCAGGCGTAGGCGGCGCCGGCCAGCAGCACGGCGACGCCCACCGTGAGCAGCAGGGCGCGGCGCAGCGGCGCGGGCAGGCAGTGCGGGCACATGGCTACATCCGCTGGTCGTGCAGCGCGCCGCCGTCCAGCGTCACCATGTCCGGCGTGATCGCCTCGAAGCGATAGAGCTTGCCGCCGTACTCCGCGGCGAACTTCTGCGCGTCGGCTTCACTGCCGAAGCTGGCGATGGTCGGCCCCATCGAGCCCTTGCGCGTGGAGCCATGCACATACCAGGCAGCCCTGGCGTCGATCCAGTGGCCGCGCGGTGTGGTCCAGTCCGCCTTGCCCATGTCCTGCACATAGAGCGCGCGCACGCCGCGCACCTGCTCCGGCTTGAGGTAGAGCGAGAACATCTCCACCGTGTCGCAAAAGAAGTCCGGCTCGCTGCGGCCGTCGTAATGGATCTGCGCCTTGGGGCCCGGATAGTCGGCGAGCAGCATGCCGTCGAGCGCGCAGGCGGTGCTGTGGTCGATTTCCACCACCAGCGATGCCGGCGCCTTGTCGGCGGAGGGGCCGCAGCCGGCGAGCATCCCGGCGGCGAAGGTGGCGAGCAGCAGGCGGCGTAGGGGCGTGGGTGTCATGGTCGTTCTCACTTGCGGAAGCGCCAGGCGGCGATGCCGAGCGGCGCGGCGATCCAGCCGGCCATGACCGCGCCGAGCAGCCAAGGCTGGGCGAGCGCGGGCGGAAACACGGTGGCCAGGCCGTACAGCGTGCGCACGTCGTCCAGGCTGAAGATGTTGAGGATGCGGAATACGTCCGCCGGGTTGGCGAGCAGCAGGTAGGGATAGAGGTCGCCGCCGTAGCTGTCGCCGCTGAGCACCAGCGCGCCGAGCAGCAGCAGGTCGAACACCAGCACGAAGAAGAACCACAGCGCGATCGCCAGCCCGGAGGCGCGGGTGCGGTCGGTGGCGAACACCGACAGCATCACCGCCAGGCTGAGGAAGGCCATGCCGAGCAGCACCGAACTGGCCATGAAGCCGAAGTAGTGGAACAGCGCGGCGACATCGAGCTGGCGCGCCAGCACCAGCGCCACGAGGCCGAAGCCCGCCACGGTGGAGAACGCGAGCGCGCCGGCGAGGCCCAGGTACTTGCCCAGGATCAGTTCGAAGCGGCTGATCGGCATGGTCAGCAGCAGGTCGAGCGAGCCGCGCTCGCGCTCGCCGACGATGGCGTCGAAGCCCAGCATCAGCGCGATCAGCGGGATCAGGTAGATCACCAGGCTGACCAGGCTGGCGATGGTGACCTCGATCGAGCGGAAGCCGACCGCGCCCTGCTGCGCCGCGCCGAAATAGGCGATGACCAGCGCGAAGGCGGTAAACACCAGCGCCACCGCCAGCACCCAGCGGTTGCGGATGCGGTCCCAGAACTCCTTGCCGGCGAGGGTTGCGACCTGACGGATTTCCATGCGTGCCTCAGTCCGAAAAGCCGAAGAACACGTCTTCGAGCGAGGGTTCGCGCACATGGATGTCGCGCACCTTGCCGTCGAGCACGGCGAGCGCTTCGAGCACCGCCATCTTCGATTCGCGCCGGCACTGCACCGCGACGTGGCCGTCGCGCGCCTCGATGGCGCTCACCGGCAGGTGGCCGAGCGCGGCGCGCACCGCGCCGAAATCGGCCTCGTCCACCTGCACCTCGAACCACAGCGGCAGGTCCATCTGCTCGCGCAGGCCCTGCACGGTGCCGAGCGCCTGCACCTTGCCGGCGGCCATGATGGCGAGGCGGTCCACCCGTTCCTGGATCTCCGCGAGGATGTGGGAGGTGAGCACCATGGTGACGCCCTCGGCGCGCAGCCCGCGCAGGATGGCGTAGAACTCGCGGATCGCCTCCGGGTCCAGCCCGGTGGTGGGTTCGTCGAGAAAGAGGATCTGCGGCTTGCCGAGCAGGGCCTGGGCGAAGCCGAGGCGCTGGCGCATGCCCTTGGAGTACTCGCGCACCCGCCGCCGCGCCGCATGGGCGAGGCCGACGCGCTCCAGCGCCGGCGCGCAGTCGGCGGTCGGCGCGCCCTTGAGGCGGGCGAAGAACTGCAGCGTCTCCAGCCCGGTGAGGTTGTCGTACAGCACCACGTTTTCCGGCAGGTAGCCCACGCTGCGGCGCACCGCGCGGAAGTCCGGCCCACCGACCGCAACACCGGCGATGCGGATTTCGCCGGCGGTGGGCGGCACCAGGCCCAGCATCATCTTGAACAGCGTGCTCTTGCCCGCGCCGTTGTGACCGATGAGGCCGAAGAGTTCGCCGCGGCGGATGTCGAGATCGACGCCGTCGACCGCGCGCACCGGACCGTAGTGGCGGCGCACGCCCCGGGCGGTGATTACTGCGTCGGCCGCATCGCCCGCGGCCTGCGTTGCCGTCTGCGTCATGGCTCGGGGCGGCTCGGTGGCGGACGGCTCAGCGTACGCCAGGGAAGGTCTTGCCACGCCAGTCTCTCCAGTTGTCCTTGTCGGGCCGCATGCGCGGCTTGGGGTCGACCACGCTGGGGGCGCGCAGCAGCGGAAACTGCTGGCCGACCAGACGCAGGGTCTGCACCGCCGGGCTGGCGAGCAGCAGCTTCATCAGCGGGTGCTTCCAGCTCAGGCGATCGACCAGGTCGTTGGCTTCGTAACGCACATCGCCCACGCCATCGCCGTTGCGGTCCCAGCCAAGATAGTTGCTCCAGTGGTTGCCTTCCTTGATCCCCCACAATTCGTCCCGGGCGCCGACGTAGCGCACCTGCTCGCGGTTGGCGACGAAGTCGTTGCGCTCGACCTGGTTGTTCTTGGAGCCGGCCCACAGGTGCACGCCGACGATGTTGTCCACCAGCAGGTTGCCGCGCAGGGTGTTGTATTCGGCGTCGTAGATGAAGAAGCCGCGCGAGTTGCCGGCGACGATGTTGTTCTCCACCACCGCGTCCTGGATGGTGCGCAGCATGATGCCGTGGTCGGAATTGGCCCAGACGCGGTTGTTGCGCACGACCTGGTCGCGCACCTCCATCAGCGCCAGCCCGCCGCGGTTCATCCACACGTCGTTGTCCTCCCACAGATTGCGGTAGGAGTTCATGTAGTGGGTGCCGTAGCGGCTGTGGTGCAGCTTGTTGCCGCGGAAGACCGCGTCGTGGGTGACGTCCACATAGAGCGCGTCGCGCACGAAGCTGACCTGGTTGCCGATCACCTTCGCGCGCCGGGTGTTGTAGAGCTGCACGCCGTTGCCGCGCTGGGACGATTGGTAGTCGCGCTTGCCGGTGATGACGTTGCCTTCGATCAGCACGTCGTCGGCCTGCTCCACCCACAGGCCAAACAGGTTGTAGGTGAGGTCGCAGCGGCGCACCACCGCGCGGTGCGCGCCGGGCTGCAGGTAGATGCCGGCGTTCTGCTCTCGCAGGCTGCCACCGGAATCGGCGACGATCAGGCCCTCGATGACCACGTCGGTGGCGGTGACGCGGATGGTGTCGCCGCGCTCGCCGCCGGATATGGTCGGGCGGTCGATGCCGCGCAGCGTCAGCGGTTTGGCGATGCGCAGGTTTTCCTCGTAACGGGCGCGCGCCACCTCCACCACGTCGCCGGCTTCGGCGCGATCCAGCACCGCCTGGATGGATTCGCCGGGCGCCACCCGCAGCGTGGCCGCGGCGGCGCCCTGCGCGAGTGCGGCGCAGGCGGCGAGGATCAGCAGGCGGGCGACGGCGTGGCGCATGACGGACTCACACCACCAGCAGGCCGAGCGACTTCAGCGCCAGGAACAGCGCGGCGCCGATCAGCAGGTTCTTGAAGCCGACGTAGCAGAGCATGTCCATCAGCGAGGCCGCGCGGTAGCGCCGGCCCCACCACGGCCCTTCCTTGACGTAAGGCTTGGCGCCCAGCCGCACCACCACCTCGAACACGCTCCAGCCAAACCACCAGCCGATGACGGCGCCGGCCTCCAGCCGGCCCATCGCCGCCAGCACCCAGACCACGCTGGCGGCCAGCGCGAGCGCCAGCCCGGCGCCCTGCAGTGCGCGCTGGTGCTGGAAGCCGCTGCGGCTCCACGGCCACAGGTGGTCCCAGACCTCCGCCATCAGCCGCGCGGCCACGCCCTTGTCGTCGCCGGCATAGGGCGGCTGCACCGGCTCGGTCAGCATTTTCGGATCGACCATGTTCGCGCTCTCCTTCAGTCCGCGGCCCGGGTGGCCGGCACCGGTTTGATCGGAATGTAGTAACCGTCGGCGCCGATCGGAGTGATCGCCAGCCCGGCCTTGCTGCGGCGCTTGCGCTCGTGCACCAGCGGCGGACAGGCGTGGTCGTCGGTGTAGAGCACCATGCAGTCGAGGCAGTGCAGGCATTCGCGCTGGTCGATGCGGCCGTCGTCGTCGATCGCCTGCGAGCCGCAGCCGACCGCGCAGGCCTTGCAACTGGTGCATTCCTGTTTGCGCTTGAGGCCGAACCAGCGGAAGGTGGTCGGCATCGCCAGCGAGGCGCCGAGCGGGCACAGGTATTTGCAGAACGGCCGCTCCGTGAAGATGGACAACCCGAGCAGGCCGGCGGCGAACAGGGTGTAGGGCCAGCTGCGGTTGAGCAGGCCGACCAGGAAGGTGGTCTTGAAGGGTTCGACCTCGGCCAGCATTTCCGCCTGCTGCATCGAGAACACCGACACCGCCAGCAGGCCGGCGAACACGCCGTACTTCACCCACTTCAGCCGGTGGTGCCAGCGCTTGGGCAGCTTGAACTGGAAGCGCTTCAACCCGACCGCGCCGCCGACCTTGTACAGCAGTTCGGAGAGCGAGCCGAACGGGCACAGCCAGCCGCAGAACAGTCCCCGCCCCCACAGGAAGACGGTGACGATGATGAAGATCCAGAACAGGAAGATGAAGGGGTCGGTGAGGAACAGCTCCCACTGCCACTGGAACAGCAATGCGTGGAACCAGGTGAGCACCTGGGTGATCGAGGGCTGCGCCATCAGGTGGAAGCCGACGAAGCCGATGCTGATCACCCAAGCGGTGTATTTGAAGGCGTTGACCGGCCACTTGTTGGTGCGCGTGGAGGCACGCGTGAGGCGGTCGCGCTGGGCATAGACCACGCCGACCGCCAGCAGCAGCGCGACGAAGGCGACGATCTCCACGGTGCGCGTCTGCCACACCCGTAGCCAGGGCGGCGCCGGCTTCTTCACCTCGGGGCGGCCGCCTTCCAGGTAGTGCGCCGGCAGCCAGTATTCGCTGTCGAAATTGGCGAAGCTGCGCGCGCCGGTTTCGCGATCGACCCGGTTGCCGAGGAAGATGAACTTCCACGGGTAGGCGGCGGAAAACGCGTCGGAGCGGATGATGAAGATCGCCGACTCGTTGAAGGCGGGCGCGCCCGGCGCCGCGAGACCGTAGAGGTTGAGGTAGTCGAGGTCGCGGAAGGTGAAGGCGTCCTGGCCCTGGCGCACCTGCACCCGGTCGTACAGGCCGCCGCGCACGAAGCCCGAGCCCTTGAAGGATTCCTTGCCGGCGCTGCGGATCACGAAGATCGCCTGCTCGCCCGGCTTCAACTGCGCCATCAGGTTGTTCCAGCCGGCGTCACCGAGCAGCGCGCGGCCGACGTCGGGCTGGTTGAGGTGCCCGAACCAGAGTTCGATGAAGGGTTCGTCGCCCCGCGCGAGGCCGACCTGCTCCGGCTTCACGGTCAGCTTTTTCACGCTGCCTTCTTGCACCAGCGCCGCCCAGTCGGGCCGGGCGCCGGTTTCGCGGAAGCGCGCCTGCGGCCGCACGGTGCGTTCCAGGATGCCGACCTGACGCGCCACCGCGGCGCCGGAGGTCATCATCACCTGGTTCTGCGCGATCACCGTGACGGTGGCGCCGGAGATCGCATCCAGACCGATGATCTCCTCTTCGGGCCGCGACTGACCGATCTCGATGTTGTCGCCGACGAACTTGCCGAGGTACTGCTGGTTGAAGCGCACCAGCGCGGATTCCGGGATGCCGAGCAGCAGGATGGGCTCGGAGTGCTTGAGGATGCGGCTGCCGGTAAAGCGGCCGGCGGCGTCCATGCCGATCAGCGTGACCACCGGCTTGCCCGAATAGGCGGGAATGTCGGTGATATCGGTAGAGAGCATCACGTAGCCGACGAGGCGGCGCTCGCCGCCCTCCTCCGCATAGCCCTCGACGTAGAAGGGGCGGCCCTTGCGTTCCGAAAACGCGCTGGCGCCCGGCAGCACTTCGGCGCACGGCGCGTAGTCGCACAGCCGCGGCGCGGTATTGAGTTCGGCGGGCAGCTTGGCGTCGTAGGCGTCGGCGCGGGCCAGCGGGGCGGCCAGCACACAGATGGCGAGGATCGCCAGCATCCTCAGGGCGTGGGATATCGACATGGTCAGAATCCGTCGGACAACGGCATGGCCGCAGTCTAGGAAGCGCGGCCCCCGCTGTACTTGTTGCCGGTCAATTCCGGCCGGCAGGGTGCGCGGGGTGAAAAAAAGAGGGGCACGCAGCCCCTCGAAAAAGCACCCCAAACAACGCAGTAAATGCAGGATCAGGCTTCCACGATCATCCGCGCGCGCATCTCGAGGTGCAGCGCGTGGCAGAAGTGGGTGCAGTAGCACCAGTACACCCCGAGCTTGTCGGCCTTGAAGGTGACGGACTTGGTTTCCTGCGGATTGACGATGAAATTGACGTTGTACTTCGGGATCGCGAAGCCGTGCGTCAGGTCCTCGACCTTGTCGAGGTTGGTGAGGATGATGGTGACCTCGTCGCCGAGCTTGACCTTGAACTCGCGCGGGTCGAAGGCCGGCGCCAGCGAGGCGATCTTGACCGTGACCTTCTTGCCGTCGCGGAACACCCCCGCTTCCTTCTGATCCTTCACCGCGAGCGGGAACTCCGCCATGTCGTAGATCTGCTTCGGGCGCAGCAATTCGCGCTTGAAGATGATGAAGTCGTGCGGCTCGGGGCGCACCGGGTGATCGGCCACCAGCTTCATCTTCTCGCCGGAGATGTCGACCAGTTGCTCGGTCTCGGCGTGCAGCGGGCCAACCGGCAGGAAGCGGTCCTTGGAGAACTTGCAACCCACCGCCAGCCACTTGCCGTCCGCAAACATGGTTTCGGACTGCGAGGCGTTGATGTGGCCCGGCTGGTAGGTGACGTCGAGCCGGTCGACCACGTAGTTGGCGGTCTTGTCGCCGGCGTGGAACTTGATCGCCGCCTCCACGTTCCACTTCACGATCTGGCTGTCGAGGAAGAGCGTGGTGTAGGCGTTGCCGCGGCCGTCGAAGGCGGTGTGCAGCGGGCCGAGGCCGAGTTCGACTTCCGCGACGATGGCCTTGTCGAGTTCGGGAAGCGTGCCGTCGAACCAGTCGAGCACCTTGGCGAGTTCGATGACGGTGCCGGTGGGCGACAGCTTGCCGGCGCAGATGAAGTACTTGCCGTCCGGGCTGGCATTCACCCCGTGCGGGTTCTTGGGCACCGACACGTAGGCGGTGAGCGCAGTCTTGGGATCGGCATTGGCGGCACGGGTGCCATCCACCACCGGCACCTTGGAGTTGCCGTAGGTGGTGAACTTGCCCGCCTTCACCGCGGCCTCGATGCGGGCGATGTTGAAGAACAGGCAGGCGTCGCGCTCGGCCGACATCATGCCTTCGTAATGGAAGCCGCCTTCGGTGTTGTACTGGTTGGTGGCCGCCAGCTTGCCGTCGTACGAGGTGGCGACGAGGTCGCAGTTGCCATCGATCAGCACCTGCCAGCGCACCTCCATGCTCTCCGCATCGACGCAGGAGAACAGCGTGCGGTACTTCTCCGGCGTGTCCATGTCGCGGCCGTCATTGGGCAGCGGGATATGGAATTCGGCGCCGCAGAACACGCGCGTGGTGTAGTTGATCGCCGGATCCACCGGATCGCGCTTGTCCGGGAAGATGCCGTGGAAGCCCTGCACGTTGGGCAGTTCGGTGATCTTGTCGCAGACGAAGTAGTCGAGCCGGATGCGGGCGATGCGGCTGTTGATCTTGTCGTTGATCCAGGCATAGCGGCCGTCGTAGTTGCCGTCCTTGTAGGAGGCATGGGTGTGGTGAGTGTCGCCCACCGTGTACTTCAGGCTGCCGTCGGGCTTGGTGCCCATGACGGCTTTCGATTCGTTGGTGATGCCCCAGCCCACCAGCGCGTCCGGCACAAAGCAGGGCACGCGGTGCAGCTCGCGCCCGGACGGCAGGCCGAGGACGCGGAAGTCGCCGGTGTGGCCGCCGCTCCAGAACCCGTAGTAGGTGTCGAGTTCGCCCGGCTTGAGGTGAGGGCTGTGCCCCTCTTCCACCGCAGCGGCGGCGGGTGCGGCGACCGTAGCAGCCTTGTTGCCCTGGTTGCAGGCGGACAGGCCGACGCTCATCGAGGCGCCGGCCAGCCCGGCAACCGCCGCGGTATTCAGGAACCTGCGACGGCTCGGATCCGGCTGGGCTTCCGGCGCCAGGTCTTGTTCTCGGCTCATGTTTCGTGACTCCGTTCTAAAGGGATGACCTCAGTGACGGAGCCATTCTCGGAGCCCGGGGCGGGGTGAATCCTTGATTCAGCGCAAAAACCGGAATCCGCTGCAGGGCGGAATGAAAAAGGCGACCGCGCGGGTCGCCTTTTCGTGGCCGGGGCCGGTCGGCCGCGGTGACGTCGTCGTGCTTACTGGCGTGCGACGTTGGTCGGCGCCATGATCGCGGCGTCGGCAGCGGGGCTGCCCAGGCTCGGGCGGAACTCGGCGCGGGGGCCGTGATTGACCGGCACCACCTTCTGCTCGCCGGCCTCGGCTGCAGCCGTAGCCGTGGCCGGCGCCGCAGTCTGCGCCTTGCGTTCGGCACGCGCGCGCTCGATCGCCGCCCAATCGGGACCGGCAAAGGCGGAGGCAGCAGCAAGGCTGAGGACGATGGCCGTCAGGCCGGAAAGCATCTTGGAAAACATGGGCAGCTCTTCTAGTGAATGGTGATCAGGCGGAATGACTGCGGACGCTTTCCGTTGCGCACACTGGGGCGTGTCGCGGGAGGCGCGTCCGACGCCCGGGAATCGCAAGTTATATGCCCGACCGAATAATCATTATTCACAGCACGATCTCGCCGTAGAACGGCGCTTTGTGTTAGCCATGCGCACGCGCGCGCTGTGCCATTCGCTACAACCACACCGTCAATGTGGTCTTTATGCCGAAGCTTTCCCGACCATAGACACAGCAAGCAGCCATGAAAAAAGCGCCCCGGGAGGCGCTTTTTTGTGTTGCTTGGCGGAGACGGAGGGATTCGAACCCTCGATGCGAGTTTTAGCCCGCATGCTCCCTTAGCAGGGGAGTGCCTTCGACCTCTCGGCCACGTCTCCAACACGAAGGCGGCACTATATAGATTCCGCCATCCATGGTCAATTTAAGCTTGCGCGCGATGCGCAAGCGTCATCAGACGGGCTGGTCGAGGCCGAATGCCTTGTGCAGCACGCGCACGGCCAGTTCCAGATACTTCTCGTCGATCGCGACGGAAATCTTGATTTCGGAGGTCGAGATCATCTGGATGTTGATGCCCTCTTCGGCCAGCGTGCGGAACATCTTGGACGCCACGCCCGGATGCGAACGCATGCCGACGCCAACGATGGAGACCTTGCACATGGTCTTGTCGCCTTCGATCGCGCGCGCGCCGATATGCGTCTTGACCCCTTCCAGGATCGCGACCGCCTTTTCCAGGTCGCCGCGCGCGAGCGTGAACGAGAAGTCGGTGGTGCCATCGTGGCCGACGTTCTGGATGATCATGTCGACGTCGAGGTTGGCGTCGGCGACCGGGCCGAGGATCTGGTAGGCGATGCCGGGCTTGTCGGGCACGCCGAGCACGGTGACCTTGGCTTCGTCGCGGTTGAAGGCGATGCCGGAGATGACGGGCTGTTCCATGTTCTTGTCTTCCTCAACGGTGATGAGCGTGCCTTGGCCTCCTTCCTGGAAGCTCGACAGCACGCGCAGCTTGACCTTGTACTTGCCGGCGAACTCGACCGAGCGGATCTGCAGCACCTTCGAACCGAGGCTGGCCATTTCCAGCATTTCCTCGAACGTGATGGTGTCGAGCTTGCGGGCTTCGGGGACGATGCGCGGATCGGTGGTGTAGACCCCGTCGACGTCGGTGTAGATCTGGCACTCGTCCGCCTTGAGTGCGGCGGCGAGGGCGACGCCGGTGGTGTCGGAGCCGCCACGGCCCAGCGTGGTGATGTTGCCGTGTTCGTCCACGCCCTGGAAACCGGCCACGACGACCACCGCGCCGGCGTCGAGGTCCTTGCGGATCGGCGCTTCGTCGATGTTCAGGATGCGCGCCTTGGTGTGCGCGCTGTCGGTCAGGATCTTCACCTGAGCGCCGGTGTAGCTTTTCGCCGGCACGCCGATGTCCTGCAGCGCCATGCACAGCAGACCGATCGTGACCTGCTCGCCGGTGGACACGACCACGTCGAGTTCGCGCGGATCGGGCTTCGCCGCAACATCCTTGGCCAGTGCGATCAGGCGGTTTGTTTCACCGCTCATCGCCGATACCACGACGACCACCTGGTGGCCCTCCGCGCGGAACTTCGCCACCTTGCTGGCGACGTTCTTGATGCGCTCAGGGCTGCCGACCGAGGTGCCGCCATACTTCTGAACTATCAGTGCCATCGTCGTATCCAAGTGCTTGTGGATAAAGGGCTGGGATTCTAGCGAAAGCAGCCGGTTTTTGCAGGACTACCGCACGGCGTCCACGATGTGAAAAGTTTGGCGGCATCGAAACAATCGCACAAATATCGCCGTTGTATGTAGAGCGAATAGTGATCTATACTTTGTCCATCCTACAACTTAAGTCGTAGGTATGCCATCAAGCAGGCGCTGCAGACTGCATATGGATTGCGACTGCCGCACACTTGCCCAACACAGGACGAAATCATGAAAAACTCGGAAAACTTCGACGTTCGAGAGATCCGCCGCAAGCTCGGCATGAACCAGTCGCAGTTCTGGTCCAAGATCGGCGTGACCCAGAGCGGCGGCTCCCGCTATGAAAGCGGGCGTAACATTCCGCGCCCCGTCCAGGCCCTGCTGCGCCTGGTCCACATCGAGCAGATCGACATCAACAAGGTCAAGAAGGACGACGTGGAAGTGGCGGAATACCTGAAGGCCACCAACCCCGACCTCTACAAGAGCCTGAAGAAGGAAGCGAAGGCCAAGCGCAAGGAACGCCCCTGACGCGCCGCGGCTGCTGCGGCGTCAGGGGCTGACGCGCACCGTCAGACCCGCGCGCCGCAGCCGCTCGCCTATCGTTTCCAGTTCTTCCGCCGTGAGCGGCGACAAGTGGCCGGCCTCCTGCTGCATCGAGGGCCGGGCGATGCCGTAGAGCAGAACGCCCTGCAGCCTGTCGATACCCGCCGCGGACAGCAGCGCAAGGTATGAGGCGAGAGCCGCCTCGTCTGGTGCCTGGCCATCCCAGCGGAACATGCAGGTCTGGACCCAGGTGGGACAGCACGTCGCGCTCGCCGCAAGGTGCTTCGCGATACTCGCGGGTTCCAGGCGAACGCCGTTGATCCGTTCGATCGCCTCCGGCGTTCCGGCGTCAACCTTGAACCACACTTCACCGCCTGCTGCGGCCAGCATGCGCAGCCCGTGCTGGACACGCGCCTGTCCCGCGAGGCTTCCGTTCGTGATCAAACGAAGCGGCACCGGCGCGCCCGGCGCCCGGCCACCTGAGCCGAGGCCGAATTCGTCGCGCAAACGCGCCACCAGCGCGACCGCTTCCGGGAATTCATCCGCACTGGTCGGCTCGCCATTGCCGGAAAACGCGATGTCGCGGATCACCCGCATTTCGGCCGGCACGTGCCGGACCATCCAGTCACCCTCCACCAGCGCCGCGAGAAAGCCGCGCAGTTCCGCCTCGAGCACCGCCAGGTCGATGGCCGGCGCCTTGCCTCGCGTCAGGCCCGGCACCTGACAATAGGCGCAATGCCAGTTGCAGGCATTGTTGGGATTCAGGTTGATCCCGACCGACACACCACCAGCGCGACGCGACAGGACGGGATAGACATAGGTCAGCCCCGCCAGGTCACGGTCATGATTGCGGGTCGTTAAGCTGCGAATGAGCGGCTGGGCGTTGGAATCCATCGTGACATCAGGGACTTGGAGGAAATGGCGGCGGAACGCGGACAGCGCGGTGTTATACTCGCCGCCCGTCATGACGAGGCAGCATCATGCGCATCACCCGTCGGCTGGAATTCGACGCCGGCCATCGCATTCCGGATCACGCGAGCCAGTGCCGGCACTTGCACGGCCACCGTTACGCCATCGAGGTCACGCTGTCGGGTGAGATCATCGACGCCGCGGGCCAGCCGGTCAATGGCATGGTGATGGACTTCGGCGAAGTGAAGCGGCTGGCGGCCGAGCACATCGTCAGCGTGTGGGACCACGCTTTCCTGGTCTACCGCGGCGACACCCAGGTTGCGGACTTTCTTGCCTCGATGCCGGGCCACAAGACGGTGGTGCTCGACGTGGTGCCGACCGCCGAAAACCTCGCCGCACTCGCCTTCCGCATCCTCGATCCGGTGTATGCCGACAGCTACGGCAACCAGCTGCGGCTGGAGCGGATTCGACTGTACGAAACGCCCAACTGCTGGGCCGACGCAATCCGCAGCGAACTGCCCGACTGAAAACGGAGCGACGGAGGGAGGCTGATGCCTCCCCACGACGCCCCGTCGATCCGGCTCAAACCGCGTAGCGCCGCAGCCGCAACGAGAAGTCCTGCAGTTGCTGGATGCCGCTTTGTTCGGCGCGCGCGATCCAGTCGTGCAGTTGCCCCAGCAGCTGTTCGCGCGTGGCGTTCGAGCGCGCCCACAGCGCAGCCAGTTCCTCGCGCATCGCTACCACGGTGGACAAGGCCTTGCTGTCCTTCAGCATGATCTCCAGCTGCTGCTTCTCACCCGCTTCGAGATGGCGCTCCTCGCCCGACAGCACCCAACGGCGGAAGGCCTTGGCGTCGAACTTGCTGCCGTGCGTCAGCTTCAGCTTCTCGATTTCCTCGCTGCAGGTGTGCTTCAGGCTGGCCACGTAGCGCGTCATCACGTCGTAGCGATGGGTGATGACGGCCTGCAGCGTGTCGAAATCGACGATGCGCTTGGCCTCGCCGAAGCGCGGTTGCGGAATCGTCTTGCGCGCCTTCGCCAGCCGCAGGATTTCCATGCTGCGGATGTACATCCAGCCGATGTCGAACTCATACCACTTCGCCGACAGCTTGGCCGAGGTGGCGAAGCTGTGGTGATTGTTGTGGAGTTCCTCCCCGCCGATCAGGATGCCCCACGGGAAGAGGTTGGTTGACGCGTCGGAGCAGTCGAAATTGCGATAGCCCCAGTAATGGCCGAGGCCGTTGACCACGCCCGCGGCCCAGAACGGAATCCACGCCATCTGCACCGCCCAGATCGTCAGACCGATCGGACCGAAGCAGATCACGTTGATCACCAGCATCAGCGAGATGCCCACGACGTTGTGGCGATACACATTGCGCTCCAGCCAGTCGTCGGGCGTGCCGTGACCGTAGCGCTGCAGGGTTTCCTGGTTCTTCGCCTCGGCGCGGTAGAGCTCGGCGCCTTCGAGCATCACCTTCCTGATGCCGCGCGTCTGCGGGCTATGCGGGTCATCCACCGTCTCGCATTTCGCATGATGCTTGCGGTGGATGGCCGCCCACTCCTTGGTCACCATGCCGGTGGTCAGCCACAGCCAGAAGCGGAAGAAGTGACTGGGGATGGGATGCAGTTCCAGCGCACGGTGGGCCTGGTGACGGTGCAGAAAAATGGTCACCGAGGCGATGGTGATGTGAGTCAGGACGAGGGCGACGACGATGTAGCCCCACCACGGGAGATCGAACAACCCGGAGATCATGCGCTGAAATTTCCTTGCAGAAGAAAAGCTTGCCGATTCTACGCGAAGCCGCCGGGGGCGGCCAAACCGCCTTTTCGGACCTCTTGCGCGTCGCCGGCCGAAGATGGCGGCGTGGCTGTTGTGACCGGCGCCGACAGCGGCAGTTCCGGCAGCGGCGGCAACAGCCTGACCTCGCGCTGGGGAAACGGGATACCGATGCCTTCGGCCTTGAAGCGGCGCCAGACCTCGATGTTGATCGCCGAGGTGATGCCGAGCGTGCCGGCGGCCGGATCGCCGATCCAGCAGCTCAGCCGCAGGTTGATGCCGTTGTCGCCGAAGTCGACCAGGAAAGCCTGCGGCGCGGGCGTTTGCAGCACGCGCGGCTGCAGCTGCGCCACGGTCTCCAGAATCCGCATCGCCTGCTCCACGTCGGCGTCGTAGGCGACCTGGAAGTTCAGGGGCAGCGAAACGAGGCTGTCGGTGAAGGTCTCGTTCTGCACGACCGAGGCGACCAGGGTCTCGTTCGGCACGATCGACTCCACCCCGTTGGCGGCGCGGATCACCGTGTAGCGGGTGTTGATCTCCTTGACCACGCCGCGCTCGTTGCCGACGCGGATCAGGTTGCCGATCCGCAGCGAGCGGTCGAGCAGCAGGATGAAGCCGGAGACATAGTTCGCCGCGATCTTCTGCAGGCCGAAGCCGAGGCCGACACCGAGCGCGCCGCCGAACACCGACAGCGTGGTCAGGTTGATACCCACCATCGGCAGCGCGATCAGCACCGCGATCACCAGCAGCAGCGCGCGCAGCACCCGCGTGAGCACGACGCGCACATTGGAATCCAGCCCCGCCGCGGCGGCCAGCCGCCGCTCCAGCGCGCCACCCGCCCACATCGCCACCAGCACGGTCAGCATCACCATCGCCGTGCCGAGCAGCAGCGTCCAGAGCGACAGCTTCTGGCTGCCCAGCGTCACCGACACCGACTCCAGGCCTTCGATGACTTCCGGCAACCAGCCGACGATGTGGAGCGCCACCACCAGCCAGGCGAGCGACGCGAACACGCGTTCGAACGCCCCCAGCCAGCTCGAACGCCCGACGGCCTGGCGCAACGTGAACACCACGAAACGGATCAGCGCCAGCGAGGCCAGCAGCGGCACCGCCAGATCCAGCAGCGACGCGTTGTGGTAACGCACCAGCACCGCGCGCGTCATCACCACCAGCAGCAGCGCCGAGAGCGGAAAGATCACCCGCTTCATGCCATGCTCGCCGAAGCGGCGCGCGGCGCTGTAGGCCTGCCCCTCGTCGCCCTGCGCTGCCGCGGCGCGGCGCAGCGCGCGGCGCTGGATCAGCCAGCCGAGCAGCAGGCAGCCCACCAGGGCGCCGATCTGCCACAGCACTGCGGGGTTCTGCAGGTCACCCCAGATGTCCTGCAACAAACGGGCAAATTCGACGGGGCGGGCGTTGTCCTGCATGGTCAGGGCTTCCACGGCAAACGGGTAAGGGGTTCGGCCTGGGCGCGATGACGCAGCCAGTTGTCGCGGTAGGCGCGGGCAACCGGGCAGTTGTCGCGCAGCACCATCATGTTCTCGGCATTGCGCCGGCGCGCCGACCAGGTGAAGTTGTACGAGCCGGTCACGAGCGCGCAGCCGGGACCGTCGGCATCGACGATCACGACCTTGTTGTGCGCGGCGGCGTAGCGCGTCTCCAGCGCCACCGGCACGCCGCCGGCCAGCAGCTGCGGCAGCGCGTTGCCGCGCTCGCGCCGGTTCATCCGCGCGTCCGCCAGCACTTCGACCGCGACCCCGCGGCGGCGCGCCGCCACCAGCGCGTCGGCCACGCGGCGGCTGGTAAAGGCGTAGGCCTGCACCTGCACCGAACGGCGCGCGGCGCCGATCACCCGCAGCAGCAACTGCTCGGCATCGTCCCACGGGGAGAACGCCAGTTCGACCTCGCCGCGCGCAGCAAAGGCTTCGACACCGGCCGCCGGCGCGGACACGATCAGCAGCGCCAGCGCCGCTACCGCGCCCAGGGCGCGGCGACGCTCAGCCGGCATCGCCCGTCCGTTCGAGCACCGCGGCGAAGAAGCCGTCGGTATCGTGCTCGGCGGGCGACAGGCGCAGGCGCGCGCCGGTCGCGAGCGCCACGCCCTGCCTGGCCAGCACCGCCTCGGCGTCCACCGGGCGAAACTCGGGGTGGGCGGCCACGAAGGCATCGACGATCTCGTCGTTCTCTTCGGCCAGCAGGCTGCAGGTGGCATAGACCAGGCGCCCGCCCGGCTTCACCAGACGCGCGGCGGCGGCGAGGATGGCGCCCTGCTTGGCCACCATCTCATCCACGGCGGCGGCGCTCTGGCGCCACTTGAGGTCCGGATTGCGCCGCAGCGTGCCGAGCCCGCTGCAGGGCGCATCGACCAGCACGCGGTCGGCCTTGCCTGCGAGGCGTTTCACCTTGGCGTCGTTCTCGTGCGCAATCAGCACCGGATGGACGTTCGACAGCCCTGCGCGCGCCATCCGCGGCTTGAGCTTGGCAAGCCGCTTCTCCGACACGTCGAAGGCATAGAGCCGCCCTGTCGAACGCATCATCGCGCCCAGTTGCAGCGTCTTGCCGCCAGCCCCGGCACAAAAATCGACCACCAGCTCGCCGCGCTTGGGCTGCACCAGCAGGCCGAGCAGCTGGCTGCCCTCATCCTGCACCTCGATGCTGCCGTCGAGGAACAGCGGATGCTTCTGCAGCGCAGGCTTGCCGGCCAGCCGCACCGCCTGCGGCGACCACCAGCCCGGCTCGCAGCCAAAGCCGGCTTCACGCAGCGCGGCGACCACGCGGTCGCGGTCCGCCTTCGCCACATTCACCCGCAGGTCGAGCGGCGCCGGGCGATTGAGGCTGTGGGCGAGCGCGAGCAGCGCAGCCTCGTCGTGGGTGCGCAGCAGGCGCTCGGCCAGCCAGTCGGGCAGGTCGGCGCGTTCGGCCAGCGAGCCCCCTTCCAGCGTCGCGGCCTTGATGCCCGCCACCCAGTCGCGCTCCGTGGGTGACACCAGGCCTTCGAACTGACGCATCGGCCAGCCCTCGCCCCGGGCGAGCCACGCCAGCAGCAGCTGGCGCGGGCTGGCGTTCTCGCCCACCAGGCGGCGCAGCCAGCGCAGGCGGCGGACGATGCCGTAGATGTTTTCGGCGATGAAGCCGCGGTCGCGATGACCGAGGTCACGGTTGTCGCGGAAGTAGCGCGACAGCACCGCATCGGCGGGGTGATCGAAGGCCAGTACGGCGCCGAGCGCCTGGGTAGCCTGGATGAGCAGCGCGCGCGAAGGCGCGTCGGGAGCGGTTGTCTTTTTTTGCATGGATCCGTTCAGTTTTGCTGGAGACCGGCCAAGGGGTCGACCTCCTCCTTCAGTTCAATCATTTCGGGCTCGCCCCCGGCGCGCGGCGCCGTCCCGTCTGCGGGGGCCCCGGGCGTCTTGTCGCCCTCGCCCTCCGGCGGAGCCAGCCTCAGCCGCACCGCCTGCTGGTCGAGCATCTCGCCCTTGTCGTCGACGATGCGGATGCGCACCGGCAACATGCCGTAGTTGCGCGCCAGCCAGATGTCGATCGTGAGCTTGCCGTCCTCCGACTGCGCGCGCAGGCGCAGGGTGTCGAGGCGGCCGATCGGCAACCGCAGCGTCTCCTCGCCCACCTTCTCCAGCAGGGCCACCTTGGCGTCCTTGTTGCTGGCCACCGTCAGCGTGGTCGGCAGGCCGGCCGCGCCGACGATGCCGATCTGGTGCCACAGGCTGAGCACGTCCTGGTCGCCCGCGCGCACCGCAGCCGAGCGCCGTTCGCGCTCGCCGCGACGGATGCTGACGCGGCCCGCGGCCCAATCGAATTCGGCGCTTTCCGGCGCCTTGCCGCGCTGCTCGACCTGAAAGCGTTGCGGCTTCAGGCCCTGCGCACCCACTTCGCCCTCGCTGCGTTGCACGTAGTGAAAACCGCGCACCATGCCGACCAGGCCGGTGGTCTGCAGCGTCACCTGCATGCGGTAGCGGGTGTCGTCGTGCCACCACTCGTGCTCGGCCTCGCCGACGACGAAGTTGCCCTCGCCCATCGCCACGCGGAACAGGATCGCCCCATGCGTAGGCCAACCCTCGATGTTGTAGCTGTCGGCGTTGTCCGTGGCCGGCGTGGCGGCGGGGGGCGGCGGTTCGGCAGCCGCCGCCAAGGCCGCGGAAGCCAGCGCGCTCGCCGGGTCGACGGTTTCGGGCGCGGCGGGCAATGCCAGCGGCTCATCCGGAACGTCGACCACCGGCGCGCTCACGGCCGTCTTCGCCACAGTCACTGGCCGAGGGCGCGGCGCCGGCCTGGGCTGAGGCGCGGGCTGCGCCACGGGCGCGGGGACCGGCTGCACCGCCACCAACGGGGCCGGCGGTGTTACCAGCCGGGCCTGGATCACCGGCAGCGCGTCGCCGCCGGGCGCGCTCGGCCAGCGCCATTCGGCGCCGCCGAGCACCAGCGCATGGGCGAGCACCGACACCGTCAGTGCAGCGGCCATCGCGCGCTTGCTCATGTCCGCCTAGCCTTCCACCGGCGGCACGACGCAGCCCGCGCTCGTCGCCGGTTCGTCGCGCAGCCGCACCCGGCCTGCCTCCAGGCTCAAGCGGCCGGCGGCGAACCAACGCAGGGCTTGCGGGTAGATGCGGTGTTCCTGCGCCAGCACGCGGGCGGCGAGCGCCGCCTCGTCGTCGTCGGCCAGCACCGGCACCACCGCCTGAACGACGATGGGGCCGCAATCGAGATCGGCGGTGACGAAATGCACCGTGGCGCCATGGACCTTCACCCCCGCCTCCAGCGCCCGGCGATGCGTGTGCAGCCCGGGGAAGGCGGGCAGCAGCGAAGGATGGATGTTGAGCAGGCGACCCTCGTAGCGGCGCACGAAGGTCTCGGTGAGCACCCGCATGAAGCCCGCGAGCACCACCAGGTCGGGCGTGTGCGCGTCGATGACTTCGGCGAGCGCGGCATCGAACGCCGCGCGGTCCGGGTAGGCCTTGTGGTCGACGACGGCGACCGGAATCCCGTGCGCGCGGGCGAATGCCAGCCCCGCCGCGTCCGGGCGGTTGCTGATCACCGCGGCGACGCGGACGCCGTCGAGGCCGGCGCGGACGATGGCCTCCATATTGCTACCGCGGCCGGAAATGAGGATGACGATGGACTTCATGAGCCTATGGACGGGAAGCTGTTGCGGATGCGGCGCGCTTCAGCGCACCGGCAGAAAGACCGCCGTGGCCATGTTCTGGACCACGCGGGTGACCGTGCGTTCGGTCTTCTCCTCGATTACGTCGGAGAGCACTTCGAGCATGCCGATGATGCGGCCGAAATCGCGTTCGAAGCTGAGGTTGTTCACCGCGCCGAGTTCGTTGGACAGCAGCAGGAGCTGGCCCTCGGCATCGCGCGCGGAGGCGAGCTTCCATGCGGCGATCTCTACGTTACGGGCGGCATTGTAAAGGTGCTGCGCGTCCAGATCATCCAGTAAGTACAACTCCTCGCGATCACCGAACGCGGTCTGCACCATGCTTGCCAGACCGACGACATAAGCCTGGACGCGGTCGCCGCGGAACTCGGGGTGCAGCGCCACCTGCAGCGCCTCGAGGTCGCGCCGGTGGCCCAGGTTGTCGAAGCGCCAGCCATGCGGCGCATCGAAGATGGCGCCGACGGCCGCCTCCATGCTGGCCGCGCCGCCCTTGCGCCATTCGCGCGGGTTGCGCCGGTAGAGCTTCTCGGCCAGCCGGCGCAGGCTGGTGAAGATCCGCTGCTGGGTCGCCTCGGCATAGCGATTGACGTCGGTCTTGATCAGGTGCTGCGGGGCATAGCCCGGCAGCCGCCCCTGCTTCGGGCTGGTTCCGCGTGTCGAGCATCCCGCCGTGGCAAACACCCATGCCAGCGCGAGCCCGAGCACTGCACGCCTGCGCTCCATCGCACCTCCATCTCCGACCCGTCCGCCGGTGGCCCCTGGCACCGCGAGCCGCCATTATTTTTCGACCAACATGATAGCGCCCGCCTTCCGGACGCAGCGGCCGGCCGGCGGGGCCCGCGCCGTATAATCCACCGCCCGTGACACCCGCCACGCCACGCCCGCCCCCATGCCCCAGATCCAGCGCCTGCCCGACCTCCTCGTGAACCAGATCGCCGCCGGCGAGGTCGTCGAACGCCCCGCCTCGGTACTCAAGGAAGTGCTGGAAAACGCGGTGGACGCCGGGGCGCGCGCCGTCGAGGTTCAGCTCGAACAAGGCGGCGTACGCCGCATCCGGATTACCGACGACGGCTGCGGCATCGCCCGGGACGAACTCGCGCTCGCGCTCGAACGGCACGCCACCAGCAAGATCGCCACGCTCGACGATCTCGAACGCGTCGGCACCATGGGCTTTCGCGGCGAGGCGCTCGCCGCGATCGCCGGCGTGGCCCGCACCGTCATCACCAGCCGTGCCGAAGGCGCGGCGCACGCCTGGCGCATCGACGGCAGCGACCGCAGCCTGGCGCCGGCGGCGCTCAACCAGGGCACCGTGGTGGACGTGGCCGACCTCTACTACAACACCCCCGCGCGGCGGAAATTCCTCAAGTCGGAAGGCACCGAGTACGCCCACTGCGACGAGGTCTTCCGCCGCGTCGCGCTGGCGCGGCCGGACATCGCACTGCAGCTGTCGCACAACGGCCGGGTGGCCCACCGCCTGCCGGTGGGCGAGCCGGTGCGCCGCATCGCCGCGCTGATGGGGGACGACTTCCTTGCGCAGGCGCGCGCCGTGGTGGCCGAAGGCGGCCCGCTGCGCCTGACCGGCTACGCTTCGCTGCCCGCCTATTCCCGCGCGAGCCGCGACGCGCAGTATTTCTTCGTGAACGGCCGCTTCGTGCGCGACAAGCTGCTGACCCACGCGCTGCGGCAGGCCTACGCCGACATCCTGCACGGTGCCCGCCACCCGGCCTACGTGCTGTTCCTCGAACTCGACCCGGCCGGCGTCGATGTGAACGTGCATCCGGCCAAGATCGAGGTCCGCTTCCGCGACTCGCGCGCGGTGCACCAGTTCGTGTTCCATGCCGTCAGCCGCGCCCTGGCCGAGTCGGGCGCGGCGCTCGCCGGCGGCAACGGCGCGGGCGAGCCGGCCCCGCTGCCCTCCTCGGTGCAGCGCGTCGCCGCCTCCCCGCCCGCCGCCGGTGCCGGACAGTGGCCGTCCGCGCAGGCGGTGCAGGGCCGCCTGGCAATGGATTCCGGCGCGGCCAGCCACCGCTATTACGACTTCGTCGCCGCGGCCCGGCCGGACGGCACGGGCGGCGCAGCAGGCGCCGCCGGCCTGGTCGCCGCGCCGCCGCGGATGGATGCCGCGGCAAGACCCTCCGGCTACGCCCGCGCGCCACTGCCGAGCGCCGACAAGGCGCCCCCGCTCGGTTACGCGCTCGCGCAGTTGCACGGCATCTACGTGCTGGCCCAGAACGAATCCGGCCTGGTGCTGGTGGACATGCATGCCGCGCACGAACGCATCCTGTACGAGAAGCTCAAGGTCGTGCTGGACGGCACGCCGTCCATCCAGCGCCTGCTGATCCCGGCGGTGTTCTCGGTCAGCGCGCGCGACCTCGCGGTGGCGGAAGAGTGCGGCGAGGTGCTGGCGCGGATGGGTTTCGAAGTCGGCGTCGCCGGCCCGCAGGAACTCGCCGTGCGGACGGTGCCGGCCCTGCTCGCGAGCGCACCGGTGGCAGAACTGATGCGCAAGCTGCTCGAAGAACTGCGCGAATTCCCCGCCACCGAGGTGATCACCGCGCGCCGCAACGAACTGCTTGCCACGATGGCCTGCCACGGCGCAGTGCGCGCCAACCGGACGCTGACGCTGCCCGAGATGAACGCGCTGCTGCGCGACATGGAAGCCACCGAGCGCGCGGACCAGTGCAATCACGGCCGGCCGACCTGGACGCAGCTCACGATGGCCGATCTCGACCGCTTCTTCATGCGCGGCCAGTAGGCCAGGCGGGCCCTGCGCTGGCGGGCGCCGTCAGCGGCGCGGGCCGGGCTCTTCCCCGCCGACCGGCCCCAGCCGGATCGACGCCCCCGGGCGCGGCGGCGGATCGCTGCGCGGCGGATCGCGGTCGGGCTTGCCCGGGGGGTGGGAGGGAGGATGGGGAGGATGAGGCGGATACGCGGACGGATAGGGGCGCACCGGCACCGGTACCGGAACCGGCACGTAACGCGACGCGCCGAGCGGCCGCCCCTCGTCGTCGCAGGGTTCGCGGTACTCCCGCTCGCAACGCTCGCGCAGGGCCACGCGCCGGCTCTCCTCGCGCTCGGCGCGCAGCGCATCTTCACGCCGTTGGCGGCGCTCCTCTTCCAGTTCCCGCTCCAGCCGCTCCAGCCGCTCTGCGTCGGCGCCTGCGGCCGGAGGCCCATTGCGTTCGACCGGCGGAGGCGGCATCACGCTGACGCTGCCGCGGCCGCCGATCGGCTCCGCCTTCACGCCGGGCGGCGGCTCGGTGCCGTAGCTCAGCTGTCCGTTCGCGTCGCGCCAGCGATAGACCGTCTGCGCCGCGGCATCGCCAGCGGCCACCAGCGCCATCAGCAGTCCCAACATCGGCAACGGTCTCATCTGCTCATCCCCTCGGCCCGACCTGGGCATCCGGCTGCAGTTTAGCGCGCCCGCGGCGCGACCGGTCTTATCCCCAGCGACGGTGCACAGCGCGCTGGAAAAGCTGTGGATAAGGCGGCCGCCGCGAGCGGCGGCGGGGCCTCGCGGCGCTGCCCAGCTTTTGGGCAAGCGGCTAAGATGAAGCCCCCTGCCCGCGCGGAGCCGCCATGGAACGCTTCACCATTTCGCTCGAGGACGAACTCGCGCGCGATTTCGACGCCCTGATCGCCGAACGCGGCTACGCCAGCCGGTCCGAAGCCGTGCGCGACATGCTGCGGCGCGAACTGGAAGCCGCCCGCCAGCGCCGCGGCGACGGAGGCCACTGCATCGCCAGCCTCAGCTACGTCTTCAACCATCACGAGCGCGATCTCGGCGAACGCCTGACCGGCATCCAGCACGACCACCACGACCTCACGGTATCCACGCTGCACGCCCATCTCGATCACGACAACTGCATCGAATCGACGATTCTGCGCGGGCCCACCGAAGCGGTGCGGCGCTTTGCCGATTCGATCATGGCGCAAAGCGGCGTGCGCCACGGCCAGCTCAACCTGATCTCGGTGGACCTCGCCCACCCGCAGCACGCGCACGGCCACGATCACAGCCATCCGCACGGCCCCGGCCACTTCCACTACCGCCCGCGGCGCTGATCGGGTTCGCCGACAACGCGACGTCGCATCTGCGACAGCGCGCCCCCACCCGCGGCCGACGACTACCGCAAGCGCTTGAATTGACGGGCTTGCACGCCTCGCCCCGAAGACGGCACGAGGCTTGCATCGGTGCTCCGCAGGTCCACGCACAAGGACCACCCCAACCACAACGGAGCAGGCCATGCAGGAACTTGCGACACTCACCGACAAGCACGGCACCCCGATCGCCGTTGGCGACGAAGTACGCGTGCTGTCCGTCACGCTGGACAGCGACATGGAAGACGACGAGCGCGAGATGTTCGAATTCATGATCGGCGCGATCTGCGAGGTCGAACGGGTAGACGACCAGGGACGCGCATGGGTCACCATGTGGTGGAGCTGCGGCGACGGCAACGCCACCACCAGCGTCGGCCTGGAGCGTCACCAGATGGAAATCGTCCGCCGCTGAGCGGACAGCGCTAGGGGAGTTCGCGCACCCGCAGGAAGCGCGGAAAGCGCGGCAGCCCCTTGCCGGTGAGTTCGCGGTAGCGATAGGTGACGAGGCTGCCGACGGGCGGAGGCGCGCGGCGCTGCGCGTCGTCGAGCCCGCTGCCGAGGCGGAAGCGGCGGCCGTCTGCGGCCTCGACCTCCAGCGCGCCGACGACGCCGGCGAGCCGCCCCTTGCCGGCGACATACCCCACCACCCGCGCCTCGTCGTCCAGCCAGGGCGTCAGCTTGAGCAGGGTATCGACCCGCCCGGGGCGCCAGGCCGCATCGGCCCGGTGCAGCATCAGACCCTCACCGCCCGCCTTCACGGTTGCAGCCAGACGTGCCTGCAGTTCGGCCCGGTCCCGCACGCGGGATTGTGCGACGGCCTGCAGCCAGGGCACCCCGGCAGCTGCGACGATGCGGCGCAGCTCGGCCTCGCGGGCAGCAAACGGCCCCGCCGCTGCCGGCAGCTCGAACACCATGTAGCGCACCGCCCGCCAGCCCGCGTCGTCCGGCTGCTGGCGCCGCACGAGGCCGGAGAGCGCCTCGAAACGTCCGCGCCCCAGCCACAGTTCGCCGTCGAGCGGACGGCGCGGCAGCGCGGCGACAAACCAGCCGGGCGCCTCGATCCGCTGTCCGCTGCGAAAGCGCAGTTCGGTGCCGTCCCAGTAGGCGCGCACACCATCCAGCTTTTCGCTGACCAGATAGGCGGCCGGATCGATGTCGTCGCGATAGCGCCCCGCCAGCATCAGCGCCGGCGGAACGACAGCCGGCGCGCGCTCCGCAGCCGCGGGTTCGATCGCATTTGCCGGCAAGACCGACAGCAGGGCGAGTGCCACACAGGCGGCGGCGAGCAGGCTAAGCGCGAAAGGCGGGCGTGAGTTCAAGGCGGACTCCTGGGTGAATGGCGGCGCGAGCGAGTTGCGACCCGCAATAATGCCATTTGCATCCACCGGAACACATCCTTCTCCGCCTCACGCGTGCCCCCGGCGCGCAGCGACGACCATCCGCCAGCAAGCGCGCCGCCCCGCGCACGCGGCACTCGCCGCCGCCTCGCTGTCGGCGGATAATGGCCGCCCGCCTGCGCCTGCCCGATCGTGTCGAGCCCCGAATCCGCCCTGCCCCCCGCCCTGCTGCTGCTCGGCCCCACCGCCAGCGGCAAGACCGCCAGCGCGCTCGCGCTCGCCGCCACGCTGCCGGTGGAGATCATCAGCGTGGATTCGGCCCTGGTGTACCGCGACATGGACATCGGCACCGCCAAGCCGAGCGCCGCCGAACAGGCGGTCTGCCCGCATCACCTGATCGACGTCGTGAGCCCCGAAGAAGCGTATTCGGCGGCCCGCTTCTGCGCGGAAGCAAGCGTGCTGATGCGCGACATCAGCGCGCGCGGCCGCATTCCGCTGCTGGCGGGCGGCACCATGCTGTACTTCAAGGCGTTGCGCGACGGCCTGTCCGACCTGCCGCCCGCCGACCCCGTGCTGCGCCGGGCCATCGAGGAACGCGCCGCCGCAGCGGGCTGGCCGGCACTGCACGCCGAGCTTGCCCGGCTGGACCCGGACGCGGCCGCACGTCTCGAACCCACCGACGCCCAACGCATCCAGCGGGCGCTCGAAATCGTCACGCTCAGCGGCGCGCCGCTGGCGGCCAGTTACGCACGCCGCGAAGATGCACCCCTGCCCTGCCGGCTGCTGCCGATCGCGCTCGCACCGTCGGACCGTGGGGTGCTGCACGCCCGCATCGAACAGCGTTTCGACCAGATGCTGGCTGCGGGCCTGGTCGATGAAGTCGCCGCGCTGCGCGAGCGCTACGTCCTGCAGCCGCAAATGGCCTCGATGCGCTGCGTCGGTTACCGGCAGGCGTGGGAATTCCTCGACGGCGAGATCGACCGCGCCACGCTGCGCTTCAAGGGCATTGCCGCCACCCGCCAGCTGGCCAAGCGCCAGCTCACCTGGCAGCGCCAGTTCCGCGACCAATGGCCGGAGCTGGTCGAACTCGACTGCCTCGCGCCCGATCTGCCGCAGCACGTGCGCGACACCGCCCTGCGCCTGCTCGGCGCCTGACCTGCAACCCCTTCTTTTCCGGAACAACGACCATGGAAGAACAAGTCCGCGAAGACGTCCGCCAATGGCTGGAGAAGGTCGTCATCGGCCTCAACCTCTGCCCCTTCGCCGCCAAACCCTTCGCCGAGCGCCGCGTGCGCATCCACGTCAGCGCGGCAACCGACGAAGAGGCACTGCTCAACGACCTGCAGAGCGAACTCGAGCGCCTGTCCGACACCCCGGCGGCAGAGCTGGAAACCACGGTGATCGCGATTCCGCATCTGCTGGAGAACTTCGACGACTACAACCAGTTTCTCGACCTGGTCGACCTGTGGCTGGAGCAATTCGGCTGGGAGGGCGAACTGCAGGTGGCGAGTTTCCACCCCGACTACCAGTTCGCCGAGACCGAGCCGGACGACGCCGGCAATCTCACCAACCGCTCGCCGTGGCCGCTGCTGCACCTGATCCGCGAAGAGAGCCTCGAAGCGGTGCTGGCGCACTTCCCGGACGTCGACCAGATTCCGGAACACAACATCGCCCGCATGAAGGTGCTGTCGGACGAGGACAAGCAGCGCCTCTTCCCCTACCTGTTCGGCTGAAGGTAAAAAAAAAAACGCCGGGACAGCCCGGCGTTTTCTTTGGTGCTGTCCGCGTGCTCAGGCAGCGGTGCGGACCACCGCCGGGGCGGCCTGCGCGGGCGGCCGTTCAGCGTTTTCCAGATAGCGCTGC
Source organism: Azoarcus olearius (assembly GCF_001682385.1). NCBI lineage: Bacteria > Pseudomonadati > Pseudomonadota > Betaproteobacteria > Rhodocyclales > Zoogloeaceae > Azoarcus > Azoarcus olearius. The sequence continues at coordinate 3,517,019 of NZ_CP016210.1, forward strand.
ACCGCCTGATTGCCCGCCGCACTGGCGGCGTCCGGCTGCTGCTCCGGGCGCGTCGTCGGCAAGCCGCGCGCCACGGCGTCGGCCGCGCTGTCGCCATCGCCGTCCGCGCGCGGAGCGCGCTGCGTTTGGGCGGGGGCCGCGGTGGTCATCACCGCCTCGGGGCGGCTGGCGCTGTCGGCTGCCGGCGCGGCGTCGGCAGCCGCGGCCGCACGCGCCTCGGGGCTGATGCTGACCTGGGTTGCCGACGGCGCGGCGGCGCCGGTCGGCGCGGGAGCGCTTTCGCCCGCACGCGAGCGCTCCACCGCCGGCTGCTGCAGGCGGCTGGCGCTGAGGGCGGCGCTGTCGGTGGAGGGCAGACGCATCGAAGTGTCCATGTTGAAATGTCCCGCGCTGGTTCAGCCGGCCATGCCGGCGGAGACCGATTCGACGGTATCGCTGTCGTGCTCGCGTTCACGGCGAGCGAGCAAAGTATAGACCGTCGGCACCACGAACAAGGTGAAGAAAGTACCGAGCGACAAGCCGCCGACGATCACCCAGCCGATCTGCTGGCGGCTCTCGGCCCCGGCGCCGGTGGCGAGTGCGAGCGGGATCGCGCCCAGCACCATCGCCCCGGTGGTCATCAGGATAGGGCGCAGGCGCAGCACCGCGGCTTCGACCACCGCCTCGCGCAGCGCGCGGCCCTGTTCGCGCAACTGGTTGGCGAACTCGACGATCAGGATGCCGTGCTTGGTGATCAGGCCCACCAGCGTCACCAGCCCGATCTGGCTGTAGACATTGAGTGTGCCGCCGGTCAGACGCAGCGCGGCCAGCGCGCCGGCCATCGACAGCGGCACGGTCAGCATGATGATCAGCGGATCGCGGAAGCTCTCGAACTGGGCCGCCAGCACCAGGTAGATGAAGGCCAGCGCGAGCACGAAGGCAAGCGCGAGGCTGGCCGAACTGGTCTTGAACTCGCGCGACATGCCGTCGTAATCGGTGGTGTAGCCCGGCGGCAGGATGCGCGCGGCGGCGGCATCGAGGAAGTCGAGCGCCTCGCCGAGGGCGAAGCCCGGTGCGAGGTTGGCGCTGATCGTGACCGCGCGGCGCTGGCCGAAGTGGTTGAGTTCGCGCGGGCTGACCGTCTCCTGCACCCGCACCAGGCTGGCCAGCGGCACCATGTCGCCGCTGCGCGCGCGCACGAAGATGTCGCGGATGTCGCGCGGACCCGCGCGCTCGCCCGCCGCCACCTGCACCAGCACGTCGTATTGCTCGGCATCCTTCTTGTAGCGCGTCACCTGGCGTCCGCCGAGCATGGTTTCCAGCGTGCGGCCGATGACCTCCACCGACACGCCGAGGTCGGCTGCGCGGTCGCGGTCCACCTCCACCGCCAGCTCCGGCTTGGTCAGTTTCAGATCGGTGTCCGGCGACACGAAGCCCGGATGGCGGTGCATTTCGTCCAGCATGCGCTCGGTGTAGGCCGCCAGTTCGTCGTACGAGGCCGACGTGACGATGACGAAGCTGACCGGGCGGGTACGCGGACTCTGGCCGAAGGCCGCCGGCAACACCGGAAAGGCGTTGAGGCCGGGAATGGCGCGCAGCTGCGGCTGCAGTTCGGCGGCGATCTCTTGCGCGCTGCGCTTGCGCTGCGACCAGTCGTTGAAGCCGATGAAGGAAATGCCCTGTGACACGGTCGGATTGCCGGCGACGACGAAGTAGCGGTCGACATCGCCGGTGCGGCTGAAGATGTCTTCGATCTGGCCGGCGTAGCGCGTCATGTAGTCGATCGTGGCGCCCTCGGGGCCGTTGAAGATCGCCATCACGCGGCCGCGGTCCTCGATCGGCGACAACTCGGACTTCATCTGCGTCAGCAGCAGCCCCGCGAACGCGGCGACGGCCACGAACGCCAGCATCACCACCCAGCGCAGCCCCAGCATCGCTTCCAGCGCGCGCCGGTAGCCCGCGGTGAGCCATTCCAGAAAACCTTCGATCGCGTTGTACACCCGGCCGTGGCGGGGCTCGTGGCGCAGCAGTCTGGAGCACATCATCGGCGACAGCGTCAGCGCGACAAAACCGGAAACGATCACCGCGCCCGCCAGCGTCAGTGCGAACTCGGTGAACAGCTTGCCGGTGCGCCCGGTCATGAAGGCGACCGGCGCATACACCGCGGCCAGCGTGATCGTCATCGCCACCACCGCGAAGCCGATCTCCTTCGCCCCGCGGAAGGCGGCGGCGAGCGGTGCCATGCCGTCCTCGATGTGGCGGTAGATGTTCTCCAGCACCACGATCGCGTCGTCCACCACCAGGCCGATCGCCAGCACCAGCGCGAGCAGCGTCAGCGTGTTGATCGAGAAGCCGAACACCAGCATCAGCGCAAAGGCGCCGACCAGCGACACCGGGATCGTCACCAGCGGCACCAGCATCGCGCGCCAGTTGCGCAGGAAGAACAGGCACACCAGCGCCACCAGCACCACCGCTTCCCAGATCGTCGAGAACACCGAGGCGATCGAGCGCTCGATGAATACCGTGGAGTCGTTGGCGATGCTCATGGTCATGCCGGCCGGCAGTTCCTCCTCCAGCCGTGGCAGCAGTTCCATCAGCCCGCGCTTGAGGTCGAGCGGGTTGGCGGTGGATTGCTTGATCAGCCCGAGCGAGATCGCCGGCTTGCCCATGAAGCGCACGCTGGTGCGTTCATCCGCCGGCGCCACCTCGACGCGGCCGATGTCGCGGATCCGCACCGGGTAGCCGCCCGGCGTGCCCGCCTGCCGCACCACCACCGCCTCGAACTGCGCCGGCTCGGCAAGATCGGTGCGCGCCACCACGGCGAACTCGCGCTCGCGGCTTTCGATGCGGCCGGCGGGCAGCTCGATGTTCTGACGCCGGATCGCGTCCTCCACGTCCTGCGGCGTGAGGCCGAACGCGGCAAGGCGGTCGCGGTCGAGCCAGATCCGCATCGCGTAGCGGCGCTCGCCGAACACGCGCGCGTCCGCCGCGCCCGGCAGCGTTTGCAGGCGCGGCTTGATGATGCGGCTGGCGACATCGCTCATCTCCAGCGCGGAATGGCGGTCGGACGCGAACGCCACCCAGATGATCGGGCTGGCGTCGGCCTCCACCTTGGCGATCACCGGCTCCTCGACGTCGTCCGGCAGCCGCCGGCGCACGCGCGACACGCGGTCACGCACGTCGGCGGCGGCGCTGTCGGCGTCGCGCTCGATGCGGAAGCGCACGGTGATCTGGCTGCGCTCCTGGCGGCTGATCGAGGACAGCACATCCACGCCCTCGATGCCGGCCAGCGAGTCCTCCAGCGGCTTGGTGACCTGCGATTCGACGATTTCGGCGCTGGCCCCGGTGTAGAGGGTTTCGACCGTCACCACCGGTTCGTCGATGTTGGGATATTCGCGCACCGTGAGGCGCGAGTACGACATCAGTCCGACCAGCAGCACCATCAGCGACAGCACGGTGGCGAACACCGGGCGCTTGATGCAGATGTCGGACAGCACCATGGCGGTGGCTCAGTCCGCGACAGCCGCTGCCGCGGCGACCGGCGGAACCACCCGCACCGGCGCGCCATCGCGCAGCTTGAGGTGGCCGGCAGTGACGACCAGGTCGCCGACGGCGACGCCGTCCACCACTTCCACCACGGCCTCGCGGCGCGCGCCGGTCTTGACCTCCACCCGCCGCGCCACGCCGTCGCGCACCCGATAGACGTACTGGGTGTCGCCCGGCGCGGGCACCAGTGCCTCTTCCGGCAGCACCGGCACCGCGGGGCGCTCCTGCAGGATCAGCCGCACCCGGGCGAACATGCCGGGCCGCAGCCGGCCTTCGGCATTGGGCAGGCGGGCGCGCATCACCACCGCGCGCCCCTGCGCGTCGACCAGCGGGTCGATCGCGTCGACGCGTGCGCTGAAGCGCTCGCCCGGCAGCGCGTCGCTGCTCACCTCCAGTGTCTGCGCCGGGCGGATGCGCTGCAGGTAGGTTTCGGGCAGGCGGAAATCGACCTTGAGGGTGTCGATGTCCTCGATATTGACCAGGACCTCGCCCTCCTTGATGTAGTCGCCCACGCTGACCCGGCGGATGCCGAGCACGCCGTCGAAGGGCGCGCGGATGCGGGTGCGCTCGAAGCGGGCCTGGGCCAGCGCACGCCCGGCGCGCGCCACCTCCAACCTGGACGCAGCCTCGTCGCGCGCGCTCTGGCTGACGAACTTGCGCGCGAACAGGTCCTCCGCGCGGCGGTGATCGGCTTCAGCCAGTTGCAGCGCGGCATTGGCCTGCTGCAGTTCGGCCGACTGCAATGCAGCGTCCAGTTCGACCAGCACGGTGCCGCGCGCCACCGGCATGCCTTCGCGGAAGTGGATGCGGGCGATGCGGCCGGCCACTTCGGGCCGCAGGATGACCGATTCGTTGGAGACCAGCGTGCCCACCGCGCTGACGTCGTCGGGCATGCTGCGCGTCGCCACCGCCGCCGCTTCCACATCCACCGCGGCCGGCGCCGCAGGGGTGGCCACAGCGGCAGGGCTGCCGGCGCCACGGTTGGCCTGCCAGGCGAAGCCGCCGAGCGCGAGCAGGCCGATCGCACAGAGAACAAGGACAAGCGGGCGGCGACGGGTCATGGGCGGGGTCGGTGGGCCGGCGCCACGACGGCGCCGCGGAAACGGAAAGCCGGCGCGCGGTGCGCGCGTCGCCGGCACTCAAGCCGAGACAGCCCGCCACGGCGCAAGTTGCACCGCGCGGGCGGGACTGCGCCCTCAGGCGACGATGGTCTGCGCCTCGCCGTCCTTGCGGCTGTCGATGCGGCCGATGCGGTACACCGTCTCGCCGGCGGCGGCCATCTGGGCCGCCACCGCGTCGGCAACGTCGGCGGCGACCACCACGGCCATGCCGATGCCGCAGTTGAACACCCGGTACATTTCCTGGGTATCGACGTTGCCGGCCTGCTGCAGCCACTGGAACAGCGGCGGCAGCGTCCAGCTCGCGGCGTCGATGCGGGCGGTGAGTTCGTCGCGCAGGATGCGCGGCACGTTCTCGGTGATGCCGCCGCCGGTGATGTGGGCCATGCCCTTCACCACGCCCGGCATCGCCTGCATCAGCGCGAGCAGCGGCTTCACGTAGATGCGGGTGGGTTCCATCACCACGTCGCGGAACGTGCGGCCGTGGAAGTCGGCGTCGAGGTCGGGCTTGGCGACTTCGATGATCTTGCGCACCAGCGAATAGCCGTTGGAATGCGCGCCGCTGGAAGCCAGCCCGAGCACCACGTCGCCCGGCACGATCTTCGAGCCGTCGATGATGTCCGCCTTTTCAACCGCGCCGACGGCGAAGCCGGCGAGATCGTATTCGCCTTCCGGGTACATGCTCGGCATCTCGGCGGTTTCGCCGCCGATCAGCGCGCAGCCGGCGAGTTCGCAGCCGTGAGCAATGCCCTTGACCACGTCGGCCGCGGTATCCACATCGAGCTTGCCGCAGGCGAAGTAGTCGAGGAAGAACAGCGGCTCGGCGCCCTGCACCAGGATGTCATTGACGCTCATCGCCACCAGATCCTGACCGACCGTGTCGTGCTTGTTCAGCTGGAAGGCGAGCTTGAGCTTGGTGCCGACGCCGTCGGTACCCGACACCAGCACCGGCTCCTTGAACTTCTTCGACAGCTCGAACAGCGCGCCGAAGCCGCCGATGCCGCCGAGCACTTCCGGCCGCATCGTGCGCTTGGCAAACGGCTTGATGCGGTCGACGAGGGCGTCGCCCGCCTCGATGTCGACACCGGCGTCGCGATAGGAAAGGGAGCTGGGGGAAGCGGAATTGGAGACGCTCAAGATCGGTCCTCTGACTAGCAGGATGCGGGGTCGGCGCCAGCCCGGATGCATAAGGCTTGAGGCTGCAACGCCAACTGGCTACAGTTACGGGTCCGCAGGGCCACCGGGCCCCACGCCAAGTGCGCGATTTTACTTGAAATACCCCCGGTGACACCCGCTTTCTCGCTCGCCCCGTCCACTCGTAACGACACCGCCGTACCGGCCCAGCCCTCTTCGCCCATGACCTCCGCCCGCGCCGACCGCCTGCAGACCGCCGCCTGGGCCCTGGTCGCGCTCGCGCTGGTCGGGCTGTTCTGGCTGCTGTCGCCCATCCTCGCGCCGTTCGCGGTGGCCGCGGTGTTCGCCTACATCTGCGACCCCGCCGTCAACTGGATGGTCGTGCGGCGGGTGCCGCGCCCGGCCGCGGTGCTGCTGGTCATCACCGGCCTGGCCCTGATCCTGGTCGCGCTGACGCTGATCCTGGTGCCGATGCTGTACCGCGAAGCAGTGACGCTGATCCAGCGCCTGCCCGATCTGGTCGAAGTCTTCAACCAGCGCGCCGCCCCGCTGCTGCGCGAGCACCTCGGCATCCGCCTGCAGCTCGACGCCGGCCAGGCGCGCAAGTGGCTGGCGCAGAACGCCGACACCGCGCAGGACGTGATCCCGATCCTGCTCGGCCACATCAAGACCGGCGGCCTCGCGCTGATCGCCCTGGTCGCCAACCTCTTCCTGGTGCCGGTGGTGATGTTCTACCTGCTGCAGGACTGGCCGCGCCTGCTCGCCGCGCTGCAGCGCTCGGTGCCGCGGCCCTGGCTGGAGCGGACGATGCGCATCATCCGCGACATCGATTCGGTGCTGTCCGAGTTCCTGCGCGGGCAGCTGTCGGTGATGCTGCTGCTCGCGGTGTTCTACAGCGTCGGGCTGTGGCTGGCGGGGCTCAACTTCGCATTGCCGGTCGGGGTCATCACCGGCCTGCTGGTCTTCATTCCCTACGTCGGCTTCGGCGGCGGGCTGGTGCTGGCCATCCTCGCCGCGCTGCTGCAAGGCGACGGCTGGTCGACCCTGATCGGTGTAGGCGTGGTCTACGGCCTCGGCCAGCTCATCGAAAGCTTCGCGCTGACGCCCTATCTGGTGGGCGAGCGCATCGGCCTGCACCCGCTCGCGGTGATCTTCGCGCTGATGGCCTTCGGCCAGTTGTTCGGCTTCGTCGGCGTGCTGGTTGCGCTGCCGGTCAGCGCGGCGCTGCTGGTCGCACTGCGCGAAGTGCGCAGCGCATGGTTCAGCAGCCGGCTCTACCTCGGCACCGGGCCGCACATCGCCACCGGCGCCGAAATCCAGGACATGGACGCGCCGCGGTGAAGCAACTCGTACTCGACATCCGCCCCGACGCGCCGCCGTCGCTCGACAACTTCGTCGCCGGCGCCAACGCCGAACTGCTCGCCGCGCTGTCGCTGCTCGGCTCGGCGGAACAGGCCGCCGCACTTCCCGCCCGCCACCTCTACCTGTGGGGTGCCCGCGGCAGCGGCCGCAGCCACCTGCTGCGCGCCGCCACCGCCGCGGCCGGCGGGCAGCGCCCGGTGCACCTGCTCGACGCCGCGACGATCGGCGACACCCTGCCGGACACCGCCGACGCGCTGGTCGCCATCGACGACATCGACCAACTCGGCGACGCCGCGCAGATCGCGCTTTTCAACGCTTTCAACCGTGCGCGCACCAATGGCCAGGCGCTGCTGCTGGCAGGCCCGTGCGCGCCGCTGGAACTCACGCTGCGCGAGGACCTGCGCACCCGCATCGGCCAGAGCCTGATCTACGAGGTGCAGCCGCTCGACGACGATTCGCGCGCCGCCATCCTGGTCGCGCTCGCCGAGCGCCGCGGGCTGCGGCTGGCGGACGAGGTGATCGACTTCCTGCTGCGCCACGGCCGCCGCGACCTGCCCAGCCTGCTGGCGGTACTCGAAGCGCTCGACGCCGCCTCGCTCGAACGCAAGCGCGCGGTCACCCTGCCGCTGCTGCGCGAGATGATGCAGCAGGGCCTGGCGATCTGAGCCCGCAGCCCCCTTTACCCTCAACGGAAACCGCTTCGTGGATCTCGTACTCTTCGACCTCGACAACACCCTGCTCGCCGGCGACTCCGACTTCGCCTGGGCCCAGTTCCTGATCGCCAAGGGCGTGCTCGACCGCGAGGTGCAGGAAGCGAAGAACGTGCAGTTCTACGAGCAGTACAAGACCGGCACGCTCGACATCTTCGAATTCCTCGACTTCCAGCTCGCCCCGCTCGCGCGCCACCCGCGCGCGCAGCTCGACGCCTGGCACCGCGAATTCCTCGATGGCACGATCCGGCCGATGATCACCACCCGCGCGCGCCAGCTTGTGGCCGAGCATCTCGACCGCGGCGCGCTGGTGGCCGTGGTCACCGCCACCAACAGCTTCGTCACCGGCCCCATCGTGCGCGAATTCGGCATCCCGCACCTGGTGGCGACCATTCCCGCGCAGGAGAACGGCGCCTTCACCGGCAAGCCGCGCGGCCTGCCGGCGTTCAAGGCGGGCAAGATCGAGCGCGTGGAAACCTGGCTGGAGTCGCTCGGGCTCTACCTCGGCAGCTTCGAGCGCAGCTGGTTCTACAGCGACTCGCACAACGACCTGCCGTTGATGTCGCGCGTCTCCAACCCGGTGGCGGTCGATCCCGACGACACCCTGCGCGCCCATGCCCAGAACCACGGCTGGCCGGTGATCTCGCTGCGCTGACGCCACACCCACGGACACCGCCGCGCCGCCGCGGCGCGCTCCCATCAGTTATGATTGCGGGCTCTTGACGCCCTCCACACCGACCCGCCGATGATCCGCAAACTGCTGCGCAAGGTCTTTACCCGCCAGGCGCCGCCAGCCGCCCCCGAACCCGCCCTGATCCCGGTCGACCAGCACGGCATACGCCGCGAGCAGTTGTCGCCCGCCGCACGCAAGGTGTGTTCGGTCCTGCAGGAACACGGCTACAAGGCCTTTGTCGTCGGCGGCGCGGTGCGCGACCTGCTGATCGGCCATCCGCCCAAGGACTACGACGTCGCCACCAGCGCCACGCCGGAGGAAGTGCGCGCGCTGTTCCGCCGCGCCCGCATCATCGGCCGCCGCTTCAAGATCGTGCACGTGATGAGCGGGCCGGAGACGATCGAGGTTTCCACCTTCCGCGCGCTGCAGGACGCCGAATCGGCCGAAACCGACGAACACGGCCGCGTGCTGCGCGACAACGTCTATGGCTCGCAGGCCGAAGACGCCACCCGGCGCGACTTCACCGTCAATGCGCTGTACTACGACCCGGGCACCGAAACCATCGTCGACTACCACCACGGCGTCGCCGACGTGCAGCAGAAAACCCTGCGCATGATCGGCGACCCGCGCACGCGCTACCGCGAAGACCCGGTGCGCATGCTGCGTGCGGTGCGGCTCGGCGCCAAACTCGGCCTCAGCATCGACCCCGCCGCGCGTGGACCGATCCGCGAGATGGCGTCGCTGCTGGAAAACGTGCCGGCGGCGCGCCTGTTTGACGAGATGCTCAAGCTGCTGCTGTCCGGCTACGCGGTGAAGTGCCTGCGCCAGTTGCGCGAGGAAGGCCTGCACCACGGCCTGCTGCCACTGCTCGACGTCATCCTTGAACAACCGATGGGCGAGCGCTTCGTCTGGCTGTCGCTGGAAAACACCGACGAGCGGGTGCGCCAGGACAAGCCGGTCTCGCCCGGCTTCCTGTTCGCCACGCTGCTGTGGCACGAAGTGCTGGCCAACTGGGAAACCAAGAAGCGCGCCGGCGAGCACGCCCAGCCCGCGCTGTTCCAGGCGATGGACGACGTACTCGACGCCCAGGCCGGCAAACTCGCGATCACGCGCCGCATCGTCGGCGACATCAAGGACATCTGGGCGCTGCAGCCGCGCTTCGACAAGCGCAGCGGCAAGATGCCCTACCGCCTGATCGAACAGCCGCGCTACCGCGCAGGGTGGGACTTCCTGCGCCTGCGCGCGCAATCGGGCGAAATCCCGCTGGACGTCCCCGAGTGGTGGGACCGCTTCGCCCACGCCGGCCACGACGAGCGCGACGCCCTGCTGCGCGACGCGCCGCAGGCCGAGGCACCCGCCAAGAAGCGCCGCCGGCGGCGGCGCAAACCCGGCGGCGCCGACAGCGCCGCACTGCCCGCCGAAGCCTCGTGATGACCGCCCCGACGCGCGCCTACGTGGCGTTCGGGGCCAACCTCGGCGATCCGGCTGCAGCCTTTGCCTTGGCACTAGAACGCATCGCCGCCCTGCCCGGCACCCGCATCGCCGCCCGCTCGGCGCTCTATCGCACCGCGCCGGTCGGTGTGGGTGTTGATCTGAGCGGCCAGCCCGACTACATCAATGCGGTGATCGCGCTCGACACCACGCTCGCACCGCATGCGCTGCTCGATGCGCTGCTGGCGATCGAGCACGAGGGCGGCCGCACCCGCGACTACCACCAGGCGCCGCGCACCATGGACCTCGACCTGCTGCTGCACGGCGACACGGCGCTGGACGACCCCGGCCTGGTGCTGCCCCACCCGCGCATGCACCAGCGCGCCTTCGTGCTGCAGCCGCTCGCCGAGATCGCACCGACCGCGGTCGTGCCGGGCCACGGCGCCGTTGCCGACCTCCTCGCCGGAGTTTCCGGCCAAGCCATCCAACGCCTCTGACCCCCGATGCCTCCCCTGCTCCAAGCCGCGGCAACGCCGCTCCAGGCCCTGCCGGTATGGCTGCAGACCGCCGGCCTGCTCACCGTCGCCAACGTGTTCATGACCTTCGCGTGGTACGGCCACCTGAAGAACATGCACAGCAAGGCGTGGTACGTGGCGGCGCTGGCAAGCTGGGGAATCGCGCTGTTCGAATACCTGCTGCAGGTACCCGCCAACCGCATCGGCGCCACCGAACTCAACATCGGCCAGCTCAAGATCATGCAGGAGGTGATCACGCTGCTGGTGTTCATCCCCTTTGCCGTGCTGTACATGAAGCAGCCGCTCAAGCTTGACTATCTGTGGGCGGGCTTGTGTATGCTGGGCGCGGTCTATTTCATCTTCCGCAACTAGGCACACCATGCTCGACAAGGCCCGCTACATCGTCGTCGAAGGCCCGATCGGGGCTGGCAAGACCTCGCTCGCGCGCCGCCTCGCGGCCCGCCTGCCGGCCGACACGCTGTTCGAGCAGCCCGAAACCAATCCCTTTCTCGGCCGCTTCTACCAGGGTTCCGACCGCTGGGCGCTGGCCACCCAGCTCTCCTTCCTGTTCCAGCGTTTCGACCAGCTCGCGGCCCACGCCGCCGACCAGGCCGAAGGCCGCCGCGTGGTATCCGACTTCGTGCTCGACAAGGACCCGCTGTTCGCGGCGCTCAACCTCGCCGACGACGAGCTGGCCCTGTACCACCGCATCTTCGACGCAATGAAGCCGCCCGCGCCGCCGGTGCCCGACCTCGTGATCTACCTGCAGGCCAAGCCGGAGACCCTGGCCGAACGCGTGCGCAAGCGCGGCATGGATGCCGAGCGGCGCATCACCGAGGCCTATCTGGAACGCGTTGCCGAGCGTTACGCGCGCTTCTTCTACGAATACGACGCAGCGCCGCTCTTCGTCGTCGACGCCGGCGTGCTCAACCCGGTCGACCACGACGAGGACTTCGAGCTGCTGCTCGACCGCCTACGCAATATGCGTAGTTATCGGGAATTTTTCGGCTACGCCGGCTGATCCCTCCTCCGCCTCCCGCCCGCCGCGCCCACTTGTGCGCCGCATCAGTTTGCGGAAAACTCCCGCCTCCCTACGGAGTCTGCCATGAGCTATCTTCAGGACGACAAGCCCGTCACGCTCTTCGAACTCGGCAAGATGCGCGCCGAAGGCCGCAAGATCGCCATGCTCACCTGTTACGACGCGAGCTTCGCCGCGCTGCTCGAACGCAATGGCGTCGACGTGCTGCTGGTGGGCGATTCGCTCGGCAACGTGTTGCAGGGCCAGAAATCCACGCTGCCGGTCACGCTGGAGCAGATGGCCTATCACACCGAATGCGTGGTGCGCGGCAGCTCGCGCCCCTTCGTCGTCACCGACATGCCCTTCGGCAGCTACCAGGAAAGCCCCGAGCAGGCGATGCGCAACGCCGCCCGGCTGATGGCGGCCGGTGCCGAGATGGTCAAGCTCGAAGGCGGTGCCTTCATGGCCGAGACCGTGCGCTTCCTGGTCGAGCGCGGCGTGCCGGTCTGCGCCCACATCGGGCTCACGCCGCAATCGGTGCATCAACTCGGCGGCTATCGCGTGCAGGGCCGCAGTGAAGAAGGCGCAGCCCGGCTGAAGGCCGACGCGCTGGCGCTGGAACAGGCCGGCGCCGCGCTGGCCGTGCTCGAGATGGTGCCCGCGGCAGTCGCCAGCGACATCACCCGCAGCCTGTCCACGATGGCAACGATCGGCATCGGCGCCGGTGCCGACTGCAGCGGCCAGGTGCTGGTGCTGCACGACATGATCGGCGTCTATCCCGGCAAGAAGGCCCGCTTCGTCAAGAATTTCATGGAAGGTGCCGCCAGCATCGACGCGGCGGTCGCGGCCTATGTCGCCGCCGTGAAGGACGGCAGCTTCCCCGCCGCCGAACACTGCTACTGATCCCGCGGACGCCGCCATGCAAATCCACACCACCGTCGCCAGCCTGCGTGCAGCCCGCGCCCGCGCCGGCCGCGTCGCCCTCGTCCCCACCATGGGCAACCTGCACGATGGCCACATCGCGCTGATGCGCCAGGCTGCCGGCCGGGCGGATTGCGTGATCGCCAGCATCTTCGTAAACCGGCTGCAGTTCGGCCCCAACGAAGATTTCGACAAGTACCCGCGCACGCTGCAGGCCGACATCGAGCGCCTGGAGGCAGCCGGCGTCGCCCATCTGTTCGCGCCTGACGAATCCGAGATGTACCCGCAGCCGCAGCGCTACCACGTCGATCCGGCGCCGGCGCAGGTTTCCATTCTCGACGGCGAATTCCGCCCCGGCCACTTCCGCGGCGTCGCCACCGTGGTACTGAAGCTGCTCAACATCGTCCAGCCGGACGTCGCGCTGTTCGGCAAGAAGGACTACCAGCAGCTGATGGTGCTGAGCAACATGGTGCGCGAGTTCGCGCTGCCGATCGAAGTGCTGCCCGGCGACACCGTGCGTGCCGACGACGGCCTCGCGCTGTCCTCGCGCAACGGCTACCTCTCCGCCGCAGAACGCGCCGAGGCGCCGCGCCTCTACGCGCTGCTCTGCCGCATCCGCGACGCGGTGCGCGCGGGCGACCACGACTTCCTCAAGCTCGAAACCGAGGCAATGGCGCAGCTGGAAGCCCACGGCTGGGCGCCCGACTACATCGCCATCCGCCGCCAGGCCGACCTCCAGCCGCCGGTGCATGCCGACGATCCGCTCGTGGTGCTGGCCGCCGCCCGCCTCGGCCGCACCCGCCTGATCGACAATCTCGAAATCTGACGCCACGCCCCTGCCCATTCCGGGATCAGGGTTCGCCCGCGTTGCCACTGCAAATTCCTCGGCCCAAGCTATGCTGGAAACGTGCTGCTGTGCGGCAGCACGCCACCACCACGCTTGCAAGGGAGATGCAGATGACCGTGACCGTCAGACAGATCCTGGAAGAAAAGGGTAGCCGGACCTACTCCGTGCGGCCCGACTGCTCGGTATTCGAAGCGCTTGGGGTGATGGCCGAGTTCGACATCGGCTCGGTGATCGTGGTCGACAACGAGCGCCTCGTGGGGATCTTCACGGAGCGCGACTACGCCCGCAAGGTGGTGCTGAAGGGCCTCGGCTCGCGCGACGTCAGCGTCAGCGAGCTGATGACGCCCAACCCCTGCACGGTAACGCCGACCCACACGGTAGACGAGGTCATGGCGATCATGACCGAGAACCGCTTCCGCCACCTGCCGGTGGTCGACCACGGCCGCATCGTCGGCATGGTGACGATCGGCGACATGGTGAAGTCGGTGGTCAGCCAGCAGCAGGCGACGATCCGCCACCTGTCCAGCTACATCGCCGGCGACATCGCGGTGAATTGACGGCAGGCCGCGGGCACTGCCCGCGGCCGTGCCGCTCCGGTCCGCGCGCGCCGACCGGGCGGGCGCGGACCGGGCGGGCGCTTCATCCCAGCGCCTTGCCCACCACTTCTTCGACGTCGGGCGACAGCCCCGCCGCGGCGAGCACGCGCTCGAGCTGCGGCCGGATGCTGGCCTGCAGCGCGGGCGTATAGCGCTTCCAGTTCTCCAGCGCGCGCGCCATGCGGGCCGCCACCTGGGGATTCTTCGCGTTGAGCGCGATCACCTGATCGGCCCAGAACGCGTGGCCGCTGCCGTCCGCCGCATGGAACTCCGCGGCGTTGGCCCGGAAGAAGGTGCCAAGCAGCGCATAGACCTTGTTCGGGTTGGCGAGGCTGAAGGCTGCGTCAGTCATCAGCGCACGCACCCGCTCCAGCGTCGGCGCGCTGTCGGCTTGCCAGCGCCATGCGCCGGCCTGCAGCGCGAACCACTTGTCCAGCACCAGCGCATCGTCGCGGTAACGGGCCTGGAAGGCCGCCAGCGCCGCGTCGCGCGCCGGGCTCGTGCTCTGCACCAGTGCCGCCAGCGCGCCGAAGCGTTCGGTCATGTTGCCGGCGCGCTCGAAGGCGGCCTGGGCGTGGCCGAGGCCCGCGGCGTCGCCCGCCGCGGCAAGGTAGCGCAGCGCGAGGTTGGCGAGTGCGCGCCGGCCGGCGTCGGCGGGGTGATAGCGGTAGGGGCCGGGAACCTGCATCGACTCGAACAGCGCGAGCCAGTCCGCTGCCAGCGATTCGCCCAGCTCGCGCATCAGACCGATGAGCGCGGCCCGCAGCGCCGCCGGATCGGCCGGGGCCATGCGTTCGAGCAGATAGGCTTCGCCCGGCAGGGCTGCCGCCTGGGCGCGGAACGCCGGGTCAAGCGTGGCATCGGTCAGCAGTGCACGGAAGGCGGCGACAAAGGCGGCCGGGGCCTGCTCGACGCGTCCTTCGGCGTGGGCGCGAGCCAGCGCCAGGATGACGCGCTCGGCGTAGCGCTGCGCCGCATCCCAGCGATTGCAGGGGTCGGCGTCGTGCGCCATGCGGAAGCCCAGGCGTGCGTCGTTCTCCTCCACGTCCAGGATCACCGGCGCCGAGAACCCGCGCAGCAGCGAAGGAACCGGTTCCGCCGCCAGTCCGATGAAGCGGAAGCGTTGTTCGGCTTCGGTCAGCGTCAGCAGCCGGGTGGTGGGCCCGGCCTGCTTCTCGCCATCGAATTGCAGCGGCATGTCCTTGCCGTCGGGGCCGATCAGGCCGACCGCGACCGGGATCACCAGCGGCAGCTTGTCGTCCTGGCCCGGCGTGGGCGGGGTGTGCTGGGTCAGCGTCAGCGTGTAGCTGGCGTCGGCCGCGTTCCACTCGCCGCGCGCGCCCACGCGCGGCGTGCCGGCCTGGCTGTACCAGCGCATGAACTGGTCGAGGTCGAAGCCATTGTTGGCCTCCGACATCGCCTCCACGAAGTCGTCGCAGGTGACAGCCTGGCCGTCGTGGTAGCTGAAGTAGAGGTCCATGCCGTTGCGAAAGCCCTCCGGCCCCAGCAGGGTGTGCAGCATGCGGATGACTTCGGCGCCCTTCTCGTACACCGTGGCGGTGTAGAAGTTGTTGATCTCCTGGTAGCTGTCAGGGCGGATCGGGTGCGCCATCGGCCCGGCATCTTCCGGGAACTGCGCCGCGCGCAGCACGCGCACATCGTCGATGCGCTTGACCGCGCGTGCCGAGGCCGCGCCTTCCGGGCCGGCCGCACGCGCCAGCATGTCGGCGGAGAACTGCTGGTCGCGGAATACCGTCAGGCCTTCCTTCAGCGTCAGCTGGAACCAGTCGCGGCAGGTGACGCGGTTGCCGGTCCAGTTGTGGAAGTACTCGTGCGCCACCACGCTCTCGACGTTCTCGTAGTCGATGTCGGTGGCGGTGTCGGGCTTGGCCAGCACGAACTTGGTGTTGAAGATGTTGAGGCCCTTGTTCTCCATTGCCCCCATGTTGAAATCGGCCACGGCGACGATCATGAAGCGGTCGAGGTCGAGTTCCAGGCCGAAGGTTTCCTCGTCCCAGCGCATCGAATGCACCAGCGAGTCCATCGCATGCTCGACGCGATCGATGTCGGCCGCCGCCACCCACACCTGCAGCAGCACCTTGCGCCCGGATGCCGTCTCCACTTCGCGCTCCAGCGCCACCAGGTCGGCCGCCACCAGCGCGAACAGGTAAGAGGGCTTGGGAAAGGGGTCTTCCCAGCGCGCGTAATGCCGTCCGCCCGGCAATTCGCCGGTCTCCAGCAGGTTTCCGTTCGACAGCAGCACCGGGCAGCTGGCGCGGTCCGCCTCCAGCGTCACGGTATAGCGCGCCATGACGTCCGGACGGTCCGGAAACCAGGTGATCCGGCGGAAGCCCTCGGCCTCGCACTGCGTGAAGAAGCCGCCGCTCGACAGGTACAGGCCGGACAAGGTGGTGTTGGCCTTGGGGTCGATCCGGCTGCGGATCTCGACCACCGCGCGTTCGCCTTCGACGTCGATTTCGAGCAGCGTGGCGTTCTCGCGCAACCCCTGCGGGACCGCGCCATCCACCGTCAGCGCAAGGCGCTCCTGGGCCTCGCCCCACAGCCGGATCGGGCCCGGCTCCGCCGCCGGATTCCGCACGCAGACCATGCGGTTGGTCACCACGGTGGCGGTGGGATCGAGCTGGAAGTGAAGGTCGATGCGTTCGACCGTCCAGGAAAGCGGCCGGTAATCGGCGCGCGCGATGGTTGGGGCGTGTTCTGTTTTCATGGGGACTCCGGCTGCCGCGACGAGCGCGCGGCCAAACCCGGAGTGTAGCCCCGCCGGCACGCCAGCAGAACCTGAGCCCGGCTCAGACGGGCGTACGGTCCGCGACCAGCACGTCGGCGCTGGCGCGGGCCAGCACATGCTTGGTGACGCTGCCGAGCAGCATGTCCTCCAGCGCGCTCTGGCCGTGCTTGCCGATGACGATGAGGTCGCAATCCTGCTCCTGCTCCTGCTCGAGGATGAGCGTGGTCGGGTCCGCGTGCAGCACGATGCGGCGCACCCCGGCATCCTCGAGCCCGGCCGCGGTGACGAGTGCGTTGAGCCGCTCGACGGCATGGCGTTTGGCCGCCACGCGCAGGCTGTGCAGGGTTTCGTCCTCCACGCCGGCGAGCCGCAGCTTGCCCTCGAAGGGCACCTCGAAGGCGTGGAGCAGGACCAGATCGGCGCGAGGCGCGACCCTGCGCGCGAGTTGCAGGGCCGCCAGCGAACGCGGCGAGAAATCCACCGGCACCAGCACCCTGCGGTAGGGCTCGTGCGGAATCTGCCGCACCGCCAGCAGCGGCCGGGTGAGCTTGCGCAACACCCGGTCGGTGGTCGAGCCGACCAGCAGGTCACGCATGAAGCCCGCGCCGCGAACCCCCATCACCAGCAGGCCGGCGTCGCAGGCGTCGGCGCAGGCGGCGATCTCGGGCACCACGGCGCCCACCGCGAGATGCGTTTCCGGCGCCGCGCCGTAACGCTCGGCAAGCTCTGTGGCCAGCCTACCGACCTCATCCCGGGCTTCGTCGAGCAGGCGGGTGGTGACCGCATCGGCGTCGCTCGTCAGCAAGCCGCGCAGCGCATCGAGCGCCCCCAGGCTGACAACATGCAACAGCCCCAGCCGGGCGCCGGTTTCGGCGGACAGCAGGGCGGCGCGCGCGACCGCGTGGCGCGCCGGGGCGGAAAGGTCGGTTGCCGCGAGCAGATGAGGAATGGGTTGCGGGGTCAAGGGTTGGCCTCCTCGAGTTGACGGGCGCGATGGGTGAGGCGGCGGCGCAGCAAGGCTTTTTCGACCTCCACCGCGAACAGCACCAGCAGACCGAAGGCGAGGATGCGCAGCCATGCATCGAGGCCGATGGCCGCGGTGCTGAACAAGGCCTGCATCGCCGGCAGATAGGTGAATGGCAACTGGCACGCGAGCAGCAGCGCGATCGCGAGCAGCACGTAACGGTTGCCGAAGAAGCCCGCGCGATTGAGGATCGACGCGGAGAAGCTGCGGACATTGAAGAGGTAGAACACCTCGCCGATCAGCAGCGCATTCACCGCCGCCGTGCGCGCAGCCTCCAGCCCCGCGCCGCGCGCGGACTCCCACAGGAACAGCCCCATGCCGCCGCCGACCAGCAGCAGCCCGACGAAAACGATGCGCCAGCCGAGGAAGGCGGTCAGCAGCGGCTCGGCGGGGTCGCGCGGCGGGCGCCGCATGATGTCCGGCTCGGGTGCCTCGAACGCGAGCGCGAGCGCGAGCGTGACCGCGGTGATCATGTTGACCCACAGGATCTGCGCCGGCGTGATCGGCATCGTCAGCCCGAACACCACCGCGAAGAACACCATGCCGGCCTGGCCGATGTTGGTCGGCAGGATGTAGGCGATGGCTTTGCGGATGTTGTCGTAGACGGTGCGCCCCTCCTCCACCGCCGCGGCGACGGAAGCGAAGTTGTCGTCGGCCAGCACCATTTCTGCCGCCTCCTTGGCCGCCTCGGTGCCGTTGCGCCCCATCGCCACGCCGACGTCGGCGCGCTTGAGCGCCGGTGCGTCGTTGACCCCGTCGCCGGTCATCGCGACCACCTCGCCGCGCGCCTGCAGCGCACGCACCAGCCGCAGTTTGTGCTCTGGGCTAGCGCGGGCGAATATCTCGGTATCCACCACGCGCGCTGCGAGCGCGTCATCATCCAGCGCCTCGATCTCGGCGCCGGTCATCACCCGCACTTCGGGCGCGAGGGCGAGTGCGGCGCCGATCGCGCGTGCGGTGACGGCATGGTCGCCGGTGATCATCTTGACCCGGATGCCGGCCGAACGGCAGTTCGCCACCGCCTCCACCGCCTCGGCGCGTGGCGGATCGCTGAGCGCCAGCACGCCGAGCAGCGTGAAGCCGCCGCGTTCGATATCGGCGAAGGTCAGCGCGGTAAGCCCGTCTTCGCCGCGGCGCATCGCCACAGCCAGCAGCCGCATGCCATCGGCCGCCGCGGCTTCGATCTGCGCATGCCAGTGCTCCGGCGCCAAGGGCTGCTGCGCTTGCGGATCGGCCGCCGATTGCTGGGAGCACAGGGACAGCACGCGCTCGGGCGCGCCCTTGAGCAGCACCACGCCGGCGCCGTGGTGGTCATGGTGCAGCGTGGCCATGAAGCAGTGCTCGGACTCGAACGGGATGACGTCGGTGCGCGGCCGCGCCTCGCGTTCGAAGTCGAGGTCGACGCCGGCCTTGGCCGCCAGCGTCAGAAGCGCGCCGTCGGTGGGGTCGCCGACGACCTTCCACTCCCCGCCCTCGTTGCGCAAGGCAGCGTCGTTGCACAGCAGGGCGGTGCGGCCGATGAGTTCAAGCAGCGGCGCCTCGGCCAGCTCCAGTTCGCGCCCGTCGCGCTCGAACCCGCCCGCCGGCCCGTAGCCCACGCCCGACACCGCGACCACGCCGTCGCCGGTGATCACGCGCTGCACGGTCATCTCGTTACGGGTCAGCGTCCCGGTCTTGTCGGTGCAGATCACCGTAACCGACCCGAGCGCCTCCACCGCCGGCAGCCGCCGCACGATCGCGCGCCGCCGCGCCATGCGCTGCACGCCGATCGCGAGCGTGATCGTCATGATCGCCGGCAGGCCTTCCGGGATGGCCGCCACGGCAAGCCCCACCGCGGCGAGAAACATCTCGCCCGGCTGGTAGCCGCGCAACACGATGCCGAATGCGAACGCCGCCGCCGCGATCGCGAGGATGGCCCAGGTGAGCATCCGGCTGAAGGCGGCGATATGGCGCAGCAACGGCGTCGTCATGCCTTCGACTTCGCCCAGCAGCGTGCTGATGCGGCCGATCTCGGTGGCCGCGCCGGTGGCAATCACCACCCCGACCCCCTGCCCATAGGTGACGAGCGTGCCCGAATAGGCCATGCAGCGCCGGTCGCCCAGCGGTGCGTCGCGGGCCACAGGCTCGATCACCTTGTCCACCGGGAGCGACTCGCCCGTCAGCGCGGCCTCTTCGACCCGCAGGCTGCGCACTTCGATCAAACGCACATCGGCGGGCACGCGGTCGCCCGCGGCCAGGAACACGATGTCGCCCGGCACCAGCTCGCTCGCCGGCAACTCGTGGCGCGTGCCGTCGCGCAGCACCTGCGCCCGCGGCGACAACATGCCGCGAATCGCGTCCAGCGCGCGCTCGGCCTTGCCCTCCTGCAGAAAGCCGATCACGGCGTTGATCAGGACCACGCCGAAGATCACCCCGGCATCGACGAGATGGCCAAGCACCAGCGTGACCGCGCCCGCGACCAGCAGCGCATAGATGAGGACGTTGTGGAACTGGAGCAGGAAGCGCAGCAGCGCCGGACGGCGGCGGGGCGGCGGCAGTTCGTTGGGGCCGAGCGCTTTCAGGCGGCGCGCGGCCTCGTCGGCAGACAAGCCTTCGCGCCGATCTACACGGCCGGCCTCCAGCGCGTGCGTGATCGATTCGGCGTGGGCAAACGCAGCCGCTTCAGCGGCGGGGGAAGTTCTATCCATGACGGCAACCGGGACATATATCGACCGGTTAAACCGCGGCGCCGCGCGAAAGTTCTACGCCGCCGCCATTCTGTGCGGCTGATCGACCCCGCGAGGCTCCGCGGCAGCGCCGGTCAGGCCTTCTGCGCGGGCGGCAGCAACACCACGTGGCTGCCGGCAAGGCGGTCGTGAAGGAACTGGCGATCGCGGTCGATCAACGCCCACAGCAGGCCGACCCCGAACAGCAGCACCGAGGGCCACGCCAGTGCATATCGCAGCCAGCAACGCCCCAGCGCCAGCGGCTGTCCGTCCGCGGTAACGATCTTCAGCCGCCAGGTCTGCATCGCCAAGGTCTGGCCGTTGCGCCGCCAGTACCAGACGAAATAGCACCCTAGCACGACGAACAGATGCAGCCAGCCCAGCCATCCCGGCGGCGCCACCTGGAACAGGGCGCCGATGACCAAGTAGGGAACCATGAACGTGAGTGCGAGCACGCCCAGCAACAACATGGATTCGTACAACATGCTCGCGAGCCTGCGGCGCAGACCCGCGACCTCGACGACGACACGCGTGCTCTCTGCGGTTGCGGCGAGCGCCGCACCGTGCTTCTTCGACTGCTTGACCATCTATCCTCTCAACGCCCGCCGGTTTCGGTCACCCCGCCGCCAGCGCCTCCCTGCGGCGTGCGGGCTTCGGGTGGCAGGCTGCGGTAGCGCTCCCACTCGGCATACACCTGTCCGCGCGCTTCGGCCGGCATCCCGCGCAGGGTGCGGTAGCGATCGCGGACCTGATCTCGTTCCTGCGGATGCAGCCGGGCCCAGGCTTGCATGCGCCCCTGCATGCGCTGCTGCTCTTCGGGCGACAAGCGGCCGTAGCGGGCGGCGATCCCCAGCCATTCGCGGCGCTGCTCGGGCTTCATGTCGCTCCAGTCATCGGCGAGCGGCGCCAGGATGACGCGCTGGCGGCGCGGCAGCGAGCCCCAGTCGTCGGCTGCGGCCACTGCCTGGCCGACCTGGAGCGCCGCACCGAGGAGCACGATCAGGAGCGCGGATCTTGTTCCAGCCATCGCGAAAAGTCGGTATCGAGGTAAGCGTCAATCGGCAGCTCATCCGACAGCAGCGCCGCGTCGATCTCGTCGAACTCGCCGCCCTCCGCCTGTCCGCCGTGCCGGCCGCCCAGCACGAGTGCCGCGCACACCAGCGCAAAGAGCACGAACATCTGCCGCACCCGGGGCTGGAAGATGCCGTCGAGCGCGAGCGCCGCGACCAAGCGCCGCGCCGGGCCGGCATGCGGCCGATGCCCCGCCAGCGCGCGGTTGCGGGCAGCCGCGAGGCGGCGCGCGATGGCGGGATCGATCTCTTGGGCGAGCGGGTCGAGGCAGGCTGCGATGCGTCGCGCCGTGGCATCTTCGTCCGTCAATCGGTCATCGGCATGCTGCCGCAGGCTCATAGCCCCACCCCCCTTGCCTTCAATGCCGCCGCCAGCGTGTGCGTGGCGCGCGAGCAGTGCGTCTTCACGCTCCCTTCGGAACACCCCATCGCCGCAGCAGTCTCGGCGATGTCCATCTCCTCCCAGTAACGCAACAGGAAAGCCTCCCGTTGACGGTTCGGCAGGCGCGCGATTTCCCGTTCGAGCAAACCCAGCAGATGCTTGCGCTCGAACTGCGCGTGGGGCGTCTCCCGGTCGGTACGCGCGCAGTCGGCCGCGAGCGTGTCGAGCGGATCGTTATCCTCCTCGGCCTCAAGTTGCAGCGAAGAGAGCGGGGACACCCAGGTGCGACGGACGCGCAGTCGACGGTGCATGTCCAGCACGACGTTCTGGAGAATGCGCTGGAACAGCATCGGCAGCTCGTCGGCCGGTCGATCGCCGTAGCGCGACGACAGCTTGAGCATTGCATCCTGGACCGCATCGAGGGCGGCCTCCTCGTCGCGCAAGGACCACACGGCCTGCTTGAACGCGCGCTTTTCAACGCCTGCGAGAAACGCGGAGAGTTCGACCCGGGAAGCCAGCGGTAAGTCCTTGAGAAGGCCGGTCATCTGGCGCGCTGCCGCGGCGCGCCGCAGCCTTGACCAATCCCCCCGCGGACGGTAACGTTCGTCGTTTCCTTGAACGTGATACTGAGCGAGTTTTCGATGGTGCTGACCGGAGCAGAAATTGTAATCAGGTGTCTGCAGGAAGAAAAGGTCGAATACGTGTTCGGCTACCCCGGCGGCGCCGTGCTCTACATCTACGACGCGCTCTTCCAGCAGGAACAGGTCCGCCACGTTCTCGTCCGCCACGAACAGGCCGCTGTGCACGCCGCCGACGGCTTCGCGCGCAGCACCGAAAAGGTCGGCGTCGCGCTGGTCACCTCCGGTCCGGGTGCCACCAATGCCGTCACCGGCATCGCAACCGCGTTCTGCGACTCGATCCCGATGGTCATCATCTCCGGCCAGGTGCCCACGGCGGCAATCGGCCAGGATGCCTTCCAGGAAGTGGACACCGTCGGCATCACCCGCCCCTGTGTGAAGCACAACTTCCTGGTGAAGGACGTGCGCGACATCGCCGCCACCATCAAGAAGGCCTTCTACCTCGCCAAGACCGGCCGTCCCGGTCCGGTGCTGGTCGACATCCCCAAGGACATCACCATCGCCAAGTGCGACTTCGAGTATCCGAAGGAAATCTCGATGCGCTCGTACAGCCCGGTGGTCAAGGGCCACCAGGGCCAGATCAAGAAGGCGGTGCAGCTGCTGCTCGAAGCCAAGCGCCCGATGATCTATACCGGCGGCGGCGTGGTGCTGGCCAATGCGGCCGAACAACTCACCAAGCTCACCCGCCTGCTCGGGTTCCCGGTCACCAACACGCTGATGGGCCTGGGCGGCTATCCCGCCTCCGATCGCCAGTACCTCGGCATGCCGGGCATGCACGGCACCTACGAAGCCAACATGGCGATGCACTACAGCGACGTGCTGCTCGCCGTCGGCGCCCGCTTCGACGACCGCGTGATCGGCAACCCGGCCAATTTCGCCGAAGAGCCGCGCAAGATCATCCACATCGACATCGACCCCTCGTCGATCTCCAAGCGCGTCAAGGTGGACGTGCCCATCGTCGGCGACCTCAAGGACGTGCTCGACGAGATGATCCGCCAGCTCGAAGCTGCGCCCACCCGCCCGGACGCGAGCAATCTCGCCGCGTGGTGGAAGCAGGTCGAGGACTGGCGCAGCCGCAAGTGCATGGAATACAAGAACTCGGACGAGATCATCAAGCCGCAGTTCGTGGTCCAGAAGCTGTGGGAAGTGACCGGCGGCGACGCCATCGTCACCTCCGACGTCGGCCAGCACCAGATGTGGGCCTCGCAGTACTACCGCTTCGACAAGCCGCGCCGCTGGCTCAACTCCGGCGGCCTCGGCACCATGGGCGTCGGCCTGCCCTATGCCATGGGCGCCCAGTTCGCCCATCCGGACATGCCGGTTGCCTGCGTCACCGGCGAGGCCTCGATCCAGATGTGCATCCAGGAACTGTCCACCTGCAAGCAGTTCCGCCTGCCGATCAAGATCTGCAACCTCAACAACCGCTACCTCGGCATGGTCCGGCAGTGGCAGCAGCTCTTCCACGGCGGTCGCTACTCCGAGTCCTACATGGATTCGCTGCCGGACTTCGCCAAGCTGGCCTCGGCCTACGGCCACGTCGGCATCCGCGTGGACAAGCCCGCGGACGTGGAAGGCGCGCTGCGCGAAGCCTTCACGACGCACAAGAACGACCTCGTCTTCCTCGATTTCCAGGTGGATCCGACCGAGAACGTCTATCCGATGGTGCAGGGTGGCAAGGGCCTGACCGAGATGATCCTCTCGGCCGAAGACCTGTAAGCCGTCACCCGTTCAGCCCGTACCTCGCCTAACCCGCCCCGGACCGAAACCACCATGCGTCACGTCATTTCCCTGCTGATCGAAAACGAATCCGGCGCGCTGTCGCGCGTCTCCGGCCTGTTCTCCGCGCGCGGCTACAACATCGAGTCGCTCACGGTGGCGCCGACCGAAGACGCCTCGATGTCGCGCATGACCATCGTCACCACCGGCTCCGACGACATCATCGAGCAGATCACCAAGCAGCTGAACAAGCTCGTCGAGGTAGTCAAGGTGGTCGACATCTCGGAAGCCGCCCACATCGAGCGCGAGCTGATGCTGATCAAGGTCCGCGCCACCGGCAAGGACCGCGAGGAGATGAAGCGCACCGCCGACATCTTCCGCGCCCGCATCATCGACGTGACCGACGCGTCCTACGTCATCGAGCTGACCGGCAATCAGTCCAAGCTCGACGCCTTCATCGGCGCGATCGACCCGGCGCTGATCCTCGAAACCGTACGTTCGGGCGTATGCGGCATCGGCCGCGGCGACCGCGTGCTCAAGCTCTGATTCACCGCCTCCCGTTTTGCGGCTGGCGGCCGCGCTCCCATCCTGGCCGCCGCCGGCACTCCCCGCCCTAGAAAGCTGAAAGGAAAAACATGAAAGTCTATTACGACAAGGACGCCGATCTCTCCCTGATCAAGGGCAAGAAGGTCACCATCGTCGGCTACGGCTCGCAGGGCCACGCCCACGCGCAGAACCTGAACGACTCCGGCGTCAAGGTCACCGTCGCCGTGCGCAAGGGTGGCGCGTCGTGGGACAAGGCCAAGGCCGCCGGCCTCAAGGTCGAGGAAATCGCCAAGGCCGTGAAGACCGCCGACCTGGTCATGATCCTGCTGCCGGACGAGAACATCCCGCAGGTCTACAAGGAAGAAGTCGAGCCCAACATCAAGAAGGGCGCCACCCTGGCCTTCGCCCACGGCTTCAACGTGCATTACAACCAGGTCGTGCCGCGTGAAGATCTGGACGTGATCATGGTCGCCCCGAAGGGCCCCGGCCACACCGTGCGCTCGGAGTACCTGCGCGGAGGCGGCGTGCCGTCGCTGATCGCGGTCTACCAGGACAAGTCCGGCAAGGCCAAGGACATCGCGCTGTCGTACGCGGCGGCCAACGGCGGCACCAAGGGCGGCGTGATCGAGACCAACTTCAAGGAAGAGACCGAGACCGACCTCTTCGGCGAACAGGCCGTGCTGTGCGGTGGCGCGGTGGAACTGGTCAAGATGGGCTTCGAAACCCTGACCGAAGCCGGCTACGCGCCGGAAATGGCCTACTTCGAGTGCCTGCACGAACTCAAGCTGATCGTCGACCTGATGTACGAAGGCGGCATTGCCAACATGAACTACTCCATCTCCAACAACGCGGAGTATGGCGAGTACGTGACCGGCCCCGAAGTCATCAACGCCCAGTCGCGTGAAGCGATGCGCAACGCGCTCAAGCGCATCCAGACTGGCGAATACGCCAAGATGTTCATCCAGGAAGGCAAGACCAACTACCCGAGCATGACCGCGCGTCGTCGCCTCAATGCCGAGCACCCGATCGAGCAGGTCGGCGGCCAGCTGCGTGACATGATGCCGTGGATCAAGGCCAAGGCCCTGGTCGACAAGTCCAAGAACTAAGCTTCACGCCTGGTTCCGCGCGGGCCGGCGCCGCTGTCAGCGGCGACCGGCCCGCGCTGCGTTTACACCCCCGGCGGCCGGTCCGCGCACGATGCGCTAGAATGAGTGTTCCATCCCAGCCCGACCCGACCTCGTGGACCAACCTGATCAACCACCCCTGATCGCGCTCGAGAAGCGTCGCCGCGGCATCTACATCCTGCCCAACCTGTTCACCACTGCCGCGCTCTTCGCCGGCTTCTTCGCCATCGTGCAGGCGATGAACCAGCGTTACGAGGTGGCAGCGGTCGCGATCTTCGTCGCCATGGTGCTCGACAGCCTGGACGGCCGCGTCGCCCGCCTCACCCACACCCAGAGTGCGTTCGGCGCCGAGTACGACTCGCTGTCCGACATGGTGTCGTTCGGCGCCGCTCCGGCGCTGGTCGTGTACGAGTGGGCGCTGAAGGACATGGGCAAGCTCGGCTGGATCGCCGCGTTCATCTATTGCGCCGGTGCCGCGCTGCGCCTGGCGCGCTTCAACACCAACATCGGCGTGGTCGACAAACGCTACTTCCAGGGACTGCCCAGCCCGGCGGCGGCCGCGCTGATCGCCGGCCTGGTGTGGGTTTCGATCGACAACGGCGTCACCGGCGACGACGTCCGCTGGTACGCCTGCATCCTGACGATCATCGCCGGCGTTTCCATGGTCAGCAACGTGCTGTTCTGGAGCGGCAAGGACCTCAACCTGCGCAAGAGCGTGCCCTTCATCGTCGTCATCGCGCCGGTCATGGCCTTCGCCCTGGTGTCGAGCAACCCGCCGGTGGTGCTGTTCGCGCTGTTCCTGGTGTATGCGGCCTCGGGCTACGTCATGTGGGCGTGGCGCTGGAGCAGTCGCCGCCGCCGTCAGGCAGTCATTCGCGGCCGCAGCGGCACCGATGCCGCGGGCCACTGAGCAGCGCCCCCACCTGCTCGCTGCCGCATGAACACGCGCCTGCTGATCGTCGAGGACAACCGCGACATCCTCGCCAACCTGGCCGATTACCTGACGCTGAAAGGCTATGAGGTGGATTGCGCGCAGGATGGGCTGACCGGCCTGCACCTCGCCGCCACCCACCATTTCGACCTGATCGTGCTCGACGTGATGCTGCCCGGCATGGATGGCTTCACGCTGTGCAAGCGCCTGCGCGAAGGCGAACGCAGCGACACGCCCATCATCATGCTGACGGCGCGCGATGCGCTCGACGACCGCCTGATCGGTTTCTCCGCCGGGGCCGACGACTACCTGACCAAGCCGTTCGCGCTGTCCGAACTGGTCGCGCGCATCGAGGCCGTGCTCAAGCGCAGCCGCGGTGGCGGCCGGCGGCGGCTGCGCGTGGGTGACCTCGACTACGATCTCGATACGCTCGAAGTGACCCGCGCCGGACAAGCGCTGCATCTGGGCCCGATCGGCCTCAAGCTGCTCGCGGTACTGATGCAGAAGAGCCCTGCGGTGGTGCGCCGCGAAGCGCTCGAAACCGCGTTGTGGGGCGATGAGCCGCCCGACAGCGACAGCCTGCGCAGCCACATCCACGCCCTGCGGCAACAGATCGACAAGCCCTTCCCGACCCCCCTGCTCCATACGGTGCATGGCGTTGGCTTCCGCCTTGCCGCGCATGAGGGTTGAGCGCAGCCTCGCGCGCCGCATCGTCGTCGCGTTCACGCTGATGACCTGCGTCGTCGCCGGACTCTTTTCCGCCGGCGTCGTCACCGCGATCAGCCTTGCCGAAGACCAGCTCGTCACCGAAGCGATGGACAGGCAGCTGGACTTCGTGATCGAGAGCGGTGAAGGCGCGGCGTCGCTGCGGCTCAGCGCCGGGCTCTACCTCTACCGCAGCGGCGCGCCGACCGATCCGCCCCTGCCGGAATGGCTGCGGGACCTGGAGCCGGGCTTTCACGAAGTCATCCGCGATGACGTCGAATACGAGACCCTGGTGCGTGACCAGGACGGGCTGCGCTACGTACTGCTGCTCGACCAGGAGGATTTCGAAAGCCGCGAACGCACCACCTTCACCACCGTGTGGGCAGGCTTTGCGCTGAGCGTGGCGGCCGCCTTCGCGATCGGCGTGACCACCGCGCGCCGCGTCATCGCCCCGGTAATCCGGCTCGCCGGACAGGTGCAGCACCGCGACCAGCTGCTGCCGCTCGCGCCGCCGCTCGCGCCCGACTACGCGGACGACGAGGTCGGCCAGCTTGCGCGCGCTTTCGACAACACGCTGGGCCAGCTGCGCCAGGCGCTGCAGCGCGAAACGCTGTTCACCAGCGACGTCAGCCACGAGTTGCGCACGCCCTTGATGGCCATCGCCAGCACCTGCGAGCTGCTGCTCGAAGAACTGCCCGCGGGCACCCGCGCCCACGAGCAGTTGCGCCGCCTGCAGCACGGTTGCGAGGAAATGCGCGAACTCGTCGAAACCTTCCTGTGCCTTGCCCGCGGCAACGGCAGGAAAGGTGCAGGGGTCGCGCACGCCGGGCTGCGCACGATCGCCGAGGAGCAGGCTGGGCGCTGGCAGGAGGAGGCGCGCTTGCGCGGCCTCACGCTGCGGCTCGAGGACCAGCTGACCACCGACGGCGCCTATCCCGCTCCCTTGCTGCGCGCGGTAATGTCCAACCTGCTGCGCAACGCACTGCACTACACCGACCAGGGCGGCGTCCGCCTGATCCTCGAGGACGGCGCCTTCAGCGTGGTGGACAGCGGCGCCGGCATCCCGGAGTCCGAACGGCTGAGCATCTTCCAGCCCTTTGTCCGGGGCGGCCACAGCCGCGGCGACGGCATCGGACTCGGCCTGTCGCTGGTGCAGCGGATCTGCCAACAGCAGGGCTGGTCGATCACGCTCGCCGAAGCGGAGGGCGGCGGCTGTCACTTCCGGGTCGGTCTGGCCCCGCCCGGCCTCACGGAAATTTGACACCCCGCTGACGGGCCGCTCACGCCGCCCGACCTAAGCTGCGGCTCCATGTCCCCTACGGAGCCCTCCATGCGCGCGTCCGGCCCGCAGCCGATCCGGCTGCCTTTTTCCGACAAGTACGACCACCACCACGCCGCCGCGTATTTCGACAAGCACCGCGACGGCATTGCGCGCCGGCTGTCCCACCTGCGCGACGAGCAGCTTGCCCGCAAGGCCTTGCAGCTCGCCGGCGATCCTACGCTCGTGCTCGATCTGCCGTGCGGCGCCGGCCGCTTCTGGCCGCTGCTCGCCGAGCAACCCAACCGCGTGATCCTCGCCGGCGACAATTCGGCCGACATGCTCGCGGTCGCGCGGCGCTCGCAGGCGCCCGAGGTCGTCGCACGGGTCCAGACCTTCCAGACTTCGGCCTTCGACATCGATCTGTCAGAGCGCGCGGTCGATTCCATCTTCTGCATGCGCCTGTTGCACCACATCGGCGAACCCGCGCACCGCGTGGCCATGTTGCGCGAATTCCATCGGGTCACCCGCGACACCGTGATCGTGTCGCTGTGGGTGGACGGCAACTACAAGGCCTGGAAACGTGCCCGCCTGGAACGTCGCCGCGCGCTGGCCGGCGCCCGCGACCTGCAGAACCGTTTCGTGACGCCGGCGCGGACGATAGAAGCGGAGTTCGCCAGCGCCGGCTTCGACATCCTGGGGCACTTCGACTTCCTGCCGCTGTATGCAATGTGGCGCGTCTACGTCCTGCGGCGGGTGGACAAATGAGCGGCACGCTGACGACGTCCTACACCTACGTCGCCCCGACGCGTTCGGACTTCGAAGCGTGGTGGGCCCTGCCGGGAGAGTTCGTCGAACCGCCCAACGAGCGTCGCGGCGGCTGGAGCGGCGTGGTGCGCAGCCAATGGCAGGGCGAACAGTGCTATGTGAAGCGGCAACGCAACCACCAGTGCCGCGGCGCCCTCCATCCTTTCGGTTGGCCCACCGCCAGTCGCGAACATTTCTATCTCCGCCGGGTGAAAGCGCTCGGAATCGCGGTGCCGGAAGTGCTGTATCACGGCGTCCGCCGCGACTTCGGCGGCATCGATGCGGTGCTGGCCACCAAGGCCCTGACCGGCTTCGTGCCGCTGCCCTCGATCGGCCGGCTCGACGCCGCGACACGACGCCGGCTCGCCATCGATCTCGGCGACCTGCTCGGCCGCATGCACCGCGCACGCCTGCAGCACGGCTGCCTCTACGACAAGCACATCATGGTCCGTCTGAACGGCGGGCAGCCCGAACTGGCGCTGCTGGACCTGGAGAAGATGCGCTACCGGATCACCCGTCGCGCCGCCGCGGAACGGGACCTGAGCCAGTTGCGCCGGCATCAGCAGCTGTGGAATGACGCCGAGTGGCGGATGCTGGAAGAGGCCCACGCCGCGCGCCTGGCCCGCGGCTGAACCCCCGGGTTCCCCGCGCACGCCGACGGGGAAACCCCTTCCAGCGCCCAAACGTCCGTCACTGCTTTCAGCCGCCCGGCGACATCCCCCGCCGGCGGCCGCGTTTCCATCAAAATCCGCTATCGCGCCCATCGCCGGAGCAGGGGTTCACACGCGCAAACCGGTGTTTTATAGTCGGGCGCATGAATTCCGGACGCGACCCCCTCCCTTTCCCGTCGCTTCCCCGCCTCCCGGCGGGCCTGTTGCCGCTCGGCCCGCTGCTGCGCCCCGCGCGCTAATACTCATACCCCTCTTCGTGAAGCCTTCCCCGCAGCCGACGCACCCCGCCCGGGGCGCTCGCGCGCTGCCACCCCGAATGCCCAGGAGCCTCCCATGAAAGACGCATTGATCATCTTCGATACCACCTTGCGCGACGGCGAACAGAGCCCGGGCGCCTCGATGACCCGCGACGAGAAGCTGCGCATCGCGCGCCAACTCGAACGCATGCGGGTCGACGTGATCGAGGCCGGCTTTGCGGCGGCCTCCAACGGCGACTTCGAGTCGGTGCGCTCGATCGCCGAGGCAATCAAGGAATCCACCGTCTGTTCGTTGGCGCGCGCCAACGAGAACGACATCCGCCGCGCCGGCGAGGCGATCCGCCCCGCCGCCCGCGGCCGCATCCACACCTTCATCGCGACCAGCCCGATCCACATGGAGAAGAAGCTGCGGATGACGCCGGACCAGGTGGTGGAACAAGCGGTGAAGGCGATCGGCTGGGCGCGCGAATACACCGATGACATCGAGTTCTCGGCCGAGGACGCGGGCCGCTCCGAGATCGACTTCCTGTGCCGCATCTTCGACGCGGTGATCAAGGCCGGTGCAAAGACGATCAACGTACCCGACACCGTGGGCTACAACGTCCCGGAGCAGTACGCCGCGACCCTGCGCACCCTGATCGAGCGCGTGCCGAACGCGGACAAGGTGATCTGGTCGGTGCACTGCCACAACGACCTCGGCCTCGCGGTATCGAATTCCCTCGCCGCCGTGATGGCGGGCGCGCGTCAGGTGGAATGCACGATCAACGGCCTGGGCGAACGCGCCGGCAACGCGTCGCTCGAAGAGATCGTCATGGCGGTGCGTACCCGGGCCGACGTGTTCCCGGTCAGCACCAACATCGACACCACGCAGATCGTCCCGGCATCCAAGCTGGTGTCGCAGATCACCGGCTACCCGGTGCAGCCGAACAAGGCCATCGTCGGCGCCAACGCCTTCGCGCACGAA
Source organism: Azoarcus olearius (assembly GCF_001682385.1). NCBI lineage: Bacteria > Pseudomonadati > Pseudomonadota > Betaproteobacteria > Rhodocyclales > Zoogloeaceae > Azoarcus > Azoarcus olearius. Next base: position 3,548,416 of record NZ_CP016210.1, read on the forward strand.
TCCGGCATCCACCAGGATGGCGTGCTCAAGCATCGTGAAACCTACGAGATCATGCGCGCCGAAGACGTGGGCTGGGGCGCGAACAAGCTCGTGCTCGGCAAGCACTCGGGGCGCAACGCGTTCCGCGCGCGCCTGCAGGAACTGGGTATCGAGATCGGCTCCGAAGAACAGCTCAACCATGCCTTCGCCCGCTTCAAGGAACTTGCCGACAAGAAGCACGAGATCTTCGACGAGGATCTCCACGCGCTGATGAGCGATGAGGCGGTGACGCCCGAGCAGGAGCATTTCCGTCTGGTGGCCACCCGCTTCCATTCGGAAACCGGCGAAACGCCGCGCGCCGAAGTCACGCTCGCGATCGGCGGCCAGGAAACGCGCAGCCAGGCGGAAGGTTCCGGACCGGTCGATGCGGCGTTCAAAGCGATCGAGTCGGTGGCCGGCAGCGGCAGCGAACTGCTGCTCTATTCGGTCAACGCAATCACCACCGGCACCGATGCGCAGGGCGAGGTGACCGTGCGCCTCGCCAAGGACGGCCGCGTGGTGAATGGCCAGGGCGCCGACACCGACATCATCGTCGCCTCGGCGAAGGCCTACCTCAACGCGCTCAACAAGCTCTGCGGCGGCTCGGAAAAACTCAACCCGCAAGTCTGAACCAGCACCACGCGCACGAAGAAGGGGGCAGACGCCAACGGGCGCCTGCCCCCTTCTTCATTTGCCGCGAGTGATCAGCGCGGCTGCCGCGACGGCGCGCTGGCGCGCGCGTACAGCATGGTCGAGAAGAACAGCAGCAGTGCGAGGACGAACTCCGCGCGCGCGAGCCAGCCGATGAGACCCGGGTCGTGGGCCCGCAGTACCCCCTCCGTCAGGTAGAGCAGGCTGAGCATCGACATCCACTGGTAGGTGTAGCGACGCCCGCGCAAGATGCCGAACACGGCCGGCAGCAAGGGCAGCGCCTTCAGCACCATCCACGAACCGCCCGGGCGCAGCGGCGCCAGCCAGCCTTCCCAGAGCACGCACAGCACGATCAGCGCGAGCAGCGCCGCGCTGGCAACGATGGACCACGCGCGCGTACTCATCGCGCACCTCCAAGGCGACGGGCGGTTTCCGCCAGGCGACGCCCGAGCGCCACCGCCAGCGTGCGCTCGTCTTCGGTGAGCGCCGCACTGCCATCGACCCCGGCAACGTGACTGGCACCGTAGGGCGTGCCGCCACTGCGCGTGGCATTGAGCGCCGGTTCAGAATACGGCAGGCCGAGCAGCAGCATGCCGTGATGCAGCAGCGGCACCATCATCGACAACAGCGTCGACTCCTGGCCGCCGTGCTGGCTGGCGGTGGACGTAAAGACGCAGGCGGGCTTGCCGGTGAGCGTGCCATTCACCCACGGGCCGGCAAGACCATCCAGAAAGTACTTCACCGGGGCGGCCATGTTGCCGAATCGCGTCGGGCTGCCGAGCGCGAGACCCACGCACTCCTGCAGGTCCGCCGGCTCAACGTAGGGCGGTCCGTCCGCCGGGACGTCGCTTTCCACCGCTTCGCAGACGGTGGACACGCGCGGCACCGTGCGCACCCGCGCGGCCATGCCCGGCACCTGATGAACGCCGAGCGCGAGCGCTTCGGCCAGTGCGCGGACAGAACCGCGGTGGCTGTAGTACAGCACGAGGATTTCCTGCATGGGGAGGGCGAGCCGATAGAATGGGCGGCATTATAACCACGCGCCTTGCGCGCACCGCCGCCGCCCCCGGGGCACCTTCGATGCACTTACACCCCACCCGCGACTTCCTTCGCCTGCTCGGCGAACGCTTCTCCGCAACCCGCTGCCCCCAGGTGGCCGGCAGCCTCGCATTCACCACCCTGCTCGCCCTGGTGCCGCTGCTCACGGTCGCGATCGGCGTCTTCGGCAATCTGCCCGGCATGGACAAACTCGGCGCCTCGCTGAAGGACTTCCTGCTCGAAAACCTGCTGCCGGATCGCGCGGGCCGCATCATCACCACCTACGCACTGCAGTTTTCGCAGAAGGCTGCGCGCCTGACGCTCATCGGCACCGCGATGCTGGCGGTGACCGCGCTGATGCTGCTCGCGACGATCGAGCGCGTGTTCAACCAGATCTGGGGGGTACGGCACCGCCGCCCGCTGCTGATGCGGATCACCGTCTCTTGGTTCATGCTGACGCTGGGCCCGGTGATCCTGGGCGGCAGCGTGGTGGCGACCGGCTACCTCGTCAGCACCTCGGCCGAATGGTCGGACCGGCTGCCGTGGATCGGCGAGATCGCCGCGGCAACGCTGCCGCCGCTGCTGCTGGGCGCGCTGTTCAGCTTCCTGTACTACGCCGTGCCCAACCACCCGGTGCGGCTGCTGCACGCGCTGGCGGGGGGGCTCTGCGCCGCGCTGGTGTTCCTGCTGATGCAACGCGGCCTGGGACTCTTCATCGCCGGTTTTCCGACCTACACGCTGATCTACGGCACCTTCGCGGCGCTGCCGATCTTCCTGCTGTGGCTCTACCTGTCCTGGACCGTGATCCTGCTCGGCGCGCTGATCACCGCCACGCTGCCCGCCTTTCTGGAGCGACAGCGCATGCTGCCCGCGTTTCCGGGCGATCGCGCGTGGGCCGCGGTGGAAATGCTCGCGGCACTGGCCGAAGCGCAATACGACGGCCGCCCGGTCGGCTTCGCGGCGCTCCGCCGACGCACCAATCTCGCCGAGCACGCCGCCGAGGCCCTGCTGGAGAGCCTGCGCGAATGCGGCATCGCCAGCCGCACCGAGGGCGGCGACTGGGTGCTCACCCGGGCCGCCTCCGATATCCGTCTCAGCGCGGTACTGCAGCGCTTCGCGCTCGATCTCACGGCGTGGAGCGCCCTGAGCCCCGGGCGCGGGGGCCGCATCGTCGCCGAGCGGCTGCGCGAAGGGCTGCAGGCGGCGGACCTCAGCCTCGCCGAACTTGCCGCGGCGAACACCTCCGCCGGCGCCGTTCAGGTCGGATAGGGGTCGATCTCGTACTGGAAAAGTTCGATGTTCGCCGTCTGCAGATCGAGGCCGAGCGCGCGGCATTGCGCCACGTACAGGCGCTCGCCCTCCTGCATCAGCACAAAACGTCGCGACACGTAGCTGCCGGCCGGCGCAAGAAGCGCCTCCGCGCGACGCACCGAGTCCAGCTGCGGCAGGATCAAGGCCGGCACGGTGTGTGGCGTATCGGCGTTGCGGAAGGCGATCTGCACCGCAGTGAAGTCCTGCGCCACCACCTGCAGCCCCAGTTCCACCTGGTCGGGATTGTCGCTGCGGATCCAGCGCACGATGCAGATCGTCCACGGCTGCCCGGCGCCGCGGCGCAAGGCCAGCGCCATCCCCGCCGACAGCACGCCCTCGATGCCGGCCACGCACATGATCGCGTAACCGCCCGGGCTCTCGTTCAGTACCAACCACTCGGCCAGCCGGGCCGACGACTCGCCGTGCCGCCCCAGGTCCCAGATCGCCCGCAGGCCCGCGCACACCTGCACGGTGTACTGGTGGCGCCGGCGCGGTTGCTCGCGCAGCAGCGGCGCACTCCAGCGGTCGCGCAGGCGGCGCAACAGCGACAGCACCTCCACCGGCGTGAGCCCTTCGGGCAGACCGGAGAGGTCGGACGCCAGCAGCTCGCCGTCGCGCTCCAGCCCCACCACCTCCGCTTCGAGAATGCGGTTCTCCAGCCACTCGATCTGCTCGGCCACGCGGCGCGCCAACGGCGCCGGGTCGAAACACCACAGGCCATCGACGTCCGGGGCCGCACGCCGCGCGACGGCCACGGGCGGGCTATCCTGCGCCGGGTCTATCCAGTAGGCGGCGCTGTCCAGCAGAGCCGGCGCGCGCTCCAGACGCGCCCGTCCGGCAGCCCCTTCCAGATACTCGAACAGCCAGGACAACTCGCGCGGCGTGAGGCTTTCGGGCTGCACCACCGCGAGACACAACAGCCGTTTGTAGTGGAATGCCCAGCGGGCCTGCGCGCCGATCTCGCCGTCCCTGCCGCCTTCCTGGCGCGCCGCGCCAACGGCGAGCGCGTGAGCATGCTGCCAAAGGCCGAACGGCAGGGTGCTGCCCGCCATGACGGCATTGAAACCGGCCTCGCTCAGCAGCTGAAGCGCCTGCGCCACCAGCGTCGCCGCCTCCACGATCTGGGTGCGCAGCCAGCGCTGGCGCAGGTCTTCCACCAGACGGCGAAATACCGCGGCGAGATCGAGCAGCGCCGCAACGAGATCGCCGATCGCCTGGTGCAGGTCGCGCGGCAACGGCAGCGTCGCCGTCAGCAGACGCGGACGGAGACGGTTGCTGAGGTCGCGGACGCGGATGTCGAACTGGTCGGCACAGCCCTGCAGCCGGGCGGACGACACCGCCCCCTCGTTGAGCGCGACGAGATGGGTGCGCAGCGCCACCAGGTCGACGATCGGATCGTCGGCCGGCTCGGCAGCAAGCCAGGCGAACATGGCCTCGGCAGGATCGGCGATGCGATTGGGATCGGACATCGGCTGGAGCGAAGAAACGGGAGCCCCATTCTATTCGCCTTTTGCACTATCGCGGTGCAGCCGCGCGCTGGCCCGCCGGCGCGCCAGCGGGTGCGGGGGCACCCGCCGCGCCCTGCCCGTTGCCGCGACTAAGTGCCGATTAACATTGACATTTCCTCGCCTCATCGCTAGAGTGCGCGATTCTTTGCAAAACCATCAACGGAGCAACACCATGTACGCGGTGATAAAAACCGGTGGCAAGCAGTATCGCGTGGCCGCCGGCGAAAAGATCAAGGTAGAACAGATACCGGCCGACGTGGGTTCCGAAATCACCATCGACCAGGTTCTCATGGTCGGCGAGGGCGAGTCGGTGAAGATCGGCACCCCGGTGGTTTCCGGCGCCGCCGTCAAGGCGACCGTGGTTTCCCACGGCCGTCACGACAAGGTCAAGATTTTCAAGATGCGCCGCCGCAAGCACTACCAGAAGCACCAGGGGCATCGTCAGAACTACACCGAGCTTCGCATCGAAGCGATCTCGGCGTAAGCAGGAGGTAGCGACATGGCACACAAAAAAGCTGGCGGTAGTTCCCGTAACGGCCGCGACTCGGAATCGAAACGACTCGGCGTCAAGCGCTACGGCGGCCAGTTCGTGCTCGCGGGCAACATCATCGTGCGCCAGCGCGGCACCGAATACCACCCGGGCGAAAACGTCGGCATCGGCAAGGACCACACCCTGTTCGCCCTCAAGGACGGCACGGTCAAGTTCCTGGTCAAGGGCGCCGCGAAGCGCCGCACCGTGGTGATCGAAGCCGCGCAGGAAGCTGCCGCCGCCTGATCCCCGCGTCGTGCAAGAAAAAGCCCTATCCTTGCGGTAGGGCTTTTTTGTTTATGCCCACAGGCAAACGAACATGAAATTCTTTGACGAAGCCCGCATCGAGGTCGTCGCCGGCGACGGCGGAAACGGCGCAGCCACCTTCCGCCGCGAAAAGTTCATTCCCCGTGGCGGCCCCGACGGGGGCGACGGCGGACGGGGCGGCAGCGTCTATGCAGTGGCCGACCGCAATCTGAACACGCTGGTCGAATACCGCTTCAAACGCAGCTTCCGCGCCGAACGCGGCGAGAACGGCGGCAGCAAGGACTGCTACGGCAAGGGTGGCGAGGACATCACGCTGCACTTCCCGGTGGGCACGGTGATCAGCGATCTCGACAGCGGCGAGCCGATCGCCGACCTCGACGTCGATGGCAAGCGCGTCCTGCTCGCGCAGGGCGGCCGCGGCGGGCTTGGCAATCTGCACTTCAAGTCCAGCGTGAACCGCGCCCCGCGCAAGCGCACGATGGGGCAGGAAGGCGAGCGCCGCAATCTGCACCTCGAACTGAAGGTGCTTGCCGACGTCGGCCTGCTCGGCATGCCGAACGCAGGCAAGTCGACGTTCATCCGCGCGGTGTCCGCGGCGCGGCCCAAGGTGGGCGATTACCCGTTCACGACCCTGCAGCCCAATCTCGGCGTCGTTCGTACCGACGAGAACCGCAGCTTCGTCATCGCCGACATCCCCGGCCTGATCGAGGGCGCGGCGGAGGGTGCCGGTCTCGGCCATCAGTTCCTGCGCCACCTGCAACGCACCCACGTGCTGCTGCACCTGGTGGACCTCGCGCCTTTCGACCCCGAAGTCGACCCGGTGCGTGACGCGCTCGCCATCGTCGAAGAACTGCGCAAGTACGACGAAAGCCTCTACAACAAGCCGCGCTGGCTGGTGCTGAACAAGCTCGACCTGCTCGAACCCGAAGACCGGGCGCCGCGCGTGGCGGCTTTCCTCGAAGCGTATGGCGAAGTCGAGCGCCACTTCGAGATATCGGCGTTGCAGGGTGAGGGCTGCCGCGGGCTGATCTTCGCGCTGCAGGACTTCCTCGACAGCGAACGGGCGAACATCCACGCCCAGCAGGCCGCCCGCGAGGCAGAAGAGCGCCAGCGGCTGGCTGCCGCGCAGTCCGCCCGTAGCGCCGCGGAGGCAGAAGCGCTGGAGGCCGATCTGGCCGAGGACGCGCTGGACGACGACGCCGACGGCGAGGACGCCGACCCGAACGCCCGCTGAACACCTGCGCCGAATCGACATCATGAGAGACAAGATCAAGAATGCGCGCCGGCTTATCGTGAAAGTCGGCAGCGCCCTCGTGACCAACAACGGCGCGGGGCTGGATCCTGCCGCACTCGACGACTGGGCGCGACAGATCGCCGCGCTGCGTGCGCGGGGTCGCGAGATCGTGCTGGTGTCCTCGGGCGCGATCGCCGCCGGCATGCAGCGCCTGGGGTGGGTCAAGCGGCCGCACGAGATGCACCGGCTGCAGGCCGCCGCCGCCGTGGGTCAGATGGGGCTTGTGGAGGCTTATGAAAAGGCGTTCTCGCGCCACGGCCTGCAGACTGCTCAGATCCTGCTCACCCACGAGGACCTCGCCGACCGCACGCGCTATCTGAATGCGCGCTCCACGCTCGTCACGCTGCTGGAATTGGGCGTCGTCCCGATCATCAACGAGAACGACACGGTCGTCACCGACGAGATCAAGTTCGGCGACAATGACACCCTCGGCGCCCTGGTCGCGAATCTGGTGGAAGCCGACACGCTGATCATCCTCACCGACCAGCGCGGCCTGTACACCGCCGACCCGAGGCGTGACCCGGATGCGACGCTGATCAGCGAGGGACGCGCTGAGGACAGGCAGTACGAAGCCATGGCGGGCGGCGCTGGCAGCGGCATCAGCAAGGGCGGCATGATCACCAAGATCCGCGCGGCGCAGCGTGCCGCCCGCAGCGGCGCGCACACCTGCATTGCCAGCGGGCGTGAAACCGACCCGCTGCTGCGTCTGGCCGACGGTGAAGCGGTGGGCACGCTGCTCTATGCCGACAGCACGCCGCTGCAGGCCCGCAAGCAGTGGCTGGCCGACCACCTGCAACTCGCGGGCAGCCTGATCGTCGATGCCGGCGCCGCGCGCGCACTCGACGACGGCCGTAGCCTGCTGCCGGTCGGCGTCGTCGAGGTGCAGGGCGAGTTCAAACGCGGGGCCGCGGTCGCCTGTCGCGACGAACACGGCACCGAACTCGCGCGCGGCCTGGTCAATTACAGCAGCGCGGAATGCCGTCGCATCCTGCGCCGCCCGACCAGCGAGATCGAGCAACTGCTCGGCTACATCGACGAGCCCGAACTCATCCATCGCGACAACCTGGTCGTCCGCTAGGCGGCCCAGGCACGCGGCGCCCGTCCGACGCCCTTCCTTCTGCTGCTGGCAGTCGGCAATTGCCCTGCTGCCGACATGCCATCTGGCATGCCGGCGCAGTACAATCCTTCCAAAACCGCCGCCCTGCCCGCCGTTGCCTGCATCCAGGGCAACGCCCCTCCCCTGGAAGGAAGCCGTCGTGAAGAAGTGCAGGAAGTGTCTTCTGCCCGAAGCAGTCCCCGGAGCCGACATCGACGCCAGCGGGGTCTGCGCCGCCTGCCGCGCGCCCTCCAGTCGCGCGCCAATCGCCACCGTCGCCGCAAACTTTCTCCCCGACCTCGAAGAAACGCTGCGCGCGGCACGCAACCATCAGGGCTCGGACTACGACTGCATCGTCCCGCTGAGCGGTGGCAAGGACAGTCTGTGGCTGCTGCACAAGCTGAAGGTGGAGTACGGATTGCGGGTGCTCGCCTACACCTGCAACATCGACCTGCCCGACGTCGCGTGGAACAACATCCGCCTGGCGCTGCGCAAGCTCAACATCGACCACCTCGTATTCACGCCCGCGCACGACTTCCTGACCAAGCTCTTCCGCTACCTGCTGTGTAATCAGGAGGCGCGCGGCGCGGTCTATTCGGTTTCGTACGTTTACGCTCCGCTGTTCGAAGGCGCGGCAATCCGGCTCGCGATCGAGAAGAACATTCCCCTCGTCCTCGCTGGCTATTCGCCAGGCCAGCCCGAGCCGGAACGCATGCTCTACGAGTTTTCCCCGGAGCTGATCCGGGCAGAAGACTGGACGCCACCGCATCTCAAGGAAAGCGGCGCGTTCTCGGCGCAGGAACTTTCAGCCTTCTACAACCCGGCCCGGCTTCCCGAGGGCACGCGTTTTCCGCGCTACCTGGCGCCTTACCATGCGTGGGAATACGATCAGGCGGAAGTCATCCGCAAAGTGGCCGAACTCGGGCTGGTCAAGCGCAGCGCCCACGCCAGCCCCATCGTCAGCAACTATCCGATCAACTGGCTGATGATGTATTCGGACCTCAAGCACTTCGGCTACAACCCCTACGCTCCGGAATTCGCCGCGCTGATCCGCGAAGGCAAGGCCAACCGCAACTACTGGCGCGTGATGGCGCCGGTGGTCGACTTCATGATCCGCAACAAGATCGGGCTGGGCAAGGAAGTCCGGCGCAGCATGGCATGGCTGGACCTGAAGGACGAAGACCTCCGCATCACGCTACCCCGCGGCGCCTACGATCCCCCGCTGGTGCAGGGCCGGATGCCGTGAGTGTTGCCACCCCGCCCCAGACGCTGCCCGGCCGGCTTCGCCAGCGCGTCTCCGCCACCCCGTCAGCGCCGGCGTTCCTGTTGCGCAACGCGGACGGCGACTGGCAGCCCGTGCCGTGGAGCGCGCTGCTGGAACGGGCCGAGCACCTTGCCACCCACTTCGTACGCCTTGGCGTCCGCCCGGGAGACCGCGTCGCGATCATGCTGCCGACTGGTCCCGACTGGGAGTGCTGCCAGTACGCGGCGCTTCTCGCCGGTGCCGCGGTGGTTGGCATCGACGCCCACGACGCGCCGCAGAACCTGCGCCACATCCTCGCAATCGCGAGCCCCGCGCTCGTGGTCGCACCCGACGCGGAACGGCTCGAACAACTCCGCTCGCTCCACCCGGGCGACTGGCACGCCATCGTGCAGGCGGAGGCTCCGTCCGACTCCGGCCTACCCTGCCTCTCACAGCTCACCACGCCATGCGAGGCCTTACTCCCGGAACCCGCTGCCGACGACATCGCGACCCTGGTCTTCACGTCGGGCAGCACCGGCAAACCCAAGGGCATTGCCTACAGCCACCGTCAGATACTGCTCGCCTGCGACACCATCCTCGACCGTTTCCCGGCAATCCGGGACGACGCACGGCTGGTGTGCTGGCTACCCCTGTCCAACCTCTTCCAGCGCATGATCAACTTCTGCGCACTCACCTGCGGCGCACGCTCCTACATGGTCGACAAGCCGGACCAGATCGCCCGCCTGCTGCCGGAAATCGAGCCGACGCTCTTCATCGGCGTGCCGCGCTTCTTCGAAAAGCTCTATGCCGGCATCAGGGCGGAACTCGCCCGGCAACCGCGGCTGGTGCGCCTGCTCGTCGCCGCCTCCTGGTCGGTCGGTGAACGGATTGCGCGTGCACGGCGCGCCGGCCGCGAACCGGCGCTCGCCTGGCGCATGCTGCAACCGCTGGCCGATGCGGTGCTGGTGCGCCTGCGGGCAGTCATGGGACGCAACCTGCAGTTCATGGTCAGCGGGTCGGCGCCCTTGCCGGGCTGGCTGATGGAGCGGTTCCATGCCCTCGGCTGGCTCGTGCTGGAAGCCTATGGCATCAGCGAGAACGTGATGCCAGTCGCGCTCAACACGCTCGACGCGTACCGCTTCGGGAGCGTCGGGCATCCGTTGCCGGGCAATGAAGTGAAGATCGCCGAGGATCGCGAGTTGCTCGTGCGTGGCGCGGGCGTGTTCTCGGGGTATGTCGGCGGCGACGGAAGCTCGCCCATCGACGCCGAGGGCTTCCTCCATACGGGTGACTACGCCCGACTCGATGAAGATGGATTCGTCTGGCTCGAAGGCCGGAAGAGCGAAGTCTTCAAGAGCTCGACCGGGCGGCGCATCGCCCCCGCCCCGATCGAAGCGGCGTTGAAGCAGATCGAGTATGTCGACCATGCCGTGCTTACCGGCAGTCAGCGACCCTATACCGTCGCCATCCTCGCGCTGCGCCCCGACCATCCATTGAGCAGTACCGTGCACGACCCCGCCGCCCAGCAACGCATCACCGCCGACGTCGCCGCCGCAGTCCGCGACTTCAACGAGTACCAGCGCCCGGGTGCCATCGTCGTCGCGGCAAAGCCGTTCACGATTGCCGACGGCGAATTGACCGCCAACCTCAAGATCCGCCGCAAGGCCATCGAGGAACGCTTTGCCGACGTGCTTGCGCAGGCGTATTCCCGTCCAGCCACCGACGCCTCTTCCCGCTCCGCCGTGATCATCGCGCCATGACCAAGACCTACTTCGTGACCGGCGCCTCCGGCGCCGTCGGCAGCGCCATCGTCCCGCTGCTTTGCAAGGACGCCGAAACCCGCGTGCGCCTCCTGCTGCGCGCCAAATCCGACGCCCACCTGGTGGAACGTCTCGAAGAGCTGTTCCGGTTCTGGGCGTTCGCGCCCGGTCATCCCGCGCGGGACCAGATCGAGGCCTTGCGCGGCGATGCCGCAGAACCCCGCTTCGGGCTCGACGAAAGCGCCTACGCGCGCCTGTGCGCCGACACCACCCATGTCATCCACTGCGCCGCGACCGTGCGGATGAACGAGACGCTGGACGAAGCCCGGCATTCCGCGGTGGGCTCAGCCAATGCGGTGCTCGCCTTCGCGCGCCAGCTCGCCGCTGCCGGAACGCTGCAGAAAATCGATTTCGTCAGCACCGTCGGCATCGCAGGAAAGCGGCCCGGCGCACTCCCGGAGCGCTGGATCGACGAGCCCCGCGAGTTTCACAACACCTACGAGCAGTCCAAGGCCGAGGCCGAAGTGCTCGTACGCAAGGCGATCGAAGACGAGAAGCTGCCGATCACGGTGCATCGTCCGAGCATGGTCATCGGCGACTCGCGCACCGGGAAGATCATCCACTTCCAGATCTTCTATTTCATCTGCGAATTCCTGTCGGGACGGAAAACCAAGGGTCTGTACCCCGATTTCGGCGAGGTAAAACTCGACGTGATTCCGGTGGACTGGGTCGCCGACAGCATCGTAGCCGCGAGCCTGGACCCCACGACCGCTGGTCGCATCTTCCATTTGTGCTCCGGCCCGGAACAAGCACCGCGGCTCGAGGAGCTTAAAGCGGTCGTGCGCGCCGCCTATGCCGCCGCCGGCCTGGATGTCCCGCTGGGCGTGCGCCTGCCTCGCGGGATCTTCGCGCTACTGCCGAGGCTCGCGGGCCTGTTCGCCCCCCCGGACAAGCGGCGGGCACTGCTGACGCTTCCGATCTACCTCGACTACCTCGCCGACCGCCAGGGTTTCGAGAACACCAGACACCGCCAATGGCGCGAAAGCCAGGGTGAGCGCTTTCCCTTTTGGCGCGACTATATCGATCCCGTGCTACGCACCTATCTGCAACAGCGCAAAGCCCGCTGACGCGGCCAAGCGGTCAGAACGGATCGTTGCGCAGGCCACCCAGGCGGAAGAAGCGCCGCAGGCTATCCAGTTCGCCCCGATAGGCGGGTGACAGACGCGCGCGCTCGCGGTGTAGTTGTGCCACCACGTCTGGCGCCAGGGGAAGATCCTGGGTCTTGACGAGGACCATCACGGGAACCACGGCGGTGGAACGGACCGTGACCGCGGGCTCGAAGGTCTCCGCGGTGAGCGCCCGGTACTCGTCCAGACTGAAGGCCGCCCGCAGGGAGTTCTCGTAATCCGTCACGACAACCGGCGGCAGGCTGTTTTCGTGCATATGCGCGAAGAGATGCACGGCCTCCTTGCTGCGCAGACGGCCGAAGTCCGCCAGATACACGGCCCCTCCCGGACGGAGCACGCGACGGATCTGTCTGAAGCACTCCCGCAAGTGATCAAGCGTCGGCAGGTGATGCAAGGTCATGGTGCTGATTACTGCATCGACCGAACCGTCACCCACGGTTTCGAGCCGGGTGATGTCGTCCTCCACCAGTTCCACGTTGCCAAGGCCAAGTTCCGCGATGTGCTGGCGGCCGTTCTCCAGCATCGCCGCCGAAAGCTCTGCGCCGACAAAGGAGATGTCCGGATTCAGCCGGGCGATACGGGCAAGCTGGGTTGCAGGACCGCAGCCAAGGTCGAGCACACGGCGGGACCGTGCGATCACCATCGACGCCCGGGCACTGTGAAAGAGATTCGCCGCGGCCATCACCCCGTCCTGCGTGCGACCGCTCTCGGCATACGCGGCCACCTGCTCCTGCTCTTCCATCAGCATCTCGGGTTCGGGCAAACGCTCGAGGGGCTGGGTTTGCGTCAGTTCGCGAAAAAGCGCAATCGCAATATCAGTAGGTCGCATGGATTTAGCGTGGAACCAATGGAAAAAGCCCGCAGCTTGCGCTGCGGGCTTTCGATCATACTCGCCTGAAGCGGCGGAGATCAGCCTTGGTTGCGGCGACGGGCAATGGTGCCAATGCCGAGCAGGCTGAGCGCCACAAGGGCCAGGCTGCCGGGTTCCGGCACGGTCACGAAGGCGAGGCTGGCGGAACCATCGGTGGTGGCAACGATGGTGACGGTGCCATCCGCGTTGAGCGTGGTGATGGTGTTGTTGATGTTGCCGTCAGCAAAAGCGAGCGTCAGACCGGCCAGGTATTCGGTGATCAGGTCCGGATGGAGCCAGAAACCGGCGAACAGGTTGTTGACGTCCGCGGTGAACTGGAAGCCGGAACCGGACAGGTTGCCGCCCAGGTTGCCACCCGTGCCGCTCACTTCAACCGTACCGGTACCGCCAGTGGAGCTCGCCTCGAGCACGCGGATGGTTTCATCCAGATCGACATAGTCGAGCACCAGGCTGCCGCCGGTGTTGAACGTGAAGGACAGGATCGGGTTGCCAGCAGCAGTGAAGCCGCTCACGAAACCCGAGCCGCTCAGGTTGAACGTGCCGTTCAGCGTCCAGGTGTTACCGAAACCCTCGTAGTCCTTGCCCAGCCCCGGCGGCAGCAGCGCGGTGCCGAGGATGGTGCCGACGTCGGTGAAGTTGAAGGTCGAGCCGGCGGTAACGAGGTTGCCGCTGGTGAAGGTCAGGTTGACCGTGTTGTTCGAAACCGCGTACTGCAGTTCGTCGATGCCTTGGGTCTTGCCGTCGCCGGTGTAGGCGTCGGTGACGGTGGGCAGGACGGTGAGGTCGATGCCGAAAGTCGGCGCAGCGTAGGCAGGAGCCCCGAATCCGACCACGCCCGCAACGAGGGCTCCGGCGGCGAAGTTCTTAAGCATGGTTTTCATTTCATATCTCCGTTTGGAATCTACGGTTTCGGTAAGAATCTGGAGACGACCTGGTATTTACATCGTCACGTCTCGCATCCCATTTAGCAAAACCCGGGCCACATATTTTTTTCTTTTCTATATCAAACACTTGATTGAATTTCAGCGGACGCGGAAATTCGCGCTGTAAACTTTTCCGACACGCCTAAGGGTGAAGCCCCCAGAACCGGACGCGCAAGGTTCGGCATCCTTCACGGATGCCGCAAGGGTATGATCGGAGCAGGACTAAATTACCCTGCGAAGAGATGGCTCACCGCCTTGCGCTGCAGTTCCCCACACTCACCCTGGCCCGGCACTTCCGCATGGCCGCGCGGAACATCGTGCGGCAGAGACGACGCTCGGCCATGGCGCTGCTGACGGTCTGCGGGGGCGTGGTCGCGATCCTGCTCGCAGGGGGGTTCGTGGAATGGGTGTTCTCGGCGCTTCGCGACTCCACCATCCATTCGCAACTCGGGCACATCCAGGTCACCCGGCCAGGGTACTTCCGCCAGGGCATCGCCGACCCCTACAACTACCTGCTTCCGGCAGAGATCGCGCCCGAGGTTCAGGAAGGACGTGGCCACATCGTCTCGGTGGCGCCCCGCCTTGCCTTCAGCGGGCTGCTCGGGACGGGAGAGTCGTCCGTCTCCTTCATCGGCGAGGGCATCGATCCGGTACGGGAACGGCAGATCACACGCGCCCTCAAGATCGTCAGTGGCCGCGACCTCCGCGATAACGGCGACCAGGCCGCCGTACTCGGCCGCGGCCTTGCCAGCGCGCTCGGTGTAAAGGCGGGCGATCGCGTGGTGCTGCTGGTCAACGCGGCGGCGGGCGGCGTCAATGCGGTAGAGCTGGAAGTCGCCGGCGTCTTTTCGTCGATGATCAAGGCCTATGACGACAGCGCGCTGCGGGTGCCGGTGGATATTGCACGCAAGTTGTTGCGGGTGGACGGTGCAACAAGCTGGGTGCTGCTCCTGGACGACCATGCGCACACCACGGTGGAGGCAAACCGTCTCAAACGGGAGGCTCGCGACGTGGAGGTCACGCCCTGGTACGACATGGCCGACTTCTACAACAAGACGGTCGGCCTGTTCTCGCGGCAGTTGGGCGTTGTCCAGACCCTGATCGGATTGATCGTGGTATTGACGATCACGAATACGCTGGCGATGGCGGTACGCGAACGCACCGGGGAGATCGGCACCATTCTGGCAACCGGTTCGCGGCGCCGCGAGGTACTGAGCCTGTTCGTGTGCGAAGGCGCCCTGCTGGGGCTGTTCGGCGGCATCCTGGGCCTCATCCTAGGGGCCATCCTGGCCGCCATCATTTCGGCGATCGGCATTCCGATGCCCGCGGCGCCGGGCATGACCGAAGGGTATACGGGCGAAATCCTCATCACCCCCGCCCTCGGCCTGCAGGCCCTGCTCCTGGCCGCGGCCACCACGACGATTGCCAGCATCGTGCCGGCCATGCACGCTGCGCGCATGAACATTGTCGATGCGCTGAGGCATGCCCGCTGATGCTTGCCACGATCGCCCTTCGCAACGTGTTCCGGCACGCCTGGCGCACCGCCATGACCCTGCTCGCGATCGTCATGGGCGTTGCCAGCCTGATCGTCGGCGGCGGCTTTGTCGAAGACGTGTTCATCCAGTTCGGCGAATCCATCATCCACTCGCAGACCGGCCATATCCAGGTCTTCCGCCGCGACTTCCTGGAACGTGGAGCGCGACAACCCGAGCGCTTCCTGATCGAGCGCCCGGACGAACTCGCGACGCGACTGAAGAGCGTGGCGGGCGTCGACTTCGTCGCCCAACGCCTCAACTTCTCCGGGCTGCTCAACAACGGCAAGCGTGATCTCGCGATCACCGGGGAAGGCGTCGAGCAGGATCTGGAAACGCGGCTGGGGAGCTACCTGCGGATCATCGAGGGGCGCGCACTCAAGGGCAGCGACCAATACGGCATCCTGCTCGGCGAAGGCGTGGCGCACTCGCTCAACCTGAAACCGGGCGATCGCATCGATCTGCTCGCCAATACGCCCCAAGGGGCGGTGAACAGCCTGGACTTCGAAGTCGTCGGCATCTTCCAGAGCTATTCGAAGGATTTCGATGCCCGCGCGGTGCGGATACCGCTTGATGCGGCCCACCAACTGGTGGACGTGGACGGCGCCAACCTGCTTGTCGTCGTCCTCGGCGACACAGCCGCGACGTCGGCGGCTCACGCCGATGTGCAGAAGCAGATCGACCCTTCCGCACTGGAGGCACGCACATGGAAGGAGCTGTCGGACTTCTATGAAAAGACCGTCGCCTTGTACGAACGTCAGTTCGGGGTGCTCAAGCTGATCATCCTGTTCATGGTCGCGCTGTCGGTCGTCAACAGCCTGAACATGACCCTGATGGAGCGGATGAGCGAGTTCGGCACCGCCCGCGCACTGGGCAGCCGGTCGTCCGACCTGATCCGGCAAATCCTGGTCGAAAGCCTGATCATCGGGCTGCTGGGCGCGCTGCTGGGGGCCGTGGTCGGGGTACTGGCTGCGGTCGGAATTTCGTGGGTGGGCATCCCGATGCCGCCTGCACCCAATGCCAACATCGGCTACACCGCCTACATCCGCGTCGTGCCCTCCGCCATTGCGTGGGCAATGCTGATCGGGCTTACCGCCACGGTCGTGGCCGCGCTGTTCCCGGCCCGCCGCATCGCCCGCACCCACATCGTCGACGCGCTGCGCGAAAGCATCTGACCGTCCGCCGGCAAACGCATCCGGCATTGGCAAGATGCGAGGCAGTTCTGCTATACCAATAACATCAGGAGCCCCCGCCCACGACGAAAGGTGTGACGTGGTCGTGTCGCCGTGGCTCGGGTGAGGGTGATAGGATCACGACAGCTGTCGGCGCACAACCCTACTCCACGGCAGGACCATGCAACTTTTCGAACGCTTCAACCTCGGTCACGGTTTTCGCAAATACTTCGAGATCGCCGCAGCGACGAACGACGATCTGCGTAACGACGTTTTCCGGATTCGCCACGAGGTGTACTGCGAAGAACTCCACTTCGAACCGGAGCGGCCCGATCGCCGCGAAACGGATCGGTTCGACCACCACAGCCTGCATTGCCTGATCCGCACCTCTACCGAGCCGACCCAGCTCGTGGGCTGTACGCGCCTCGTGCTTGCCGACCCTTCGGACCCGAATGCACCGCTCCCCTTCGAGCAGACCTGCGCGCACACGCTGGACCGGTCCATCATCGACCCTGAAAAACTGCCACGCGAGCGTATCGCGGAGGTGTCCCGCCTGGCGGTCCGCGCCACGTACCGCCGCCGCAAGGGCGAAACACAGACGCCGGTGGCCATTCATGACGAAGACTTCGGCAATGCCGAACGGCCGCGCTTCCCGTACATCCCGATCGGCCTCTACCTTGGCGCGGTGGCCCTCGCCGCACGCAGCGGCATCGACACGCTGTTCGTACTCACCGAGCCCCGGCTGGCTTCGCATTTCAGCAAGCTGGGCGTGGAGATCCGCCAGATTGGCGGTCCGGTGGAGCATCGCGGCACACGGGTGCCATCGATGATGGACGTGCAGAGCATCATCAAGGGGATGCGCTTCATCGTGAAACCGATCTGGCGCGTCGTTCAGGAAGAGATCGAACGCGGTTTTGAAGCCGGAGCAGGTGGCCGCTCCCTGTCGGGCCCGGCGCGCTAGCCCTGCCCCATGGGCACACAATAAAAAAAAGCCCGCTTGCGCGGGCTTTTTCTTTGCTGTCTGACCTCAGCCCGCCAAGGCGGCCTTGATCTGATCCAGCGTGGTCGGATCATCGATCGTGGTCAGATCACCGGCGTCACGGCCTTCGGCCAGCGCCTGGATCGAGCGGCGCAGCATCTTGCCCGAACGCGTCTTCGGCAGGCCGTTGATGAAGTGCACGCGGGCCGGGCGCGCGATCGCGCCAAGGCTTTCGTCCACCTTCTTCATCACTTCCTTCTCGAGCGCGGCGCGCTTCTCGGCGGTGTCGACGGTGCTCGCGTCCTTCACCACCGCGAAAGCCATCGGCATCTGGCCCTTCAGCTCGTCGTGCACGCCGACCACCGCCACTTCGGCGATCGCCGGGTGGGTCTGCACCGCTTCCTCGATCTCGCGGGTGCCGAGACGGTGTCCGGCGACGTTGATGACGTCGTCCATGCGGCCGAGGATGGTGTGGTAGCCGTTTTCGTCCTTGATGCCCCAGTCGGACGACGAATACACCACTGGATCGGTGAACAGGCTGAAGTAAGTGGAGACGAAGCGCTCGTCCTGACCCCACACCGTGGACAGGCAGCCCGGCGGCAGCGGCGGCACGATGCCGACGATACCCTTCTCGTTCGGACCGCATTCGCTGCCGTCCTCACGGAAGATGCGGAGGTCGTAGCCATACACCGGGAAGGCGGGCGAACCGAGCTTGATCTTGCTGTCTTCCACGCCGCGCACGATCGCGAGCATCGGCCAGCCGGTCTCGGTCTGCCAGTAGTTGTCGATCACCGGAATGCCGAGTTCGCTCATGATCCACTGGTGGGAGGTCTCGTCCAGCGGTTCGCCGGCCAGGAACAGGTGCTTGAGCGAGGACAGGTCGTACTTCTTGAGGAAGGCGGGGTCCTGCTTCTTCAGCACGCGCACCGCGGTCGGCGCCGAGAACATCACGCTGACCTTGTACTTCTCGACGATCTGCCACCAGATGCCGGCATCCGGACGCAGCGGCGTGCCTTCGTACATGATGGTGGCCATGCCGGCGATCAGCGGGCCGTAGATGATGTAGCTGTGGCCCACCACCCAGCCGATGTCCGAGGTGGAGAACATGGTTTCGCCGCTGCCGCCGGTGAAGATGTGCTTCATCGAGGCCGCCAACGCCACGGTGTAGCCGCCGGTATCGCGCTGCACGCCCTTGGGCTTGCCGGTGGTGCCGGAGGTGTACAGGATGTAGCTCGGCTCGGAGGACTCTAGCCAGGTCACCGGCACCTGGGCGTCGATGTGCTTGGCGCGCAGTTCGGCGTAATCGACGTCACGGCCTTCCACCTTGGGGAAGCCCTTGTCGAGGCCGCGGTCGACGATCAGCACCTTGGCCGGCGGGAATTCCGCCACCTTGCAGGCCTCGTCCACCAGGTGCTTGTAGGGCACCGGCTTGCCGTTGCGCATGCCGGCGTCGGAGCTGACCATCAGCACCGGCTTGGCATCGTCGATACGGGTGGCGAGCGAACCAGCTGCGAAACCGCCGAACACCACCGAGTGGATCGCGCCGATGCGCGCGCAGGCCAGCATCGCGAAAGCGGCCTCGGCGATCATCGGCATGTAGATCAGCACACGGTCGCCGCGCTTGACCCCGAGATCCTGGTAGATCGCCGCCATGCGCTCGACTTCGCGCTGCAACTCGGCGAAGGAATAAACCTTCTCCTCGTTGGTTTCGGTGGAGATGTAGACCAGGGCGCGGTCGTCGGGACGTTTCGCCGCGTGACGGTCCACCGCGTTGTAGCAGAGGTTGGTTTCGCCGCCCTTGAACCACTTGACGAACGGCGGCTTCGAAAAGTCGCAGATCTGCTCGGCCGGCTTGTGCCAGTCCACAAGTTGGGCCTGCTCGGCCCAGAACTCGTCGCGCTGGTCGATGGACCTACGGTGGAACTCCTTGTAGTTGCTCATCAAATCCTCTCCCTTCCAGATTCCCTACATTTTTGATTGACGCAACGGCGCCCGGCGCTCCCCAGCGCGGCCGCCCGCCACGTTTGCTATTGCTGCTATTCGGGGGTATGGGTTGCCCCCGCTTCGTCATCGCCGGCCCCTGCGCCCTTATCGTGTTTTTTAAGCTCCCCGAGCGGGATCCCGCAATGAAGCCGGGATTCTAGCAACTCGAGCAACGGGAACAGGGTGTGGATGACCTCCGGCAGGCGTTCGGCCACCTCGTCGGCGGCTCCCAGCCGGAGCTGAAGCAGGGCATGGTCGATGCTGATTACCTGCTTCATGTAACGGTCGACGACCGCCTGGTCGACTTCGCCCTGGTCATTGACCACGCGATTGCCGCCTGCGGCCTTGCCTGTATCGACACGGCTGGCCGCCACGCCGATCAGGTGATTGACGGTCTGCATGCCGTCGATCGAAGAACTGGCCACACCGATGGTGACGCTGATGCGGATCCGCTCCTCGCGGTAGGTCATCACCAGCTTTTCCATCGCGCGCTGCATACGCAGCGCGAAGGCGCAGCATCCCATCGGGTCGGTGCTCGGCGACAGCACCGCAAACTGCGCGGGGGCAAGCTGGGCCACGGTGTCTTCCTTGCGCACCTTGCTCGACAGGATCTTCGACAGCTTGCGGGTGATCAGCTGCGCGACGTGGGCACCGTGCCATTCGATCAGTTGCTCGTAATGATCGATCTCGATGACCATCGCCGAGATGTCGCCCTGGTGGCGCCGGGCGAGCGCGATCTCCTGCTCGCCGTGCCAGTTCATGTAGGCCTCGGTGCTCAGGCCGGAAACCGGGTCCACCGGGCTTTGGGTGGCGAGCGCGGCGCGGCTGGCCTCCAGCTCGCGCCGGGTTTCGACCAGCCGCGACAGCGACTCCAGCCGCGCGATCAGTTCGACGCCGCCGATGCCCTTGGTGATGAAGTCGTTGGCCCCCAGCTTCAACGCGCGTTCGCGCGCCGCATCGTCCTCGTCACCCGAGATGATGATGACCGGCACCTCGTGGACACGCGCCACCTTGGAGCCGCGGATGCGCTCCAGCAGGCCGAAGCCGTCCAGCCTCGGCATGCCGATGTCGGTGAGCACCAGCTGGATCGACGGGTCCACCAGGAGGCTTTCCCAGCCAGCCTCGCCGTCGGCCTCTTCGCGGACCTCGAAACGGCCACGCAGATGCTTGATCAGCGATGCGCGCACCATGCGCGAATCGTCCACGACGAGCACCTTGCTCATGGCGGTCGTGCCGTCCTCAGTGCTCATCGAAACGCTCTCCACAACCCGGCTGCACTCAGGCGCCGATCCGGACGACCGTCCGGCCCTTGACCTGCCCCCGGATGAAGGCCTCGAACGCGCCCGGCAGGTCATCGAACGCGATAGTCCGGGTAACGGCCGCGAGATGGCGGGGCTTGAGGTCGGTGGCGAGCCGGTCCCAAACCCGCTGCCGCATCGGAAAGCCCATGTAGCCGGAATCGACCCCGAGCAGGCTGACGCCGCGCAGGATGAACGGGAACACGGTGGTGCTGATGTTGAAGCTGGCGGCGTTGCCGATGCTGGCGACGGTGCCGGCCTGCTTCATGGTCGCCAGCACCCAGTGCAACACCTGCCCGCCGACGTTGTCGACCGCGCCGGCCCACTGCGCGGCCTCCAGCGGCCGGGCGGCGTCGAAGTCGATGCTGCTGCGCAGCTTGATCTCGCTCGCCCCAAGCATCTTCAGATACCCGGCTTCCGCTTCCTTTCCGGTCAGCGCGACAACGTGGTACCCGAGGCTGGCCAGCATGTCGATCGCCAACCCGCCCACGCCGCCGGTTGCCCCGGTGACGATGACCGGACCATTGGCGGGCGCCAGGCCGTTGTCTTCCATCCGCACGATCCCGAGCGCGGCGGTGAACCCCGCGGTGCCCAGCGCCATCGACTCGAACAGGCTCAGCCCGGGCGGCAAGCGCAACACCCACTGCGCGGGCACCCGGGCGTACTCGGCATAGCCGCCATGATGAGCGACGCCGATGTCGAAACTGGTGGCGATGACCTTGTCGCCGGGACGAAAGCCGGCAGCGCCGCTCTCCACCACCTCGCCGGCAAGGTCGATGCCGCCCACGCAGGGAAACCGGCGGATGATCTTGCCCGCGCCCGTCGCGGCCAGCGCATCCTTGTAGTTGATGCTGGAGTAATGAACGCGGATCAGCACCTCCCCGGCGTCCAGCGCATCGGTGCTCAGAGTCGTCAGGCTGCCGCCCACCTTCTTGTTTTCGTCCTGGTCGATCACGAAAGCCCTGAAGGATGTCGCCACGTAAATCTCCTGGTTGATGCACCGCTTTCCGAAGGCGCGGCCACAAGCGTTGCGGCCGGAGGGACGATTATAGCGAAAACACCCCGCCGCTCCGGCTGCGCGGGCTTCAGTTCCGCCCCGCCGCAGCCGATAATCCTGACAGCCCAAGAGAAGCGACGACGTCCCCATGAGCCTGCTGACCCGCCCCCTGCCAACGGTTGACGCCTACGTCGCGCACTTCTCGACGCAGACCCTGCCGGTGCTCAGGCGTACTGCGCGCGCGATCGATGCGCTGCGCGCCGAAATCGATACCGTCAGCAGCAAGAAGATCGCCGCCGTCGTGCTCGGGGACCCGCTGATGACGATGAAGCTGCTCACTTATCTCGAAACCCACCGGGGATCGGCGCAGAACCACGACATCACCACCATCGACCGCGCCGTGATGATGCTCGGCCTGGGCCCGTTCTTCTCGGTGTTCGCCAACATGCCCACCGTGGAGGACACCCTCGCCGCCCATCCCAAGGCCTTGCTCGGCGTCCTCAAGGTGATGACGCGTGCACGGCGGGCGGCGGCCTTCGCGCGCGACTGGGCGATCATCCGCCACGACCTCGACGTCGAGGAGGTCACGGTGGCCGCGCTGCTCAGCGAGGCAGCGGAAATCGTGTGCTGGGTGTTCGCGCCGGTGCTGACCCAGCAGGTCTATGCCCTTCAGCTCGCGGACCGCAGCCTGCGCAGCGTCACCGCGCAGCGCGGGGTGTTCGGCACCACCGCACACGACATCCAGCTGGCGCTGATCCAGGCCTGGCATCTGCCCGGCCTGCTGGTGCAGTTGCTCGACGAAACGCAGGCCGAGCATCCGCGAGTGCGCACCATCACCCTCGCCGCAAATTTCGCCCGCCATCTCGCCCGTGGATGGGATGACGCCGCGCTGCCGGACGACATCGACGCCATCCAGGCGCTGCTGCGGATCAACCGCGAAACCCTGCTGCGCCGGCTCGGCGCACCGGATGAGGTCGTGCCCCGATTTCTGCCGCCGGAAGCACCCGCACAGGGTTGAGCGGCCCGGGTCTGACGTCATCCGCCGTCAGCCATTTTGCGTATATGATGCCGGCACCATCAGGAGCCGCGCATGAGTATGTCCTTCGCCGTATTCCTCGCCGTTATCGTGATCTCCGCGCTGTACGCGGTGGTGATCTACAACGGCCTCGTACAGCTAAAGCACAATGTCGCCAAAGCCTGGGCCAACATCGACGTGCTGCTCAAGCAGCGCCACGACGAATTGCCCAAGCTGGTCGAGGTCTGTCGCCAGTACAAGCAGTTCGAGCAGGAAACCCTCGCCCGCGTGACCGAGGCCCGGGCACGCGTCGCCTCCGCGCGCGAGCAACACGACGTGGCGGCACTCGGCGCGGCGGAAGGCATGCTGCGCAGCGGGCTGGGGCAGATCTTCGCGGTGGCCGAGGCCTATCCCGAACTGCGTGCGAACGAACACTTCATGCAATTGCAGTCGCGCATCACCGCGCTCGAGAACGCGATCGCGGACCGCCGCGAGTGGTACAACGAAGCGGTCAATGTGCACAACGTGCGGATCGAGCAGTTTCCCGACCTGCTGGTGGCACGCCTGTTCCAGTTCCCCAGCCAGCCCCTGCTCGAATTCGCCACGGCCGAGAAGGCCGACGTCGACCTGAAAGCCCTGTTCAACGCCTGAGCGCCGTACCGCGCGCGCGATGCTGGTCAGTCTGCGGCGCGACCGCTTCAACCTCAGCCTGCCGGCGATCCAGGCCGGCCTGCTCGCGTTCTCGCTACGCGGCACCAGCCGCTGGGAAACCCTGGGCACGCTGGCGCTGCTGTTACTCACCGCGCTCTTCGGCTGGTGGCGCTCGATCCGCCACGCACGCCTGATCCTCGACACCCCCACCTCCCGCGTCGCCTCTGCCGCCCAGGGCTACGTGGAACTGCGCGGCCGCGGCCAGCCCCTGGCCGGCCTGCCCGTGCTGTCCCCGCTGAACGGCCTGCCGGTGCTGTGGTATCGGCTGCAGACCTTCCACAAGCAAAGCGACGGCAAGTGGCGCCACGAACGGACCGACGAAAGCGAGGCTTCGTTTCTGCTGGAGGACGGCTCGGGCAGTTGCGCGGTCGATCCGGAAGGCGCGGAGATGCTCATCGGTCGCCGTGACGTGGTCGAGCGGGGCGACACCCGCTACGTCCAGTGGTGTCTGCTGCCCCACGACCGCCTTTACGTGCTGGGCGAGTTCACCACGCTGGGAAGTGTCGCGCCGGACTTCGACAGCGCAGCGCAGGTGCGTGACCTGCTTGCGGACTGGAAGCGCGACCACAAGACCCTGCTCCAGCGCTTCGACACCGATGGCGACGGACAGATCGACCTGCGGGAGTGGGAGCTTGCCCGCGCGCAGGCGCGCCGCGAGGTCGATGCCCGGGTGCGCGAAGTGCTCGCGGCGCCGGAAGCCCATCTGCTTCGCGCTCCGGCCGACGGCCGGCTGTTCCTGATCTCGGACCTGGACCCGGCCCGGATCGGCCGCCGTTACCGGTTATGGGCGGCTTTTCATCTGGCGGCCTTCCTGGCTTCGGCCGCGGCGCTGGCCTGGTTCTCCAGCGCACCGCTCCGCTAAGGCGTCAGCCGCCCTCTGCCCGGCTTTCGAGGGCTTCCCAACGCAGCAGCGCCGCTTCGATCTCCCCCTCGAGCGCATCCAGCCGTGCCTTGATGCTGGCGACCTCCTGAGGCGCTTGCTGGTAGAGCGCAGGGTCCGCCATGCGCGCGTGCAGGCTGGACTGTTCCGCCTCCAGCGCACTGATACGGTCCGGCAGCCCTTCCAGTTCCCGCTTCTCGTTAAAGGACAGGCGCGCCGGGCGCGAGGCCGCCGGTTTGGGCGCTTGAGCGGGTTTGGGCGCCGGCTCGGCTTTGGGCGCCGCCGGTGCGCGGCTCTCCCGCGTTTCACGCACGCGCAGCCAGTCGGCGTAGCCGCCCGCGTACTCACCCCAGCGGCCATCTCCCTCGGCGGCGATGACCTGGGTGACGACGTTGTCGAGGAAGGCACGGTCGTGGCTGACGAGGAACAGCGTGCCGTCATACCCCGCGAGCAGTTCCTCGAGCAGATCCAGGGTCTCGATGTCGAGGTCGTTGGTGGGTTCGTCCAGCACCAGCACATTGGCCGGACGCGCGAACAGCCGGGCCAGCAGCAGGCGGTTGCGCTCACCGCCGGAGAGTGACTTGACCGGCGAGCGGGCGCGCTGCGGCGCGAACAGGAAATCGCCGAGGTAGCCGATGACGTGCTTGCGCTCGCCCCCGATCTCGACGTAGTCGGAGCCCGGGCTGATGACCTCGGTCAGTGTCAATTCGGGGTCGAGCTGCGCGCGCAACTGGTCGAAGTAGGCGACGGTCTGCCGCGTTCCGCGACGGATCGTGCCTTCATCGGGCGCAAGCTCGCCGAGGATGAGCTTGAGCAGCGTGGTCTTGCCGGCACCATTGGGACCGATGAGGCCAACGCGGTCGCCGCGCATGATGCGCGTGGAGAAATCGCGCACCACGTAGCGATCGCCATAGCGTTTGCCGACGCCCGTCAGCTCCGCCACCATCTGCCCGCTCTTTTCGCCGCGGTCCATGGCCAGGTTGACGTTGCCCAGGCGGTCACGGCGCGCGGCGCGCTCGCGGCGCAGCGATTCCAGCCGGCGGACGCGTCCTTCGTTGCGGGTCCGCCGCGCCTCCACCCCCTTGCGTATCCAAACCTCTTCCTGCGCCAGCAGTTTGTCGAAACGCGCGTTGGCCTTCTCTTCGGCGTCGAGCTCCTCCGCCTTGCGGCGCTGGTAGTCGGAGAAACGGCCGGGATAGCTGGCGAGGCGGCCGCGATCGAGTTCCACGATGCGGGTGGCGACGTTGTCGAGAAACACCCGGTCGTGGGTGATCACGACCACCGCGCCGCGAAAATCGCGGATCAGGCCTTCAAGCCAGAGGATGCCGTCGAGGTCCAGATGGTTGGTGGGTTCGTCGAGCAACAGCAGGTCCGGCTCGGCCACCAGCGCACGGGCCAGCGCCACGCGTTTCACGCCGCCGCCGGACAGACTGGAAACCTTTGCCGCGCCCGGCAGTCCGAGGCGGGCCAGCATCTGCTCCACGCGCTGGTTGAGCCGCCAGCCGTCGGCCGCTTCAACATCGTGCTGAAGCTGGTCGAGCTGCGCGAGATTGTCCGCACTGGCGTCCTCCGCCACCGCCAGCATCGCTGCGTGATACGCCACCAGCAGGCGTGCAGCGTCGCCCAGGCCGTCGGCGACGGTGGAAAAGACGTCGCGCTCCAGCTCGAAATCGGCCTCCTGCGGGACATACGCGGTCACCAGCGCCGACTGACGCCAGACGCTGCCGTCGTCCAGCGCGGACTGCCCGGCGAGCGCCCGCAACAGGCTGGACTTGCCCGACCCGTTGCGGCCGATCAGGGCGACGCGCTCGCCCGCGTCCAGCTGAAATTCAGCGTGGTCCAGCAGGTCGACGTGCCCGAAGGCGAGACAGGCGTTTTCTACGGAAAGCAGGGGCATGGGCAGCTCGGCAAGCAAAGGAAAACGAATTTTAACGGTGCGCGCGCCTATCGCCATCATGCGGATAATGGCCGGCCACCCCACAGAGAAACGAAAAGGAGCGCATGGACAACCTGCTCGCCCGCTTCGGCCTGCCCGGGGACGACGACACCGCGCTGTGGATCGCGCTCGTCGACCGGCTGCGTCCGCCCCGTGCCGACCAGACCGAAACCGCGGTTGCGCGGCTGAACGACCTCGCCGCCCTGCTGCGCACCCACCCCGATCTGCGTGCCGCGCTGCGGGCCGCGCTCGGGCGCCTGTTCGAGGAGCGCAAGCAGGTGTCGCTCTACGTCGCCTCCGGCCTGTTGCCTTCCACCGGTTTCTTCTCGGAAACCGCACGCCGCTTGTCCGACCGCCTGCTGCCGGATGTCATCGACCCGGCCTACATGAAGGATCTGCTGTCGGCGGTGTTTCACCGGGGCGACGACGAGGTGTGGGTTCGCGCGATTCCCGACGACTGCTGGCAGGCGCTGCTGGACACCGTTCTCGACGACAGCCCGCCCCCGCCCCGCTCACCGCAATTGCTGCCCCGGGGCATCGGCGAGCTGCTGGAGGCGGTGCGCGTGCTCTCTTACCACATCTCCGCGATCGGCCTCGACCCGGAGCTTGTGCGGGTGGCCCCGGGCCTCGAGGAGTACGAATCGCCTTTCCTCGCCCAGAACGCCGAGGTCCTTGCCTGGCTAGCCGCGTTCGAAACCTGGTGGCAGTCGGGCGACGAGTTGCCCCCCGACGACAAACACCTCGAAGTGATGCTGCAGCAATGCCGGGAGGTACTGCAGAGGGTGCGCAAGCGGGCGACCCGCATCGGCACCAGCCTGACCCTGACATTCAAGCTGGAGCGCCTGCGTCAGCATCTCGAGCGCCTGACCGACCTGCTGGCCCTGCTCGACCGTCTCGGACCGGAGCGCGATGTGCGCCGGCTCACCGCGCCGGCGGTCACGCTGTTCAAGCAACTGGTACATGCCGAATGCCGCAAGAACCGGCTCTCCGACTACTGGAGCCAGAACGTCGAACTGCTGTCGCTGCGCATGACGGAGAGCGCCAGCAAGACCGGCGAACGCTACATCACCACTACCCGCAAAGAGTACCTCGGCATCCTCGGCTCGGCGGCGCTGGGCGGGGTCATCATCGCGCTGATGGCGGCGCTGAAGGTGCTACTGGCACGCCAGCATTTCGCGCCGCTGAACGAGGCGCTGTCGTTTTGCCTCAACTACGGCCTGGGCTTCGTGCTGATCCACATTCTCGGCGGCACCGTGGCGACGAAGCAGCCCGCAATGACCGCCAACGCGATCGCAGCGTCGGTGGGTGAGGCGGGTGGCAAACCCCGCGACCTCGAAGGGCTGGCGAGCCTGATCGCCCGCACCGTGCGTAGCCAGCTGGCGGCGATTCTCGGCAATGTGGGCGTGGCGATTCCAACGGCGATCGCGCTCGCCCTGGCGATCCAGACCGTGTCCGGCGCGCCGTTCGTCGACGCCGGCAAAGCTGCCCACCTGCTCGAAGAGGTCGATCCGCGCAGCGGCGCGCTGTTCTTCGCCGGTATCGCCGGGGTCTGCCTGTTTCTGGCGGGACTGATCGCCGGGTACTACGACAATCTGTCGGCCTACAACCGCATCCCCCAGCGTCTCGCCCAATTGCGCTGGGCCGGGCGCTGGCTGGGTCCGCAACGCCTGCAGCGCGTCGCCAACTATGTCGAGAACAATCTGGGCGCCCTCGCCGGCAACTTCTTCTTCGGATTCCTGCTGGGGGGCGCGAGCGCCCTCGGCGTGCTGTTCGGCCTGCCGCTGGACATCCGGCATATCGCCTTCTCGTCGGCCTACGTCGGCTACGCCACCGCGGCCACGGACTTCTCGCTGCCGTGGGCAACGATCGCCTATGCACTGTTTGGCGTTGCGCTGATCGGACTGGTGAACCTGGCCGTCAGCTTCTCGCTGACGCTCTACGTAGCCTTGCGTGCGCGCGGAATCAGTTTTGCCCAGGGCCGCGACCTCGTTCGCGTCCTGCTGAAACACCTCCGGACCCGGCCGCGCGACTTCTTCCTTCCGCCACCGGAAGCCGGCATCGTCCATGGCAGCACCGCGGGTACAACCGGCGATCCGCCCCCCGCCAGCGACCCGCCCCGCCCGCAGCACTAGCCGCGCGCTTGCGCTTGGTCATGCGCTGCCGAGCGGCTAGAATGCGCCCCGCGTCCTCGCCATAGTTCAATGGATAGAACACGGACCTCCTAAGTCTGAGATGCAGGTTCGATTCCTGCTGGCGAGGCCACTCCCCCGCATGCCCCAGCCCTCAGGGCGCGCCCGCCAGCAGCGCCCGCAAGTGTTCCACCGGAATCGCATAGCTGATCCCCGAGGGATCGCTCAACACGCTTTCCTTGGTCGATTTGACGAACACCATATTGACGATGCCGATGACCGTCCCGGTGTTCGGATCGAACAGCGGGCTTCCGCTGTTGCCGGGATAGGCGGTGGCGTCCAGTTGGTAGACCAGAAATGCGCCTCCGCCCAGCCGGCGTACGAGGGTGGGGTTGAGATCCCGCGCGTTGCCCTGCGGAATGCCGATCGGCGTGATGGCGGCGATGATGCCGCGGTGTGTGACCGGCGTGACACCCAGCGCGTTGCCGATGGGAAAGCCGGTGAAGGCGATCTGCTGCCCCTCCCGCACTTCCGCCTCGCCCAACGGCAATGCCGGCAATCGCTGCTCGCCCTCTAGGCGCAACAACGCGAGGTCATGATTGCGGTCGGTCGCGATCCGGGTGGCCTGGCGGGCAGTCTGGCCGGGCTCCTGACCCGGCAATACCACCACCAGGGCTTCCAGCTGGTCCGTCGCGAGCGTGTCGGGTATCACGTGAGCATTGGTCGCCACCGTGCGGCCGTTGCCCACGACGAAGCCGGTGCCAAGGAAACGAAAAGCAGGGCTGCGGGTGCGCTGGTACGTTCCGATCGCCACCACCGATGGCTTGATCCGCGGAAGCAGGTCTGCCAGATCGGCATGTGCGACCGGTGCGACAGTGAGTGCGCAGAGCAGGACCGCCAGCGCCGAGGTGAGAAAGCGCCTGACCGTTCCGATGTGCAGCGGCATCATGAGCCGCGCCCCGGCAGCGGCGGCACCGCCTGGATCATCGGGCTGGCGTCGACAACGCGGGTATCAAACGGGTGTTGGCGCGTGCGGACAAACGCGAGAATGCGCTCCACATAACGCTGGGTCTCGCGGAACGGTGGAACGCCGCGGTACTTGTCGACATTGCCCTCGCCGGCGTTATAGGCGGCGGCGGCGAGCGCGATGTCGCCACGAAAGTAAGCCAGCAGCCAGCGGAGATAGGCCAGGCCGCCTTTGATGTTTTCTTCGGCGTCGAAGGGCTTGCGCACCTGGAAGCGTTCCGCCGTTTCCGGAATGAGCTGCATCACGCCCATCGCGTTCTTCGGCGACACCGCATTGGGGTTGAGATTGGACTCGGCCAGCGCGATCGCGAGCGCGAAGCGCGGTCGGATGCCGAACCGTGGCGCATGCTCAACCAGCAAGCGTGCCACCCTTTGCCGTTCTGGCGACATCGCGGCGATGGCCTCGTCGGCACGCCAGTCATCCAGCATGCTGTCACGCGGCGGATGGAGACAATCGGGTACCGCCCCGCTGTAGCCGGTGTAACGCATCAACTTGCCCGCGTGCTCGTTGCCGAGAAACGCGGCCATCGCGAACAGCGTCCCTGCGTAGCCGTCGTTTCGCGCCAAGCCGCGCCCATTGGCGTACATCCAGCCCAGCGAGTACATCGCTTCTGCGTCGCCGAGGCGGGCGGCTTCGCAATACAACACCGCCGCGTGCTCCGGGTCGCGCCTCACCCCTTCGCCGTGCTCGTAGGCCAGTGCCTGTTCGACGAGGTAGCGCCCTTGGCGGGCGGAGGCTGCGGGGCCGGTTTCCGCGCCAGCCGCCGGCTGTGCGGCGGCTGTACACGCGACGATCAGGCCCGCCAGCGCATGCCGGCGGGCAAGCGGCAGAGGCGGGCGCGGTTTCATCAGCGCGGCCGTCTTACAGACGCCACAGCCGCGCGCCTGCGGCTGTGAGTTGGGCAGGGTCGTAGGCCGACTTCACGTCGACAAACACGCCTCCCGGCTTCAGCTTGCCCAGCATCTGCGCAAGCGGCATGTCCAGGTACTCGCGATGCGAGACAGCCGCCACAACGGCTTCCGCGGTCGGCAGCGCGTCCCATGCGACGAGGTCGACGCCGTATTCGTGCACCGCCTCGGCGGCAGCGGCGACCGGGTCGTGGACGATCACGTCGCAGCCATAGCTCTGCAATTCGCGGATGACATCGATGACCTTGCTGTTGCGCAGGTCAGGGCAGTTTTCCTTGAAGGTCAGGCCGAGAACGACCACCTTCGCCCCCTTGATGCTGGAGCCCGCGGCGATCATCTGCTTCACCGTCTGCTCGGCCACATACTTGCCCATCCCGTCATTGATCCGACGTCCGGCAAGGATGACCTGCGGGTGATAGCCGAGCATGTCGGCCTTGTAGGTCAGATAGTAAGGATCGACGCCGATGCAATGACCGCCGACCAGACCGGGGCGGAAGGGCAGGAAGTTCCACTTCGTGCCAGCTGCCTTCAGCACTTCAAGGGTGTCGATGCCGATCTTGTGGAAGATGACCGCCAGTTCATTCATCAGCGCGATGTTGAGGTCGCGCTGGGTGTTCTCGATAACCTTAGCGGCTTCGGCCACCTTGATCGAGCTTGCCGGATACACCCCTGCGGTGATTACGGCGCCATACACCCGTTCCACCGTCGCCAGGGTCTCGGGCGTATCGCCCGATACGACCTTCACGATCTTGGTGACGGTGCGTTCCTTGTCGCCCGGGTTGATCCGTTCGGGCGAGTAGCCCACGAAGAAACCTTCCTTCCACTTGAGGCCGGATTCCCGCTCGAGGATGGGAATGCAGACCTCCTCGGTCGCCCCGGGGTAAACCGTGGATTCGTAGACGACGATCGCACCCGGCTTGAGGTTGCGGCCGACCGTCTCGGAAGACTTCACCAGCGGTGTGAAATCGGGGTTGTGGGCCTCGTCGACCGGAGTGGGCACCGCGACGATGACGAAATCCGCCTCGCGCAGGACAGCCGGGTCGGTATGGCAGCTGAGATGCTCCGCGGCCTTGAGTTCTTCACTGGACACTTCACCGGTGGGATCGATGAAATCCTTGTACGCGGCGACCTTCTCGGCGGAGAGGTCGAACCCGATCGTCCGGAACTGTTTGCCGAACGCTACCGCAAGCGGCAGCCCTACATAGCCCAGGCCGATGACAGCAATGGTTGTCATGAGACGCTTCCTTGATCGAAACAAAATCCGGTGTAGTTAGAGACTCTTCATCAACGTGGTCGCCTCACCGTACAGCGGCGTCCCCTGCTGCAACTTCGGCATCAGGATGTCGAGTTCCTTGCGCGCGTCATCCTTGCGCCCGACCTTTACATACGCTCGCGCGAGGTTGAATCGCAGCGGGGCAGCGTCGGGGGCGAGTCCGACCGCGCGGACGAGATACGGAAGTCCCTTGTCGGGTTGGCCGTGCTCCACCTGGATCATCCCGACCGTGTCGAGAACGGCGGCGTTATCCGGCGCAAGCGCGAGGGCTTCGTCGGCGTACTTCAAGGCCAGCGCACCATCCACCTGACTGGCGGTCCAGGCCAGGTTGTTCATGACCAAGGGATTCTTGGGCATTTGCTCGTGCAGGACCTGCAAGTGCCCCAAGGCGTCCTGATAACGCTTTTCGGACAGCGCGAACTCGGACAGATAGCCCCGCATGACCGTGTCCTTGGGCTCCCCACGCAGCCAGTCGGCGGCGAGCTTGTCCGCCTCTCCGCGCTTGCCGGCTTTCAGCAACGCGGTATGGACCTTGCGCACGCCTTCGCCGGTCTTTTCACGCTCCAACCCATGCTTGTAGGCAAGCACCGCATCGTTCCATTTCTCGCCGGCGTACTGGATGTCGCCCTCGAGGACATAGCCGATCGACGAGCTCGCGCGCTGCTTCTGCACCGTTTTGGCCAGGGCCAATGCTTCCCTGCCGGCCTTGCGCTCGACCAGCAGCGCGATGAGACGCTGCTGCGCCTCCAGCAGGTTGGGTTGAATGTCGAGCGCCTTACGCAGCGCCTGCTCGGCCGAGGTGTTGTCCTTGCGCAGGCGATGCGCATCGGCAAGCGTTACCAGCGGCCCCGCAGCCTGCGGTTGCTGTGCGATCAGCCGGGTGAAGACATTTACCGCCTGCTGCAGGTCACCGGTGGCAACCAGACTGCGGCCAAGGACATCGAGAACCTGGGGATTATTGGGGTGGGCAGCCGCCAGCTTCTGCACCAACGGGAGCGCCGTCGCCGCCTCGCGCTTCTGAAGGTGATAGCGGACCAGTGCGAGTTGAGGCGCCAGCGCATTGGGGTCGATCTTGATCGCCTGCTCGATCGTCGCCGCAACAGCCTCGGACGGGTCGCCCAGCGTGTTCTGCAATTCGGCGTAGGCGAGAAGCACGTCGGCGTTCTTCGGCGCCGCCTGCATGGCCTTCTCCATACGCGCCCGCGCGGCGTCCGGCTTCTTGTCGGCAAGGTCGAGACGAATCAGGTTGGCCACCGCCGGAAGGAAATCGGGCTTCAGTTCGAGTGCCTTTTCAAACGCCGCCCGGGCCTTGGCAGGGTCGTTCGCACCCGCCAGCACAACACCTTTCAGGTTGTGGGTCTGGGGGTTGTCCGGTTGCTTCGCTTCCAGCTTCGCGTGTGCGGCGAGGGCTTCCGCGAACTGCCGCCGCCCCAGGTAGGCGAGCACCAGGGCCACGTCCGCGCGCGCATTCGCCGGATCGAGCGCCGATGCGGCCTCGAGGTCGTCGAATGCCCGATCGGCAGCGCCGGTGGCAAAACGGGCGGCCCCAAGCTGGGCGCGCGCCTGGGCGCTCTCAGGCGCAAGCGTCGTGAGCCGGGCGAAGAAGGTCTCCGCTTTGTCGGCATCGCCGCTTGCCATATACACCTGCCCCGCGAGCGACAGCAGCCCGGCGTCCGGGTTGGCTTCGCTCAGCAGGGGCTGCAAAGCCTCCATCGCCCTGGCCGCCTGGCCGGAAGACAGATAGGACGCGACCAGCAGCCGGCGGGCGAGGGCCTGGTTGGGTGCGCGTTCGAGCACTTTGTTGAGGTGCGAGCGGGCCTGCTCGTTGTCGTTGAGTCGCATCAGGACGGTACCGGCCAGAAGGTGCGCTGGCAGGAAGTCCGGCGCACTCTTCAGGGCCAGCATTACGTCATCGCGCGCTTCCTTGAGCTGGTTTTTGCGGTACTTGTGGAACGCCTGCAGGTAACGGGTGAACGGATGGTTCGGCGCCACCTCGGCCATACGGGCAAGTTTGGCCGCCGCGGCGTCGCCGTCGTCCTGCCGGAAAAGCAGCGAGATCAGCGCGAAGTGATAACCGACGTTGTCAGGCCGCTGCTGGAGCGCGGACTCAAGCGCCTTCGCAGCGTCGGCGGGCCGTCCTTCCATCAGCGCGGCGTCGGCGAGAACGATATAGGCTTCAGCGCTCTTCGCATCGCGGGCGAGCGCCGCCTCGGCATCCGCCCGAGCTTCTGCCACAGCGCCGCCGGCCAGTTTGGTGCGGGCCAGTCCGACCCGCGCATCCGACTCTTCCGCATCCAGGTTCAGCGCGGCCTCGAACGCACGTCGCGCGGCGGCAAGATCACCCTTGCCAAGATAGGCGCCGCCCAACGCAGCGGCCAGCTTGGCCTGCGCCTGCGGTGAGTCGAGTTGAGCCGATGCATAGGATTTGATGACGCGGTCGTGCTCGCCGGAGAGCACGAGGGCGCGCGCCAGAAGGGGTGTGGTTTCGACGGCGGGATAGCCCAGTTCGGCCGCGCGCTGCAACTCCTTCACGGCCCCGGCGACGTTGCCCTGCCGAAGATTCACCTGACCCAACAGAAACCGGGCCTCGGCGAGGTTGCCGTTATCCTGCAGGGCGTTCTTCAGCTGGATGCTGGCGGCATTGAGATCGTTCTTGGCCAGATAAGACTTCGCCGAGTCGATCATCGACTCGGGACTGGGGCTGCAGGCTGAAACCAGCAGCGCAGCGCCGATTGCCGCGAGGGCTCGCTTGCCGCCGGCGCCGAGGCCTTCGGGACGGAAACGCGGTTTTGGCAACATCAGTTCTCCTTCTTGAGGCCAAAGCGATTCATGAGGTCGTACAGGGAGGGTCGGCTGATGCCGAGGACTTCGGCAGCGCGCGCGATATTTCCATTCGTCCTGGCAAGCACGCGGACGACTGCCTTGCGTTCCGCCTCGTCCCGGATCTGCCGCAGGTTCAGATGCTCCGCGTCGTCTTCGGCGGAACTGAGCCCCAGGTCCTCCGCTGTAATCCGGTTGCCATCGGCCATGATCACGGCGCGCTTCAGGCAGTTCTCGAGTTCCCGCACGTTGCCGGGCCAGGGGTGGGCCTCGATCGCGGCGATGGCATCTTCGGTAAGAGCCATCGACCCCCGGCCGTTTTCGCGTGCGAAACGTTGGACGAACGCATGCGCAAGCAGGACTGCGTCGCCTTCGCGGTCGCGCAGCGGTGGAATGTCGATGACGATCTCTGCCAAGCGGTAGTACAGGTCTTCGCGAAAGAGCCCTTCCCGGATCTGCGCCTTCAGGTCCCGGTGAGTGGCACATACGATGCGGACGTCCACCGGAATTTCCTCGCGCCCGCCAATCCGTTCGATCACCCGTTCCTGCAGGAAGCGGAGCAGCTTCGCCTGAAGCGGCATCGGCAGGTCGCCGATTTCGTCGAGGAACAGTGTTCCCTTATGGGCGGTTTCGATTTTGCCCAGGGTCTGCTTCACCGCACCGGTGAAAGCCCCCTTTTCGTAGCCGAAGAGTTCGCTCTCCAGCAGGTTGTCGGGAATCGCGGCGCAGTTGATGGCAACGAAACGCTCCTTGGCGCGAGGGGACAAGGCGTGCAGCCCACGGGCGAGAACCTCCTTGCCGGTACCGCTTTCGCCGAGCAACGCAACCGTCACCGCCGCGTTGGCAACCTTCTCTACCGTACGGCACACCTTCAGCATCACCACGTCGCGCGTCACCAGGCCGGCGAGGGCCGTACCCTGGGAGGCCCTCAAACGGGCGTTCTCGAGTTGCAGGTCGTGAAGTCGGAACGCGCGATCTATCGTCAACGCGAGCAGTTCCGGCTCGAACGGTTTCGCGAAGAAGTCGTAGGCCCCCATGCCCACGGCCCGGACAGCGTTTTCTCGGTCGTGCTGCCCCGTAAGGACAATCACCTTGGTGTCAGGCGCGAGCGCGAGCATTTCCCCCAACAGGTTGAAGCCCTCGGTCGTAGCGTCGGGCTCAGGCGGCAAGCCGAGGTCCATCGTCACAACCGCGGGTTCGTATCGCCTCAACTGGGCGATTGCTGACTCCCGATCGTCGGCCACCACGGTTTCAAAACCGTCGAATGCCCACCGCATCTGTTTCTGCAGCGCGGGATCGTCCTCGACGATCAGCAGGAGCCGTTGCTTCTCAGACATCATCAAACTCCACTTCGGCACCCCCCGAAACCGAGCCCCTGACGGTTTCCGGCAGCTCTATCTCTGCACGGGTTCCCCGTCCGACCTCGCTGTCATAACTCAAGGAGCCGCCGATCTCCCTTAGATACTGGCGTGCCTCATACACGCCGATCCCCATTCCGCTCTTCTTCGTTGACTGAAACGGCTTGGACAGGCGGTCGCGAATGAAGTCGGCCGGCATGCCACAGCCATTGTCGACGATTGAAACCGCGACCTTTCCCGGGCGCGGTCTATGTATTTGTATTGCCACCTTACCACCGTCTGGCATTGCATCAACAGCGTTCTGCACGAGGTGCCCCAACACCCGCTCGAGCCGCTCCGGATGGGCCTGCACCGTACTCGTTCCGGAAGTATCGTCGGCAATCGTCACTTCGCAACCTGCCACCTGCCCGAGACGAGCAACGGAAGCCAGAAGACTGGGCACATTGACCGATTTTGCTGGATCAATAGACCGCTTTTCCTGAAGTTGCGTCATCAGGCCGCGCATCCGGCCCTCGACGTGCTTCACGGTTTCCAGCATATCGGCCTGAAATTCCGGCTTGTGCCCGTGCCGTTCGGCGTTCTTGATCATCAGCGACAATTGTGCAACCAGATTTTTCAGATCATGTACGACGAAGGCCGACATCCGATTGAAGGACTCGAACTTCCGCGCCTCGAGCAAGGCCTCCGCCGTCAGCATACGGGCGAGGTAGCTCGCCGCCTGTCTCTGCGCCGTTTTCAGCAGGTCCAGGACCTCCCAGTCGATATCGAAACGTGCGCGCGGTGATGCGAGAACGACAAAACCCACGAGGTGATTCGCGCTCTTCAACGGAATGATCAGCCAAGCATCGGGAAGCACCGAAAGCCACTCGGGCAACTGCAGGCCGCGGTAGAGCGTAGGGCTGCTGCGGTACTCCTCGAGATTGATGACCCACTCCCGCTCGTCGAGGAACTGGCAAAGCGTGGAACCGGCCGGCTCCGCGGCATCGCACTGGGCGTGATTGAAGTGGGAACGCATCACGAAGCGGTCTTCGCTATCCCGCAACCACAGGCTGCCACCCGGACTTTCGACAAGGTCACCCAGCGCACGGATCACCGACTGCCCCAGATCCAGTTGCCCTTCGACGGTGGCCAGCGCCTGCGTGAACCGCAGCCACTCGATGCGGTAATCGTAGCGGTAGGAGAACAGGTGCTTGCTGAGAAAAACCCGAAGCCGGGCACGCTGGGCGCCGGAAAAAAGCAGCACGCCCAGCAGCAGCAAACCGGCAAAGAACAGGGTGAGCTGAAGCGCGCGCCCCCAGTCGCCTCCGAAATAGCGAACGTAGTATCCCGCCGCGGCAATGACGAGCAGATACATGCCGGAGACCGCCAACGCGGTGGAATGGAACGCCATTTCCCGGGACACCGCCATCCGCAAGGTCCACGCGGGATTGCGCGTGGCGGAGAGCGCCACCAGTGGAAGCACCAATGCGTGCGCGACACCCCGCACCGACCAGAGGTCCTGATCCAGCCGCCCGAACAGGAAGCCGTCTGCAAACAGGTAAAGTTCAAAGATGTAGCTTGCCCCGAGCGCGAGACACAGCGGCTTCAACGCCCATCTCGAGACGGCCGGAATCCCTCGGTAGAGCTGTTCGACGAGAACAAGACCCAGCACCGCATTGGCAAGCGACGCCGCGATGACAGCGCGGGTAGCGCTTCCCTCGTCTGAACCAAACGCCAACATCAGTAGCGACGCAGTCTGGGCGATGACCACCGACGTCGCCGCCACCCGAGGCCAGATGATCCGCCCACCACCCAGCGGTTGCAGCAGGACGACGAGGAAGACAAACCAACCGCCGCCGCGCGCGACGTCCATCAGCGCGGCAAGCAACTGGAGCCCGGGATGGGGCACCCGCGCGGCCGCGACGCATGCAATCGCCCAGCCGAACGACACGCCGATCACAAAGAGCAGCGCCCCTCCCGCTCGCCCTCCTTGCCAAGCAACGAAGAAGTAGAGTCCGAACAGGCAATACGCGAGCGATGCGGCCCCGTAGCCCCAACTGGCGACGTCCACTCAACAACCTCATCTAAAGCGCAAGCGGCGCCCAAGGCGCCACCGCGGCTGGATCGGCATCGTTGGCGCTGAAAGGCCGCCCTCCGGCCTTCAGTGCGCGCCCTCACCCGTGAGGACTACCCGCACGGTCTCAAACAGCACCAGAGTATCCAAGACCAGCGTGTGGTTCTTCACGTAGTAAAGGTCGTATTGCAACTTCTGCACGGCGTCGTCGATCGACGCGCCGTACTGATAGCGAACCTGAGCCCAGCCGGTCACCCCCGGCTTTACGCAATGGCGCACACCGTAGAACGGGATCTGTGCCGCCAACTGATCGACAAAGAAAGGACGCTCGGGACGCGGCCCGACCAGGCTCATGTCGCCAACCAAGACATTGAGCAGTTGAGGAAGCTCATCGATCCGGAGCTTACGGATGAGCCTGCCGATTCGCGTCGCGCGATCGTCGTTGGAACTCGCCCAGCGTGGCTTACCGTCCTTTTCAGCGTCCCGCCGCATGCTGCGGAACTTGATGACCTTGAAAACCCGCCCCCCGAGCCCCACGCGTTCCTGCCGGTAGAAGATCGGGGCGCCGTCCTCCAGCAAAATCAGGATAGCGGTGCAGAGCATCAGCGGCAGCGCCAGCGCCAGCAGGACGACGGCCACCACGATGTCAAAGAAACGCTTGACCACCGTACGGGCCAAACCCTGCCGAAAACCGTCGCCGTAGATAAGCCAACTGGCCCGGAGCGAGTCGATTCGAACCTGCCCTTGCACCCGCTCGAAGAAGGACGAAAGGTCGAGAATCCTGACGCCCGCTACCTTGCAATCCAACAGTTCCCTCAGCGGCAGGACGCCCCCCCGACGCTCCTTGACCGCGACGATGATCTCGCTAACACGGTGGCGGCGGACAACGTCCAGAAGGTTGCTCCCCCGCAGCAGTCGCCCCGAATCAACGCAGACCTCGCCCTCCTTCTCCGGCGAATAGAAACCCACAATCTCCATGCCGCTCTGAACAGGGTGGGTAAGCGCCTGCTGGACCGCAGCTGCCTCACCGCCCGTTCCGATGATCAATACACGGGGTGCAAACAGCGCCGACGCTTGCCTGCGGTTAACCAGCCCACGCATCACCAAGACGAACCCGAGCAGAACCAGGACGGATATCTGCACCGAAACATTTGACGGCTCGACCCACGGCAGCACGCTGAACACCCCGTAGGCCACCGGGACACTGACAACGACCGAGAGCACGACTCGGGCCACAGCGCCCCGCTGCGACTCGCGCACCGCGGAGCGATAAAGCCCCATCGCGGTGTTGAGCACTACCATGGACAGAGCAAAGAACATCGCGGATGGAACCAGCACCCGCCATTCAATAATCTCGGTCTGCAACTGCATGAAGACGGCCAACAGCACAGCCACGAACAAGAGCAGCGCGTCGAACAGAATCTGCTGTACCGTATGGGACGGCAGGTAATGGCTGAAGACCTTCAACATGGGAATCCCCGATACTCCGATGGACTACCGAAGGAGCATCAGGCTCCCCCGGGAGGCTTTCAACCTTACCCCAACGGGGTTACAGCGAGCGTTAAACTCTTCACGAACAACACCCATCTGGAATCGATTGAACTTTAGATAAACGGCGCAACATACTGTTTAACATAGATTTTATTATATCTTTGTATTATCGCTATCACACATCCAGTACAGATGCATCGCCTGTATCACACTCTCCTACGAGGTAGCCATGACCGAAAACACGCGTGACTTCAGTGCTCTTTATGGACTCCGGTTCGAGGACCTTGCGGTGGGAATGGAGGCTTCCTTGTCCCGCACTGTCACGGAGGCGGATATTGGGGGGTTTGCGGGACTGTCAGGAGACACCAATCCGGTGCACCTGGACGCGGAGTTTGCCGCGAGCACCATGTTTGGCGGGCGGATCGCCCACGGAATGCTCGCCGGAGCCTATATTTCTGCGGTATTCGGCACCAAGCTCCCAGGCCCTGGATGCATCTACCTGAGTCAGCAACTCAAGTTTCGTGCTCCGGTGAAGGTCGGCGATACGGTGGTGGCGCGAGTGCAAGTGAAAGAACTGAAGCCCGAACGGCGCCGGGCCGTATTCACCACAGTATGTACGGCAGGAGGCCAGGTCGTCGTTGAAGGCGAGGCAGAGCTTCTTATACCCGCCCGTTAAGGGGAGACGGGGAAGGCTCCTGCATCGTCGGACGCGCTCGAACACCCGCCGTTTCAATCCACGCAGGGAGATTAACCGAAGACTCCCTGCGTCATATCGACCCCCGGTTGTCGCCGTTCATCCCTATTTCGGCTGCGGGCCGAAAACTCCGCGTTCAGGCTATCGAGCAAGGAGCGCGCGCTGCTCGTGGAGCGGTCTTTTCTCCAATAAAAAAAGCCCGCACGATAGATCGTGCGGGCTTTTTTTTGTAGTTAGTCTGACGATGACCTACTTTCACGAGCGCGGGCTCACTATCATCGGCGCGGTCTTGTTTCACGGTCCTGTTCGGGATGGGAAG
Source organism: Azoarcus olearius (assembly GCF_001682385.1). Lineage (NCBI taxonomy): Bacteria > Pseudomonadati > Pseudomonadota > Betaproteobacteria > Rhodocyclales > Zoogloeaceae > Azoarcus > Azoarcus olearius. Next base: position 3,588,687 of record NZ_CP016210.1, read on the forward strand.
GGGTGGTACCAAGACGCTATGGTCGTCAGACTTTGACTTGTTGCCTGGCAGGGGGTGGTCTGCCTGGCCAAATTGGGAAGAAGCGTTATGGTTGCGTGACTGCGTCGTCGAGTTTGACGCTGTGTATCAAGGTTATAGGATCAAGCCTCACGGGCAATTAGTATCGGTTAGCTTAACGCATTACTGCGCTTCCACACCCGACCTATCAACGTGGTGGTCTTCCACGACCCTTCAGGGGGATCGAGTCCCCAGGGAAGTCTCATCTTGAGGCGAGTTTCCCGCTTAGATGCTTTCAGCGGTTATCTCTTCCGCACTTAGCTACCCGGCGATGCGACTGGCGTCACAACCGGTACACCAGAGGTGCGTCCACTCCGGTCCTCTCGTACTAGGAGCAGGTCCCCTCAAACTTCCAGCGCCCACGGCAGATAGGGACCAAACTGTCTCACGACGTTTTAAACCCAGCTCACGTACCACTTTAAATGGCGAACAGCCATACCCTTGGGACCGGCTACAGCCCCAGGATGTGATGAGCCGACATCGAGGTGCCAAACTCCGCCGTCGATGTGAACTCTTGGGCGGAATCAGCCTGTTATCCCCAGAGTACCTTTTATCCGTTGAGCGATGGCCCTTCCATACAGAACCACCGGATCACTATGTCCTGCTTTCGCACCTGCTCGACTTGTCGGTCTCGCAGTCAAGCCTCCTTTTGCCATTGCACTATCAGTACGATGTCCGACCGTACCTAGGAGACCTTCGAACTCCTCCGTTACCTTTTGGGAGGAGACCGCCCCAGTCAAACTGCCTACCATGCACTGTTCCCGACCCGGATTCACGGGCCTGGGTTAGAACCTCAACGACACCAGGGTGGTATTTCAAGGACGGCTCCACCAGAACTAGCGTCCTGGCTTCAAAGCCTCCCACCTATCCTACACAAGTCCCGTCAAAGTCCAATGCAAAGCTACAGTAAAGGTTCATGGGGTCTTTCCGTCTAGCCGCGGGGAGATTGCATCTTCACAAACATTTCAACTTCGCTGAGTCTCAGGAGGAGACAGTGTGGCCATCGTTACGCCATTCGTGCAGGTCGGAACTTACCCGACAAGGAATTTCGCTACCTTAGGACCGTTATAGTTACGGCCGCCGTTTACCGGGGCTTCGATCAAGAGCTTGCACCCCATCACTTAACCTTCCGGCACCGGGCAGGCGTCACACCCTATACGTCCACTTTCGTGTTTGCAGAGTGCTGTGTTTTTAATAAACAGTCGCAGCCACCGATTCTCTGCGGCCCCTTCGCCCTTCGGATGTACTCCTACAAGCTAATGGGGCATACCTTCTCCCGAAGTTACGGTATCAATTTGCCGAGTTCCTTCTCCTGAGTTCTCTCAAGCGCCTTGGTATTTTCAACCTGCCCACCTGTGTCGGTTTGCGGTACGGTCGATTCTAGACTGAAGCTTAGAGGCTTTTCCTGGAAGCAGGGTATCAACCACTTCGCGAACAAGTTCGCTCGTCATCACGCCTCAGCTCAGCTCTCCGGATTTGCCTAGAGAGCACGCCTACACGCTTAAACCGGGACGTCCAACACCCGGCCGGCCTAACCTTCTCCGTCCCCCCATCGCATCTAGAACCGGTACAGGAATATTGACCTGTTTCCCATCGACTACGCATTTCTGCCTCGCCTTAGGGGCCGACTCACCCTGCGCCGATGAACGTTGCGCAGGAAACCTTGGGCTTTCGGCGAGGGTGCTTTTCACACCCTTTATCGCTACTCATGTCAGCATTCGCACTTCCGATACCTCCAGCATCCCTTACGAGACACCTTCGCAGGCTTACGGAACGCTCCCCTACCACGTGTCAAAGACACATCCGCAGCTTCGGTTCATGGCTTGAGCCCCGTTACATCTTCCGCGCAGGACGACTCGACTAGTGAGCTATTACGCTTTCTTTAAAGGGTGGCTGCTTCTAAGCCAACCTCCTAGCTGTCTATGCCTTCCCACCTCGTTTGCCACTTAGCCATGCATTTGGGACCTTAGCTGGCGGTCTGGGTTGTTTCCCTCTTGACACCGGACGTTAGCACCCGATGTCTGTCTGCCGTATATCACTTTGCGGTATTCGGAGTTTGCTATCGCGGGGTAGATCGCAGTGACCCCCCCAACGATTACAGTGCTCTACCCCCGCAAGTGTCCGTACGACGCACTACCTAAATAGTTTTCGGGGAGAACCAGCTATTTCCGGATTTGTTTAGCCTTTCACCCCTATCCACAGCTCATCCCCTAGTTTTTCAACACTAGTGGGTTCGGACCTCCAGTGCGTGTTACCGCACCTTCATCCTGGCCATGGATAGATCATCCGGTTTCGGGTCTACGCCCAGCGACTATGTCGCCCTTATCAGACTCGCTTTCGCTACGCCTCCCCTATTCGGTTAAGCTCGCCACTGAACGTAAGTCGCTGACCCATTATACAAAAGGTACGCAGTCACCCGTTTCCAGGCTCCCACTGTTTGTATGCATGCGGTTTCAGGATCTATTTCACTCCCCTCCCGGGGTTCTTTTCGCCTTTCCCTCACGGTACTGGTTCACTATCGGTCGATCACGAGTATTTAGCCTTGGAGGATGGTCCCCCCATCTTCAGACAGGATTACACGTGTCCCGCCCTACTTGTCGCACGCTCAGACCCGCCACCGGCTTTTCGCATACGGGACTATCACCCTGTATCGTCGGACTTTCCAGACCGTTTTGCTAAGCTGATGGTTTAGTCGTGCAGGCTCTTCCCCGTTCGCTCGCCACTACTTGGGGAATCTCGGTTGATTTCTTTTCCTACGGCTACTTAGATGTTTCAGTTCGCCGCGTTCGCTTCCACGTACCTATGGATTCAGTACGGGATGACCCTTGCGGGCCGGGTTTCCCCATTCGGATATCGGGGGATCAAAGCTCCATTGCCAGCTCCCCCCCGCTTTTCGCAGGCTTGCACGTCCTTCATCGCCTGTGATCGCCAAGGCATCCACCACATGCACTTAGTCGCTTGATCCTATAACCTTGGACCCTCGACTCACTGGCGTGAGCTGAAGATCCGGTCACAGGTCGAACTCGTTTGTGCGATCAGGACTGTGCTGACTACGCAGCCCTGATCAATGCAATCACACAACCCGTGCAACACATCGTTGATGTGCTGCACTAACTTCTTCCAATTTGTTAAAGAGCGAACCTCTGGCGTTGGCCAAGAGGTCAGGCATGCTCACGCGTTCGATGCGCATGACTGACGTCTCGGATGAAGCACGGTACTGCGGGCGACTGGTGGAGCTGGTCGGGATCGAACCGACGACCTACGGCTTGCAAAGCCGCCGCTCTCCCAGCTGAGCTACAGCCCCTTGTCTGACTTGTGCCTGGACAAGGACTGGTGGGTCTGGTTGGGTTCGAACCAACGACCCCCGCCTTATCAAGACGGTGCTCTAACCAGCTGAGCTACAGACCCTCGTGCTTCGAGGCTCTTCGCTTGAACAACCGATAAGGTGTGGATACTTGGCCGAAGATGGCTTTTCTCTTGAAAGGAGGTGATCCAGCCGCACCTTCCGATACGGCTACCTTGTTACGACTTCACCCCAGTCATGAATCTCACCGTGGTAAGCGCCCTCCCGAAGGTTAAGCTACCTACTTCTGGTGAAACCCACTCCCATGGTGTGACGGGCGGTGTGTACAAGACCCGGGAACGTATTCACCGCAGCATGCTGATCTGCGATTACTAGCGATTCCGACTTCACGCAGTCGAGTTGCAGACTACGATCCGGACTACGATCGGCTTTAAGGGATTAGCTCCACCTCGCGGTTTGGCAACCCTCTGTACCGACCATTGTATGACGTGTGAAGCCCTACCCATAAGGGCCATGAGGACTTGACGTCATCCCCACCTTCCTCCGGTTTGTCACCGGCAGTCTCATTAAAGTGCCCAACTGAATGATGGCAATTAATGACAAGGGTTGCGCTCGTTGCGGGACTTAACCCAACATCTCACGACACGAGCTGACGACAGCCATGCAGCACCTGTGTCCTGGTTCCCGAAGGCACCCTCGGCTCTCACCAAGGTTCCAGGCATGTCAAGGGTAGGTAAGGTTTTTCGCGTTGCATCGAATTAATCCACATCATCCACCGCTTGTGCGGGTCCCCGTCAATTCCTTTGAGTTTTAACCTTGCGGCCGTACTCCCCAGGCGGTCAACTTCACGCGTTAGCTGCGTTACTCACAGAGTTACCTCTACGAACAACTAGTTGACATCGTTTAGGGCGTGGACTACCAGGGTATCTAATCCTGTTTGCTCCCCACGCTTTCGTGCATGAGCGTCAGTACAGGCCCAGGGGGCTGCCTTCGCCATCGGTGTTCCTCCACATCTCTACGCATTTCACTGCTACACGTGGAATTCCACCCCCCTCTGCCGTACTCTAGCCTTGCAGTCACAAGCGCAGTTCCCAGGTTAAGCCCGGGGATTTCACACCTGTCTTACAAAACCGCCTGCGCACGCTTTACGCCCAGTAATTCCGATTAACGCTCGCACCCTACGTATTACCGCGGCTGCTGGCACGTAGTTAGCCGGTGCTTCTTCTTACGGTACCGTCATCCACGCGGGATATTAGCCCGCGCGATTTCTTTCCGTCCGAAAGAGCTTTACAACCCGAAGGCCTTCTTCACTCACGCGGCATGGCTGGATCAGGCTTTCGCCCATTGTCCAAAATTCCCCACTGCTGCCTCCCGTAGGAGTCTGGGCCGTGTCTCAGTCCCAGTGTGGCGGATCATCCTCTCAGACCCGCTACAGATCGTCGCCTTGGTGAGCCTTTACCTCACCAACTAGCTAATCTGACATCGGCCGCTCCAATCACGTGAGGTCTTGCGATCCCCCACTTTCCCCCTCAGGGCGTATGCGGTATTAGCTACGCTTTCGCGTAGTTATCCCCCATGACTGGGCACGTTCCGATGCATTACTCACCCGTTCGCCACTCGCCGGCGGGCCGAAGCCCCCGCTGCCGTTCGACTTGCATGTGTAAAGCATGCCGCCAGCGTTCAATCTGAGCCAGGATCAAACTCTTAAGTTCAATCCATACAAAGCACTCAAAGTCATTACTGACATGAGCACCTAATCATTGCGAAACAAAACCGCCGAAGCGGCTCGCCACACAACAACCAAGCACCCACACTTATCGGTTGTTCAACTTTTTAAAGAGCGCTGCAATCGCTGCAGCAGAGAAACGAGATTATGGACACCAACAGCAAAGTCGTCAACCGGGAAATGAAGAAAATCCAAAAAATTTCGCACGAGACACTCTCCCGCCCTGCTTCCCGGTGACGCGACCGAGCTTACAGCACCTGATACACCCGGAGTTCCACCCCACCTTCTTCCGCACGGAGGTCGATCGGTTTCAGTTTCTGGAGCTTCTTGTCGACGGTGACAAAAACAGGCACGCCAGCCCTGAGTGCGCTCTTCGGCACCGCGAGGCGAACCGCTTCACCCTTTATCACTGGATCAAAGAGGATCGCCTGGTGAGGCTGACTGCCGTCGTCCACTTCAACGGTGGCCGGGCGCGTCGATAAGGTTTCGATACCGACCTCGGCGCCCTTGTCCATCTGAAGCACCCGTCGAACAATCCCGACGTGCCACTGAAGCCCGTCGTTGGGTCGAAAGCTGACGAGTTCTCCGCGAAGAGGCGTAGCAGCAACATCCTGCCCCTGCGCGAAAGCACCGACGCCGCCTCGGCTGAGATCGCGAAGCGTCCATTCGACCGGGGTTGCTGAATCGCTGCCCGACTTTAGCAGGCCGCCGATCTCGGCCAATCCTCGTACCACCGATAACGAACCACTGACAACGTGTCGCCGAAACCGGCGCAAGGGTGGCGCGGGCGACCAATGCGCCAACAGGTGCCGCAAGCCTTCTTGCAGGTCGGCCAGCGGCTGGATCGGCAGCAGGCGCCGCTCTCCGCGCTCGAGACGACCGGACAGCCCGGCGAGATAGCGAGCCGCCGCCTCGGTCGCGAAATACCAGACCCGCGCAGAAGCTCCTGCAGCAAAACGGGTTGGACTGAACCCACGCTCGGGGTCGAGGCTGTATTGACTAGCCGATGCCTCACGGTCCAAAGCTAGAAACGGAAGACATACATCGATCAGCCTGGAGACGTCGTATCCGTCGCGCGGATGAAGCTGATCCAGCCCTGCCGCGTAGAAAGCGCACGCCCGGAGCAAGAGGCGAGCAGGTCCCGCCTCGTCGCCGGCCACTACTGAGCGGATCGCCGCGGCCCGTTCGAAGTTCGCGCCCAGCAGGTACCAGACCGCGTCTGGAACGGCGCGCCGAGCAAGACGACTCCACAGCACGAACTCCACGGCGCACGCCGATCGTTCCTCTGCACCTTCCGCACCCACGGAAGCATAACTGTCGAACAGGTGAAGAAACGCCTGGCGAACCTCGGCACACAGGAGGACCGCTTCGTCCGCCTCCGAGGGCCAGGACAGGCCGACGTCCCCGGCAAGGGCGCTACGCAGGGCGCCATGAAGACGATCAAGGACATCGAGCCGAACCTCGGCTCCGCCGCTGGCTTGCTCGTTGATCACGGCTATCGCCTCGCGTAGCGCGGAGCCCGCCGCTACCATGGACGCGTCGCCGCCGGTGAAATCGAATGCAGCCCCTGAATGTGCCATAGCTAGTCCCGCTCCACGGATGAGGCCGGCGCAAAGTTCCATGTAGGGGCACGACCCTCAACCGGTGCACATTAGCACAATGTTTAAGTCATAAAGCACCGCCCGGGTACGGCGGGCCGCGGCAGCGACCTCGCGATTTCCACGCCTTCCGCAGTTAGAATCAAGGGCTTTTGGAGCGCCTCATGCAGCAATACCTCGACCTCATGCGGCATGTCCTTGAGCACGGGGACCGCAAGACGGACCGGACAGGCACGGGAACGGTGTCGGTGTTCGGCTGGCAGATGCGGTTCCGCCTTGCCGAAGGCTTTCCGCTACTCACCACCAAGAAACTCCACACCCGCTCGATCATCCACGAATTGCTGTGGTTCATTCGGGGCGATACGAACATCCGGTACCTGAAGGACCACGGCGTTTCGATCTGGGACGAATGGGCCGACGAGAACGGGGATCTCGGACCTGTTTACGGAAAGCAGTGGCGTCGCTGGGAGACCGCCGACGGGCGGAGCGTGGACCAGCTCGCGCAACTGGTCGACGGCATCAAGCGCAACCCCGACTCGCGCCGGCACATCGTGTCCGCATGGAACCCGGGCGAAGTCGGCAGCATGGCCCTGCCGCCGTGCCACGCGCTGTTCCAGTTCTACGTTGCCGGCGGCCGGCTGTCCTGCCAGCTCTATCAGCGCAGTGCCGACATCTTCCTCGGCGTGCCCTTCAATATTGCGTCCTACGCCCTGCTCACAATGATGGTGGCGCAGGTGTGCGACCTTGAGCCTGGCGACTTCGTGTGGACGGGCGGAGATTGCCATCTCTATCTCAACCATTTGCAGCAAGCCGAGGAGCAGCTTCAGCGCACGCCCTACCCCTTGCCGCGGATGATCCTGAACCCCGAGGTGCGCGACCTGTTCGCATTCCGCTTCGAAGACTTCACGCTGGAGGGCTACACCGCCCATCCGCACATCAAGGCGCCTGTCGCTGTATGACGACTCCACGCTCCCTCACCTTCGTCGTCGCGATCGCTTCCAACGGCGTGATCGGCCGAAACAACGCGCTGCCCTGGCGGCTGAAGGCCGACCTGGCGCACTTCAAGGCTGTCACCCTGGGTCACCCGATCGTGATGGGTCGCAAGACCTGGGAATCGCTCGGCCGCCCATTGCCGGGTCGGCGCAACATGGTGGTCACGCGCAACGCGGATTACCGGGCGATCGGCGCGGAGGTCTTTGCCACGCCGGAGGCCGCGGTTAATGCGGTGGCGGAGGGCCCCCTGTTCGTGATCGGAGGCGCCCAGTTGTACAAGGAACTGCTGCCGATGGCTGACCGGCTGCTGATCACCGAAGTCCTCGCCGACGTAGAAGGCGATGCCTACTTTCCGCCCTTCAACCTCGAAGCATTCCGCGAATGCAGCCGCGAACACCACCCCGCGGATGCCGACAACCAATTCGCGTTCGACATCGTCGACTACCGCCGCCGCTAAACGACTACGGCCCCTAGGGGGCCGTAGTGTCAGCTGCACCGATACCGATCTAGTCCGACGCTACGCAATCCACGTAGTAACGGCCGTCGTCTCCCTTCACCAGCCCGTGGATGTCGGTTTCGAACCCGGGGAAGCGGGCGTTGAAATCGCGTGCGAACTGCAGATAGCGCACGATCGTCGGATTGAAGCGCTCGCCCGGAATCAGCAGGGGAATACCCGGCGGATACGGCGTTACCAGCATCGCGGTGACGCGATCCTCCAGTTCGTCGATCAGAACCCGTTCGATTTCACGGTGCGCCATCTTGGCGAAGGCGTCGGCCGGTTTCATCGCGGGCACCATGTCCGACAGGTACATCTCGGTGGTCAGCCGTGCCACGTCGTGAGCCTTGTAGAAGCTGTGGATCTGCGCGCACAGGTCCTTCAACCCCACTTTCTCGTAGCGCGGATGCTTGGCAATGAAGTCCGGCATCACGCGCCACAAGGGCTGGTTGCGATCGTAGTCGTCCTTGAACTGCTGGAGTTCGGTCACCAACGTGTTCCAGCGCCCCTTGGTGATGCCGATCGTGAACATGATGAAGAACGAATACAGCCCGGTCTTCTCGACGATGATCCCGTGCTCGGCGAGGTAGCGCGTCAGAATGCCCGCCGGGATCCCCCAGTCGGCAAAGTCGCCGTCGACGTCGAGCCCGGGGGTGATCACGGTGGCCTTGATCGGGTCGAGCATGTTGAAGCCCGGCGCCAAGTCGCCGAAGCCGTGCCAGCGTTCGCCGTTCTTCAGCATCCAGTCGTCACGCTCGCCCAGACCTTCCTCGGCGAGATACTCCGGGCCCCACACCCGGAACCACCAGTCGGATTCGCCGAACTCGGCATCCACCTTGCGCATCGCACGGCGGAACTCGACCGCCTCCGCCAGTGATTCATCCACCAGCGCGGCACCGCCCGGCGGCTCCATCATCGCCGCCGCCACGTCGCAGGACGCGATGATCGCGTACTGCGGCGAGGTGGAGGTGTGCATCAGATAGGCCTCGTTGAAGATGTCGCGGTCGAGCTTGCGGGTCTGCGAGTCCTGCACCAGGATTTGCGACGCCTGGCTGAGGCCGGCGAGCAGCTTGTGGGTCGATTGCGTCGAGAAGATCATCGACTCGCGGCAGCGCGGACGATCCTCGCCGATCGCGTGGTAGTCGCCGTAGAAGTCGTGGAAGGCCGCGTGCGGCAGCCAGGCTTCATCGAAGTGCAGCGTGTCGATCTTGCCGTCGAGCATCTCCTTGATGGTCTCGACGTTGTACACCACGCCGTCGTAAGTCGACTGGGTGATGGTGAGGATGCGCGGCTTCTTGCTCTTCGCTTCGCGTGCGAACGGGTTGGCCTCGATCTTCTTCTGGATGTTCTCCATCGAGAACTCTTCGAGCGGGATCGGGCCGATGATGCCGTAGTGGTTGCGGGTCGGCGTCAGGAACACCGGCACCGCGCCGGTCATGATGATGGAGTGCAGGATGGACTTGTGGCAGTTGCGGTCGACGACGACGATGTCGCCGGGCGCCACCGTGGTGTGCCACACCATCTTGTTCGAGGTCGAAGTGCCGTTGGTGACGAAGTACAGGTGATCGCAGTTGAAGATGCGCGCCGCGTTACGCTCGGACGCAGCCACCGGGCCGGTGTGGTCGAGCAACTGGCCGAGTTCATCCACCGCGTTGCAGACGTCCGCCCGCAGCATGTTCTCGCCGAAGAACTGGTGGAACATCTGCCCGACCGGACTCTTCAGGAACGCGACGCCCCCGGAGTGGCCCGGGCAGTGCCAGGAATACGAGCCGTCCGCCGCGTAGTGCGTCAGCGCGCGGAAGAACGGCGGCGGCAGCGACTCGAGGTAGTTGCGCGCCTCGCGCACGACGTAGCGCGCGATGAACTCCGGCGTGTCCTCGAACATGTGGATGAAGCCGTGCATCTCGCGCAGCACGTCGTTCGGAATATGACGGCTGGTGCGCGTCTCCCCGTGCAGGAAGATCGGGATGTCGGCGTTGCGCAGGCGGATCTCCTCGACGAAGCTGCGCAGGTCGGCAATTGCCTTGGCTGAGGCCTCTGGCGAGGAAAACTCTTCATCGTCGATCGACAGGATGAAGCCCGAACCGCGGCTCTGCTGCTGGGCGAAAGAGGTCAGGTCGCCATAGCTCGTGACCCCGAGCACCTCCATGCCCTCTTCCTCGATGGCTGTGGCGAGCGCGCGGATGCCCAGCCCCGAGGTGTTCTCGGAGCGGAAGTCCTCGTCGATGATGATGATCGGAAAATGGAATCGCATCCTTGGTCTCTCCAGCAGCCGTCCCGTGCGGGACTGCCGTGCATCTTAAACGCGTGTTGTTTACGCGACGTCGGCAGAAGTAGAAAAGGGCCGACTGACGGCCCCCGGCGTATTTCCCGTGCAACAACCCCGCTTCGCACCCAATGCGGCGCGGGGTGTTCCATGATCAGATCTTGGGCAGCGTGACACCCGTTTGCCCGAAATACTTGCCCCCACGATCCTTGTAGGAGGTTTCGCACTCTTCATCGGATTCGAAGAAGAGCATCTGCGCGACGCCTTCATTGGCGTAGATCTTCGCCGGCAGCGGCGTGGTGTTGGAAAACTCAAGCGTCACGTGGCCCTCCCATTCCGGCTCCAGCGGGGTCACGTTGACGATGATGCCGCAGCGCGCATAGGTACTCTTTCCCAGACAGACCGTGAGCACGTTGCGCGGGATGCGGAAAAACTCCACCGTGCGGGCAAGCGCGAAGGAGTTGGGCGGGATGATGCAGACGTCACCAACGAAATCGACGAAGTTACGCGCATCGAAGTCCTTCGGATCGACGATGGTCGAGTTGATGTTGGTGAAGATCTTGAATTCGTTCGCGCACCGCACATCGTAGCCGTAGCTGGAGGTGCCGTAGGACACGATCTTGCCGCCTTCGTTGCTGCGGACCAGCTCGGGCGCGAACGGCGCGATCATCCCTTGCTGCTCCGCCATGCGGCGGATCCACTTGTCGGACTTGATGGACATCTGGCGCGGCTTCCTGTGCGGCCCCGAGGACCGGGTGCGAAAAATCGGCAAGTGTAGGGCATGCGCCGCCGCAGGAAAAGCAAGCTGCGGCGGCGGCGCCGATCAGGTGTTCTGGATCACGATGTTGGGGAACTTGTGCGTCATGTCCTTCGCCTTCTCGGCGATGTGCACCGCCACCTTGCGCGCGATTTCCTTGTAGATGGCCGCGATACGGCCGTCCGGGTCGGACACCACGGTGGGCGCCCCGCTGTCCGCCTCCTTGCGGATCTGCAGATCGAGCGGCAGCGCGCCGAGGAAGGGAATGTCGTAGTCGGCACACAGCTTCTGCCCGCCGCCGGTACCGAAGATGTGCTCCTCGTGGCCGCAGTTCGAACAGATGTGGATGCTCATGTTCTCGACCACGCCGAGGATGGGCACGCCCACCTTCTCGAACATCTTGATGCCCTTGCGCGCGTCGAGCAGCGCGATGTCCTGCGGCGTGGTCACGATCACCGACCCCGTCACCGGCACGCTCTGCGACAGCGTCAGCTGGATGTCGCCGGTGCCCGGCGGCATGTCGATGACGAGGTAGTCGAGATCCTTCCAGTGGGTTTCCTTCAGCAACTGGTTGAGCGCCTGCGTGGCCATCGGGCCGCGCCACACCATCGGGGTGTCCTGGTCGATCAGGAAGCCGATCGACATCGTCTGGATGCCGTAGGCCTCCAGCGGCTCCATGGTCTTGCCGTCCAGCGACTCCGGGCGACGATCGCCGATGCCAAGCATCTGCGGTTGCGACGGGCCGTAGATGTCGGCATCCAGGATGCCGACCTGCGCGCCCTCGGCCGCAAGCGCGAGCGCCAGGTTGGCCGCGGTGGTGCTCTTGCCGACGCCCCCCTTGCCGGAGGCCACGGCGATGATGTTGCGTACGCCGGGCAGCAGCTTCACGCCGTGCTGAACGGCATGCGCCACCACGCGGCTGGTGACCTTGATGTCCACCTTGCCGATGCCGGGCAGCGCGGCGAGCGCGCCGGCCAGCATGGCCCGGATCGGCTCGTGCTGGCTGCGTGCGGGATAGCCCAGCTCGACCTCGAAGCTCACATCGCCGCCGCTGACCTTGAGGTTGCGGACACAGCGGGTGGTGATGAGATCCTTGCCGGTGTTGGGGTCGATGACGGCCTTCAGTGCTTCGCTGACGGTTTCCGGGGTCAAACTCATGTTGGGGGTCCTCAATGATCGCGCCGCCCGAGCGCAAGGGCGGGAACATCGGGATGATACCGGAGCGCCAGCCGGCGCTCACACCAAAACCCCACCGCCACGCCAGGCGGTCTTAACGGCGGGCGTCGGACGCGGCATCATCGCGTCCCTGCCGGCACCCGTGAGAAAATGCCGACGGCAACGACCGGACCGATCCTCTTTGACGACGTACATCCTCCACCACCATGCGTAATCCACAATCCCTGCTCTCCGCCCTGACCGCGGCCTCCGCCGCGCTGCTGATCAGCGCCTGCGCCACCGGCGACGCCACCCGTCCGAGCGAAGGCGGCAGCACGCCCCCGGCCGCCGAGAAGCGCGCCGCCAGCACCGCGAAGATCGACTGGGCCGCGCTTCAGAAAGAACTGAGCGGCGCGCTGCGCGGCGTCCAGGACGCCGAGGTCGGCGAAGCCACCGCCGACGGTATCCATCTGCGCATCCCGGTCAGCAACGGCTTTGCCTCCGGCGGCAGCGAGCCGCGACCGGCACTGACCAAGGTGCTCGATTCGCTGGTCGCCCCGCTCGCCGCGCGGCCCGGCGTCGGAATCAAGGTCATCGGCCATACCGACGGCCTCGGCAGCGAGATGTACAACCTCAAGCTCTCCATCCAGCGCGCCGAAGCGGTGATGGAATACCTGCGTAGCCGCGGTATCGCGTTCGACCGGCTGTCGGCCGACGGCAAGGGCGAGACCGAGCCGATCGCCGACAACGCCAAGGAGGCCACCCGCGCCCGCAACCGGCGCGTCGAGATCGTGCTGCGCGCGATCTGATCCACCACGGGAGGCGAGGATGGGCGCGGGAAGCATGGCGCGCTTTGTTAAACTCGCGGCTTTGATTCCAGCCCGCCTCCCGCCATGTCCCGCAAGATCCTCGTCACCAACGCCCTGCCCTACGCCAACGGCGACATCCACCTCGGCCACCTCGTCGGCTACATCCAGGGCGACATCTGGGTGCGATTCCAGCGCATGCGCGGCAACTCGGTGCACTACGTGTGCGCCGACGATACCCACGGCACGCCGATCATGCTGCGCGCGGAGAAGGAAGGCATCACCCCCGAACAGCTGATCGACCGGGTGCATGGCGAGCACCTGCGCGACTTCACCGACTTCGGCGTCGGCTTCGATCACTACCACTCCACCCACAGCGCCGAAAACCGCGCTTACGCCGAAGAGATCTACGGCAAGCTGCTCGGTGCGGGCTTCATCGAAACGCGCTCGATCGAGCAGTTCTACGACCCGGTCAAGGAAATGTTCCTGCCGGACCGCTTCATCAAGGGCGAATGCCCCAAGTGCGGGGCCGGCGACCAGTACGGCGACAACTGCGAGGTCTGTGGCGCCGCCTACGCGCCCACCGAGCTGAAGAATCCCTACTCCGCGGTGTCCGGCGCAAAGCCGGTGCTGCGCACCAGCGAGCACTACTTCTTCCGCCTGTCCGACCCGCGCGCGGTCGAGTTCCTGCGCGACTGGACGCGCGGCACCAACGCCGGCGGCGAACGCCGCCTGCAGGCCGAAGCGGCCAACAAGATGAAGGAATGGCTCGGCGAGGCGGGCGAGAACAAGCTCTCGGACTGGGACATCTCGCGCGACGCGCCCTACTTCGGCTTCGAGATTCCCGGCGCGCCCGGCAAGTATTTCTACGTCTGGCTGGACGCCCCGATCGGCTACCTCGCCAGCTTCCGCCACTATGCCGAGCGCCGCGGCGACATCGCCGTGGCGGACTACACCGACGCCGCGCGCGCGGAAAGCCAGGGCACCGAGCTGGTGCACTTCATCGGCAAGGACATCCTCTACTTCCACGCGCTGTTCTGGCCGGCGATGCTGAAATTCGCCGGCTACCGCACGCCCACCCAGCTTTGCGTGAACGGTTTCCTGACGGTGGACGGCGCCAAGATGTCCAAGAGCCGCGGCACCTTCATCACCGCGCGCTCCTACATCGTGCAGGGCCTCAACCCGGAATGGCTGCGCTACTACTTCGCCAGCAAGTCCAACGGCACCATGGAAGACGTCGATCTCAACCTCGACGACATGATCGCCAAGGTCAATTCCGACCTGGTCGGCAAGTACGTGAACATCGCCAGCCGCTGCGCGGGCTTCATCGCCAAGCGCTTCGACGGCAAGCTCGGCGCGAGTGACCCGAAGGCCACCGCCGACTTCGAATCCGCCTACGAATCCGCGCAGATCGCCCAGGCTTACGAGGAACGCGACTACGGCCGCGCGCTGCGCGAGATCATGCGGCTGGCCGACCTGGCCAACCAGTACGTCAACGACCACAAGCCGTGGGAACTCGCCAAGCAGGACGGCCAGGACGCGCAGCTTCACGTGGTCTGCAGCACCGCGCTGACGCTGTTCCGCGACCTGACGCTGTACCTCAAGCCGGTGCTGCCGGGGCTGGCCGCCAAGGTGGAAGCCTTTCTCGCGCTGCCGCCGCTGCAGTGGAACGACAGCTGGAAGCCGCTGCCGGCCGGGCACGCGATCACCGCGTACCAGCACCTGATGACGCGCGTCGAACGCAAACAGATCGACGCCCTGCTGGAAGCCAACCGCGAATCCCTCGCACCGGCTTCGGCCACGGCGCCCGCGAAGGACGCCAAGCCGGCCAAGGAAGCGGGTTCGCAACAGCGCCACGCCGAAAAGCAGCAGCACGCGGCCGGCGTCAGCGAAACCGCGTCGCCGCACATCTCGATCGACGACTTCACCAAGGTCGATCTGCGCATCGCGAAGATCGTGGATGCGCAGCACGTCGAAGGCGCCGACAAACTCATCCGGCTGCAGCTCGACATCGGTGAAACCGACGAAGCGGGCAATCCGAAGCCGCGCCAGGTCTTCGCCGGCATCAAGTCCGCCTACGACCCTGCCGCGCTTGTCGGCCGGCTGACCGTGATGGTGGCCAACCTCGCCCCGCGCAAGATGAAGTTCGGCATGAGCGAAGGCATGGTGCTCGCCGCCTCCGATCCGGACGGCAAGACGGGCGGGCTCTACATCCTCGCGCCCGACGAGGGCGCGCAGGCCGGCATGCGGGTCAAGTAAGCCGTCCGTCGCGCTTTAACCAAAGTTCTACGTGCCGCGGGTGGACAAAGTCCGCCCGCTGGCCGAAAAATAGCAGCACCTTCCCACCCGTCCCCGCCATGCCACTGACGCAATCGAAACGCTGGATCGTTCGACGGCGCACCGCCCCGGGACGGGCGTCTCCGCACCACGCCGTAACCGGCGGGCTGCCAGCAGAACCACAACAACTGCGGAGACACCATGACCATCCCGTTTCGCCCCAAGCTTCTTGACACACTGCGCGGCTACGACCGCGCGGGCTTCACCGCCGACCTCTCGGCGGGCATCACTGTCGGCGTGCTCGCGCTCCCGCTCGCGATGGCCTTCGCGATCGCCTCCGGGCTGTCGCCCAGCGCCGGCATCTGGACCGCGATCGTCGCCGGTTTCCTGATCGCCGCGCTCGGCGGTTCGCGGGTGCAGATCGGCGGCCCCACCGGCGCCTTCATTCCGATCATCTACGCCATCGTCGCCGACTACGGCGTGCAGAACCTGCTGATCGCCACGATGATGTCCGGCGTCATGCTGTTCGCCATGGGCGCCTTCCGCCTCGGCAGCATGATCCGCTTCATCCCGCTGTCGGTCGTCATCGGCTTCACCAACGGCATCGCGGTGGTGATCTTCCTTTCGCAGGTGAAGGATTTCCTCGGCCTGCGCATCGAGCACCTGCCCGGTGAGTTCTTCGCCAAGATGAAGGCGCTCGGCGCAGCGCTACCGACGCTCCACCTGCCCACCGTGCTGGTGGCGGTAGCCTCGCTCGCGGTGCTGCTGCTGTGGAACCGCCAGGCCACCCGCACGCCCTGGATGCGCCGCCTGCCGGGGCCGCTCGCGGTGCTGATCCTCGCCACCGCGGCCAATGCCCTGCTCGCTCTGCCGGTGGAAACCATCGGCAGCCGCTTTGGCGGCATCCCGCAGGAAATGCCGCCCTTCGGTCTGCCGGAACTCTCGCTCGGCACCCTCGGCAAGCTGATCGTGCCCGCGCTGACCATCGCGCTGCTCGGCGCGATCGAATCGCTGCTGTCGGCGCGGGTGGCCGACAGCCAGATCGACGACCGCCACGACCCCAACCAGGAGCTGATGGCGCAGGGCCTCGCCAACGTCGCCGCGCCGCTGGTCGGCGGCTTCGCGGCCACGGGTGCGATCGCGCGCACCGCCACCAACATCCGCACCGGCGGCCGCACCCCGGTGGCGGGAATGATCCACGCGCTGGTACTGCTGGCCGTGGTGCTGGCGCTGGCGCCGCTGGCGAGCGCCATTCCGCTCGCCACGCTGTCGGCCATCGTGGTGGTGGTCGCGGTGAACATGGGCGAATGGCATGCCTTCGCGCCGGCCGAACTCGGCCGCTACTCGCTGCAGTACCGCACCATCCTGCTCGGCACCTTCGTCGTCACCGTGGTCTTCGACCTGACGCTGGCGGTCGAACTCGGCATGGTGCTGGCGAGTCTGTTCTTCATCTACCGGATGTCGGACCTGACCCGCGTGGAGCGCATTGCGCTCGAGGACCACTACGGCGTGGCCGCGCTGGCGCGGGCGGACGGAACGCCGCGCATCCTCGCCTACAGCATGTTCGGCAGCCTGTTCTTCGGTGCCGCCAACAAGCTGGAGAATTTGCTGCTGATGCAGGACGGCCATCCGGACGTCGTCATCCTCGATCTCGCCAAGGTCATCAACATCGACACCACCGGGCTCGACATCCTGCAGACGCTGCACCGCAATCTGCAAAAGCGCGGCGCGCACCTGATCCTGTGCGGGCTCAATGCGCAACCCGAATCGCTGTTGATGCGCTCCGGCTTCGGCGAGCGCGTGGGGCGCGAGAACCTCGCCGCCAACATCACCGACGCCCTGCTGCGGGCGCAGTGGCTCAGCGGCAAGCAAACGGAGGTGTCCTATGCCTGATCCGGACTCCACGCTGGCAGCACGCCTGCTGCGTATCCGCGGCCGCGTGCAGGGCGTCAGCTACCGCGCAAGCGCCCAGCGCGAGGCGCAGCGCCTGGGCCTGTCCGGCTGGGTGCGCAACCGGCACGACGGCAGCGTCGAAGCGCTGGTGTGCGGCCCCGCGGATACGGTGGAGCGCTTCATCGCCTGGGCGCACGTGGGCCCGCCGGCCGCCTCCGTCAGCGCGATCGAGGTCGGCGACGCAGCGCCGACCGACGGCGCCGGCTTCGACTGCCTGCCGACCTGCTGAGCGTCGCGCTCAGCGCGCGGGTTCGACGCCGGCGGTGTTGTCCAGCAGGCTGCGCGTGGCCACCTGCAGGAAGGCCTGAAGACGCCGGCCGAGCGCGGCTTCGGCCGCAGCGTCGTGAATGCGTTCGCTGCGCGGCTCGGCGCCCAGCTGATACGCGTACAGGCGCGCATCCATGTCCTTGGGTTGCACCAGGATCCGGCTGCCCTCGACGATCGCGACGGTCTGGTCGCTGCCCGAAGGCTTGATCACCCCCCGCCCCGCATCGCCGGCCGGCAGGTCGAGCAGATCACGGCCCCAGCACTGGTGGCGCACCGCGCCGCCGAGCCGTCCCATGATCGTCGGCACGACATCGATCTGGGTGCCGACGGTATCGCGACGGGCGCCGAAGGCTTGCTGGATGCCCGGCGCGATCATCAGCAGCGGCACGTTGAAGCGGTGCAGGTCCATCTCGGTCAGTTGCTCCTCGGCGCCGAAGCCATGGTCGCCGACGACGACGAACAGCGTGTCCTTGAAGTACGGCGACTTGCGCGCCTGCTCGAAGAACTGCCCCAGCGCCCAGTCCGAATAGCGCATCGCGGTCAGGTGTTCGTCCAGCGAACCATGGCCGGTCACGCGCTCCACCGGCAGTACGTCGGGCAGTGCGTACGGGGTGTGGTTGGAGAGCGATTGCAGCAGCGCGTAGAAGGGTTTGCCGTCAAACCCCTTGGCCAGCTCCTCTGCGCCGCGCGCGAACATGTCTTGGTCCGAGACGCCCCAGGTCGGGTCCGAGAACGCCGGGTTGCGGAAGTCGGCGCGGCCGATGAAGCGCGTCATTCCCTGGTTGCTGAAAAAGCCGGACTGGTTGTCCCAGGTGAAGTCGCCGTTATAGACGTAGACGTCCTCATACTCGCGCGCGCTCAGCAACTGCGGCAGGCCGGAAAAGCGGTGGCCGCCCTCCGGCATCTGCATCAGGTACTCAAACCCCGGCAGGTTGGGGAAGCAGGCCATCGTGGCAAACATGCCCTGATGGGTGTGGGTGCCATTGGAGAAGAAGCGCGTGAACAACAGCCCTTCCTGCGCCAGCCGGTCGAAGTTGGGCGTGATCCCGTCGCGATTGCCGAGCGCGCCGACGTAATGGCCGGCGAAGCTCTCGAGCAGGATCACCACCACGTTGCGCACCGGCAGCGTCTGCGCCGGCGGCGGCGTGAAATCGCGGCGCAGCGCGGCGGTGTCCGCGTCGACCAGATGGTCGGCCGGGGTCAGCAGCATATCGCGCACCACGCGGGTCGCCTCTTCCTCCGGCAGCGTCGCCTTCCAGATCTTGTCGCCGGACTCCAGATAGCGTGCCTTCGCGGCGGCAAGGAGGGTCAGGCTGCCGTTGAGGCCGAGCTGGTTGGCGAACATCGAATCGGTGGTGTAGGCATCGCCCCAGCGCATCGGCGGGCCGTGCCTCAGCGTGCCGCGCGCGGCAAGCACCGCCAGCGGCACGCACAGCAGCAGCGCGAGCCAGCGCACCTTTGCCGGGGGTGGCAGTGCGACGGCTTCCGGCGCGGCACGGGTGCGCCGTTCGAGCGCGAAGAACAGCGCGCCCATCGCGACACTGCCGAGCGCCCACGCGAGCAGATAGCGCAGCACCGGAAAGCCGTACCACAGCATGCTCATGACGGTCCTGGCGTCTTCCTGAACGTACTGGAAGACCAGGCTGTTCAGACGCTGATGGAATTCACGGTAGAAATCGAGTTCGATCAGCCCGAGAAACAACGTCACGCTCGCCATCACGCTCAGCCACACGCACATCGCTCGTCGCGCAGCGAGCGCCCGCGGACTCGCTAGCGCGAGCAGCAGCGGGACGCAGAGATAGACGACCAGCCGCAGGTCGAAGCGCACGCCGGTGATGAAGGCTTCCACGAAGACCGCCGCCGGCGTGGCGCCGATCTGCGCGTGGTTGTAGCCGAACAGCGCGAGCCGCAGCAGGCTGTACATCAGCAGCAAGGCGCCGCCCGCCGCAGCGGTGAACATCAGGTGGGCGCGCACCGGCGCGGAGACGGTGGCCGGCACCGGGCGGGCCGGCGCTGCGAGTTCAGTCATCAGGACGATTCCAGAGAAGAGGCTCAGCGGGTGATTTCGAGCACGCGGTTGCGGCCCTGCTCGGCCAGCACATAGCGGCCGGGGCCGACGGGCAGCACGGTTTGGGCGGACCGCAGATGGCTGAGCACCACCTGCACGCGGCCGCTGTCGTCGAGCAGCAGCAGCCGGGCGCGATGGGTCGCGTCTTCCGAGACCCACAGCCCGGCGCCGTCGCACATCAGGAAACCGGGGGCGTTCAATCCTTCAGCCACGGTGGTGTCGTGGCCGTCCGGCTGCAGGCGCTTGACCCAGCCCTTCTTCTTCTCGAGATAGAAGAGCCGTCCGTCCGGGCACACCGCAACGCCCTCGGCCACCTCCAGCCCATCGCGAAGGGTCGTTACTTCACCGCTGTCGGGGTCATAGCGCAGCAGGCGGGCATCCTGCGGTCGGTCTTCGATTGCGTACAGGTAATGGCCGTCGGTCGCGAGTTCCTCGACGTCGCGTCCGTCGAACAGAACGTCGTCGCGATCGCCATGCCACCAGCGCACCGGGGTGTGGTCTTCTTCCTGGCTGTACGCAATGCCGCCGCGGTAACGGACCATGCCGTCGAGCTTGGAGAAGCCGCCCTTCACCGTGCGCCGGCCGCCGTCGGCGGCGATCTGCACGATGCGTCCTTCGCCGTTCTTGAGTTCCAGGCTGGCGTAGAGGCCGCCCTGCCCATCGGCGGCCAATGCGCTGACGACCGGCAGATCATCGGCAAGCACCCGGTATTGCCATTCGGCCGCCGCCGCCACCGGCCAGAAGTGCTGCCAGCCAAGAAAACCGAAGCCCGCTGCGGCCACCAGTACGGCCGCCAGCACCCGCCGGCGATGTGTGCCCGCCTTGCGTCGCGAAATCCCCGCCATCTGTCTTGCGTCTCCTGCTTGACGCAGCCGCGACGCGGCTGCCTGCGAGACGGCGGACTTTGCCGCAGGGATTGTGAAAAATTCGTGGAACCGGGCCGATCACCCGCTCAGTTCGGGTACTGCACCTCGACCGCGTTGGCCGGCAGCCAGCCGCGCAGACCATCGAGCAGCGCCTCTTCCAGGCGCACGCGCCAGCGCTCGCCGAGCGGCAGTTCGCCCTCGGCCACGCCGTTGCCGTAGCACACCCGCACCGGGCAGCCGCCGCCGTCCTCGCGGAAGGGCGCCAGCAGCGCCTGCAAGCGGTCGGCCGCGGCCGGGGCGTTCTTCGCTTCGCCGTTCACGCGCAAGGTGAGGCTGCGGGCGAAACGGCTGCGCGCCTCGCCCAGCGTCATCAGGCGGTCGGCGATGATGCGCAGGCCGTTCTCGCCGGCGAAGTCGTCGCGGCTGACCTTGCCTTCGACCACCAGCACCTCGTCGGTCACGATCTTGCCGCGGTTGGCGTCGAGCACCTCGGAATACACCGCCACTTCGCGCGGCGTGGTGCCGTCGTCGATCTGCACGAACATCATCTTGCCGCGGTTGCCCATCTTGACCCGCGCCTCCATCACCACGCCGGCCATCATCACGAGGTCGCGCGAGGGTTCGAGCTGGGCCAGCGTGCGCCGCACGAAACGCCGCACCTCGGGCTTGAAGGCGTTGAACGGGTGGCCGGACAGGAAGAAGCCGATCGCGGTCTTTTCTTCCTTGAGCCGCTCGCGCTCGGTCCAGGGCCGCACGTCGGCAAATTCGAGTGCCGCGCCCGCGGCCTCCGGCACCAGATCGAACAGGCCGCCCTGCAGGGCGTTGGCCGCAGCTTGCTCCGCCGCCTCCATCGCAAGCGGCACGGTGGCGAGCACCTGGGCACGATCGCGCCCGCGGTGACCTTCGAGGGTATCCATGGCGCCGGCGCGGATCAGCGCCTCGACCACGCGCCGGTTCACCAGGCGGCGATCCACGCGCTCGCAGAAGTCGAACAGATCGCGGTAGGGCTTGACCGCGCCGCCGCTCGCGCGCGCCGCGATGATCGCGCGCACCGCCGGCTCGCCGACGCCCTTCACCGCGCCCAGGCCGTAGCGGATGGTCTTGCGGTCCACCGGCACGAAGCGGTAGTCGGATTCGTTCACATCCGGCGGCAGGATGGCGATCTTGTTGGCGAGGGTGTCCTCGAAGAAGATCTTGACGGTGTCGGTGTTGTCCAGGTCGGACGACATCGTCGCCGCCATGAAAGCCGCACAGTGGTGGGCCTTCAGCCAGGCGGTGTGGTAGGTGACGACCGCGTAGGCGGCGGTGTGCGACTTGTTGAAGCCGTACTCCGCGAACTTGGTCATCAGGTCGAACAGTTGCTCCGCCAGCGCCGGGTCATAGCCCTTCTGCTTGGCGCCGTCGGCGATGGTGGCGCGGTGCTTGGCCATCTCCTCCGGCTTCTTCTTGCCCATCGCCCGGCGCAGCATGTCGGCGCCGCCCAGGGTGTAGCCGCCGATGATCTGGCTGATCTGCATCACCTGTTCCTGGTACACGATGACGCCGTAGGTCGGCTCCAGGCAGGCTTTGAGGTCGGGGTGGAAGTAGTCGATCTCCTGCTGGCCCTTCTTGCGCAGGATGAAGTCGTCCACCATCCCGGAACCGAGCGGGCCGGGGCGGTAGAGCGCGAGCACCGCGATGATGTCTTCGAACCGGTCGGGTGCGAGCTTCTTCAAGAGCTTCTTCATCCCGTCCGATTCCACCTGGAAGATCGCCGTGGTGTTGGCGTCCTTCAGGATCTGGTAGGCGGCGGGGTCCTGGAAGCCCAGGCTCATCAGGTCGACGCGCTCACCGGTCAGGCGCTCCACGTAGTCGAGCGCGAGTTCGATAATCGTCAGGTTGCGCAGGCCGAGGAAGTCGAACTTCACCAGGCCGACCGCTTCGACGTCGTCCTTGTCGAACTGCGACACCGGCGTGGCGTCGTCGCCGTCGGCGATGTAGAGCGGGCAGAAGTCGGTGAGCTTGCCCGGCGCGATCAGCACGCCGCCGGCGTGCATGCCGACACCGCGGGTCAGGCCTTCGAGCGGCTGGGCCAGATCCCACAGGGTCTGCACCGCCTCGCCGTCGTTGCCGTCCTTCATCATCTCCCCGATCTGCGGCTCCATCTCGTAGGCGCGCGCCAGCGACACCGGCTTGGCGCCTTCGATCGGGACCAGCTTGGAGAGGCGGTCGCACAGGCCGTAAGGCATGTCGAGCACGCGGCCCACGTCACGCACCACCGCCTTGGAGGCCAGCGTGCCGAAGGTGGCGATCTGGCTCACCGCGTCCTTGCCGTAGCGCTCGCGCACGTATTCGATGACGCGGTAGCGGTTGTCCTGGCAGAAGTCGATGTCGAAGTCGGGCATCGACACCCGCTCCGGGTTGAGGAAGCGCTCGAACAGCAGCGCGTACTCCAGCGGATCGAGGTCGGTGATCTTCAGCGAATAGGCCACCAGCGAGCCGGCGCCGGAACCGCGGCCAGGGCCGACCGGCACGCCGTTGTTCTTCCCCCACTGGATGAAGTCGGCCACGATCAGGAAGTAGCCGGGGAAGCCCATCTGGATGATGGTGTCGGTCTCGAACTTGAGCCGCTCCTCGTAGCGCGGGCGCTGCTTTTCGCGCTCTTCCGGATGCGGATAGAGCTGGACCAGACGCTCCTCCAGCCCCTTCTTCGCCTCCTGGACCAGGAAGTCGTCCAGCGTCATGCCGTCGGGCGTGGGGAACAGCGGCAGGAAGTTCTTGCCGAGTTGCACGGTCACCGAGCAGCGCTTGGCGATCTCGACCGCGTTTTCCAGCGCATCCGGGATGTCGGCGAACAGCGCGCACATCTCGTCCTGGCTCTTGAGGTATTGCTGCTCGGTGAAGTCGCGCGGGCGGCGTTTGTCGGCCAGTACATAGCCTTGGGCGATGCAGACACGCGCCTCGTGGGCCTGGAAGTCGTCCGGTGTCAGGAACTGCACCGGATGGGTGGCCACCACGGGCAGATCGAGCTTGTTGGCGATCTGCAGCGCGTGGCGGATGTAGGTCTCGGTGCCGGGATGGCCGGCGCGCTGGATCTCGATGTAGAAGGCGCCGGGAAACAGCCGCGACCAGTCGGCGGCCAGCCGTTCTGCGAGGTCGATGTTGCCGTTGACGATGGCCTGGCCGACGTCACCGAAGAAGGCACCGGACAGGCACAGCAATTCGTCGGCAGCGCCGTTCTCGAACCATTCGCGGCGCATCTCGGCGCGGCCGCGGTACTTGTTCTCGAGATAGGCCTGGGTCAGCAGTTCGCACAGCTGGCCGTAGCCCTTGCGGCTCTTGCAGATCAGCAGCACACGATAGGGCTTGTCGCGCTCGGCCTCGTTCTGGATCCAGGCGTCGACGCCAATGATGGGCTTGACGCCCTTGCCGCGCGCGCCCTTGTAGAACTTGACCATGCCGAAGAGGTTGGCAAGGTCGGAAATGCCCAGCGCCGGCATGCCGTCGGCGGCAGCCTGCGCGATCGCCTGATCGATCTGGACGATACCGTCGGTGATCGAGTATTCGGTGTGCAGGCGGAGATGGATGAAGCGGGGCTCGTGAGGAGCAGGATGTGCGGCGTTCATCCGAGGATTTTACCCGAGGCAGCCGCCCGCCCGGCGCGGACGACTGCCCGGCACGGCGATCAGGGCAGCAGAACGGTGGAGCCGGTGGTCCGGCGCGCTTCCAGGTCGCGGTGCGCCTGTGCGGCGTCCTTGAGCGCGTAACGCTGGTTGATCTCGATCTTCACCTTGCCGCTGATGATCGCCTCGAACAACTCGTCCGCCATCGCCAGCAGGTCGGCGCGTTTGGCCGCGTAGGTGAAGAGCGACGGCCGGGTCAGGAACAGCGAGCCCATCTTGGCGAGCACGCCGCAGTCGAACGGCGGCACCGGGCCGGACGAGGCGCCGAACAGCACCATCATGCCGAGCGGTCGCAGGCAGGACAGCGAGTCCATGAAGGTGTCCTTGCCGATCGAGTCGTACACCACCGGCAGCCCCTCTCCGCCGGTGATCTCGCGCACCCGGGCGGCGAAGTTGTCGCGGGTATAGACGATAGGATGGTCGCAGCCGTGGGCACGCGCGAGCGCGGCCTTCTCGTCCGACCCCACGGTGCCGATGACCGTGGCACCGAGCGCCTTCGCCCACTGGCACACGATGGTGCCCACGCCGCCGGCCGCGGCATGGATCAGGATGGTGTCGCCCGTCTGCACGCGGTAGGTGCGGCGCAGCAGGTACTGCGCGGTCAGCCCCTGCAGCATCGCCGCCGCGCCCTGCTCGAAGCTGATCGCGTCCGGCAGCTTCACCAGGCGGTCGGCCGGCAGGTTGCGCCCCTCGGCATAGGCGCCGAGCGGCCCGGTGGCGTAGGCCACGCGGTCGCCCACGGCGAGGTCGGTCACCCCCTCGCCCACGGCCTCGACCACGCCGGCGCCCTCGCTGCCCAGCCCGGAGGGCAGCGGCACCGGGTACAGGCCGGAGCGGTGGTAGGTGTCGATGAAATTGAGCCCCACCGCATGTTGGCGGATGCGGGCCTCACCAGCTGCCGGCGCACCCGGCTCGACCTCCTCCCACTGCAGCACTTCTGGACCGCCCGTCTGGTGGAAGCGGATGGCATGGGTCATGGGGTCTCCTTGCGCCCGCGGCGCTCATCTGACGAGGGAAAGGCCGATTCTAATCTGCGGCGAACGCGCCTCGTTGTAGTCGAGCAGGGTTTCGCCATAGCCGTTGAAGTACTGCAGGTGCAGGAAGGCGCCGACGCCCGAGAACACGCTGCGGCGCAGCGGATAGGAGAGATCGAGCTGCGTGCTGCCAACTCCGGCGGTGCCGCGGCGCAGCTGGGCGGCGAGCAGCAGGCCGTCGTCGCGCCCGAAGCGCAGGCCGAGTTCCGCGTAACCGCGGTAGCGTGTGATGTCCGGGTTGTCGTCCTTGTCGATGTAGTGCCACGCCTTGGGCGCCACCGCGAAGTAGGTTTGACCGTCGCCGAAGTAGTAGCGCGCGTCGCCGCGCACGAAGAAGGTGTCGATGCTGCGCGACTCCAGTCCGCTGCGGCCGTTCGATTCATGCTCGTAGCCGCCGGCGAGCGTCAGCGAGGCGCCATCGCTCGGGTCGAGCAGCTTCCACTGGTAGAACAGGGAGGGGCGGAAGCTGGTGTCACGGAAGGGCTTGGAATCGGACTCCAGGTCCCACACCGAGGTCTGGGTGAAGCCGAAGTACAGCCCGCGCGTGACCGGCAGCGCCTCGGCAACCACGCCCTGCTGGTCGAAGATGCGGTAGCGGAAGCTGAGCTGGTAGCGCGCCGAGCGCGGATTGCGCCCCCCGGCGACGAAGTACATCGGCTCGTGAAAGCCGAGCGCGGCCGGCTGGGCCGGCTCCGCGCCCGGCGCCTGCGCGGCGACATCGGCTGCCGCGTCGACCGGCACCGAGCGCGCGACCTCAACCGGACTGCGGCTCGCCGCCGCGGCGTCCATCAGCAGCCGCGCAGAGGCCGCCTCGCGCAGCGACAGCGTCGCCACGCCCACCACCTCGCGCGGCCAGTGGCCGATGTAGCGGCGCTGGCCGCCCTGCGCCGGCACGTTGGCCGGCACCAGGTCGATGGCAATCCGCGGGCCGGGCGCCGCAAGCTCGATCTGCGCCGGCAGTGTCGCCGGCCATTCGACCAGCGCGGACGGGGCGATCACGATCACCTCGAAGGGTTGCCCCGGAACTACGCGCGGCTCGGGACTTGCCAGCAACCACGCATCCGGCGCGGCGGCCGGCGCCGCAACCGCCGCGCCGCCCACCAGCAGACACAACAAGGACAAGCAGGGCCGTAGGCTCAATTCGGACTCCCCGAACGGACAACAGCGCGATTCTAGCGAGCAGCGCCCAGCCGGGGCGTCAGCAAAGTTTTCGATGGCGCAAACAAAAAGGGCGCCTTGCGGCGCCCCCTTCGTTTTCAACGCCGCCGGATTCAGGCGCGGCGCGACTCCTGCGCATCGACCACGGCGAGCGCGGTGATGTTCACCAGCCGGCGCACGGTGGCCGACGGCGTCAGGATGTGCACCGGCTTGGCCGCGCCGAGCAGGATCGGCCCCACCGACACGCCGTCGCCGTTGGCGATCTTCATCAGGTTGAACGAGATGTTGGCAGCATCCAGGTTGGGCATCACCAGCAGGTTGGCTTCGCCGACCAGGCTGGAATCCGGATGGACCTTGTTGCGGATCTCGACCGACAGCGCGGCGTCGCCGTGCATTTCGCCGTCGCATTCGAGTTCCGGCGCGAGCTGGCGCAGCAGTTCGCTGGCTTCGCGCATCTTGCGCGCGGAAGCCGAACGCGAGCTGCCGAAGTTGGAGTGCGACAGCAGCGCGACGCGCGGCTCGATGCCGAAGCGGCGCAGTTCCTCGGCCGCCATGCGGGCGATCTCGGCGACTTCCTCCGCGCTCGGATCCTCGTTCACGTAAGTGTCGGTGATCGCCAGCGTGCGCTTGGGCAGCATCAACAGGTTCATCGCGGCGAACTGCTTGGCGCCGGCGCGCAGCCCGATGACGTCCTGCACATGCTGGAAGTGGTACTCGTAGGTGCCGAAGGTACCGCACACCAGTGCGTCGGCGTCGCCGGTGCGCAGCAGCATCGCGCCGATCAGCGTGGTGTCGCGGCGCATCTTGGCCTTGGCGATGTCGGGGGTGACGCCGTCGCGGCCCTTGAGGCGGTAGTACTCGTTCCACAGGTCGCGGTAGCGCGGGTCGGACTCGGGATTGACGACGTCGAAGTCGCGGCCCGGCACCAGGTTGAGGCCGATCTTCTTGATCCGCATCTCGATCACGCTCGGGCGGCCCACCAGGATCGGGCGCGCCAGGCCTTCATCGATCACGACGCGGGTCGCGTGCAGCACGCGCTCGTCCTCGCCTTCCGCGTACACCACGCGCTTTTGCTCCAGCGGCACACGCTTGGCGGCGGAGAACACCGGCTTCATGACCATGCCGGAGGTGTAAACCAGATCGGTGAGGCTGGCGATGTAGGCTTCGAAATCCTCGATCGGGCGCGTGGCGACACCGGATTCCATCGCCGCCTTGGCGACCGCCGGGGCCACCTTGACGATCAGGCGCGGATCGAAGGGCTTCGGAATGATGTATTCCGGGCCAAAGCTGAGTTCGGCGCCGCCGTAAGCGGAGGCCACCACGTCGCTCTGCTCGGCCTGGGCCAGTTCGGCGATCGCCTTCACGCAGGCGAGCTTCATCTCTTCATTGATCGTGGTGGCGCCGACGTCAAGCGCACCACGGAAGATGAAGGGGAAGCACAGCACGTTGTTCACCTGGTTCGGGAAGTCCGAACGGCCGGTGGCGATGATGCAGTCCGGGCGCACCGCCTTGGCGTCGGCCGGCAGGATTTCCGGATTGGGGTTGGCGAGCGCGAAGATCAGCGGCTTGTCGGCCATCTTCGCCACCATTTCCGGCTTCAGCACGCCGGCGGTGGACAAGCCGAGGAAAACGTCGGCGCCGGCGATCACGTCGCCCAGCGTGCGGGCATCGGTGATCTGCGCATAGCGCGCCTTGGTCGGCTCCATGTTCTCTTCGCGACCCTGGTAGATCACGCCCTTGGAGTCGCAGACGTAGACGTTCTCGCGCTTCAGGCCCACGCTGACCATCAGGTCGAGGCAGGCGATCGCGGCCGCGCCGGCGCCGGAACACACCAGCTTGACCTCGGCGATGTTCTTGCCGATGACCTTGAGGCCGTTGATCAGGCCGGCCGCAGAGATGATCGCGGTGCCGTGCTGGTCGTCGTGGAAGACCGGAATCTTCATGCGCTCGCGCAGCTTCTTCTCGATGTAGAAGCACTCGGGCGCCTTGATGTCCTCGAGGTTGATACCGCCCAGCGTGGGCTCCAGCGAGGCGATGATGTCGATCAGCTTGTCGGGGTCGTTCTCGGCGAGTTCGATGTCGAACACGTCGATGTTGGCGAACTTCTTGAACAGGCAGCCCTTGCCTTCCATCACCGGCTTGGCGGCCAGCGGGCCGATGTTGCCCAGGCCGAGCACCGCGGTGCCGTTGGTGACCACGGCGACGAGGTTGCCGCGGCTGGTGAGTTCGCGTGCTTCAGCCGGGTCGGCAACGATGGCGTCACACGCGGCGGCCACGCCGGGCGAATAGGCCAGCGCCAGATCGCGCTGGTTGGTGAGGCCTTTGGTGGGGACGACCGAAATCTTGCCGCGCGTCGGTGCACGGTGATAATCCAGCGCCGCGGCGATGAAATCCTGATCCATTCTTTTTCCTCTCGGAACGGTGTGGGTATGAGCGTCGGGCGAACTGCAGGCGCGCGCCGTCGCCTCGCCAACTGAGACCATTCGCAGCGTGTTGGAATGTGGGTCGGCGCCGTGCGCCGTGCCGCGAACCGGGCCTCCGGGGGCCCGCATGCCGTCCGGCTTCGGGGAGTGGGCCGGTGCGGTCATGAAAGATGACGAGTGTCGAGTTTAACGCAAGGCCCGCGGCCTTTGCATTACGGCGCCCGCGCAAAGCCCCCCGGATTTCCGCATATTGGCGGGGATTAGGGCCGGTGCCCGGTTTTTTGGCACAATGCCCGCACCTTCGGACAGGGCAAACAGGGGTAGCGATGCGGCGCGTGGTGTTCAATCAGAAAGGCGGGGTCGGCAAATCCACCATCACCTGCAACCTGGCCGCGATCAGCGCCCAGCAGGGCTTGCGCACGCTGGTGATCGACCTCGACCCGCAGGGCAATTCCACCCATTACCTGCTGGGCGACAGCGCCGAAGAAGTGGACGCGACACTGGCGGGCTTCTTCGACCAGACCCTCAACTTCAAGCTCAACCCGCGCCGCACCGCAGACTTCGTGGTCGCCACGCCCTTCGACCGGCTGGACCTGATGCCGTCCCATCCGCAGCTGGAGGAACTGCAAAGCAAGCTGGAGTCGCGCTACAAGATCTACAAGTTGCGCGACGCGCTGGACGAACTCGCCGACAGCTACGACCGCGTCTATATCGACACCCCGCCGGCACTGAACTTCTACACCCGCTCGGCGCTGATCGCCGCCAACGCCTGCCTGATTCCGTTCGACTGTGACGACTTCTCGCGCCGCGCGCTCTACGCGCTGCTGGAAAATGTCGACGAGATCCGCGCCGACCACAACCGCGACCTCGCGGTCGAAGGCATCGTGGTCAATCAGTACCAGCCGCGCGCGAGCCTGCCGCAGAAAGTGGTGCAGGAGCTGATCGACGAGGGCCTGCCGGTGCTGTCGCCCTACCTGTCGGCCTCGGTGAAGATCAAGGAGTCGCATGAACAGGCGCGCCCGATGATCCACCTTGAACCCAAGCACAAGCTGTCGCAGGAGTTCGTCGCCCTGCACGACACGCTGGCACGCAAGTACGGCGCCTGAGCGCCGTACCCGCCCGGCCTTACACCGGCTCCAGCTTCGCCACCGCCAGCAGCAGCCATTTGACGCCCGCGGGGCCGAAGTTGATCTGCACCTTCGCGTCCGACCCGCTGCCCTCAGCAGCGACGATGACCCCCTGCCCGAACTTCGCGTGCGCCACCGACTGGCCGATGCGCAGCCCGTTGGGCAGATGCGCCGACGTGCCCCGCGCTTGCCGCGCCGCCACCGGAGCCACGCTGGCGCCCGGCTTGAAGTAGCCGCCGCCCATGCCGGCGAGCGCGCCGCCCGCCATCGAACGCGGATTCGGCGGCGTCAGCCACTTGACGAGCCCGGCCGGGATTTCCTCAAGGAAACGCGAGCGCAGGTTGTAGCGCGTCTGGCCGTGCAGCATGCGGCTCTGCGCGAAGGAGAGGTAAAGACGCTCGCGTGCCCGCGTCACCGCCACGTACATCAGGCGGCGCTCCTCTTCCAGCCCTTCGGCTTCGAGGATGCTGTTCTCGTGCGGAAACAGGCCTTCCTCCAGCCCCGAGACGAAGACCACGTTGAACTCCAGCCCCTTGGCCGAATGCACGGTCATCAACTGCACCGCGTCGGCCCCCTGGTCTGCCTGATGGTCGCCCGCTTCGAGCGAGGCGTGGGCAAGGAAGTCCGCGAGCAGGGCGTGGTCGCCGGCCAGCACCTCTGCATCCGCTTGCGCCTCGGCGACGAAATTGCTGCCTGCGCCCAGCAGTTCGTCCAGGTTCTCCAGCCGCTCCTGCCCTTCCTTTTCGGATTTGTAGTGCGCCCGCAGCCCGCTCGCGTCGAGCACGTGGTCGATCAGCTCGGGCAACGGCAGACGGGCGGTGTCCCGGCGCAGGTCTTCCACCAGGCGGACGAACTGCGCGAGCACCGTGCCGGCCTTGCCCGACAGGTGCGGCACCGTGGCGTACAGGCTGGTGTTGTAGGTGCGCGCGGCATCCTGCAGCGCTTCCAGCGACCGCGCGCCGATGCCGCGCGTGGGGAAGTTGACCACGCGCGCGAACGCCGTGTCGTCGTCGGGATTGGCGATCAGGCGCAGGTAGGCGAGCGCGTGCTTGATCTCCTGCCGTTCGAAGAAGCGCAGGCCGCCATACACCCGGTAGGGCACACCGGCTGTAAACAGTTGATGCTCCAGCACGCGGGACTGGGCGTTGGAGCGGTACAGCAGTGCGATCTCGCTGCGCAGCGCGCCGTCGCGCACCAGCCCGCGGACCTCGTCGACGAGCCAGCGCGCCTCGTCGGCATCGGAAAAGGCCTCGAACACACGGATCGGCTCGCCCGCGCCCTGGTCGGTCCACAGGTTCTTGCCGAGGCGGTCGGAGTTGTTCCGGATGATCGCGTTGGCGGCGTCGAGGATGTTGCCGCGGGAACGGTAGTTCTGCTCCAGCCGGATCACGTTCTGCACCCGGAACTCTCGCTCGAAGTCACGCATGTTGCCGACCTCTGCGCCGCGGAAGCGGTAGATCGACTGGTCGTCGTCGCCGACGCAGAACAGCGACGCGCCCCCCTCCCGACCTTCGTCGGCGAGCAACTTCAGCCAGCGGTACTGCAACACGTTGGTGTCCTGGAACTCATCGACGAGGATGTGGCGGAAGCGCCGCTGGTAGTGGCGCCGGATCGGCTCGTTGCGCTCCAGCAGCTCATAGGTGCGCAGCAGCAACTCCGCAAAATCCACAACTGACTCGCGCTGGCACTGCGCTTCATACTCCTGGTAGAGCTGTACACGCTGGCGCGTGAAGTCGTCCCAGGCCTCCACCGCGTGGGGGCGGAAGCCGGCTTCCTTCTGGCCATTGATGAAGTGCTGCAACTCGCGCGGCGGGAATTTCTCGTCGTCGACGTTGAGCGTCTTCAGCAGCCGCTTGATCGCAGCGAGCTGATCGCCGGAATCGAGGATCTGGAACAGCTGCGGCAAGCCAGCATCGCGATGGTGGGCCCGCAACAGCCGGTTGCAGAGGCCGTGGAAGGTGCCGATCCACATGCTGCGGGTGTTGATCGGCAGCATCGCGGCGAGGCGGGCATGCATTTCCTTGGCCGCCTTGTTAGTGAAGGTGACGGCGAGGATTTCCGCCGGGCTGGCCTGGCCCGACTGCACCAGCCAGGCGATGCGGGTGGTCAACACGCGGGTCTTGCCAGAGCCGGCACCGGCGAGGATCAGGGCGTGCTGGGATGGCAGGGTGACTGCCTGATGTTGCTGTTCGTTAAGGTTGGCAAGCAGGTTGGACATGGGGCTTCCTCGTGGTGCCGCCATTCTACCCGGGCGCTCCGGGACATCCCGCCCAAGGCGCGGGACGTGACGTGAGTCACGCCTGCAACACCTTGTCGCCGATCCGCAACAAAGCCGCCTTGAAGAAGCGGGCGAAGTGCATTATCTTTTGATTGTGCATAGCAGCAAATGAGCTAGGCGCCGTTCATCGACAGGGAGGCACCTCCTGTCGTTACACGACCAGAATCGAAAGCAATTGTTTTTGCAGCACAGCAAAATGCACCCGAAGGCGTGGTCCACGAAACCACTGCCCGGTGCGACGGCCCTACCCGGCCAAATGGAGAACCGCAATGCAGACACCGAAATCCCTCCCCTGGCATGCACGCCGCGTCGGCATCCCGGTCGAACGCGCCGAAGCCCTGTGGCGCAAGGCTGTGCGCACCGCAACCGCAGAAACCGGCTGGGTCGGCACCTCGGAATACTGGGGCTCGGCGATGGACAACTTCCTCCGCCTGCTCGATGAGGAAAAGACCACCCTGTGCACGCCGCAGGTCACCCCGCTGGTGCGCAGCCAGAACCGCATGTGGCTGCTGCCGCTGATTGCGATGGAAGACGTGTTCTCTGCCGTCTCCGCCAACTGGCAGCGCGTGGCCGCCCATGTGCGCGAAGCGGCCTGAGTTCGCCGTCGCCCGCCCGCATCTTGAATTCATCCGGCTGCCCATGCAGCCGGACTAACCGTCTCCCTCCTCTCCTTCATTGGAGTTATGGCATCCGGCCCCTCGCCGGGTGCCATTTTTTTTGCCTGCACGCACTCATGCCCGCGGGGCGCAGCCCGTCGCGACACGGCTTCGCGATATACTCGCGTGTTTTCAACGCCTTGACTTCGCGCCCCCGCCCATGCAGGACAAATACCAACCGGCAGCCGTAGAAACCGCCGCCCAGCAGCACTGGGAATCCACCGCGGCGTTCCGCGTCACCGAAGATGCGACCCGCCCCAAGTACTACTGCCTGTCGATGTTCCCCTACCCGTCGGGCAAGCTGCACATGGGCCACGTGCGCAACTACACCATCGGCGACGTGCTGGCGCGCTTCCACCGTATGCGCGGCTACAACGTGCTGCAGCCGATGGGCTGGGACGCCTTCGGCATGCCGGCGGAGAACGCGGCGATCCAGAACAACGTGCCGCCGGCCAAGTGGACCTACGCCAACATCGACTACATGAAGGGCCAGTTGAAGCGCCTCGGCTTCGCCATCGACTGGTCGCGCGAGGTCGCCACCTGCACGCCGGAGTACTACCGCTGGGAGCAATGGCTGTTCACCCGCCTGTTCGAGAAGGGGCTGATCTACAAGAAGCTGGGCACGGTGAACTGGGACCCGGTCGATGAAACCGTGCTCGCCAACGAGCAGGTGATCGACGGTCGCGGCTGGCGTTCGGGCGCGCTGGTGGAAAAGCGCGAAATCCCGATGTACTACATGAAGATCACCGCCTACGCCGACGAGCTGCTGGAGGCGCTGGACGGGCTGCCCGGCTGGCCGGAACAGGTCAAGCTGATGCAGAAGAACTGGATCGGCCGCTCCGAAGGCGTGGAAGTGCACTTCCCCTACGACCTCTCCACCATCGGCAGCTCGGGCGTGCTCAAGGTGTTCACCACCCGCGGCGACACCCTGATGGGCGCCACCTACGTCGCGGTGGCCGCCGAGCACCCGCTCGCCACCCAGGCCGCCGCCGGCAACCCCGAACTCGCCGCCTTCATCGACGAATGCAAGCAGGGCGGCGTCGCCGAGGCCGATCTCGCGACGATGGAAAAGAAGGGCATGCCGACGGGCCTGCGCGTGGTGCATCCGATCACGGGCGAATACCTGCCGGTGTGGGTCGCCAACTACGTGCTGATGGGCTACGGCGAAGGCGCGGTGATGGCGGTGCCCGCCCACGACGAACGCGATTTCGCCTTCGCCACCAAGTACAAGCTGCCGATCAAGATGGTGGTGCGCTCCACCCACGACGCCTATGAAAACGTGGCGGCGCCGTGGATCGACGCCTACGCCGAGCACGGCAAGCTGGTGAATTCCGGCAAGTACGACAACCTGCACTTCCAGGACGCGGTGGACGCCATCGCCGCCGACCTCGCCGCCAAGGGCCTCGGCAACAAGCGCGTGCAGTACCGCCTGCGCGACTGGGGCATCTCGCGCCAGCGCTACTGGGGCTGCCCGATCCCGATGGTGCGCTGCGACGACTGCGGCGACGTGCCGGTACCGGACGAGCAGTTGCCGGTGGTGCTGCCCGAGAACGTCGAGATCACCGGCCGCGGCTCGCCGCTGGCCAAGATGCCCGAGTTCTACCAGTGCAGCTGCCCCAAGTGCGGCAAACCCGCCCGGCGCGAAACCGACACCATGGACACCTTCGTCGAGTCCTCCTGGTACTTCCTGCGCTACGCCTCGCCCGACAGCACCACCGCGATGGTCGATGAGCGGGTCAATTACTGGGCGCCGGTCGACCAGTACATCGGCGGCATCGAGCACGCCATCCTGCACCTGCTGTACTCGCGTTTCTTCACCCGCGCGATGCGCGACTGCGGCCTGGTGAATGTGTCCGAACCCTTCACCAACCTGCTGACCCAGGGCATGGTGGTCGCCGAAACCTATTACCGCGAACTCGACGGCGGCAAGAAGCAATGGCTCAATCCGGCCGACGTCCAGGTCGAACGCGACGAACGCGGCCGCATCACCGCGGCGAAGCTCGCCAGCGACGGCCTGCCGGTAGTCATCGGCGGCACCGAGAAGATGTCGAAGTCGAAGAACAACGGCGTCGATCCGCAGGCGCTGGTCGACCAGTACGGCGCCGACACCGCGCGCCTGTTCATCATCTTCGCCGCGCCGCCCGACCAGCAGCTGGAATGGTCCGACTCCGGCGTTGAAGGTGCCTCGCGCTTCCTGCGCCGGGTGTGGAATTTCGGCCACGCTTTCGCCAGCGAATTCCGTGCGGCACTGCCGGCTGCCCGCGCGCTCGCCGCCGGCACGCTGCCGGCCGCGCTCGCCGATGTGCGCCGCGAGATCCACACCCATCTGAAGCAGGCCAACTACGACTTCGGCAAGCACCAGTTCAACACCGTGGTGTCGGCGGCGATGAAGATCCTCAACGCCCTCGAGAAAGCGCCGCGCGACGATGCTGCCGCCCACGCCGAAGTCGCCGAGGAAGGCTTCTCCATCCTCGTCCGCCTGCTGTCGCCGATCACTCCGCACATCGCCCACGCGCTGTGGCAGGACTGCGGCTTCGGCGGCGACATCGTCCAGGCCGCGTGGCCGGAACCCCTGGAAGCCGCGCTCAAGCAGGACGAGATCGAGCTGATGCTGCAGGTCAACGGCAAGCTGCGTGGCTCGGTCAAGGTCGCCGCGGACGCCGGCAAGAGCGACATCGAAGCCCTGGCGCTCGCCTCCGAGGCGGCGCAGAAGTTCATGGAAGGCAAGCCGCCGAAGAAGGTGGTGGTCGTGCCCGGCCGGCTCGTCAATATCGTGGTTTGAGGACTGCACGCATGCCCACCCCCTTCACCCGCCGCCGCGCCCTCACCCTGCTGGCCGCGGCCGGCGCCACGGCGGCACTCGCCGGCTGCGGATTCCGCCTGCGCGGCCCGCAACCGCTCGACTTCGCCACCATCCATGTCGGCGTCAGCGAATTCTCCGAACTCGGCGCGCTGCTGCGCCGCCAGATCGCCACCAGCGGCACCACGACCGTGGTGGAGGACGCGGCGAAAGCCGACGTCAGGCTGCAGGTGCTCGCCAATGAACGCGAGCGCGAAATCCTGAGCCTGACCGGCGCCGGCAAGGTGCGCGAATACCAGCTTACCCAGCGCATGCGCTTCCAGCTGCTGGACAAGAACGGCAGCGCGCTGATTCCGCCCACGGCCATCCTGGCACGGCGCGAATACACCTTCGACGACGCGCTGATCCTGGGTAAGGAACAGGAGGAAAACCTGCTGTTCCGCGACATGCAGAGCGACCTCGTGCAACAGTTGATGCGTCGCCTCGCGGTGGTCCGCCGCCCGCAGTGAATTTGCGCCCCGACCAGCTCGCGGCCCAGCTCGACAAGCCGCTCGCACCGCTCTGGGTGCTGCACGGCAACGAGCCGCTGCTGGTGCTCGAAGCCGCCGACGCAATCCGCGCGGCAGCGCGCCGCCAGGGCTATTCGGAACGAGAAACGCTGGTGGTGGGCCAGGGCTTCCGCTGGGATTCGTTGACACTCGCCGCCGGCAACATGTCCTTGTTTGGCGGCGCCAAGCTCATCGATCTGCGCATTCCCACCGGCAAGCCGGGGCGCGATGGCGGCGACGCGTTGCAGCGCTATGTCGCGCAACTGCCCGCTGCCACGCTCACCCTGGTGACGCTGCCGGAACTCGACTGGCAGGCACGCAAAACCAGCTGGTTCAAGGCATTGGGCGACGCCGGCACGGTCATCGAGCTAAACGCGCCGGAACGCGAACGCCTTCCTCAGTGGCTGGCGCAGCGGCTGGCCGCGCAACACCTCACCGCCCCGGCGGAAGCGCTGGCTTTCATTGCCGACCACGTGGAAGGCAACCTGCTCGCGGCACATCAGGAAATCCTCAAGCTCGGGCTGTTGTTTCCGCACGGCGCGCAACTGACCCTTGATGACGTCCAGCAAGCCGTACTCAACGTCGCGCGCTACGACATCGATACCCTTCGACAGGCCGTACTGGAAGGCGACCCGGCGCGCTGCGCCCGTCTGCTCGAAGGCCTGCACGGCGAGGGCGCGGCGCCTCCGCTGGTGCTGTGGGCGCTGGCCAACGAAACCCGCAGCCTCGCGCTGCTGCGCGCCGGACAGGACGCCGGCCAGCCACTCGCCGCGCTGTTCAAGGCCGAACGCGTCTTCGACGAACGACGCAAGCAACTCCTTACCCGCGCCCTTGCCCGCCTGGGCGGCGGGCGCCTGCGCGCCGCGCTGATGCACGCGGCCCGCATCGACCGGATGATCAAGGGGCTGGCGGACGGCGACGTGTGGGACGAATTCCTGCAGCTTGCGCTGCGGCTCTGCCGTCACTGACCCGTTCCGCGGCGGATGTAGCGCGTGGCCCACGGGCGCCGCGATCAGTGCTTTAATCCCTTTTTGGCTTTTCCGCCTGTGACGATGATGGATATCCAGCACTACATGCAGACCGTCGGCCGCGAAGCGCGCGCCGCCTCCCGCACGCTTGCGGCAGCCTCCACCGATGCCAAGAATTCCGCCCTGGTGGCGATGGCGCAAGCCATCCGCGACAGTCGCGACGCGCTGCTGGCGGCCAACGCGGCCGACCTCGCCGAAGCCCGCGCGGCCGGGCTGGACGAGGCCCTGATCGACCGCCTGACGCTGAGCGCCAAGGGCGTGGAAGGCATGGCCGCCGGGCTTGAACAGGTTGCGGCACTCCCCGACCCGGTGGGGGAAATCACCGACGTCAAGCGCCGCCCTTCCGGCATCCAGGTCGGCAAGATGCGTGTGCCGCTCGGCGTGGTCGGCATCATCTACGAGGCGCGGCCCAACGTCACCGCCGACGCGGCGGCGCTGTGCCTCAAATCCGGCAACGCCGCGATCCTTCGCGGCGGCAAGGAAGCGCTGCGCTCGAATCAGGCGATTGCAAGCTGCGTGCGCACCGGGCTTGCCGCCGCCGGCCTGCCGCAAACGGCCGTGCAGGTGCTGGAAACGACGGACCGGGCTGCGGTTGGCGCGCTCATCACGATGCCCGAATTCGTCGACGTGATCGTGCCGCGCGGCGGCAAAGGGCTGATCGAGCGAGTCTCCAGCGAGGCACGCGTCCCCGTCATCAAACACCTCGACGGCAACTGCCATGTGTACGTCGACGACCATGCCGACCCGGCGAAGGTGCTGCCCATCGTAGAGAACGCCAAGACCCAGCGTTACGGCACCTGCAACACCACGGAATCGCTGCTCGTGGCCCGTGCCGTCGCCCCGCGTTTCCTGCCCGACATCGGACGGATGCTGGCGGCGAGGAACGTCGAGATGCGAGCGTGCCCGGAAGCGCTCGTGCTGCTGCGCGAA
Source organism: Azoarcus olearius (assembly GCF_001682385.1). Lineage (NCBI taxonomy): Bacteria > Pseudomonadati > Pseudomonadota > Betaproteobacteria > Rhodocyclales > Zoogloeaceae > Azoarcus > Azoarcus olearius. The sequence goes on from NZ_CP016210.1 coordinate 3,626,920, forward strand.
GCCGGCATCGAAGGTGCCCGGCTCAGCCCCGCCACCGAGCAGGACTGGCACGAGGAATATCTCGCGCCGATCATCGCGATCCGCGTCGTGGCGGGCCTGGATGAAGCGATCGCGCATATCAACACCTACAGCTCGGGCCACACCGAGGCGATCCTCACCGAGCACTACACCCATGCGATGCGTTTCCTGCGCGAGGTGGATTCGGCATCCGTCATGGTGAACGCCTCCACGCGCTTCGCCGACGGCTTCGAATACGGCCTCGGTGCCGAAATCGGGATTTCCACGGACAAGATCCACGCCCGCGGCCCGGTGGGGCTGGAAGGGCTCACCAGCCAGAAATGGATCGTGTTCGGCAATGGCGAGATCCGCCGATAAGCCGAAAGTCAGGATGGGGATCAACGCGAGGCGTGAGAAAATCCCCGCCCTTAAGGGTTTCTACGTAGACGAGGCAGACGTCGGAATCCGACGTTCGTGGCATAATCGCCGCAAGGGAATCCACGATTCCAGCCGATATTGCTCTGGGGTAGAGCAAGCGGGTCGGCGAGGCCCTCGGGCCTCGCCGCACCCACCTCGTGATCACCACGCCCCCCCCCGTCCGTGACCGCATTCGAACAACAGCTCTCGGCGGAGACGCGCGCCGAACTCGATCTGTTCTGCGACGCACTGTGGCTGGAATTCGGCCTGGCAGCCAATACCATTGCCGGTTATCGGAGCGATCTCGCGCAATTCGGCGCCTGGCTGGCCGGTCGCGGAACTCAATTGATCGAAGCGGACGAGAGCCAGCTCACCGCGTATCTCGCCGAATTCAGCCGCCGCGCCAAACCCGCCAGCCAGCGCCGCCTGATGTCGGCCTGGCGCCGCTTTTACCGTGGGCTGCTCGGCCAGCGCCGTATCGCTCAGGATCCGACCGTCCAGCTCGACGCCCCGGTGACCGGCGAACGCTTTCCCCGCACCCTCAGCGAAGCACAGGTGGAATCGCTGCTGGCAGCGCCCGACGTCGACACGATTCATGGCCTGCGGGACCGCAGCATGCTTGAATTGCTGTATGCGAGCGGGCTTCGTGTTTCCGAGCTGGTGGAATTGAAACTCTTTGCGATCAGCACCGGCGAAGGCGTAATCCGGGTGTTCGGCAAAGGTAGCAAGGAACGCCTCGTTCCCACCGGTGACATCGCGCTCGAGTGGCTCGGCCGCTACCTGCGCGAGGCACGGCCAGCCCTGTTGCGCGGGCGGACATGCGACGAGGTTTTCGTTTCCCAGCGCGGCGCCGGAATGACGCGCCAGATGTTCTGGCGCATCATCAAGCAATACGCACCCAAGGCAGGAATTCCAGCACAACGGATCTCGCCCCACACGCTGCGACACGCATTTGCCACGCACCTGATCAATCACGGCGCAGACCTCCGCGTCGTGCAATTGCTGCTGGGCCACGCCGATATCTCGACGACGCAAATCTACACGCATGTGGCGCGGGAACGCTTGAAGCAGCTCCACGCCAGACACCATCCGCGCAGCTAATACACCGACCCGTCACGCGAGCCCATGTCGAAGCAATCGTCCAACACGCCAGAGACACCCGCCACCCAATATCTCCGCCGCAACGCGGTGCAATTCACCGGCCACCTCTACGCTTACGAGGAGCACGGAGGCACCGCAGTATCCGCGCGGGAGTTGGGCGTTCCGGAACACGCGGTCGTTAAGACCCTGATCATGGAGGACGAAAAGGCCCAGCCGCTGATCGTCCTGATGCACGGCGACCGCACCGTATCGACCAAGGAACTGGCGCGCCAGGCGGGGCGCAAGCGCATCGAACCCTGCAAACCGGACGTCGCAAACCGCCATTCCGGCTACCTCGTCGGTGGCACTTCGCCGTTTGCGACGCGAAAGCCAATGCCGGTTTTCATGGAGCGGTCGATTGCCGACCTCCCGTCGATCTTCATCAATGGCGGCCGGCGCGGATTTCTGGTGCAAATCAACCCGACGGATGTGATTCGCTGCCTTAAACCGCAACTCGTCGAGGTCGCGCTGGATTAGCAATTTGCGCCTCGATTTCATTTAGGGTAACGTCGCGCTACGAAATCTGTCTGTTGGTTTCGATTTACTGCGCCGTATCCACCTCTTTTGAAATGCCACCCTCCTCCCGTGTGGCGGATTTTCACCAGGAGCAATAATGGAACTAGGGACTCTGTCGCTGACCCAGCTGCGTCGCCTCCAGTCGCGGGTTGAAGCAGAAATCCGCCGGCGCAGCGATTCCGCCCGCCGCGACCTCCTCAAGAAGATGCAGAAAATGGCGGCCGACGAAGGCCTTTCACTGAGCGACCTGATCGGATCGGCACCGGTCCCGGCGACGGAGAAAAAGCCCGCGGCAAAGCGCGGTCGAGCCGCGGCCGGCAAGAAGAAGGAAGCGCCGACGGTGAAATACCGGCATCCGGAAACGCCGGGCGTGGGCTGGAGCGGCCGCGGTCGCAAGCCGCAGTGGGCGCTCGACTGGATCGCGCAAGGCAAGTCGATCGAGGAATTGGCGGTTTGATATTCGCCGCATTACTGCGACGGGCACCGCGCCCGAAGTGAAACACAATGCCGCCCTAAAGGCGGCATTGTGTTTTTCACCGGGCCGGCATCACAGCGGACCAGCCGGAAGCGAAACGCCCTCCCGCCCGCGCTGTATGAACACCCCCACGCGGCGGACGCCTTTCATTACGCCGATTTTGGCAATCCGTATTTTCACCCAGGGCGCGCCGAATTCGTCGAACAGTAACGCCACGACGAACTCGCCCAGCGTCTCGATCAAATTGAAATGCCGCCCCGCCAATTCGGCACGGATGCGCTCTATCACTTCGGCATAGTTGATGGTGTCGGCGATGTCGTCGTGCTCCGCCGCCGCGTCGGGAACACCGAAGGTGAGGTTGAGTTCGACGGTTTGCGGCGCAGCTTTTTCACGGGCGTAGATTCCCACCCACGCCTGCACCCGCAACTCCTCGATGAAGATGAAATCCATGCAGGTTCCCGATTAGAATCGGACGGATTTTATCCCGGATGACGCGCTGTCCGCAGATTACGCAACACGCGCCACACCGGGACTCCACGCCCCGCCTTTCCGCTTACACGCCATGACGTCTCTCGCCGCCCTACTGACCGCCGCCTACCTGCTGGGCTCCATTCCGTTCGCCATCGTATCGAGCCGCCTCTTCGGCATCGAAGACCCGCGCCGCTATGGCTCCGGGAACCCGGGCGCCACCAACGTGCTTCGCAGTGGCAACAAGGCGGCCGCCGCGACCACCCTCCTCGGCGACTGCCTGAAGGGCTGGCTTGCGGTGTGGCTGGCGCACACACTGGGCTTCACCCCACTCGAGGCGGCGCTCGCCGGCCTCGCGGCCTTCCTGGGTCATGTCTACTCGGTGTTCCTGCGCTTCAACGGCGGTAAAGGTGTTGCCACGGCGCTCGGCGTACTGGGCGGCGTCCATGTAGCACTCGCGCTCGCCGCGCTCGGCGTCTGGATGCTCGTCGCCGTCCTGACCCGCTACTCGTCGGCAGCAGCGCTCGCGGCGGCAATCGCGTCGCCGCTTGCCGCTTATTACCTTTTCGGCCCTCAGGCCGTCGTTGCTGTCATGGCCGCAATGTCGGCGGTTCTCATCTGGCGACATCACGGCAACATCCGCCGCCTGCTCGCCGGCACCGAAGGTCGCATCGGCGCCAAGAAGGGCTGATCAGGGGCAGCCGGGGGCGTCCAGTTCGACCAGCGGCCAGCGCGGCCGCACCCGCACCGCCGGCGCGGCCGCTCGGCGCTCGCCGGCCTCCAGCCGCAACGCGCCCGCAAACGCAATCATTGCGCCGTTGTCGGTACACAGCGCGGGCTCCGGATAACACACCCGATACCGCCGTCGTGCGGCGAGATGATCAAGGCGTTCGCGCAAGCGTCGGTTGGCCCCTACTCCGCCGGCGACAACCAGGGTGTCGAGCCCGGTGTGCTTGAGGGCCGCCAGCGCCTTGGCACACAGCACCTCGACCACCGCCTCCTGGAAGTCAGCCGCCAGATCCGCTGCCAGCCCCGGCTCCCAGTCGTCGCTGCTCACCCGGTTCAACACGGCGGTCTTCAGCCCGCTGAAGCTGAAATCGAAATCGCCCGAATGCAGCATGGGACGGGGCAACTTGAAACGACCGGCGCAGCCCTGCGCAGCAAGCGCGGACAGTTGCGGCCCGCCGGGATAGCCCAGGCCCAACAGTTTCGCGGTCTTGTCGAAGGCTTCGCCCGCCGCATCGTCGAGCGACTCGCCGAGCAGCTCGTAGCGCCCGACCCCGGCGACATGCATCAGCTGGGTATGGCCGCCGGATACCAGCAGCGCGACAAAAGGGAAGCGGGGCGCGTCATCCGCCAGCAGCGGCGACAACAGGTGCCCCTCCAGGTGATGAATTGGCAGTGCCGGCACGCCAGCCGCGAGGGCAAACGCCTCCGCGAAGCTGGCTCCCGTGAGCAGCGCACCGGCAAGCCCCGGCCCCGCGGTGTAGGCCACTGCGTCGATATCGCGGCGGGAAAGTCCCGTTTCGCCAAAGAGCTGTTTCAGCAGGAGCGGCAAGCGCCGGATGTGGTCGCGCGACGCGAGTTCCGGGACCACGCCCCCGTACGCGGCGTGCAGATCGATCTGGGAGTGCAGGCAGTGCCCCAGCAAGCGCCGCACGCTTCCATCGTAGATGGCGACCCCTGTTTCGTCGCACGACGTTTCGATACCCAGTACTTTCATGACAGCGCCCGATTGCGAGTTCGCCATTCTACGGCGGGTCGGGCGAATTTTCCGGTGCGATCTTGCACCCGCGGCGCGCAACGGGTAGACTCGCGAACTTTCCGCTCACCAGACACCCAAGGAAGTACGCAATGCCCGGTATTCGCGTCAAGGAAAACGAGCCGTTTGAAGTTGCGATCCGCCGCTTCAAGCGCACTATCGAGAAGACCGGTGTGCTGACCGAGCTTCGCTCCCGCGAGTTCTATGAGAAGCCCACCGCCGAGCGCAAGCGCAAGCTGGCCGCGGCAGTGAAGCGCAATCACAAGCGCCTGCGCAGCCAGATGCTGCCGCCGAAGCTCTACTGATTCAGCCGCCACTCGGTCGTCTGCACGCCGGACGGAAGCCCCTCGGGCCTCCGTCCGGCGTATCGCTTTTTACTCGATGATTCCACAAGCTTTCGTCCAGGACCTGTTGTCCAGGATCGACATCGTCGACGTCATCGAACGCTACCTGCCCCTCAAGAAGGGCGGCGCGAACTACTTCGCCTGCTGCCCCTTTCACGGGGAGAAATCCGCCTCGTTCTCGGTCAGCCCGACCAAGCAGTTTTACCATTGCTTCGGCTGCGGCGCACACGGCAGCGCGATCGGCTTTCTCATGGAATACAGCGGGCTCGGCTTCGTCGACGCCGTGAAGGAACTGGCCAACCAGGCCGGCATGCAGGTACCTGACGACGACCAACGGGTAAACGCCGCGCAAAGCGGGGAACACGACAGGCTGTTCGACGCGGTAGCCGCCGCGGCCCGTTTCTACCGCGACGCGCTCAAGGCCGCACCCATTGCCATCGATTATCTGAAGCGACGCGGACTCAGCGGTGAAGTCGCCGCCCGCTTCGGCATCGGTTATGCGCCGGACGACTGGCAGGCGCTGCAGAAGGTCTTTCCGGACTACCAGGCAAAGACCCTCGCCGACGCCGGACTGGTCATCGACAACGACCAGGGTCGGCGTTATGACCGCTTCCGCGGCAGGGTGATGTTCCCGATCCACGACCGCCGCGGACGCATCATTGCCTTCGGCGGGCGCGTACTGGATCAGGGCGAACCCAAATACCTGAACTCGCCCGAGACCCCGCTGTTCGAGAAGGGGCGCGAACTCTACGGCCTGTTTCTGGCGCAGAAGGCCATCCGCGACGCCGGCTTTGCGTTGGTGGTGGAAGGCTACATGGACGTCGTCGCGCTCGCGCAGTTCGGCATCGAGAATGCCGTCGCCACGCTCGGCACGGCCACCACGACGCATCACATCCAGGCGCTGCTGCGTCACACCGACCGCGTGGTGTTCTGCTTTGACGGCGATAACGCCGGCCGCCGCGCAGCGCGACGCGCGCTGGAGAATGCCCTCGACGCCCTGCGCGACGACGTCACCCTCGCCTTCCTGTTTCTGCCCACTGAGCACGATCCGGATTCTTTCGTACGCAGTGAAGGAGCCGCCGCATTCCGCCAAGCCGCAGCTGAAGCCACGCCGCTCGCCCGGACCCTGCTCGACCAGCTTCAGGAGGACCTCGACCTCGCGACCGCCGAAGGCCGGGCGCGCCTGGTCCACGACGCCCGTCCGCTGGTCACCCGGATCCCGGCGCCACTGCTGAAACTGCAGTTGATCAAAGCCGTTGCGGAGGCCAGCCAGCTTACGCAGGCCGAAGTGGAACATGCGTTCGGCCTGGCTGGCCCCCAGGCGGGAACGAGCCCGCCCCGCGCCGACTCACCCCGCCCGGGACCGCGGCGCCCATCGGGCCTCAGCCGTCCGCCGCGCGGCCCCGGCCGCCGCGCACCCTCGACCACCGCAACGCTTCTCCGTCTCGTGGTTCACCACCCGGCGTTGGCAGCGCGCCTGCCGGCCGATCTACTGCCGGCCGAAACCCCAGAAAGCCGCGCACTGGTCGCCATCGTGGATCTCGTAAGCCTGGGCGAACCCCTGCCCGCAGGCGGCGTCGGAGGACTTATCGAACGCTTTCGCGACACCCCGCACGCGGAGACACTCTCGCGGGTTGCCGCCGAACTGATCGACACCGAGTTTGACGACAGCGCGATCGAAACGCTTTTCGAAGACGCCTTGCGCAAACTGGGCGCGGATGCTGTAACGAGAGAAATCGACGCGCTGCTCGCCCTGGAGCGTGAGCAAGGCCTCTCGACCGCCGAACGGCATCGCCTCAGCGAACTCATCCTGGAGCGCCGGAACCTCGCCAATGTAGGCAAAGTCTCAGATTTATAGTACAATTTCCTGTTTCCCATTCTCATCTGCCCCAGATTCGAGGAGCGCCATGGCACGCGAAAAAGCCGCCAAAGATTCGCGCAAGGACACCCCCAAAGGACGAGCCTCCAAGGCCAAGGACAAGGCCGCCCAGGTGGTCGATAGCCCCGAAGTGGCTCCGCTCGATGCCGAGGTACGTCGCACCCGCCTGAAAACGCTGATCACGCTCGGCAAGGAACGGGGTTACCTGACCTATGCCGAGATCAGCGACCACCTCCCCGACGATGTGGCGGATGCGGAGCAGATCGAAGGGATCATCGCCACCTTCAACAACATGGGCATCCAGGTCTTCGACGAGGCTCCGGCCGCCGAAGACCTGCTGATGTCCGACAACGTGGCCACCTCGGTGGACGAAGACGTCGCCGAGGAAGAAGCCGAGCAGGCCCTGTCGTCGGTGGACTCGGAGTTCGGCCGCACCACGGACCCCGTGCGCATGTACATGCGCGAGATGGGCACCGTGGAACTTCTGACGCGCGAAGGCGAAATCGAGATCGCGAAGCGTATCGAGGACGGCCTCAAGCACATGGTGCAAGCGATCTCGGCCTGCCCCACGACCATCACCGAAATGCTCGACACCGCCGACCGCGTGGCGCGCGACGAGGTCCGGATCGACGAGTTGGTGGATGGCCTGATCGACCCCAACGCCGCATCGGACGAAGCCGCGCTGTCGGAGGCCGATGAAGAGGTGGCCGCAGCCGCCGATGAAGACGCCGACGGTGACGATGAAGAGGAAGCTGATGGCGACGGCGATGGCGGCGAAAGCGCCAATGCCGCGTCTCTGCTGCAACTGAAGACCGACGCGCTGGCGCGTTTCGCGGTGATCCGCGAGCATTACGAGCGGATGATGGCGGCGCTGGCCAAGAGCGGGTCGCAGGACATCGCCTACCTTGCCGCGCAGCAGCAGATTTCCGACGAACTGCTCAACATCCGCTTCACCGCGAAGGCTATCGAACGCCTGTGCGACTCGGTGCGCCACATGGTCGAGCAGGTCCGTACCCATGAGCGTCAGATCCTGCAACTGTGCGTGGATCGGGCCGGCATGCCGCGGCAGCACTTCATCAAGGTGTTCCCCGGACAGGAAACCAGCATCGACTGGCTGAAGGACGAAATCGCCTCGGGCAAGAGCTACGCCGAAGGTCTGATGCGGATTCATCCTGCCGTGCTCGAAGTGCAGCAGAAGCTGATCGATCTGCAGGATCGCATCGGCATTCCGCTGAAGGAACTCAAGGACATCAACCGCCAGATGTCGACTGGCGAAGCCAAGATGCGCCGCGCCAAGCGCGAGATGACCGAGGCCAACCTGCGCCTGGTGATCTCGATCGCGAAGAAGTACACCAACCGCGGCCTGCAGTTCCTCGACCTGATCCAGGAAGGCAACATCGGCCTGATGAAGGCGGTCGACAAGTTCGAATACCGCCGTGGCTACAAATTCTCCACCTATGCAACCTGGTGGATCCGGCAGGCCATCACGCGGTCGATCGCCGACCAGGCGCGCACCATCCGCATCCCGGTGCACATGATCGAAACGATCAACAAGATGAACCGCATCAGCCGCCAGATCCTGCAGGAAACCGGCGCCGAACCGGACCCCGCGACGCTGGCCGAGAAGATGGAGATGCCCGAGGAGAAGATCCGCAAGATCATGAAGATCTCCAAGGAGCCGATCTCCATGGAGACACCGATCGGCGACGACGACGACTCCCACCTGGGCGACTTCATCGAAGACACCGCAACGCTGGCACCGGCGGAGGCTGCCATGTACTCCGGCCTGCGCGACGCCACCGCGGAGGTGCTTGACTCGCTGACCCCGCGCGAAGCCAAGGTGTTGCGCATGCGCTTCGGCATCGAGATGAACACCGACCATACGCTGGAAGAGGTCGGCAAGCAGTTCGACGTCACGCGCGAGCGCATCCGCCAGATCGAAGCCAAGGCGCTGCGCAAGCTGCGTCATCCGAGCCGCTCCGAAAAGCTGCGCAGCTTCCTCGACAGCGACGCCTGACCCCGGCCCGCTCCGCCGTCGCCGTGCAGCCCGCGTGGGCCATACGGCAGCGGCGGAAATGACGGGATGCTTCTTCCGGGCGCAAGAATGCCTGTACCATTGCGCCCTCGGGCCTCTAGCTCATGCTTGGTTAGAGCAGCGGACTCATATTTCGATGTGCCTTGCGCCGGGAAACCACGCAAGGGATGGTGTCAAATTCGGCGAAACCTAAGCGCCCGCCCGGGCGTATGGCAACGCCGAGCCAAGCTTCGGCGCCTGCGCCGATGAAGGTGTAGAGACTAGACGGCACCCACCTAAGGCAAACGCTATGGTGAAGGCATAGTCCAGGGAGTGGCGAAAGTCACACAAACCGGAATCCGTTGGTGCTGGGTTCGACTCCCAGGGGGCCCACCAATCCAAAGACAAGAGCCAACCCGCAGGGGTTGGCTCTTGTCTTTTGCGCCGGCCTTTACGGCCACGGCGGACGGCAGCGATTAAGCGCGCCTTTCGATCAGTTCCACCTTGTAGCCATCCGGGTCCTCGACAAAGGCGATCACGGTCGAACCGTGTTTCATCGGCCCGGCCTCGCGCACCACCTTGCCTCCACGGGCCCGGATCTCGTCGCATGCCTTGGCCGCATCCGGCACCTCGAGCGCAATATGACCGTACGCGGTGCCGAGTTCATAGCGCTCCACGCCCCAGTTGTGGGTCAGTTCCAGCACCGCGCCGTCCGCCTCGTCCTGATAGCCGACAAAGGCCAGCGTGAACTTGCCGTCCGGATAGTCGTTACGACGCAGCAGACGCATCCCGAGCACCTCGGTATAAAACGCCAGCGACCGATCAAGATCGCCGACACGCAACATCGTGTGCAATAGCCTCATTCTTCAGTCCTCGACAGGTTGGGGAAGCAGCTCACCCGGTTCGATATGCGGCAGCGTAGCGGCCGCCTTCTTCAACAGCCCGCGCGCCGCGCGCCAGCCGGGGTAGATGCGCTCCACGACCGACCAGAAGCGCGGGGAGTGGTTCATCTCCAGCAGATGCGCGACCTCATGGGCCACCACGTAGTCGATCAGCGCGGGCTCGAGATGGATCAGCCGCCAATGCAGCCGGATACCGCTGGCGCGGCTGCAACTGCCCCACCGCGTCCGCGCCGAGGACAGCCTGACCGGCGGCACCGGTACCGCCAGGCGGTGGCAGTACTCTTCCACCCGGCCACCGAACCAGGCGAGCGCCCGTACCCGCAGGGCCCGCACGACCGATGCCGCGCGGCGCGGCCCTTCCGGTACCTGCAGGACCTCGCCGCCTACATCATGGCACCATTGAACCCGGCGAAAAGCAGCGCCGACCTGCAGCCGGACAAGGTGTCCCAACACCGGAATCTGTGCACCGCTTTCAATCGCCAACGGCGCCCCGTACGTGTGCGAGCGCGCATCCAGTCGATCCAGCAACCACTGCCCATGACCAGCCACGAAGCGCTCGACGGCCGGCATCGGTGTGCCGTGAGGTACGGCCACGCGGGCACCGCGTTGATCCACCTGCAAGGCCAGCGTGCGGCGGGCGGAATGCCGCACGACGAGGTCGACGCGCCGCCCGTCCACCCACACGACGTGAGCCGCCTCCACCGCCGGCGTACGCGGCCTCGTCAGGGTTTGTCGTCCCACGCAAAGCCTCGCTCGCCCACCGCGCGCTTGATGCGGACCATCGCGGCAGCGACAGCCTCCTGGCGGCCCTTCATGCCGAGTTCGATCGAGCGCCGCTCGCCCTCACCCGCAATCGTCGGCAGGCTGAACAGCGTCGCGTCCGGAAACGCCGTTGTCACCTCGGCCATCAGATCCATGAGCTGCCCCTCGTAAGCATCCCAGACGGTGATCGCCGCTTCGACGTAGTCGTCGGCATGGTGCAGATGGGCATAGTGGGTATCGAGCACCCACTCGACCATGGGCCACGCCATCACCGGAAAGCCGGGCACGAAATAGTGCTGGCGCATCGAGAACCCGGGAATCCGGTTGTACGGGTTCGGGATGATGGCGCTGCCGACCGGGAACACGCCCATCTGCAGGCGCTCGGGCGTGATCTCGGCGCCGAAACGGGCGCGTATCTCCGCCTCGGCCTCCGGGTGCAAAGCGAGCGACACCTCCAGCGCGGCGGCTGCGCTCTGGCGGGTGTGGTCATCCGGTGTGGCGCCGATACCGCCAAAACTGAACACCACGTCGCCCGTGGCAAAGGTCTGGCGCAAGGTCTCGGTCAGGCCGGACCGGTCGTCAGCCGCGTAACGCGCCCAGGCCAGCTTGAGGCCGCGCGCGCCGAGCAGTTCGATGGCTTTTGCAAGATGCTTGTCGGCACGACGCCCCGACAGGATCTCGTCGCCGATGATGAGCACGCCGAATTTCATGAAGTCGTCCTTGGCAGGGTGGGCTGCGCCGGGTCGAGCAGCGTAACGCCTGCAGCCCCGCGCTCGCGCCTCAAGGCCTCGAGCAGGAAATGAACGAAAGCGAGCCCCGCGAATGCAGGGGCCACGATATTGACCAGCGGAACATAAGCCAGCAGGGCCGCGCCCCCGCCGAGCACGAGCATCGGCATCTTCAGCGCCGTGCGCAGATGCCTCATCTCGGCGGGATCGGCATGCAGCATCAGGGCGTCGTAGCCGAACGCGCGCTGGTTCAACCAGCCGGTGAGCACGACGGAAACCACCAGGCCCACGCCGGGCAGCAACCAGAAGGGCAAGGACACCAGCAGGCCTACCAGAAACAGGCCTCCGGCACCGAGCGCGTTGACCACGCTCCCGGTGTTGCTGCCGCCCCTGCGTAGTTCCAGATCCGGGTAGTCGCGCCGCGCAACGCGCTCCAGCATCATCGGCAGCGCGACCGTTGCGACGATGAGTGCGGCCGTCAGGTAGATCAGCGGCACAAAGGCGAGCGCGATCGCGAGCTTGACGAAGATCAGCGTAACCGCGCCGGCGACGGTCGATGCATCCAGCCAGCCGCCGAACCACTCGACCAGCCACCTCATCACCAGAGCGACGAGCGCCGACCAGGACAGGATACCGACCGCGATCCACAGCACCGTGGCGACGAGGCCCGGCCACAGCAGATGCCACAGCACTTCCCGCCGCGCGAGACTGCGCAGCGTGCGCCCGAAAGCAAGCAGGATGCTGCGCACGGACGTCCTAGCGGGGCATGCCGGGGAGCATGCCCTTCATGCCGCGCATCATCTTCTGCAGCCCGCCCTTGGAGAACTGCTTCATGACCTTCTGCGTCTGCTCGAACTGATTGAGCAGTCGGTTGACCTCCTGCACGGTCACCCCCGCGCCGGCCGCAATCCGGCGCTTTCGACTGGCCTTGAGCAGTTCGGGCTTTGCACGCTCGAGCGGCGTCATCGAATTGATGATGCCTTCGATCCGCCCGATCGCCTTTTCCTCCACGCCACCCTGCAGCTGGCCGGCGGCCTGCGCGAACTGCGCCGGCAGTTTGTCGAGCAGCGAGGAAATGCCGCCCATCTTGCGCATCTGGGCGATCTGATCCTTGAAGTCGTTGAGGTCGAAACCCTTGCCACTCTTCAGCTTGTGCGCAAACGCCTTCGCCTTTTCTTCATCGACCCCGCGTCGTGCCTCTTCCACCAGGCCCAAGATGTCGCCCATGCCGAGGATGCGGCTGGCCATCCGGTCCGGGTGGAAAGGTTCGAGGCCGGAGAGCTTCTCCCCGACACCCGCGAACTTGAGCGGTTTGCCGGTCACGTGACGCACCGACAGCGCGGCGCCGCCGCGTGCGTCACCATCCAGCTTGGTGAGGACAACACCGGTCAGCGGGAGTGCATCGTTGAAGGCGCGGGCGGTGTTCACCGCGTCCTGGCCCAACATCGCATCCACGACAAACAGCGTCTCGATCGGCTTGACAGCGGCGTGCAGGGCCTGGATTTCCGCCATCATGGCTTCGTCGATCGCGAGGCGGCCGGCCGTATCCACCAGCAGCACGTCGACATGGTGCTTGCGCGCGAAATCCACCGCCCCGAGCGCGATGTCGACCGGGCGTTGATCGACCTGCGAGGGGAAAAACTCCACCCCGGCCTGCGCCGCCACTGCCTTCAGCTGCTCGATGGCGGCAGGGCGATAGACGTCGGTGGAGACGACCAGCACCTTCTTCTTCTGCGACTCCTTCAGATGCTTGGCGAGCTTGCCGGTCGTCGTGGTCTTGCCCGCGCCCTGCAAGCCGGCCATCAGGATGACGGCCGGCGGCTGGGTGGCGAGATTCAGGCCTTCATGGGCCCCGCCCATGAGCGCTTTCAGTTCGTCGTGGACCACACCGACCAGCGCCTGCCCCGGCGTCAGCGACCCCACCACCTCCTGCCCGACGGCCTTGAGCTTGACCTTGGCAATGAAATCCTTCACCACGGGCAAAGCCACATCGGCCTCGAGAAGCGCCATGCGCACCTCGCGCATGGCGTCCTGGATGTTGTCCTCGGTCAGGCGGGCCTGACCGCGCAGTGTCTTAACGACCTTGGAAAGGCGCTGAGTGAGATTGTCGAGCATGTTCGCGGGGAGCCTTCGGGCCGGGATGACTTGGAGTAAACTGCAGCAACGTATGCCCCCGATTCTACTTCATCTCCTTCCCGCCTCGCTTTACGCCGGCCTCGGTGTCTGGTTCTGGCGCAGCTGCCTCAGCGCGTCCGACCCGAAGGCCCGCCAGAGCATGAGCCGACCGGAACGGCTGCTGCTGCTCGCGGCGCTCGCCGTTCACGGACTCGCCCTGCGCGGCGCACTCTTTCCCGGCGACGAAATGCGCTTCGGTTTTGGCGTCGCGCTGTCCTTGATGGTCTGGCTCGCCATCTGCTTTTACTGGGTGGAGACGCTCTACACACGGCTCGGCGGTCTGCACGCACTGGCGATGCCCGCCGGCGCGGTCGCCAGCCTGATTCCCGCCCTGTTTCCCGGCCAGCACGTGCTCGCCAACGCGGCAACGCCAGGCTTTCGCGCCCACTTCATCGTCGCGATGCTTGCGTACAGCCTGTTTACTCTGGCGGCGCTGCACGCAATGCTGATGGCGTTCGCCGAGCGCCGATTGCACGACGCCCGCTTCTCGAAGGCGCTTGCAACCCTGCCGCCACTGCTGACGATGGAAGCGCTGCTCTTCCGGCTGATCGGCATTGCATTCGTTCTGCTCACCTTCACGCTGCTGTCCGGCATCGTCTTCTCCGAGAACCTGTTCGGTCGCGCATTCCAAGTCGACCACAAGACCGTTTTCGCCTTCATTTCCTGGCTGCTGTTCGGTGCCCTGCTGGTCGGCCGGAAGGTCCGCGGCTGGCGCGGCCGGCTGGCGCTGCGGTGGACACTGGCAGGCTTCGTGACCTTGATGCTCGCCTATGTCGGCAGCCGCTTCGTCATCGAGGTTCTGCTTCACCGCACCTGACGATGGTGATATCCCGTCCGATTGCTTCTCACGCTGCCCGCGCTCCCTTTACAAGGCCGGGAGCCAAGTGCAAGATCGCATGTCAGTCAGTTAAGAGTGGCACATGGCAGCAAACCCCCAGGCCGCGCTGAGCGGGCTTGCCCGCGCACTAATCCAGCACGGTCGGCTTTCCGAAGCCGACGTTCTCTCCTGTTCACCCAAAAGTACAGGGTCGAGCAACAGCTTCCTGCTTGAGATCGTGCAACGCGGCCTGATGACTGCCCGCGACATCGCACGCTTTGCCGCCGAAACCTTCGGGTATCCGCTGTTCGACATCGCCGCCATTGACCGCGGTGCGATTCCCCGCGACGCGGTCGATCGCAAGCTGATGGGCAAGCACCAGGTGGTGGCGCTGGGCAAGCGTCAGAACCGCCTCACCCTCGCGGTCGCCGATCCGTCGAACATGCGGGTGCTCGACGAAATCCGGTTCCAGACCGGCATGCAGGTCGACCTCATCGTCGTCGAGGTCGACAAGCTCTGCAAACTCGCCGACACCCTCGCCGAATCGACCGAACAGACGCTGAAGGACCTCTCCGGTGGCGACGAGTTCGACATGGACCTGCTACAGCAGGATGGCGCCGCCGAGCAGGCTACCGAGGACAGCACCGCTGAAGTCGACGACGCGCCGGTCGTCAAGTTCATCCAGAAGGTGCTGATCGACGCGATCAACGAAGGCGCGTCCGACATCCATTTCGAACCCTATGAAAAGTACTACCGCATTCGCGTCCGTACCGACGGCGTGTTGCGCGAGATCGCCCAGCCCCCCCTGGTGCTGAAGGAGAAGATCGCGGCGCGGATCAAGGTCATCTCGCGCCTCGACATCTCCGAGAAGCGGATTCCGCAGGACGGCCGCATGAAGCTCGTCCTGTCGAAGACCAAGGCCATCGACTTCCGCGTATCCACACTGCCCACGCTGCACGGCGAGAAGATCGTCATGCGTATTCTCGACCCCAGTTCGGCGATGCTCGGCGTCGATGCGCTGGGTTACGAGCCCGAACAAAAGAAGGCGCTGCTGGATGCGGTGGAACGTCCTTACGGCATGATCCTGGTCACGGGTCCCACGGGCTCGGGCAAGACGGTGTCGCTATACACCTGCCTCAACCTGCTCAACAAGGCCGGCGTCAATATTTCCACCGCGGAGGACCCGGCCGAAATCAATCTGCCCGGCATCAACCAGGTCAACGTCAACGAGAAGGCGGGCCTCACCTTCGCCGCCTCGCTGCGCGCCTTCCTGCGGCAAGATCCGGACGTGATCATGGTCGGCGAAATCCGCGACCTCGAAACCGCTGAAATCTCCGTCAAGGCAGCACAAACGGGCCACCTCGTGCTCTCCACGCTGCACACCAACGACGCCCCCACCACGCTCGAACGCCTGCGCAACATGGGGGTCGCGCCGTTCAACATCGCATCCTCGGTCATCATGATCACCGCGCAACGGCTCGCGCGCCGCCTGTGCACCTGCAAGAAGCCCGTCGATATCCCGATCGAAGCCTTGCTTCAGGCCGGCTACAAGGAAGAGGATCTGGACGGCAGCTGGCAACCCTATGGGCCGGTCGGCTGCGACCGCTGCAAGGGCAGCGGCTACAAGGGCCGGGTCGGCATCTACCAGGTCATGCCGGTGTCCGAGGAGATCGCCCACATCATCATGACCAACGGCAACTCGATGGACATCGCCGAGCAGGCGCGCCGCGAGGGCGTGAAGGATCTCCGCCAATCGGGGCTGCTCAAGGTCAAGCAGGGCGTGACGTCACTGGAAGAAGTGCTCGCCTCCACCAACGAATAGGCAAATCGGAAAACAACCCATGGCGACAGCGACGCGCGCCCCGCAGCGCACCACGACGGGCCCCAAGGAGGACCTCTACAGCTGGGAAGGCAAGGACAAGACCGGCAAGGTAATGCGCGGGGAAATGCGCGCCACCGGCGATACCGTCGTACAGGCCACGCTGCGCCGGCAGGGCATCCAGGTCGTCAAGATCCGCAAACAGAAGCTGTCGCGCGGACACAAGATCAAGGACAAGGACATCGCACTGTTCACACGTCAGTTGGCAACGATGATGAAGGCCGGCGTGCCCTTGCTGCAGGCGTTCGACATCGGCATCAAAGGCTCCGGCAATCCCAGCCTCGCCCGCCTGCTAAACGAAGTGCGTACCGATGTGGAGACGGGATCCAGCCTGTCGCAGGCGTTTGCAAAGCACCCGATGTATTTCGACAAGTTGTTCTGCAACCTGGTAGGCGCAGGCGAGCAGGCCGGCATCCTCGACAGCCTGCTTGACCGGATCGCGACCTATAAAGAGAAGATTCTGGCCATCAAGGGCAAGATCAAGTCGGCGTTGTTCTACCCGATCGCGGTGGTCGTTGTCGCAGCTCTGGTCGTGTCGGTGATGATGCTGTTCGTCATTCCCGAATTCAAGAACGTGTTCACCAGCTTCGGTGCCGACCTGCCAGCGCCGACACTGATCGTGATTGCAATGTCCGATTTCTTCACCGAATACTGGTATCTGCTGTTCGGCTCGGTTATCGGTGTCGTCCTCGGCATCGCGTCTATCTACAAACGCTCGGCTGCGATGCAGATCGCGGTAGACCGCCTGGTACTCAAGATGCCGGTCATCGGCGACGTGATCCGGAAAGCCACCGTCGCGCGCTGGGCGCGAACGCTCTCCACGATGTTTTCGGCCGGCGTACCTCTGGTCGAAGCGCTCGACTCCGTGGGCGGTGCCGCTGGCAACTATGTCTATCTGACCGCCACCAAACAGATCCAGACCGAAGTCAGCACCGGTACCAGCCTTACGGTCTCCATGCAGAACGCGGCGGTGTTCCCCACGATGGTGGTCCAGATGGTGTCGATCGGTGAAGAGTCCGGCCAGCTCGACTCGATGCTGGGCAAGGTGGCGGACTTCTATGAGCAGGAGGTCGATGACGCGGTCGCCGGTCTGTCCCAGTTGCTCGAGCCGCTGATCATGGTCTTCCTCGGCACCGTCATCGGTGGCCTGGTGGTCGCCATGTACCTCCCGATCTTCAAACTCGGCTCGGTCGTCTGATCGTCGCGACTTTTCCCTAGGCCGGCCCGGCGCTGGCCTACGCATATGCCTGAATACCTTCGCGACCCTGTCGCCTTTGCTGCCGTCGCGACCCTTCTCGGCCTCTTTGTCGGCAGCTTCCTCAACGTCGTGATCCATCGGCTGCCGCGAATGATGGAACGGGAGTGGCACGCCCAGGCGGCCGAACTGCGGGGCGAAGAACCCGAGGCCGGCGAGCCGTTCAACCTCGCGACACCGCGTTCGCGCTGCCCCCACTGCGGGCATCTGATTGGCGCGATCGAGAACATTCCGGTGGTCAGCTATCTGGTGCTGCGCGGTCGCTGCCGCCACTGCAGCGCGCCGATCGGAAAGCGCTACCCGCTCATCGAGACGTTCTCCGCTGTCGCGTCCGCCTACGTCGCGTGGCATTTCGGCCCGGGCTTGGCCGCCGTCGGCGGCCTGATCTTCCTGTGGTCAATGATCGCACTGGCCTTCATCGATCTCGACACACAACTGCTGCCGGACCAGATCACACTCCCGCTGCTGTGGCTCGGCCTCGCGTTCAATCTTGCTTCCACCTATGTGCCGCTCAGCGCCGCCGTCGTCGGTGCGATGCTGGGTTACTTGTCGCTATGGTCGGTTTACTGGCTATTCAAACTCGTCACCGGCAAGGAGGGAATGGGTTACGGCGACTTCAAGCTGCTGGCAGCAATCGGCGCGTGGCTGGGCTGGCAAGTGCTGCCGCTCACCATCCTGCTGTCCTCGCTGGTCGGCGCGGCGGTCGGCATCAGCCTCATCCTGTTCGCCCGCCATGGCCGCAACGTTCCGATTCCATTCGGGCCCTATCTCGCCGCCGCGGGCATCCTCGCCTTGTTGTGGGGCGAGCAGATCACCGCGCGCTATCTCGGCCAGTTCTGATACGCCCAGCGCCTGGGGTCTTGATTTTCCAGCACGGCGCCCACATATCCGCGTCGAGCCGCGGCTGCATCACTGCCGGCCCGGCGCTTGCTTTTTCCCGATGCTGCGTTGCGTTAGACTTGCGCACTTGCCTTGCCGGAGGTCGTCATGCCCATTTACGAATATCGTTGCGAAAGCTGCGGGTTCCAGAAGGACCACCTGCAGAAGATGAGCGATGCCCCGCTTTCCACCTGCCCATCCTGCGGCAAGGAGAGCTATACCAAGTTGCTGTCCGCTGCGGGCTTCCAGCTGAAGGGTAGCGGCTGGTACGCCACCGACTTCAAGGGTGGCAGTAGCGCCAAGCCGGCCGCCAGCGAAAGCACCCCGCCCGCCGGTTGCGGCGGCAGCTGCGCCTGCCACCCGTCCTGACGGACGCGCTCAGTGAAGAAGTACTTCATCACCGGCCTGCTGATCTGGATTCCGCTGGCCATCACCTTCATGGTGCTGGCCTGGATCATCAACACCCTCGACCAGATCCTGCTGTGGCTGCCGAACGGCATGCAACCGCAGTCGGTGTTCGGCATCAACATCCCCGGCATCGGTGTCCTGCTCAGCATCCTGATCCTGCTGGTCACCGGCCTGATCGCGGCCAACGTGCTGGGCCAGAAGCTGGTGCAGATGTGGGAAGCCATCCTCGCCCGCATCCCGGTGGTGAAGTCGATCTACTACAGCGTCAAGCAGGTTTCCGACACGCTGTTCTCCAGCAGCGGCCAGGCCTTCCGCAAGGCGTTGCTGGTGCAATACCCCCGCCAGGGTTCGTGGACCATTGCCTTCCTCACCGGCAAACCGGGGGGCGATGCCGCCCATCACCTGCAGGGCGATTACGTCAGCGTTTATGTGCCGACCACGCCCAACCCGACTTCCGGCTTCTTCCTGATGATGCCGTCTGCAGACGTCATCGAACTCGACATGAGCGTGGACGAAGCCCTCAAGTACATCATCTCGATGGGGGTCGTCGCGCCACCCGTGCGCAAACCCGTCGAGCGCCCCGCTCTCCTCAACGACTAGACCCGTCCCGCTGCGGCCCGTCCGGGGCCGTAGCCGAACAGCTGGAATCTTCATCATGCGAACTCAATACTGCGGCCAAGTCACCGCCGCCCACCTCGACCAGATCGTCACCCTGTGCGGCTGGGTGCATCGCCGCCGCGACCACGGCGGGGTGATCTTCATCGACCTGCGCGACCGTGAAGGTCTCGTTCAGGTGGTGTGCGATCCGGATCGCGCGGAAATGTTCAAGACCGCCGAATCGGTGCGCAACGAGTTCGTGCTCAAGATGACCGGCAAGGTGCGCCGCCGCCCGGCCGGCACCGAAAACGCCAACCTCACCTCCGGCGAAATCGAAGTGCTGTGCCACGAGATCGAGGTGCTCAACACCTCGGCCACGCCCCCGTTCCAGCTCGACGACGAGAACCTGTCGGAAACCGTCCGCCTGACCAACCGCGTCATCGACCTGCGCCGC
The DNA here is from genome assembly GCF_001682385.1 of Azoarcus olearius. Lineage (NCBI taxonomy): Bacteria > Pseudomonadati > Pseudomonadota > Betaproteobacteria > Rhodocyclales > Zoogloeaceae > Azoarcus > Azoarcus olearius. The sequence goes on from NZ_CP016210.1 coordinate 3,646,788, forward strand.
CCGCAGATGCAGAAGAACCTGATGCTGCGCTACAAGGTGGCGATGGCCTTCCGCCGCTTCCTCGACGGCGCCGGCTTCATCGACGTCGAAACGCCGATGCTCACCAAGAGCACGCCGGAAGGCGCGCGCGACTACCTGGTGCCGTCGCGGGTGCATCCGGGCCAGTTCTTCGCACTGCCGCAGTCGCCGCAGCTCTTCAAGCAGCTGCTGATGGTGGCCGGCTTCGACCGCTACTACCAGATCACCAAGTGCTTCCGCGACGAGGATCTGCGCGCCGACCGCCAGCCGGAATTCACCCAGGTCGATATCGAGACCTCCTTCCTCAACGAAACCGAGATCACCGCCCTGATGGAGGAGATGATCCGCTTCGTGTTCAAGGAATCGCTCGGCGTCGACCTGCCCTCGCCCTTCCCGCGCATGACCTACGCCGAGGCGATGCGCCGCTACGGCTCTGACAAGCCCGATCTGCGCGTCACCCTGGAACTGACCGAAGTCACCGACCTGATGAAGGACGTGGCCTTCAAGGTCTTCTCCGGCCCGGCCAATTCGGGCGGCCGTGTCGCCGCGATGCGCGTGCCGGGCGGTGCCACCCTGACCCGCGGCGAGATTGACGAATACACCAAGTTCGTCGGCATCTACGGTGCCAAGGGCCTGGCCTACATCAAGGTCAACGACGCCAGCCAGCCCAACGAGACCGGCCTGCAGTCGCCCATCGTCAAGAACCTGTCCGAAGCGGCGCTGCGTGGCGTGATCGAGCGTACCGGCGCCCAGTCCGGCGACCTGATCTTCTTCGGCGCCGACAAGGCCAAGGTGGTGAATGACGCCATCGGCGCGCTGCGCATCAAGCTGGGCCACGAAAAGGGTTATGTCACCGGCGACGCCTGGCGTCCGCTGTGGGTGGTCGACTTCCCGATGTTCGAGTACGACGAGGACGACAAGCGCTGGACCGCCTGTCACCACCCCTTCACCAGCCCCAAGGACGAGCACGTCGAACTGCTCAAGACCAACCCGGGCGAGTGCCTCGCCAAGGCCTACGACCTCGCGCTCAACGGCTGGGAAATCGGCGGCGGCTCGGTGCGTATCCACCGCGCCGACGTTCAGGCCACGGTGTTCGAGGCGCTCAACATCGGCGCCGAAGAGCAGCAGGTCAAGTTCGGCTTCCTGCTCGACGCACTCAAGTTCGGCGCGCCGCCGCACGGCGGCCTCGCCTTCGGTCTCGACCGCGTGGTCACGATGATGGCCGGCGCCGAGTCCATCCGCGACGTCATCGCCTTCCCCAAGACCCAGCGCGCCCAGTGCCTGCTGACCAATGCGCCGGGCGAAGTCGACGAGAAGCAACTGCGCGAATTGCACATCCGCCTGCGCCAGAAGGTGGAAACCCAGGTGGAAGTCGGCAAGGCCTGACGCTGCATGTCGGATCATTCCGGAACTGGAAGGCGGTGACGAGAGTCCCGCCTTTTGTTTTTTGATCGCCTCCGAACGCTTCAGGATTCCGCCCCGCTTGCCGTAAGCTGGATCAAATCCGCCCTCTGCGACCTACCATCATGGCCACCCTCGACAGACTCCGCGTACTGGTCATCGAAAGCCAACCCACCATGCGCACGCAGTTGCGCACCATGCTCAGCTCGGCCGGCATCGAGGATGTGAGCTTTGCCGTTTCGGCAGGGATGGCGGTACGTCGCCTGCGGGAGCAACGCTACGACCTCGTCCTGTGCGAATACCACCTGGGCGAAGGCCAGGACGGACAGCATCTGCTGGAGGATCTGCGCAGCAACGAGATCATCCCGCTGGCGACGCTGTTCATCATGATCACCGGCGAGCGCAACTACGAGCGCGTCGTGAGCGCGGCAGAACTCGCCCCCAACGACTACATCCTGAAGCCACTGACCTCCGAAACCCTGCGCGTGCGGCTGCTGCGCGCCGTCGAGAAGCGCGACGCCTTCCTGCCGATCTGGCGGCTCATGGAGATCGGCGACACCGTGGGCGCAATCGATTACTGCAAGCAGGCCGAGGACACTCACCCGCAATACATCATCGACTTCCTCCGCCTCGAAGCGGAACTGCATGCCGCGCTCGGTCACGTCGAACAGGCCGAGACGCTCTACCGCCAGATCCTCGAGTCGCGCGCGATCCCGTGGGCCCGGCTCGGCCTCGCGCGCATCCTGATCCAGCGCAAGCGCCACGACGACGCGGCCGACATCCTCGACGCGCTCATCGCCGACAACGAAAACTATATCGACGCCTACGATCTGCTCGCCCGCCTGCGCGAGGAAACCGGCCAGGTGGAACTTGCCCGCGTCGCGTTGCAGGCCGCTACAGCGCGCTCGCCCCACCGGCTCGCGCGCCTGCGCCATCTCGGCGCGGTATCGCTGCAGCTGGGCGACGCCAGTTCGGCCGAGGCAGTCATGGCCGAAGTCGTGCGCAAGGGCAAATATTCGGACTTTCGCGATCCGGAAGACCACGTCAGGCTGGTTCAGTCCCAATTGTCGCAAGGCAAGCTGGATGACGCGGTGGCGACGATCGCCGACCTCGACAAAAGCATGGGCCGCCAGCCCAAGGCGGTGCTGTGCCGATCGCTCTCCACAGCCCTGCTGTGCGCCCGCCAGGGCGACATCCCGCGCGCGCAGGAAGCGCTGCTTGCGCTCGCCCAGAGCAGCGCTGGCAGCAGCGAGCTATCGGTGGCGCTGAAGCAGGAGTTGGTCAAGGCCTGCGTGGACAACAACCTCGGCAAGGCGGCGAGCGAGGTCGCGCTCGACATCCTGCGCAACGCCGGCGACGAGCGCACGCTGGAATCCACCCGCGCGGTACTGAAGTCGCGGGGCCTGGCGGAGCTGTCGCAACAGATCGAGCAGCGCATCCAGGCAGAAGTGAAAAGCCTGGTCGCCACCGGCGCCGAAAAGGCCCGCGCCGGCGACTACGACGGTGCCGTGAGCGAAATGATGAACGCGGCGCGGAAAATGCCCGGAAATCCGCACGTGCTGTTCAACGCCGCTCTCGCGCTGCTGCGGCATATCGAACACCGCGGCTGGAACGAGCGCTTTGCCGCTCAGGCCCGCAACCTCATCGCCCGCGCCACCAAGCTTGCTCCGGGCTACCCCAAACTCGCGGCAATCGCCGACTTCATGCACACGCTGATCGAACATTACGGCATTCGCCCCGACGCCACGCAAGAAGCGGCGCGCCGCGCCCGCGCCTGACCTCACGCTGAACCTGATGACTCGCACGACCGCCCTGTTCCAGCGCATCGTCGCCGCGCTCGCCATCGCGCTCGCGCTCGCGGGCTGCTACGCGGACAGCGAGGCCCGCGGCAATGCGCTGCCGCCCGAAGCGGTCGCCACGCTGCAATTGATCGCCCGTGGCGGACCTTACCCCTACCGCAAGGACGGAACCGTGTTCCAGAACCGCGAGGGACGCCTGCCTGCCCAACCGCGGGGCTACTACCGGGAGTTCACGGTGCCCACGCCCGGCTCCCGCGACCGCGGCGCGCGGCGCATCGTGACCGGGGGCGACCCACCCGCGGTGTACTACTACACCGAGGACCACTACCGCAGCTTCAGACGGATCGAACCGGCACCATGACGCCCGCGCCCGCGCACGACACGCTCCCCGCCCTGCTCGCCAGCCCCGCCCGTGCCGGCGTACGCCCGCTCCCGCCCGGCACTGCCGCCAACCTGAAGGCGGCCGCGCTACAGCTCGGCTTTCACACGGCCGAGATCGACCTCGCCGCCTGTGCCGACAAGGCCGAGGTACTGCGCGCCTTCGAGACCGCGTTCGCCCTGCCCGACTGGTTCGGCCACAACTGGGACGCGCTGTCCGACTGCCTCGCCGACCTGTCCTGGCTCCAACGCCCGGGTTACCTGCTGCTGGCGCAAGGGGGCAGTGGCCTTCGCACCCGTTCGCCGGAAACGCTCGACACGCTGCTCGACATCCTGCGCGATGCCAGCCGCGGCTGGGCGCAGGATGCGGTGCCGTTCTGGGTCTTCCTTGACCTCGGCAACCCGCCGGTGGAAGGCAAGGTACAAGCGCGCTGATCCGTTCTCGTCAGCCCGTGCCGGTCATACCCGCCTCATCGGTTTGCCCGTCCACTACGGGCAGTCCGGCCCCTTGAAATGGTCCGCCTCGATCCTATATTCGAGTTGAGGCCAGACAGCCCGACTCAAGCTGAACGAGGAGATGACAAATGAGCAACCTGATGCGTCGTGATCCCCTGGAGGACTTTTTCCGCGGCTTCTTCGTGCGCCCTGTCGAATTCGGCGGCAACACCGCGATGAACAGCGATGCGCCGCAGATGCGGGTCGATGTCAAGGAAACCGCCGACGGTTATGACGTCCATGCCGAACTGCCCGGCATGAAGAAGGAGGATATTCACGTCCATATCGACGGTCCGGTCGTTTCGATCAGTGCCGAGCGCAAGCAGGAGAACGAGGTCAAGGACGGCGAGCGCGTACTGCGGACCGAACGCTACTTTGGCAAGGTGTCGCGCAGCTTCCAGCTCGGCCAGGACATCGACGAAGGCCGCGCGAGCGCCAAGTTCAACGACGGCGTGCTCGAACTCTCGCTACCCAAAAAGGCCGAGGCGCAGGCGAAGCGGCTGACGATCTCCTGATCGCCGACAGCACCGCGGCGGCGCGCAAAACAGGCGGAAGGCTCCCGGGCCTTCCGCTTTTTGTTTGCTGCTCAGGCCACTACAATCGCCGCACCGTTTCCGGAGAAACCCGATGTCCGCCGCCAGTTCCACCGAATCCGTTACCCCTGCCCTGAAGGCCGAGATCCTCGCCGAGGCCCTGCCCTACATCAAACGCTTCTTCGACAAGACCATCGTCATCAAGTACGGCGGCAACGCGATGACCGACCCGCACCTCAAGGACTGCTTCGCGCGCGACGTGGTGCTGCTCAAGCTGGTCGGCCTCAACCCGGTGGTGGTGCACGGCGGCGGTCCGCAGATCGAAACCCTGCTCGCCAAGGTCGGCAAGAAGGGCGAATTCGTGCAAGGCATGCGCGTCACCGACGCCGAGACCATGGAGGTGGTCGAGATGGTGCTCGGTGGCCAGGTGAACAAGGAGATCGTCAATCTCATCAACCAGGCGGGCGGCAAGGCGGTCGGTCTCACCGGCAAAGACGCCAGCTTCATCCGTGCCAAGAAGCTGCTGATGCAGAAGCTGGATGCGCCCGCAGGCGACGTGATCGATGTCGGCCAGGTGGGCGAGATCACCACCATCGACCCCAGCCTGATCTCCTTCCTCGACCAGGGCGACTTCATCCCGGTGATCGCACCGATCGGCGTCGGCGACAACGGCGAGACCTACAACATCAACGCCGACGTGGTCGCGGGCAAGCTCGCCGAGATCCTCAAGGCCGAAAAGCTGGTGCTGCTCACCAATACGCCGGGCGTGCTCGACAAGGCCGGCAACCTGCTTACCGGCCTGACCCCGCGGCAGATCGACGACCTCGTGGCCGACGGCACGCTCTCGGGCGGCATGCTGCCCAAGATCGGCTCGGCGCTCGATGCCGCACGCAACGGGGTCAAGTCGGTGCACATCATCGACGGACGGGTGGAGCACTGCCTGCTGCTCGAAATCCTGACCGACCACGGCGTCGGTACGATGATCAAGAGCAAGTAAGCCCATGCGCCGCCTCTGCACCTTCCTGCATGCGGCGCTCCTGGCAACGTGGGTGGGGTCCGCCCACGCTGCCGTGCTCACCGTCGGTCCCGGCGAGACCTTCCTCCGCATCGCCGACGCGGCCCGCCATGCGCGCGACGGCGACATCGTCCTGATCAAGGCCGGCACCTACGAGGGCGACGTCGCCATCTGGTCGCAGAAGGACATCCAGATCCGCGGCGTCGGCGGCCGTCCGGTGCTGATCGCGGCCGGCAAGAGCGCGGAGGACAAGGCGATCTGGGTGTTCCGCAACGGACGCGTCAAGGTGGAGAACATCGAGTTCCGCGGCGCCCGGGTCGCCGATGGCAACGGCGCCGGCATCCGGCTGGAGCGCGGCGAACTCGAAGTCCGCGACTGCGTGTTCGAGGACAACCAGCACGGCATCCTCACTGCCAACTTCCCTGACACCCACCTGGCCATCCACGACAGCGTGTTTGCCGGTGCGGTCGCGCAGCAGCTGCCCTATCCACACCTCCTCTACGTCGGCCGCATCGCCCGGCTGGAGATTTCCGGCAGTCGCTTCCACCGCGGTGCGCACGGTCACCTGATCAAGTCGCGGGCGCGGGTCAACGACATCCGCTACAACCTGATCTACGACGGACCGCAAGGCCACGCGTCCTACGAGCTGGAGTTTCCCATGGGCGGGCTGGCAACCGTCGTCGGCAACGTGATCGGCCAGAGTGCCGACACCGAGAACCCGGTGGTGGTCGCCTACGGCGCCGAGGCCGACACCTCGCCCTGGCCCGAGAACCGGCTGCTTCTCGCCCACAACACGCTGGTGAGCGAACGCTGGAAGGGCGCCTGGTTCCTGCGCACCTTCGGCGAACGCCTGCCCGCAAACACCGAAGTGGTCGCGGTCAACAATCTCACGGTCGGGCCCGGCGTCTTCTCGCTGGGCGCCGAGGGGCGTTTCCGCGGCAACTTCCCCGCGCTATCGCCGATTCTGAGCGGCCCCGAGGTGCTGGATTTCAGCCTGTCCATCGGCACCCTGCTGGAAGGTTGGGCCGACGCAGCGGTACTCGACGCTGCGGCCCAGCCCGCCGCCGAGTTCACCCTGCCCATCGGCACCCGCCCGATTGCGCCACCGCTGAAATGGTCGCCCGGCGCCTTCCAGTCGCTTCGATGACGCGCGGCGCAGGGCGCCCCGTCGCCGCCTGCCCGGATCGGGCGCCACACGAATGCCGCAGATCGGGCTTACGCCACACAATTATTCGCACTTGATCCGCTAAACTCGCGGCTTGCGCTGATCATCCATACGGTATTTTCGACTGTCATGAATGCGACCCATCTGCTCCACGACCTGATTGCAGCTTCCGCCGAGCGCAGTTCGGACGCCGCGGCCCTGACGGCCGGCGGCGAGACGCTCGCCTACAGCGCACTCGCGCGCGACGTGGCGCAATGCGCCGCCGGCCTGCTCGCACTCGGCCTGGACCGCGGCGAACGCGTCGGCATCTACCTCGACAAACGGATCGAAACCGTCACCACCTTCTTCGGCGCCACCGCCGCGGGCGGCGTCTTCGTACCCGTCAATCCCATCCTGAAAGCCGAACAGGTTGGTTACATCCTGCAGGACTGCAACGTGCGGGTGCTGGTCACCGGGGTGGAACGCTTCGCCGCGCTGCGCGACACCCTGTCCGCGTGTCACGACCTCCGCCACGTGGTGCTCGTCGGCAACGCCGCCGAGTTGCCCACGCTGCCGGGCGCGTCGGTCCACCGCTGGAGCGAACTTCTCGACGCGGCGCCGCGCGCAGGGCATCGGGTGGTGGATGCGGACATGGCCGCCATCCTCTACACCTCGGGCAGCACCGGGCGCCCCAAGGGCGTCGTGCTGTCCCATCGCAACATGGTCGCCGGCGCCAAGAGCGTCGCCCAATATCTCGACAACGGCGCGCACGACACGCTGCTCGCGGCACTGCCCTTATCGTTCGACGCGGGCTTCTCCCAGCTCACCACCGCGTTCCACTCGGGCGCCAGGGTCGTGCTGTTGAACTACCTGATGCCGCGCGACGTGCTGAAGGCGATCGAGCGCGAGCGCGTCACCGGCCTCACCGCGGTGCCACCGCTGTGGATCCAGTTGTCGCAACTCGAATGGTCGGCTTCGATTACCGAGCACCTGCGCTACATCGCCAATACGGGCGGACGGATGCCGCTGGAAACGCTCACCCGCCTGCGGGCCGCGCTGCCCCGGACCAAACCCTTCCTGATGTACGGGCTGACCGAAGCATTTCGCGCCACCTTCCTGCCCCCCGACGAAGTCGACCGCCGCCCCGACTCGATCGGCAAGTCGATCCCCAATTCCGAGGTGCTGGTGCTGCGTGAGGACGGCACGGAATGCGCACCGAACGAACCGGGCGAACTCGTGCAGCGCGGCGCGCTGGTGGCGATGGGCTACTGGAACGACCCCGAGAAGACGGCAGAACGCTTCAAGCCGCTGCCGGCCCACGCGCCCGGACGCCAGAGCGGGCTGGTGTTGCCCGAAATCGCGGTGTTCTCCGGCGACAACGTCCGCCGCGACGAAGAAGGCTTCCTGTACTTCATCGGCCGTCGGGACGAGATGATCAAGACCTCGGGCTACCGGGTCAGCCCGACCGAGGTGGAGGAGATCGTCTACGCCACCCGTCTGGTGGGCGAGTGTGCGGCCTTCGGCGTGGCGCACGACACCCTCGGACAAAGCATCACCGTCATCGTCACGCCGCCGTCCGGCGGCACGGTGGATGCAGCAACGCTACTGGCCGAGTGCCGTGCACGCATGCCGGCCTACATGGTGCCGACCAGGATCGACGTGCGTTCCGGTCCCCTGCCCCGCAATCCGAACGGCAAGATCGACCGCAAGGCCCTCGCAAGCGAGGCCTGAGGCGCGCCGTCCATACACGCGAACAAGGCGGCATGAATCACTCATCATTCCGCCCCCAAAGAACCTAGGCCGGCCGCCAGACCGGGGGAGTTCATTGTGCTCGAGCAGTTCAGCGGCATCCTTCGCCGCAGCCCAAACCCTGACCCGAGCGCCGCATCCGGCACGGCGCTGGAACGCGTCGACCTCGGCAGGGCCACGGTGGCATACCGCCCCGCCATCGCCGTCGCCCGCGACGGCACCGGACTGTGCATCGCGCTCGGCCGGCCGCGCTTTGCCGACCCAGCGCTCCAGGCGATTGCCACACAGCAGGGGCCGGCCGTGGCCTGGCTTCAGGCCCTGCGCGACCAGGGCGAATCGGTGATTCCTTCCGTGCGCGGCCGCTTCAACGTCGTCTTCATCGACCGCGACGGCGCCGAGGCGCTGTTTGCCACCGACCGTTTCGGCACCTGGCCCCTGTGCTATGCGGAACAGGACGGCGCGCTCCATTTCGCCGACCGCGCCGACGCCTTGCCCGGCCCCGGGCGCCGGCTGTCGGCACAGGCCGTGTACGAGTACCTGTTCTTCCACATGATCCCGGCCCCCACGACGATCTTCGAGGGCGTCGCGCGACTGCCCGGCGGGCATGTGCTGCAGTGGAAAGACGGCCGCGCAACGTGCCGGGCGTGGTGGCAACCACGTTTCGACGAACGCGAACGGCCCAGCTTCGAATCCGCGAAACGGCAGTTCCTGGACATCGTCGAGAACGCCGTGCGGCGCGACGCGGAAGGCCCGGTCGGCTGCTTCCTGTCGGGCGGCACCGACAGCTCCACCGTCACCGGCATGCTGTGCAAGGTCCTCGGCCGGCCCGCGCGCAGCTACTCCATCGGGTTCGACGCAAGCGGCTACGACGAGATGGAATACGCTCGTATCGCCGCCCGTCATTTCGGCGCCGACCACCACGAGTACTACGTCACCCCGGACGATCTGCTGGACGGGATTCCCCGCGTCGCGGTCCATTACGACCAGCCCTTCGGCAACTCCTCCGCGGTGCCGGCCTGGATCTGCGCGTCCCGCGCGCAAGACGAAGGCGTGGCACGACTGCTGGCGGGCGACGGGGGCGACGAGTTGTTCGGCGGCAATACCCGCTACGCCAAGCAGCGTGTTTTCGGGTGGTACGACAGCGTTCCCGGGCTGGTGCGACGCGGCATGCTCGAGCCGGTGCTCGCCCTGCCCGGCATGGGCCGCATCCCGCTGATGAAGAAGGGGGTGAGCTACGTCGAACAGGCCCGCGTGCCGATGCCGGATCGCATGCACATGTACAACATGCTGCTGCGACTCGGCACCCGTGAGGTTTTCGAAGCTGACTTTCTGGCCCGGATTGACGTCGATCGCCCGCAGCAGCAGCAGCGCGAGGTCTGGCAGGCAAGCTCGGCGCGCAGCCAGGTCAATCGCATGCTGGCGTACGACTGGAAATACACCCTGGCGGACAACGACCTGCCGAAGGTCATCGGCACCACACAACTCGCCGGCGTCGATGTGGCCTTTCCCCTGCTCAGCGACGAATTGCTCGACTTTTCGCTCACACTGCCGCCCGACTGGAAGCTGCGCGGACTGACCCTGCGCTGGTTTTTCAAGGAGGCCTTGCGCGGTTTCCTGCCGGACCAGATCATCACGAAGAAGAAGCACGGGTTCGGCCTGCCGTTCGGCGTCTGGGCATGCGCCCACACCGGACTGAAGGCCCAGGCGCACGACGCGCTGCGTAGCCTTGCCGCGCGCGGCATCGTCCGCCCCCGTTTCATCGACGAACTCTTCACCACTCACCTGCCAGCGCACCCCGGTTACTACGGCGAAATGGTATGGATCCTGATGATGCTGGAGTTCTGGCTGCGCGCCCACGACGGCAGCACCCTCTGACCCCGGGGACGATGCGCACGACGCCCCCATTCGCGGAAACCGAAGGCCCCGCCATGACCGAAGCCCGACCGACGCCCACCCATACGCCCATGACCCAGTTCCGCAGCGCGGAAGGCCAGTTGCTGGTGAATGGTGTCCCGCTCACCCGGCTAGCCGTGAGGGTGGGCCAGACCCCCTTCTATGCCTACGATCGCAGCCTGCTCGAGGCCCGCGTGGCGCAGCTCCGCGCCGCGCTTCCATCGGAAATCAAGCTGCACTATGCGATGAAGGCCAACCCGATGCCCGCACTGGTCGGCCACATGGTCCGACTGGTCGACGGTATCGACGTGGCGTCCGCCGGGGAGCTGCAGGTGGCGCTCGACGCCGGGGCGGATCCCAAGGAAATCAGCTTCGCCGGGCCCGGCAAGCGCGAACAGGAACTGCTGCAGGCGGTTGCCGCCGGCATCCTCATCAACGTGGAGTCGTTCCGCGAGTTGCCCATCCTGGCGGCCGCACAAGATGCACTCGGGCTGCCCGCACGTGTGGCGGTGCGCGTCAATCCGGACTTTGAACTCAAGTCCTCGGGCATGAAGATGGGGGGCGGACCCAAACAGTTCGGCGTCGACGCAGAGGACGTCCCCCGGCTTCTCGCGGAAATCGGCAACGCGGGCCTGGCCTTCGAGGGTTTCCATCTCTTCGCGGGCTCTCAGAACCTGCGCCCGGAGGCCATCGTGGAGGCGCAGCAGAAAAGCTATGCCCTGGCAGTGCGGCTGGCCGAGCATGCGCCCACCGCGGTGAGGTTCCTCAACCTGGGCGGCGGCTTCGGCATACCCTATTTCCCGGGAGAAACGCCGCTGGACCTGGCGCCCATTGGAGACAACTTGGGCGCGATCGTCGCCGCAGCGAGGCAACAGCTTCCGGAAGCTGAGATCGTGATCGAACTCGGCCGTTACCTTGTGGGCGAGGCCGGCATCTACGTGGCGCGCGTCGTCGACAAGAAGGTTTCCCGCGGCCAGATCTACCTGGTGACCGACGGCGGCCTGCACCATCACCTGTCGGCGTCGGGGAATTTCGGCCAAGTCATTCGCAAGAACTACCCAGCGGCGATTGGCAACCGCATCGAGGGCTCCATGCGGGAAACCGTGTCGGTCGTCGGGCCGCTGTGCACGCCACTGGACCTGCTCGCAGACAAGATGTCACTGCCCGCCGCGGCGCCCGGCGATCTGGTCGTGGTCTATCAGTCGGGTGCCTACGGCGCCTCGGCCAGTCCGCAACGCTTTCTCGGCCACCCCGCCGTGGCCGAGGTGCTCGTCTAACCGCCGGGTCGAGCCGGCGTCTATTCCTTGCCCGCCTCGGCGCTGGCCGGCGCAGCCGCCGGCTCGGCGTCGACCGCCGGCGACGCGGGCTCCGTCGTATTCGCGCCCCCAGCTGCCGGCCCGGCAGTTGACGGCTTGACCGACGGCTCGGCCCATTTCCCGGCGCGCTTCAATTTGTCGCGCAAGCCGGGCAACGGAAACCCCGCCGCATACGCCCGGTGCGCGCTGTCGAGCGCCTTGTCGTACTCACGCATATCGAAGTACGCGAGGCCGAGGTTGTAATTGACGTTCGCGTTGTCCTGGTCCAACTCTCGCGCGGCTTCAAGCTTCTGAATGGCCTCCTTGCCCCGTCCAGCCTTGAACAGGTACATGCCGAACAGCACCTTCACCATTGCATCGTCCGGCCGAAATGTTTCCCCGCGGATGAGATAGCACTCGACCGAGAACTGCATCCCCGGCGGCACTGTTTGCTTGGTACGAGCGCCATACTTGACGGTAGCGGCGAGTGCGCGGTGATGGTTGGGGGAGGCTCGCAGGGTGTAGTCCAAATCACCACCGACGTTGCTAAGCGCTTGCTCCTGTGTTGCTCCGAAATGGAATTTCTCAACGATTCCTAGTTTGTGGTGATGGGTACGATAGTCAAAAGGGCCGTACGCGTTCTCGAGCGCACCGCAGCCCATGGTCGCCATCGCGTTATCCGCGATTGCCGCTGCCGGCGCCAAACACAGCCCCACCGCAAGAAACGTAACGCGCACAAATCCCGGATTCATCGAGCCCCCTCCCTGCCCATACTTTCCACCCATTCGGCGGTTACTCGCGCCACCTCCGCCCGCCATGCGGCTGTCGAGAAGGTGTGGTCGGCCTCATCAAGCCGGACTGCATCCCGGATGGCCTCCAGCGCCGCCCAAGGCTTTCCCGCCGCTACCTGTTCGAACTCCCTCGCCACATAATCACGCCCGCTGAGAACGACCCGGTAGGGCTTCCCCGCGCTCGCCAAACCCGAGGCCATCCGCGCGGGGAGGCTCTGTACCGGGTCTTGGCCCGCGCCCTGCCGGGCGGCGCCAGCCTTTCGTGCGGTGCCCAACAAGCCCCCCAAAGCCTTGCCCACCAAGACGCCTCCGCCCAACAGCTTTTTCCAGAAGGCCGGGTCGCGCAGGCGCTGCCAGTAATAGTGAGTCAGGTAGGTCCGGGCTTCCGTAGCGGCGGTTCTCACCCACGGGTTCAGCAGCATTGTGCCGAGCACGCGATCGTCTTGCCGGGCGTAGAAACATGACGCGCTCGCGCCGTCGCACAAGCCCCATAGCACCACACCCCGCAGGCCGGGTATGCGTTCCATCATGGTGTCGACAGCACAGCGGATATCATCCTGAACCTGCTCGAAATCACGCTGTTCGCCGGTCGCGTCGCCCATGCCACGATAGTCGAAGCGCATGCAGGGGATGCCGTTCGCGGCCAGATGGCGCGCCAGCAGCACGAACTGGCGATGGCTGCCGACGCGGTACTGCGGCCCTCCCACCACGACGAGCACGCCCACTTCGCCCCCCTCCCGCTCGGGAAGGCTGAGAACGCCGACGAGTTCATCCCCGCCGCACTCGAACAACAGCGCCAATTCGCGGAACGTCATGATCGCAAGCGCTCCAAAGCCGCGAGCGACGCTTCGATCACGCCCGGAACGGTTTCGATTTCCTGCGTGTTCCAGAACGCCGGGCCGGAGTGCGCCTGCATGCCGACACGGATGCCTTCTTCGCGCCAGCGCTCCCCGAGGACCGCCACGGCAGGAGAAACGCTCCCGCCTTCCGCACCGACCTCCACAATCTCCACGCTTGGCGTGCCCCCGGACGGCAGACGCAGCATCGCCGCCTCCATGCCGCTCGCCAGCGCCGCCCGGACCGCATACCCCGCCACCTCTACGGTCTCCCCCGCCTGCAGGGCCGCTTTCACGCGGGTCATGGCGGTCTTCGCATCACTCTCCGCCAGCATCTCGCTGGCTGCCTTGAGCCGCAGGAACTGTGTGAGGTGCTGCTTGCCGTTGGTTACCGGCTGCCACAGCAGCAACCGCGCGCCAGGTTCCGTAGCGAGATGATCGGCGATGAGCAGGCTGCCGGCTCGAAGGCCCCAGAGCACGAGCGGGAGGTCACGCCCCTGCATCTGCAGCCAGTCGCTCAGCCAGCCCCGCCCGAGTCCGACATCCCCGACCCAGGTCGCCCAATCCGCCTCGCCGAACTCGCCCGCGCTATCCCCGCATCCATAGCAGTCCAGCTGGAGCACCATCCAGCCCGCCGACGCGAATGCGCGCGCCGCCAGGGCCACCATGCGCCGCGACTTGTTCAGTTCCTCGGCGAACGGCCCGACGAACAGCACCGCCCCTTTGGGCGGCCCGACGGGATGCGTCGCTAGACAAAAACGGCCACCGCCCTGTGCTTCGAGGAAGAACGCCTCGCGAGCGGGCCTGTGCATGGTCGCTCAGCCGAGCTTGGCCGCAACGAATTCAACCAGGGAGCCGACGGTGGCAAAGGCGGAGCCGTCGATTTCGTCATCTTCGACGATGAAGCCGAACCGTTCTTCGAGCATGTTGATTACCCCGACCACTGCCATCGAATCCAGCTCGGGCACAGCCCCCAGCAGCGGCGTTTCGTCATCGAATCCGGACACGCGGCCGCCCAGGCTCAGCACCTCGTCGAGGATTGCCAACACTTCCTTCTTGATATCCAACTCTTTGCTCCCGCTATATCTTGCCGCTGTTTCCATGACGGAATCGTCGATGCCGTCTGAATCGGGTTGCTATTATAGGCGCCGATTCGGGCCGGACCATGACTGAGTTGGTCGGCCACCCCCGACAACGTCATCCCCTCGCGCGGCAGTCCCGTATCCGATGAAACGCATCCTGATGATCGCCTACCACTTCCCGCCTGTTCAAGGCAGCAGCGGCGTGCAGCGCACCCTGCGCTTCGCCCGCTACCTGCCGGAGTTCGGATGGGAGCCGATCATCCTTACCGCGCACACGCGCGCGTACGAGAACACCACGCCGGACCAGCTTGCCGACGTCCCGGCGGGCACCGTCGTGGTCCGTGCCCCGGCCTGGGATACCGCGCGCCACCTGGCGATCGGTGGGCGCTATCCGGGCTTTCTCGCGCGGCCGGATCGCTGGCTGACGTGGTGGCTTGGTGCCGTGCCGGCCGGGCTGGGACTCATCCGCAAGTACGCGCCCGCGGCGATCTGGTCCACCTACCCCATTGCAACCGCGCACAGCATCGCCGCTACCCTGCACGCCCGCAGCGGCCTGCCCTGGATTGCCGACTTCCGCGACCCCATGGCGCAGGACGACTATCCGGAAGACCCGGCAACCTGGGAAAGCTTCGCCCGCATAGAGCGCCGCGCCATCGAGCAGGCGTCGCTCAGCGTATTCACCACGCCCTCCGCGCTCGAGCTGTATCGCGAACGCTACCCGCGCCGGACCGACAGCCTTGCGCTGCTGGAGAACGGGTACGACGAAGAAACCTTCACCAACGCCGCCGCCGGCGAGCCGCTTCATCCGGGCAAACTCACGCTGCTGCACAGCGGCATCGTCTATCCAAGCGAACGGGATCCCACGCACCTCATCGCCGCGCTCGCCCGGCTGAAGGCCTCCGCCCCGGCCATCTACGGCCGCCTCCGTATCCGCTTCCGCGCACCCGTGCATGCCGATCTGCTGCATGCGCTGGCGCAGCGCCACGGTGTGGATGACGTCATCGAAACCTGCCCTTCGATCGACTATCGCGATGCACTGGCCGAGATGATGCGGGCGGATGGCCTGCTCGTGCTGCAGGCCGCCAACTGCAACGCCCAGATTCCCGCCAAGCTGTACGAATATTTCCGCGCCGGACGCCCCATCCTCGCCCTCACGGACCCGGCCGGGGATACTGCCGTTACCTGCCGCAGCGCGGGAATCAGCGCGATTGCCCGCCTCGACGACGAAGCCGCGATCGTAGGCTGCCTGGAACGCTTCTGCACTGACCCGGCCGCCGGCACGCTTGCCACTGCCGCCGCCATCGCGGGAGCATCCCGGCGAGGCCGCACGGCCGAACTTGCCCGCATGCTGGATGCAACGGTGTTAAGGGCCGCTGCCTGATCATGCTGCAGCCGCTCAAGCAAGCCGTGGCCGAACTCGGGTACATCAACGCGGCGTTCTACCTTGCGGGGCGCCTGCTGCAGCGCGTGAGCGCCGGCAGGGCGTGCATCATCCGCTATCAGTTCTTCGCCCAGCCGGTACCGGAACAACCCGCCACCTCGCGCCCTTCCGCCAAGTCGCAGATCAGGAGGGTTGCACCGGACGACCCCGTGGTTTCCCGTTTTCCGCGCCCGCCCGCCGTCATCGCACGCCGTTTTGCCGACGGCGCAACCTGCTTCGTGGCGGAGAACGACGGCCGCTTTGCCGGCTTCCTGTGGCTGGCGCGTGACGCCTACGAGGAAGACGAGGTCCGGTGCCGCTACGAACTGAGTCCGCCCGAGCGCTGCGCCTGGGACTACGACGTGTATGTCGAACCCGAATTCCGGATCGGCCGCACCTTCTCCCGGCTATGGGAGGCGGCAAACATCCATCTCGCGGCGCGCGGCGTGCGCTGGAGCCTGTCGCGCATCTCCGCTTTCAATCCGGGCTCTCTCGCCGCCCACCGCCGTCTCGGCATCCGCTATCTGAGTACGGCCACCTTCATCGTGCTGGGCCCGGTGCAGATTTCGGTGTTGGGCGCCGCGCCTTTCCTCCATGTGGGGATGAAGCGGCGCCCCCGCCTCGTCCTGGAAGCACCCGCGGCGCGCTAGGTTCCCAATGGCATTTTGTTGCAAATTCTGAAATGCGCTTGAAGTAGACTTTTCGCTCCCGTCCCCCTGCTCAGGAGCTGCCTCTCATGTCTACGCCGCAGCTCCATGCGCTCCCCTACCGGCCAGAGGTGGACGGACTGCGCGCGCTCGCAGTCGTCCCGGTCATCCTCTTCCATGCCGGGCTCGAGTCCTTTTCGGGCGGTTTCGTCGGAGTCGACGTCTTCTTCGTGATCAGCGGCTACCTGATCACCTCCATCATCCTCTCGGATCACGCGCGGCACGGCTTTAGCCTGGTCAGGTTCTACGAGCGCAGAGCGCGCCGCATCCTGCCCGCCCTGTTTGCCGTCATCGCCTGCTGCCTGCCATTCGCGTGGCGCTGGATGACGCCGGACGAACTTGCCGCGTTCGGCAAGAGCATCGTGGCGGTCACGCTCTTCAGTTCGAACATCCTGTTCTGGCGCAGCAGCGGCTACTTCGACTCCGCGACGGAGGAGAAGCCCCTCCTGCACACCTGGAGCCTCGGCGTCGAAGAACAGTACTACGTGCTGTTTCCACTGCTGCTGATGCTCACTTGGCGATTCGGCAAGCGGCGCCAGGCGTGGATGCTGGCCGGCATCGGCATCGCTTCGCTGGCGCTGTGCGAATGGGGTTCGCGCATCGCGCCAGACGCCACCTTCTACCTTGCACCAACCCGTGCTTGGGAACTGCTCATCGGTTCAGTACTGGCGTTCGCGTCTTCCGACCGGCCGCTTCACGATCGCGTGACGTCAAGCTCATCCGCCGTGCTCGCCACCCTTGGTGCGCTGATGATTCTGGCTGCAGTATTCACCTACGACGAGCATGTCCGCTTTCCGAGCGCTTATGCGCTTGTTCCCACGCTGGGAACCGCCCTCGTGCTGGCGTTCGCGCACAAGAGCAACCGGGTGGGTCGGCTCCTCTCCAGCCGCGGCGTGGTGATGATCGGACTGCTGTCATACAGCGCCTATCTGTGGCATCAACCACTGTTCGCATTTGCTCGTTTGCGAAGCGCCGAACGGCCCTCGGTAACGGTCTTCCTGCTGCTGAGCATCGTCGTCTTCGCGCTTGCCTACGTCACCTGGCGGTACGTCGAAGCCCCCTTCCGCAACCGCCGGCGCATCGCCCGTGGCCCCGTCTTCGCATTGTCGCTGGTCGGCACTGCGGCATTCTTCCTGGTCGGCCTCACCGGCCCGCTCAGCGCCGGCTTCCCCTCACGCCTGGATGCCGAGCACCAAGCGCTTCTCGCCACCGCCACACCCAGCCCCAAGCGCGACGAATGCCATGCCAAAGGCGAGGACTACCTGCCCCCATCCCGCGCCTGCACGTATTTCAACGCCAACGTCACCTGGGCGGTGTTTGGCGACAGCCACACGGTGGAACCGGCCTATGCGCTGGCGGAATACTTGGCGCCCCGGGGGCAAGGCGCGCTTCACCTGAGCTTTTCGGGTTGCGGTCCCTCCATCCTTTACCAGAGCCGGACCCCCGGTTGCAGCAGCTGGCAGCGCGAAGCGTTGCAGCACATCGAGAACGCCCCGCATATCCGCAACGTGTTGCTCGGCTTCCGGTACAGCGCGGCGTTCTTCGGAGACCACGCCAATGCATATCCACAATTACCCGACAGAATCCCCCAGATCCAGGGCCTGGACGCCCTTCGATCCAGAGAACTGATCTGGCAGAGCTTCACCACCATAGTCGACCGGTTGCAGAAAGCCGGCAAACGAGTGTTCGTCCTTGGCCCGATTCCAGAGCTACCCCGACCCGTCCAGCAAAACATCGTGGCAGGCCAATTCAAGGATGACCCTTCGTATGCAACGGGCACCCCGCGTACCTACTTCGACGCACGCAACCGCTATGCTCTTGCGCTCCTGGAAGCCCTTCCCTGGGGCGATCGCCTCATTCGCATCGACCCGGTGACCGCGCTCTGCGACAACGACCGTTGCCGCGCTGTCATCGATCATGAAGCGATGTACTTCGACGATGACCACCTCAGCGTAGCGGGCGCCCGCCGGGTCCTGAAGCCGCTCACCGCCTACCTGAACGAGGATGCACCCACTGCAGAACTGGCGCGAGCGGCAACTCACAACCAATAATAGGCGGGCCACAACCTTACGCCCTCCGCACCATGGCCCTCCGCAGAGCACTCAGCATCAACGGCGCCACCCAGATCGCCACCTTTTTACTCAGTCTGGGCAGCGTAATCATCGTCTCCAGACTTCTGACTCCCGACGAGATCGGCATCTTCTCCGTCTCCGTCTCACTGATCGGCTTCGCGCACATCCTGCGCGACTTCGGAGTCGGACAGTACCTGATCCAGTCGCGTGATATCGATCTGCCTCGCATGCGGGCCGCGTTCACCGTAATGCTCCTGACGTCGTGGGCAATCGCACTCGGCATCTATCTTGCGCGCGAACCGCTCGCAATTTTCTATGAGCGGAAGGGCGTGGCAGACGTACTTGGCCTGATCGCATTCAACTTCCTTCTCATCCCCTTTGGTGCCCCCATCATGTCGGTGCTGAACCGGGAAATGCGATTTGGCCGTGTCGCACTCGTCAATTTATCGAACAATGCCGTTCAACATCTCACAACGATCGCGTGCGCCTTCGGAGGCCTGGGCTACATGAGCCCGGCATGGGGATCTATCGCGGGAATGATGTCGAATGTGATCATCCTCAGCCTGATTCGACCCGAATTCGCACTGTTGCGCCCGACGCTGACCGGACTGCGCAACGTCGTGTCATTTGGCTACAAATCCAGCATCAACTCACTCCTCTCGGAATTCTCCAGCAACGCACCGGAATTGATTTTCGGACGCACGTTGGGATTTGCCGCGGTAGCTTACTTCAACCGCGCCATGTCGGTGCTGAACATCATAAATTCGCAGATCGCACGACTTATCAACAGTGCATACTTTCCCATACTCGCCTCCCGGATTCGAGCAGGGGAAAAACCTGCCGATCTATATGCGAAGTCAATCTCGCTGATCGTTGCCATAACCATCCCGCTGCTCGGCTACCTCGCACTGATGGCCGCCCCCGTCATCGACTTGATGTTTGGTGCGCAATGGAAGCCCTCATCGCTCCTGGCTACCACACTGAGTTTCGGCGCCATGCTTGGCGCCCCGTTCGCATTGGTCAGCCCAATACTCATCGCCAACGGTCAGGTGGGCCATCTCCTTCGCCTTCAGACCGGCATTCAAATTGTCCGAACCTCAACGTTGTTGCTATCGGTTTGGCTACCCCTTGACTACACCGTCTTCGCACTGGTCGCTGCATCGATCTTGTTCGCGTACCCCCAAGACCTCTACGTCTTACGCAAGACGATCCAGCTCTCTCCGCGCGAGCTTTGGAAGCACGTGCGCCCCGCATACGGCATCGCCGCCCTCTCGTTGATCGGACCGGCCATCGTGTGCGCGGCCGATGAACTGGAGAAGTTGTCGCTTCCCAATCTAGCGATGATAAGTGTTACAGGTTTGCTCTTTGTCATGTCCTGGGTAGTTGCTATCTTCATAACCAGACATCCACTCCGTTACGAGATTGAAAGAACTCTCGCGATGATCAGGGGACGCTACACAAGGGCTCTAAGCGACCGTACGTAAGCCCCTGTGGCGTCCCGCCCAGGACGCCACAGGGGGCAGCACATGGACGGCAGGTCTCACAGCAGATATTCCACTCTGATCGACGAAGCTCTTCTGCCGCTCATTCCACCGGGTGCCCCGGTGGCTATATTCGACTTTCCTAACTACGCCAATGTTGGCGACAGCGCGATATGGCTCGGTCTACGCAGTTTCCTGCGTCACAACGGGATTTCGCGCAGGGTCGTATTTGTCGCCGATATCGGTCTGACGCACGCAGCGGGTTTTCCGAAGCTCCCTGAAGACTGCGTCATTCTTATTCAGGGCGGAGGCAATTTCGGTGATCTCTGGCCTCATCACCAGCGCCACCGGGAAGATATCGCGGCCCGATATCCGACCAATCGCATCATTCAACTGCCCCAGTCCATCCACTATCAATCCAACGGTGGACTTCAGCGAACGTGCGACGCCCTCCAACCCCACCCCGACTTCCACCTCTTGGTGCGCGATATCGTCAGCCTCGAGGTAGCCCGAAAGATCCGCCCAGGCAGTGCCCACCTGTGTCCCGACATGGCTCTTTATCTCGCAGAGTATCCCCGCCCTGCAGCCCCTCAGCATGCGGTTGTGGCTCTTCTGCGTACAGATCACGAGAGGAAATCGGACGAAGGCGCCCTTTCTAAGGATCGGGACGTCCGGGTAGAGGACTGGCGGACGGAGCCCGCCTCGTTGATCACCACGATTGATCGAACCCTGGCAACGCTCCACGGTCGCTACCCCCGCAAGTGCCCGGCGTTTCAGCCCCTACACCGCCCGATCTTCAACCGACTTGCCACTGATCGCGTAAGGCGTGGAAGCCGCCTGCTTGCGAGCGGCCGGGTCGTCATAACCGACCGGCTACACGCCCATATCCTGTGTTGCCTTATGGGAATACCTCACGTCGTTCTCGATAACTCGTACGGAAAGATCTCCAACCTGAGGACGACGTGGAACACCGGCAGTCACCTCTGCAGGAACGCAACGGATCTTTCTGAGGCGATGTACAGGGCTCGGCAACTTGCCGGGGAGGAGGGCCACGTTACGCCCTCCCGGCCCGGGGTTGTCGAGCAATAAGCGGGGGCGTCCCCCACAACCTTCTGCCGTCCCCCTCGAAGTTCACTCTCGTTTCGCTTCCAAACGGCCCGCGCCGGCGACAGCCAGAAGTTCGGCTCTCGACCCACCCGCAAGGACTCGTGCGGCCTCCAAGTCCCCGGTCCAGATCAGCGGGCGTCAACAGACCACCTGAAGGTGGCCGGCACCAAACGAAGAGGCCAACACCCGGCGAACGGCGAAGCGAGGCTACGGAATGCTTATCGACCCAGAACTCCGAGCGGATGGTATTTCAGGGAGTCTCGATGAACACTGTTTCTGAGAATGCCTGCATATCCGTCGTGATATGCACTCGAAATCGCGCGGAACAACTTCGGCGGACACTCCAGAGCTTCTGCGAGCAACGGTTCGCCGGCCACTGGGAAATGGTGGTCGTCGACAATGGTTCAACCGATCACACCGACGAGGCTCTGAAACGATTTGCCGTCTCCAGCCCATTTCCGCTGCGGGTCGTCGTCGAACCGACTCCCGGACTTGCACGGGCAAGAAATCGAGGGATAGAGAATGCAACAGGCGAGATTGTTGCGTTCACGGACGACGACTGTTATCCGAGAGAGGACTACCTGGAAGCTGTTTGGTCCATGTTCAAGGACCCCAGAATCGACTATGGCGGTGGCAGACTGTTGTTGTACGACCCGACCGATCAGAGAGTCACAATCCAGGAGAAGAATGTTCCGGAGTTTGTGGCCGCGCGCGCGTTTATACCTTCGGGGCTGATTCACGGGGCAAATCTTGTTTGCCGGAAAAAAGCACTCATGGATATCCACGGATTTGATGAGCGACTCGGCGCCGGCACCTGGTTCAAATCCGGGGAAGACACGGACCTTCTTCGACGACTGGCGTTGTTCGGCCGGTGTGGCTTTTACGACCCTAACATCGTCGTTTATCACCACCACGGGCGGAAGACGGCGGAGGCGGCGCGTGCACTCGAAAACGGGTACCGGAGAGGGTTCGGTTCGTGCATGATCAAGTATGTCTTGAATCCCGCGAGCCGGTCCACGTATGCCCGCATGTGGTACTGGCGTCTCCGAAGAACCTCCGCGACCGATTTGGCGCGAGAAGTGACAGCGGCCCTTGTGTTTCTTTTGAGATATGGCCCTAGTTGGAACCAGGTGTGGAGGCACCCTCATGAAGGATTGCAGAGCCGCCGCGAAGCCCCTTGATGGGGAGGTAGCGTGCAGCGGGGTAGGGACCGACTCTTGAGCCGGACCGCCGGCCGCGCTGAGTGCTACAGGGCCGGAACACGGCGCGATAGCACAACGCAACGCCGTACAATTATGGGCAACGAATGAATATCCCCGGCCCCCGGGTACGGAGACCCCATGACACCAGACGGTTTCCACCTGCTTGATCAGGACAACAGATTGCGAACGAGTTCTTATAGGATTTGCTTTCTGATTCCTTACTATGGGGCCCTACCCCCCTATCTCGACTTGTTCCTACAATCTTGTCGCAAGAACGAGGACTACCTGTTCTGCTTCGTAACCGATCTAGCCCTGCCCGCCGATCTTCCCCCGAACGTACGCTTAATGAAGTTGTCACTGAGGGAACTGTCGCGGCTCATCTTAGCTAAGACAGGCGTAGAACCTGATATACGCGCCCCGTATAAGCTTTGCGACTTTAAACCCGCTTATGGCCTGATCTTCGAAGATCACATTCGAACATTCAGTCACTGGGGCCACCTCGACATCGACCTGATACTCGGCAATATTTCCGAATTCATCACCTCAGAACTCCTTCAGGCGTACGATATTATATCGGCGCGGAAAGAATGGATTTCAGGCGCATTCACCGTCTATCGAAACACCGCCGAGATATGCCACCTCTTTCAGCACAGCCCAGATTGGTCAACCGTTTTGAGCGATCACCGCAATTTTATCTTCGACGAAGCTAGTCGACTGCCGCGATCGGATCCGCTTGGGGTATATCAGCGGCTAGCCAAAGGGCAGAGCATTGCGACGCTAGAAACGGAAGTCGTCAGTTTCACCCACGTGGTGAAGCATCGCCAGCAATGCAACGGACTCCGCGCCTTCTTCTCGACATTCGCAAAGGAGTCAATCGCAAAGAGCATGCTGTTGCACTACTCACCCAACGGGGTTGCTGTGCAATTTCCGGGAAAAAGTGACTTCAAACCGGGTTCGGAATGGTTGTTCTATCACTTCATTACCGAGAAGCAGAAGCCTTACTTTCGCTATCCACGCTGGAAGAAAATTCCCGAGGAATACTGGATCGACGAGTATGGTTTCTACAACCGCAGGGAGCTGCTCTTGCGACGTACGCGGGCCGTTCGTGCCCGTGCTGAGCAGTTGTTGAACAGAGCCCTAGATAAATTCCGACGAATCGCGTACAGCCGAATGACAGACACGTTCTCGCAGAAGTAGCTAGCAAAGAAGCGGCCCAGGCCGGCCAGATAGGCATCATGGCGCTTATGACAAGCATGACACGGACAGCCCTTCGGTAAGCTGGCAAGCTTCGAGAACTCACGCTAGAGACATCGCATCGATGACGAATCAGGGAAACATGCGGTCGAACGCCGTCTCGGTCGTCGTTCCGACCTACAACAGGGCTGCATTCCTTGCTGAATGCCTGGAAAGCCTGCTGGCGCAGACCGTTCCGCCAGTCCGGATCCTGGTCATCGATGACGGGAGCACCGACAACACATCGGAGGTCGTGGCGACCTTTGGTGACAGGGTGGAGTATCTCCGCAAGGAGAATGGCGGCAAGGCGTCTGCCTTGAACTTGGCGCTCCCCATGATAGACACGGAGTTCGTATGGTTCTTTGACGACGACGACGTCGCGCACCCGTGGGCCATCGAAAGCCATCTCTCCCTACTCGCAGCGCACTCGAACCTTGGCTTTACCTTTGGGTTTCACGACTTAGGCAGGACCGGCGCCGATGGACGCATTGTAGTGACCACGCCCCCGTCACCTCCCCCTATTTTCGAAGCGCCCCTAGCACAGCAACGATTGAATTTGATGCGCTTCTGCGCGTTCATGCTCACCGGCTGCATAATTCGCACACGGCTATTCGAGCACGGCCTGCGCTTTCGAGAAACGCTGCTACGCTCACAGGACTACGCGGTCTTGATTGAGTTGTCCCAGCTCGCAGATTTCGCTTTCACTGGCTCCCGTACCTATATATTCCGGCAACACGAAGGGGCGCGGGGCCCCGCTTCGGCCGTGCACGCCCACGCGGACAAACGGCGCGCGTGGATGAAATACGACCGCATGATCGGAGACCTAATCGTCAAGCAATTACCCTTGGAACGCTTTCAACCGGAATACTCGCAACACCCAGGCAGTGCCGAACACAGGGCCGCGCTGATCCGCCGAGCGTGGGTACTAGCCAGCAAGGCTGATGTCGGGCAAGTCGTGCGCGACCTCAAAAGCGCGACAAGTGTCTGTAGTACTGAGGCATTAAGTGCAGAGGACATCAATTTCATCGAAACATTACCCAGCCACCCGTACTTTCTGCTGGCCCTGAGCGATCAGCCACACGCCTTCCTACCCTTGCTTGCACTAGCGAATACGCCTGCAGGAAGGGCGACTCTGGGGTCGCTATCTAAAGGCTTCTACCGCCAACTCAAACTTGAACCGACTGCAGCGCAAGGTCGCGTACGAGCGGTTGTGGCGGCCTGCATGCTGGCATTCTTGCCGTTTGCAGCCCGCTCCTATCGCGGCGGGACCTCAACCCGATGACATGCAATCTGCACACATCGAAATGCAACCTACTGTTTCTGTGATCATTCCGTGCTTCAACTCCGGGCCATTGCTGGAGGAGGCTGTTGAGTCGGTACGCGCTCAAGAGGGCGACGTTCGTATTTTGGAAATCATACTAGTCGACGATGGCAGCACCGACTCGGAGAGCCTCGCAGTACTGGAGCGCTGTGGTCGGTTTGAGGGCGTCAGGGTCCTGATCAACAATCGTACGAAGGGGCCCGCTGGCGCCCGCAATGCAGGAGCTGCTTCAGCAGGGGGGGAATGGCTCGCGTTTCTGGACGCCGACGATGTGTGGACGCCAACTAGCCTCACTACTCGCCTGGAAGCGACTCCGACCAACCCGGGCGCAGGGGTAATTTCAGGGGACTTTCAACTTCTGGACATGGCGACAGGAGTTACGGACAGCAATTTCTTCCAGAATCGCGAGCGACCAGCCCGATACTTCGGCCCAGCCTACACATCGTCACGGCCCGTGAGCCTGCCACAGCCCTACCTGGACGTTCTTCGCACGGCCATCTGTCACGTATGCGGGACATTGATACGGCGCACGCTTTTCCTTGACGCAGGCGGCTTCGATGAACGGCTGCGCTACAAGGAAGATCATCACCTCTGGTTCAAACTGGCGCGATTAAGTGACTTCATTCTGGTACCTCGATCGGTATTCTTGTATCGCCAGCACGATTCGAATATGACCCACGCCAAGGTGGCCCCGTTTGACTATGAACGTCTGATGCTGGACCTCATCCTCTCGGAAACGCCCGGAGCGGATATCGCCGCCACCATCCATCAGCGCTACCCACAAGGACTCATTGAGAACGCCCGCTGGTTGCGTGGAGAAGGCAAGTTCGGTCGCGCAGTGACGGAGTGCGCAGTGGGTCTGTGGCGCTATCCCACCGGTTGGCGGCTCTGGCAGCAACTACTGGGTAGCGCGCTGCGCCTGCGTTGAACCGCGCTTCAAATACTTAACATGACCACACATGCATTGACGGGCACTAATAAGCAGCGGGTATTACTGACGAGCCTTTCCGGGCAACTCGGCGGGATGGAGTTGCGGATGGCGGACGAGGCGCGATTTCTTGCGGATTACGGTCACCATTGCATACTCGCTCCCAGTCGATTCCCCGACCGCCATCCTTGGCTGGACGATCTGTCGAACGAGAATCCGCTGTTCTCGACCTTCGACTTCAACCCGCCGCCCTTCTTCGAACAATGGCAATGGCGTCGGGCCAATCACCTCCTCAGTCGTACCTTTTGGCTTCCTCGGCTCCGGCGACTCAAAGCGGACTTCGCACATGTGTTCTATGCCTGGACTCAACAGGGCGGCAGCCGCGTGTGGCTCTGCCATCGCCTCGGTATCCCGACGGTGCTGAGTATCCACAACGCCTTCCCGCCAGCGGCGTTTTCGCCGTGGCATGCGGACTTGATGCGGGACGCTTTCCAGTCCGTCCGCGGTCTCTACGCCGTGTCCTCATCTGCACTGGATCACTTCCTTTCTACCTACGGCGAGTTCATCCGGGACAATACGGTTGTGTCCGTCGTCCCGAATTTTGTCGATATCAAACGGTTTGTTCCGGATCCGACGGCGCGCGCAGCACTTCGATTCAAACTATCCATCCCACAAACGGCCCTAGTCGTCGGCGCCGTTGGCCGCCTCGACGTGCAGAAACAACCCTTACAGGTACTTGAGGTTTTCGCCCGACTGCAGAGGCTATATCCCGAGGCGTATCTGATCTTATGTGGCCGAGGCCCGCTTGAGGCGAAGGTTCGCGCAGAAGTGTCGCGTTGCGCGTGGGCAGACCGCATACGCATCCTAGGGTTCCGTCCGGACGTGGAAAACGTTTTCCAGGCGCTAGACGTGCATCTACTGCTGAGCCGGCAGGAGGGTTTCGGGATTGCGAGCGCGGAGGCGATGGCCTGTGGCATCCCTGTTGTCGCTACGGATGTGGCCGGCAGCCGGGACGTTGTGGTTGGGGAATGCGGCATGCTGGTACCCTTCGGCGATACGGAAGCGGCCTCAACTGCAGTGGCGACATATTTCGCGGATTCCGTGCGCGCGCGTGTCGCAGGCGCGGCCGGTCGCGCTCGCGCTGAGCAATGCTACTCACGCGCCGTATGGAGGCGGAATCTCGAATCTTTCTATCAGGCTACGATGCCCGGCGGGGCTTACGAGGAATGCGCGGCATGAAAGTCGCCATCATTTCCTATCCCATGCTGTTCCAGAACAGCGGTGGCTTACAGGTCCAGGTTAGCGAGACCGCGGCTGCGCTCCAACGTCAAGGAATCGAGGCACGGCTGATCGACCCCGTGCGGGAGCGGCTTGCCAACTTTGACATCGTTCACGTCTTCTCGGCCATCAATGGCAACCACCGCGCAGTCGAACAGGCACGCGCTTTGGGACTACCAGTCGTCGTGTCGCCGCTTATCCGCCCCCATTGGACGGCCCGTTTGGGATGGGTCGCGCGGCGACTGGACGCGCTGGTTGGCCGCCTGACCCAATGGAATGTGAAGACCGAATACCGCCACATCGCAAGCTGCCTGCAGGGGGCCGATGCAGTAATCGCGCTCGGCGACATGGAAAAGACCTCGATCGTCGACGCCTTCGGGATTCCCTCCGAACGCGTGCGAGTGGTACCGAACGGGATCCCCGGTCGCTTCTTCAATGCAGATCCCGCCCAGTTTTGTATCGACTTTGGTGTAGCCCCCGGCTACGTACTGTCGGTGGCCACTGTCAGTCCGCATAAGAATCAACTTGCGTTGGTCAAGGCCCTGGAGGGCACCGGCCAGCAAGTCGTACTGATCGGTCCTTTACCCGGCGGTGACAGTGGATACCTCGACCTTCTGTTGGCGTACCCGCATGTCCGCTACGTGGGCCCCCTTGATTACGAAAGCCCCTTGCTCGCATCAGCTTATGCAGCGGCCTCGGTGTTTTGCCTGCCGGCGTTATCCGAGGTAATGCCACTGTCAGTGATGGAGGCGCTAGCAGCCGGCACCCCCGTGGTCATGACGCGGGAGCATTGCATGGACCTGAGCTTGATGAGGGGTGTTGTCTGCGAGGTGTCGCCGCAGGATGAGGCTGGCATACGGCGGGCAGTACTCGCTTTTTTTGACAAGCCCCCCCCGGAAGCACACTGCCGCGATTCCGTTGCCCACTACAGTTGGGATGCGGTGGCCGACGCAATTGCCCGCTGTTATCGGGAGGTTGTCGGCTCCCACGAGCTTGGGGCCAGAGCCTCCAGGGAGAGTCAGTGAAGAGAGTCCACGCTACCGTCTGCCGGCTGTTGCCCGTGCTGACACTGACCGTACTGACGACGGTCGCGTCAGCCAAAGACACCCCTCCGCCGGGTACTGCCTTTGAGAAGGCCTTGCTCGACATGCCGGCCAACTCCTGGTTGGAGGTCCCCAATTCCCAGATGAAGGAGGTCTGCGCTCCAGACAGCTTCGGGGTTCGGGCAACGATGGGCTGTATCGGGATTACCGAAGCATGGGGCGGCGGAGCTTACGCTCCGGGGCCGCGTCTTATGCTCGTTTGGGGCGGCGGCCACAACGACTACTGGGGCAACGAGATCTATGCGTTCGATCTGCGTGGGGGCCGCTGGACGCGACTGACCGATCCTAGCCCGGGCGAGGTCGTCAAGACAGGAGGCGGAGACCCGCTACCGGACGGCAGGCCCAATTCGCGCCACACCTACGGGGGCCTAGCCTACCTTGAGCATGTGGAGCGGCTGTTCGCTCAGGGCGGCGCGGTGTCTCCCGGCGGGGGTGGAAGTTCGGTCACGTGGCTGTTCGACCCTTCCCAGAAAACGTGGCACAACGCGGGCAGTGGTTCACGCCCCGGAGGCTACGGCCTCGCTGCCGCCTACGATAAGGCGGGCCATTCAGTCATCGTGCGTGCTGCGCGAGGCCTGTGGCGCTACGACGTCGATCACAACGCCTGGACCCAAATGGTCGGGTTCGGTTACCGCCCCCTTTGGCCCCGCTATGAGGTGGGTGGCAATAAGACGGCCGCTATCGATAGTCGGCGCCAGCTGTTCTGGTCGGTCGGAAACAATGACTTTCTGGTATGGGATATCGTCCGGAACCGGGTCGTCAGCAACGACTGGGTCACCCAAGGGGGAGCTCCGTACTCCAATGCCCACCGTTTGAAACCCTATCCGGACCAAGTGTTGGAGGCCGGCGGCGGAGAAATCCACGACGCCCAGGCGCCCGGCTTCGATTACGACAGCAAGGCAGACCAGTTCGTGGCATGGAAAGGCGGCGCGCCGATGATCCTCGACCTGGCGACCAAGACCTGGAAGGCGGGCAGCGCAACGGGCGCGCCGCCCGCGCAGGCGCGCAACGGCACTTACGGCCGCTGGCGCTACCTGCCCGAATACAACGTGTTTATCCTGGTCAATTCCGTCACCAGCAATGTTTTCTTTTACAAGAACACCGCTGGCGGTCCCCGCCGTGGCGGCAGCTAGCCGCCCCCACGGCTATCGCGCAGGACCGATGTAGCGGGTGGCGGCCACGACGTTGTCGATATACATCGGTATGTCGCGGGGCGTGGGCTGACCGCCCCCGTGATAGACGTTCATCCACACCTCCTCGATCTTCAGCTTGTCGGTGTGGCGGAAGATGACACCGGTGCGCTCGAACGCAAGACGGCCATCCACCCATCCGCGCACAATTCCGTCCGCCTGTCCCACGGTATTCATCTTCACGTACTGCTCGATGCAGTACCAGCGGTTCTTGTCGAGCACGCCGGCGTGTCCGCCCGCCCAGGTGAAGTGCCCCTCGCGCTGAACCCCGGGCACCTCTGGAACGGACAACTCGGTGCCAACCCCCACTTTGTCGTGCATCGAATGGCCTTCGGGCGCCTGGCGCCGGAACAGCATCCGCGCGTTCCACCCGTTGTAGCCGTCGGGAGTGCGTCCACCCCAGCCCGCGCGGCCGTAGGTTCCCGACAGCCCGGGCAGCTTGCCGCCGTCCACAGGCGTTTTCCATTCCGAAGGGAAACGCACGTAATAGCGCAGATAGGCCTCTTCCGGCTCCTTGCCCAGCTTTTCACGGAAACGGTAGCGCAGGTCAAGGCCGAGCTTGCCGCCGGCTGGCACCGTCACTTTGAGCGCCTTGCCCTGCAGCGGCGCAAAACCCGGGCCACTGGTTACCGCCTCGGCCTTGCTCTGCTCGCCGAAGATGCTCCAGCGCTTGATCCACCCTGCCTCCTCGAAGGTCTCGGTAAACAGCACCGCAGGATTGTCGGCAAGGCGCGCCTCGCCAAGCTGCGCTGCCAGTCCGGACTCGGGCGCGGGGGCCGGCTGGAGCACCGGACCGTCGAGCGCAAACGCGGACAGCAAGGCGCTGCGTCCGTAGATGTTGAGCGGGTACAGTTCCAGCGTCGCCTGACGGATGTTCTTCAGCCCTACCCCGCCCAGGTCGAAGTCGAGCACCGCATACTGCCCGGCGCCCGCGCGCATCGACTCCATGGTGCCGAGTGACTTGTTGGAGGTGCAGTTGAGATAGGTATCCGCCCGCGGAGGAAGTCGCTGCTCCCGTCCGTCAGCGGTCTTCACTACCAGACTGGGACGGAGGGCGGGATTCTGGTTCTCGCGCGTCGCCAGCACGATTTCAGGCCCGCCGATGCCGGAAATCAGCACTCCGTGAAAGCCGCTCTTGTCCGCCGCGCGTTTCAGCAGCGCTGTCAGATCAAGCTCCACGGCCCGGCTACCCACGCCCATGACCTGCACTGAGGCGAACGGTTTGGCACCATGCAGAGTGCCATTGGCATCCACCCAGTCACCGCCTTTTCGCACCCAGGACAAGCGCATCGAGGCATCGTAATCTTCACAGGTGGCGCCGCCGGGACCGTCTTCCATCCGGAGGATGGGCGGTGGCGCATCGGCGGCGGATACCGGATTGGGCAACACGGCAAGGGCTGCCAGCAGGGCGTTTAGCCTGGTCCAGCGGATCGCGACGCATCGCATGGCGTTCTCCTCAGTGTGCGCCCCCGCGCTCGCGGCCGATGCGCCGCATCTGGGTCAGCGCAATCCAGCTCGTCAGGGTATAGATGCCGTCCCAGGTCAGGCGCAACTTGTTTGCGCCGGCGTAAAGCTCCTGGATGTGCTGCGGCATGCCCGCCAGCCCCTGCGCGCGCAGGCGCTCGCCCAGCAGGGCGAACTCGTAGCGGCGTCGCGCGTAGCGGATCATCCGCTTCCAGTAGGCGCGCCAGTCTGCAAGCCGGGCCGGCGTCATGGATTCGAAGATGAAGCCGGCGTCGGCGCAAGGCGTGATGAAGCGCGAATCCATCGGATGCTGCGGGTCCAGATCCCAGCGCACCAGTGCTCCGATCAGGCCATCGTCACCTTCGAGACCCAGCGGAATGCGTGCGCGGGCGGCGATCAGGCGTTCGACAAAGCGACCGCGCAGTGCGTAGAGATTGGCCACCAGGCCGCGCTCCTCCAGCAGTTCGCGGCGGTCATGCTCCGCGCTGCGGCCCGAGGCGGGCGGCGCCCCCACGGCATTGGCCACCGGATCAGCCGCCAGCGCCTTCTCCATTGCGCTGAACGAACCCGGCACGAAGCGGGCGTCGCCATCCACGAAGAAGTAGATCGGGCGGCCCGGGCAGCAGGCCTGCACGGTTTCGTGGATGAAGACGTTCCAGGCGTTGCACTTGTCGCCGAGCGCAATCGACACCAGATGCACCGACGGCTGGCGCAGCGCGTAATCGCGCACGATCGCCTCGGTGCGATCGGTGCAGCCGTTGGCCATTACGTAGACGTCGAAGCTGCGTCCCGGGTCGGCCTGGAAAATGCTGTCCAGGCACGCCTCGATGTGGCGCTCCTCGTTGTGCGCCAGCACCATGACGGGAAACGCCGCCTTGGTTTCGTTTTCCCCCTGCATTGGAGTCTCTCCCGAACTGGTTTCTGGTCGTTCCGCCAATGGCGGTTGAGCGTTCGCCCCGCTCATGCTCCCACCTGGGCATGTTCAAGGCGACGCAGGTTGTTCATCAAGCGCAGGCCGAAGCGCATCGGCGAGCGATCCCAGGGCGTGAAGCGCGGCAACTGGAACAGGTCGGTTGCCGCATGAGCCGCCCCCGCAGCGGTGGACACGGCCGCCTTGAAACCCGCCGCGCGCACCATCTCGACATGTTCGGCCCGGTAGTCCGCCTCGGGGCGGCCGTTGGGATAGGCGAAGAGGTCGACCGAAGCGCCGATGATCGTCTCCAGACGCCGCTTGCCGTCCTCGATCTCACGCCGCGCAAGCTCGGACGGGGCCGTCGCGAGAATGGGATGGCTGCAGGTGTGTCCGCCGATTTCCATGCCCGCGTCGTGCAGACGCCGAACCTGGGCCGAGGTCATCATCAGATCGTCCGGCAACGCAGCACCCGCCCTCGCGCCGATTTCGGCCACAACCCGCGTGCGCTCCTCCGGTGGGCGGTGCTTGATTGCGGTCAGCACCGTGTCGATCGCGGCTCGCCGCGCCTCCGGGGTTTTGAGATCGAAACACCCGAGCGCAAGATCCCGCAGATCGAACACCCCGCCCTCCGCGCGGCGCACGGCTTCGATGACCGTGTCGTTCCACATGCGGCCGCCGTCGAGAAAGTCGGTGGCGACAAAGAAGGTGGCACTCAGCCCGTGGCGCTGCAGGATCGGCAGGGCCACATCGTGGTTGTCGGCATAGCCTCATCGAAGGTGATCGCCATTGCCCGCGCCGGCAGCCGCCCCTGCCGCAACAGTTCCACCGCCTGGCCCAGCGGCAACACGCGAAAGGCGCCGGACACCCAGCGCAGGATGCCGTCGAAGCGGCGCGCGTCCACCTCGCCCGGGAACAGCGGATCGGGGCGCGGCGCCACGCGATGAAAGATCAGGATGGACAGGCGCGCGCGCGGCCCCGACGGCGACATCAGCGCAGCGAGCGTGGAAAAGGCGTTCATGCGGTGCGTATCCAGTAGACAAGACGCCGCGCAAACGTCGGCCGTACCTTGACCGGCAGAGGTTCGACCGGCTTCTCCGCCAGGGTGGCGCGCTCGGCGCGCCAGCGCTGCGCCAGCACCACCGCCAGCACCACGTTATAGGGCAGGTCGAAATAGGCGAGGCTGAGGAAGGCGCCGCCCACGGCGAAGCCGACCAGCGATACCTGCGTCATTCCACCGAGTTGGAACAGCCACGCGATATCCGGTTTGTCCCTCGAATTCTTGCGCAGGCGCGCCGCCGCGCGCCATCCGGTCAACCAGACCATCAGGAACAGGAAGAGGCCGATATAGCCGTGCTCGCCCAACACCTGGAAGTAGATGCTGTGCGCCGCCCGGGCAATGCCCGCATCGAACTTGCTGTCGCTGTCCTTCGGCGAGTAGATCGCGAACACGAAGGGAACGTACATCGAATAGCCGGCACCGACCACTCGGTCGTTCGCCACATTGATCGCGGTCTGCCAGGCGTGGATACGGCCCATCGCCGAGCCATCCTCCTGATAAGTCTGGATCGTGTCCATGCGCTCATGCCACGACTGAGGCATGAAGGCGAGCAGCGCGAACGCGCCAACCACACCCACGATGGCCCCCGGCAACTTGCGGGGCGAACGCCACCACAGCACGAAGGCCATCGCAATCATCGCGAGGAACGCGCCGCGCGACTGCGACCCCGCCGCGGAAATGATGGACAGCCCCATCATCGCGACCAACCCTTGCCGCACCAGCTTGTAGGGGCTGGTCAGGCGCAGGAAGTTCATCAGCGGCACGGTCACGATCAGCGCCAGCGCGAGTTCGTTGTTGCCTTCGATGAAGCCCCCCGGCGGCCCCCACACCCGCCCCGACCCGCCGGTGAGAATGGTGTAGATGCCGCCCTTCACGCCATACAAGCCGAGCGACAGCACGACCACCCAGATGAAGAGGCGGATGTGTTCGCGCGTGTGGAGCACCGCGGCGGAAACCAGCACCATCAGCACGATCTTGAAGAAGCGATCCAGATCGCCCATCGAATCTGCCGGAAAGAAAGCGAACGCGGTTGTGATGCAAGTCCACGTTAGAAACAGCGCCGCAAACAGCAAGGGCGGCGGAAACATGAATTTCACCCGGTCGCGCGTCGTGAGCAGGCCGACCAGCGTCGCCGCGCCGACCACCGCAGCGATCGGCGCACTGTGCATGAAGCCGTACGTAAGCTTGTGGGGCGACATCATGCTGATCCATGTCCACAGCAGCACGCCCACATAGACGTGGCGGAAGACCAGGGGCAGCGTGATCGCCAGCAGGCCGGCAATCATCAGGTCACGCAACGGCACTAGTCGGCACTCCCTTCCCTGAACGGCACCCTCGCGCCCGCGCGCGAACGTACCGGCTGCGATGCCCGCAGCACCTCGTCGAACATCTCGATCTGCGCGCGGGTGGTCGCCTCCCAGCCGAAGCGGCAGGCGTAGGCGCGCGTGGCTGCGCGCTCCACGCCACCGGCGAGCACGCGCCCGATCGCGGCAACCAGCGCCGGCACGCTACGCGACGTTGCGAGTTCTCCGGCGGCCGGCTCGGTGATGATCTCGGCCATCCCCCACACGTCCGGCGCCACGGCACGCGTGCCGCAGGCCATCGCTTCGAGCAGCACGTTGGGCCAGCCCTCGCGGCTGGACGCGAGCACCAGCACGTCCGCGGCACTGTAATAGCTACGGAGTTCGGCCTGGGGCAGCACCGGCACGAAACGCACGTGCTCGGCCACGCCCGCGTCGCGCGCGCGTTGACGCAACGCCGCCGCGTCGGGGCCGTCGCCGATGATGACGAGACAGGTGTCCGGCAAGGCTTGCAGCGTGTCGATCGCGAGGTGATGTCCCTTCAGCTCGATCAGGTTGCCCACCGAGAGAAGCACCCGACCGCTCAGCCCAAGGCGTGCCCGCGTCGCTTCGCGCGGCTCCTCGAAGAACAGTCCGGTATCCACGCCATTTCGCAGCACCTTCACCCTTTCGATGCCGAGCCGCGCCATCTCCTCCGCCAGCGCGGCGCTGACCGCAGCATTGGCCCCGGCGCCCCGCGCCGCCCAGCGCAGCATCGCGCGCGGTAGCGTGCGGCCGGGCCAGAAGGTGATGTCGCTACCGCGGGCGGTCACCGTATAGGGCTTGCCGACCCAGCGTGCCAGCAGCGCGGCGGCGACGCCGTCGGGATAGTAGAAGTGGGCGTCGATGAGGTCGAAGTCGAAGCCGTCCGCGATCAGGCGGCGCACCGCGGGCAGCGCTGCCGCCGCCATCGCCAGCGCGGTGGCGCCGGGTGGACTGCCGGGAATGGACAGGAAGCGCGGATGAAGAACATCGAGCGCGCCCCGCCGTTCTCGACGGGGCACACGCGCAAAGGTGGCGAACCGCCCCCAGCGCGAGGACTTCGATGGGAACCAGGGGACCGGCGCGACGACACGGAGGTCTACGTCGCCGCTGTCGAGCAGCTTGGCGGCACGGGTCTGGATGAAAATCCCGTGGCGCGGCTGCTCGGCGTTCGGAAACAGCGAGGAAAACAGTAGCACGCGACGCACTCAGACCTCCGCGGCGCGACGGGGCCGGGGCGCAACGGGCGCCAGCCTTACCAGCACAGCCCTTCAACCTCGGCCCGCAGCGCCTGCGGGTTGGGCAGGCGGACCAGGTCAAGCACCTTCTGCTCGGGCCGGCTGTGGGTGGCGAGCGCATCGAAGATGGCGGGGCTGGAGACGCCCACGATCAGCACTTCGGCCTCGCCGATCACCGCATCGAGTTCCGGCTTCAGCAGTTCGCCGATGTGGGGCAACTGGGTTTCGATGAATCGCCGGTTGGCACCGAGCAGGCGCGAGAGCTGCACATCCGGGTCATAGATCGAGAGCTGCATGCCCTTGCCGATCAGTTGCTCGGCCAGCGTCACCAGCGGACTTTCACGCAGGTCGTCGGTGCCGGTCTTGAACGACAGGCCCAGCATGCCCACCCGCCGGCAGCCGGACGCAAGCACCTTCTGGATCGCCTCTTCGACGTGGTGACGGTTGGACTGCAGGATGCCGTTCAGCATCGGCAGTTCGACGTCGTGGGTCTTGGCCAGGTAGCTGGTGGCACGCAGGTCCTTGGGCAGGCAGGAACCGCCGAAAGCGAAGCCCGGCTTGAGGTAGGCCGGCGAGATGTTGAGCTGGGTGTCCTGGCACACCAGTTCCATGACCTCGAACGGATTGACCCCAAGCGCGCTGCACAGGCGCGCGGTCTCGTTGGCGAAGGTGATCTTCAGCGCGTGGAAGTTGTTGCAGCAGTACTTCATCATCTCGGCCGCGCGCACCGAGGTTTCGAGGAACTTGCACGGCAGATGGCCGAACAGCTCGCGCAGGCGTTCGGCCGGGTAGGCGTGGTTGGCGCCGACCACGGTAAACGGCGGCTTGTCGTAGTCGCGGATCGACGAGCCCTCGCGCAGGAACTCCGGCTGGAAGCAGAGGTGGAAATCCTCGCCGTCGCGCTTGCCGGATTCGGTTTCGATGATCGGCTTGAGGCTGCCCTCGACCGTGCCGGGCACCAGCGTGGAGCGGAACACCAGCACGTGCGGTGCAGACTTCTCGGCCAGCGCGCGGCCGAGGTCACGTGCCAGCCGCAGCACCGCGCCCTGGTCCTGGCTGCCATTGGGGGCGGACGGCGTGCCGACGCAGATCAACGAGATTTCGGTATCGAGGACCGCCTGGCGCACATCGGTGGTGACGCTCACACGGCCGCTGGCGGCGACGTTCGCCATCAGCTCCACCATGCCTTCTTCAACCACCGGCGTGGTGCCGGAGCGGATGAGTTCGAGCTTGGTGGCGTCGATATCCACGCCCACAACCTGGTGGCCGTCGCGCGCAAGGCAGGCGAGCGATACCGCGCCGACATAGCCCAGGCCGAAAATGCTGATCTTCATTGCGTCGTTTCCTCGTTACCGTGAAATTCCTTCAGGCAGCGCCCGATGATGCCGTCCAGGCGTTCCATCGAGCGCGGCCAAGCGTGATGCGACAGCATGCGGGCCCGTCCGGCACGCGCCAGTCGCTCGCGCTCCGCCGGTGCCTGCAGCACCCGCAAAATCGCCTCAGCATACTCCACCGGGGTATCGGCGACGAGGAGATGCTCCCCTTCCAGGGCATCGACACCACCGGCGGCGATGCGGCTGGAAATCACCGGAACGCCCATCGCCATCGCTTCGAGGATCTTGTTCTGGGTGCCACGGGCAATCGCCAGCGGCGCCACCATCGCTGCCGAGCGCAGCACGTAAGGCCGCACGTCCGGCACCGAACCGGTGACCGTCACGCCCGGCAGTTCGCCCAGCTTGGCCACCGCGGGCGAGGGGTCGGCGCCCACGATGAGCAGCTTCATGCCCGGGCGGCGCTCACGCAGCAGCGGCCACACGGTGTCGCAGAAGCGGAACATCGCCTCCTGGTTGGGGTAATAGTCCATGCGTCCGATGAAGCTGATGGTGTCTTCATCGTAGCCACCGCCGTCCGGCTTGAAATACTCGGCGTCGACGCCGTTGGGAAACCAGTCCGTAGAGACACCGGTGCCGTAGGCTTCCAGCGTTTCCCACTCGGCGCGCGTCGTGGCGGTGCACAGGTCGAAGCGCGCGGCGAGGCGTTTCTCCTCGCGCTCCATCTTGATGCCTTCCAGCCAGTAGCCGAACTTGAGCGGAAAAGGCTTGTAGTGGACGTACTCGAGCCACTTTTGCGAATCCATGTCGCCAAAGTCGAGAATCTTGGGAATGCCGCGCACGTCGGCCACGTACTGTGCCACCGACGAGCAATGCACGAAGATCAGGTCGAAGGCTTCGCGCGCGATCAGCGCCTTGATGCGACGCGCGAGATCAGGCGAGTAGAAAAAGCCCATGGACGAGGGGACCGGCGTCGGCAGCCGCGCCACCATGCGGATGACCTGGACCGGATTGGACACCCGCCCCATTTCGTACCCCGCGCAATGCGGCGCGATGCCGCGCCCTTCCTCGGCCTCGGCCTCACTGCGCGCGAGCGAGCACACCGTCACCTGATGCCGCTGCGACAGGTGGCGGATCATGTTGAACGGCCGGATCTTTCCGCCCCGCTTGGGCGGGAAGGGAAAGCGATGGCAGACGTAGAGGATCTTCATGCGACCAGGCTCTTCAACTCCGCGGTGACATCGTCGACGCTGTGGCGGTCGAGATGCACGCGGCTCCAGATTTCAAGATTCATCAGCGCGAGCAAGGCATCGGTACCGTCGATCCGCGCGGCCTCGTGGTCGGCCACCAGGCGGGCCACGACCGCGGGGTCGAACAGACCGCGGTCGCGCACGACATCGGCGGCGAGCAGGCGGCGCAGCACCGGCGCCAGTTGCTGCTTCAGCCACGCGCCCATCGGCGTACCGAAACCGCGCTTGCGGCGGTCGAGGATGTCGGGCGGCAACACATCGGCGAGCGCCGACTTCATCAGGTGCTTGAGGCGTCCGTTGCGGACCTTGAGGCTTTCCGGAATGGACGCGGCGAGTTCGACCAGGGCGCGGTCGAGCAGCGGCACGCGGCATTCGAGCGACACCGCCATGCTCATCTTGTCGGTAAGCAGCAGCAGGTCGTCCGGCAACTGGGTTTCGGCATCCACCGCGAACATGCGGTTGAGCGCATCGTCGTTGCCAGCCGCGGCAAAGGCAGCGGCAAGCGCATCGCTGCCGCCCGGCTGCCCGCGCGTCAGCGCAGCCACGTCGTCGCGCGCCAGCACCTGCAGGTAGTGGCGGTAGCGGTCGT
The DNA here is from genome assembly GCF_001682385.1 of Azoarcus olearius. Taxonomy (NCBI): domain Bacteria; kingdom Pseudomonadati; phylum Pseudomonadota; class Betaproteobacteria; order Rhodocyclales; family Zoogloeaceae; genus Azoarcus; species Azoarcus olearius. The sequence continues at coordinate 3,685,423 of NZ_CP016210.1, forward strand.
CGGGCGCCAGTTCGGACGAAGCCAGGAGGCCGCGCGCGAGCCGCAGGGTGTTGAGCACCTTGGAGTGGCGATCGCTCGGCAGCAGCCCGGCGGTCCGTGCCATCAGTCGGCGCGACCACAGTGGGAGGCGGGCGAGCTTGTCGAGGTAGTGGCCGCCGAGATAACGGCGATACCCGCCGAACAGTTCGTCCCCGCCGACCCCCGACAGGATGACCTTGACGTCGCGACGGGCGAACTCGGACACCAGGTAAGTGGTGATGAAAGCGGAGTCGGCCACCGGCTCGTCCATGTGCCACAGCAGCCGCGGCAGCAGGCCGACGACATCCGGACGGACGACGATCTCGCGATGCTCGGTGCCGAAAAGCCCCGCCACCTGGCGCGCGTAGGGCAGTTCGTTGTACAGCTGCTCGGCCTCGCCGCCTTCAAAGCCGATGGCATAGGTGCGGATCGGCTGGTCGGAATGGCGCGCCATGTAGGCGACCACCGCGCTGGAATCGACTCCGCCGGAGAGGAAGGCGCCGATCGGGACGTCCGCCACCATCTGCCGATGCACGGCGGCCTCCATGCCGGCGCGGATGCGCTCGACCCACTCGGCCTCGCCCACCGTGCGGTCCACGGTTTGCGGCAGACGCCAGTAGCGCCACTCGCGCACGCCCTGGGCATCCACCGACAGCAGCGTGGCCGGCGGCAGCTTGCGGATCCCGGCGAACATCGAATGCGGCGCGGGCACGTAGCCGAGATGGAGGTAGTCGCCCAGCACCTCGCGGTTGAGCGCGGGCTGCATGCCGGGCAGCGCCAGCAGCGCCTTGGCCTCGGTGGCGAAGGCAAGCAGGCTCGCGGACTGGTGCACGTACAGCGGCTTCACGCCGAGGTGGTCGCGGCCGATCAGCAGGCGCTGGCGACGGGCGTCCCACAGCGCGAAATTGAACATGCCGTCCAGTCGATGGACGAAATCGTCCCCGTGCTGGTCGTAGAGGTGCAGCAGGACCTCGCTGTCGGACCCCGTCTTGAAGCGGTAACCGCGCGCCTGCAGCTCCTGGCGCAACTCGCGGAAATTGTAGATCTCGCCGTTGCAGACCACCCACAAGGTGTCGTCGGCATTGGAGATCGGCTGATGGCCGCCGGCCAGGTCGATGATGGACAGGCGACGCATCGCGATGCCGCAGCGTCCGCCCGGCTCGATGTGCTGGCCTTCGTCATCGGGCCCGCGGTGTCGGGTGACATCCCCCATTGCGGACAGGTGCGCACGCTCGACCGCGCGGCCATCGAAGCGATAGAAACCGTGGATGCCGCACATCTCAGCGCGCCTCCGCCAGCGTCATGTCGCGCCCGCGGCTGGCCAGCGCGCGGCGGTAGACCTCGCGATAGCGGGCGACGCTGTTCTTCCAGGTGCGCTCGCGCTCGACGAAGGCGCGCGCCTGGGCGCGGATCGCGGGCCACTGCGCGCGATTTTCGAGCACCGCGGTGATCGCGTCGGCCAGCGCATCGACCTTGCCGGCCTCGAACAGGAAGCCGGTTTCGCCGTGGCGGACGAGTTCGCGATGACCGCCCACGTCGGACGCGACGAACATGCGCCCCTGCGCCATCGCCTCCAGCGGCTTGAGCGGGGTGACCAGTTCGGTGAGGCGGATGGGCAGCCGCGGGTAGGCCAGCACGTCGATCAACTCGTAGTAGCGCTGCACTTCGGCGTGCGGTACACGGCCGGTGAACACAACCCGCTCGGCCACGCCCTGCTCCTGCGCCTGGGCGCGCAGCGCGGCCTCCTGCACCCCGCCGCCGACCAGCAGCAGACGTACGGCGGGAAAGCGTTCGACCAGACGCGCGAGCGCGGACACCAGCAGGGAGAGCCCCTCGTAGCCGTAGAAGGACCCCGCGAACCCGATCACGGTGCAACCTTCCAGGCCCAGTTGCTGGCGCAGCGCCGCGTCCGCCTGGGCGCCGAAGCGGAAGCTGTCGGCATCGACGGCATTGGGAATCACCGTGACCTTGTCGGCAGCCACGCCGCGCACCGTGATATCGCCACGCAGGCCTTCGCAGATGGTGGTGACCTGATCTGCACGGTGAAGCGCGAAGCTCTCCAGTGCCCGGGAGACCCGGTAGCGCAGGCTGCCTTCGGTGGTGGTGCCGTGGTCGACGGCGGCATCCTCCCACGAGGCCCGCATCTCATAGACGACCGGCAGCCCCCGGCGGCGCGCGACCCACAGGGCGGGCAGCACGTTGAGCACCGGCGAGTGGGCGTGGACAACATCCGGCCGCAACGTGCCCACCAGTTCGTCCAGGCGCGCGGCAGTCAGCCGCATCTGGCTTACCAGCCCCGCGCCGTTCGGGGCCGGCGTGCGGTGGAACAGCAGGCCGTCCGCTTCCTCTTCGGTTGCAGCGGAGAAACCCTGCTTGGGCGTGGTGAGATGGAAGGTTTCCCAACCGAGCGCGCGCTGTTCGCGCAGGATGGCCGCGGTGCGGAAGGTGTAGCCGCTGTGCAGCGGCAGCGAATGGTCGAGGATGTGGAGGATGCGCACCGGGATGTCCTCAGGCAAGCGCAAGATCGGCGCCGGCAGCAACCGGCGCCGCTGCGCGGTCCAGATTGCGCACGAAGGCTTCGAACATCATCAGCGTCCACAGCGGGGCCGAGTAATCGCGCGCGCCGGACTGATGCGCATCGAGCAGGTGTTCGAGATAGGGCCGGTTGAAAATGCCGGTGGATGCGAGCGTGCCGCCCAGCACCGCCTCACGCACGCGCTGCTTGAGCGGGCCCCGGAACCAGCGCGCGAGCGGTACCGAAAAGCCCATCTTGGGCCGATACAGCACATCGTGCGGCAGCATCGGCTCCATCGCGCGCTTGAACACGTACTTGCCCTCCCCGCCCTTCATCTTCAGCGCCGAGGGCAAGGTTGCAAGCCACTCCACCAGCGGATGATCCATCAGCGGCTCGCGCACTTCCAGTGAGTGCGCCATGCTGGCGCGGTCGACCTTGGTGTTGATGTCGCCGACCAGGTAGGTCTTGAGGTCGAGGTACTGGATGAATGCGAGCGGGTCGTCGGTGCCGGCCGCGGCGGCGTGGCGGCGGAAGACCTCGATCGCGTCGTAACCGCCGAGCTGGGCCCGGAAGGACGCGGAGAACAGCTGGCTGCGCATATCGCGCCGCAGAATGGAAACCGAGTGGAAATAGGCTTCAACCGCGTCGCGCGCGAGGGCCTGGAAGGTGGTCTTGGCGCGGAACACGCGCGGCGCCCAGTCGGCCTTGGGGTACAAGCGGCCGAGCAGCCCGAACAGGGGTTGGCGCACCCCCAGCGGCAGCGCCGAGCGCATCCGCTCCTCCATCAGGTGCAAGCGGTAGCGGCGGTAGCCCCCAAGGCTCTCGTCGCCGCCATCGCCGGACAGTGCAACCGTGACGTGTTTGCGCGCGAGCTGGCACACCCGGTAAGTCGGAATTGCCGAGCTGTCGGCGTAGGGCTCGTCGTACAGCGCCGCCAGCGTGTCGATGAGGTCGAAGTCGTCGGACTCGACCGTCTCCACATGGTGGTTGGTGCGATAACGCTCCGCCACCATGCGTGCGAACTCGGACTCGTTGAAGCGCGGATCCGCGAAGCCGATCGAGCAGGTGTTTACCGGGGCGTCGCTCAGCGCTGCCATGGTGGCCACCACCGCGCTCGAATCCACCCCGCCGGACAGGAAGGCGCCCAGCGGCACCTCGGAGATCATGCGCAGCCGCACCGATTCGCGCAGGCGTTCGGTGAGTTCGGCGCAGGCGTCGCCGAGCGACAGGGGATTGTCGAGCGTGAAGCGGACATCCCAGTAGCGCGTGGGCGCCACGACCGGCTGACCACGCCGGATGCAAAGGCTTTCGCCCGGTCCGAGCTTGCGGGCGCCTTCGAAGATGGTGCGCGGCTCTGCGATGTAGCCGAGCGCGAAGTACTCCTCCACCGCCAGCGGATCGATGCGGCGATCGAGCCCCGGGTGCTGCATCAGCACCTTCAGTTCGGAGCCGAAGGCCAGCGTGCCGTCGGCCAGCAGGGCATAGAACAACGGCTTGACCCCGAGACGGTCGCGCGCGAGGAACAGGGTTTCGCGCTGACGGTCGTGGAGCACGAAGGCGAACATGCCGCGGAAGCGGTGCACGCAGGCTTCGCCCCAGGCCTCCCACGCATGGACGATGACTTCGGTGTCGCTGCGGGTGTGAAACACGTGGCCGAGGGCTTCAAGCTCCGGCACCAGTTCCTGGAAGTTGTAGATCTCGCCGTTGAACACCACCGCGACCGAGCCGTCCTCGTTGAACAGCGGCTGCTGCCCGGTGGCAAGGTCGATGATGGACAGGCGCCGGTGGGCGAGCGCAACCCCCGGCTCGAAGTGATATCCGCCCTCGTCCGGGCCGCGATGATGCTGGATGTCGTTCATGCGCGACATCAGGCCGCGGTCGAAGTCGCGTTTGCCCCGGGTATCGAACAGGCCGGCGATTCCGCACATGCTTAGGGTCTTCCTCTCGTCAGGTCGGGTTGCCGACGGCTTCGCGCGGCTGGCCGGCCGCCGCAAGCAGGTTGTCGTACAGGGCGTGGTAACGGTTGATCATGCCGTCCAGGCTGAACACTGCTTCCGCGCGCCGCCGTCCGGCATCGCCGTGACGCCGGCGCAGCGCCGGGTCGCGCAGGTAGGCGATCAAGGCAGTGGCCATCGCCTGGCTGTCGGCCGGCGGCACCAGCTCTCCGGTGTCCCCGGCCGCGACCAGCTCCGCATTGCCGCCTACATCGGTGGCCAGCACCGGCAGCCCGCAGGCCATCGCTTCCAGGATGGTGTTCGAAATGCCCTCGGCAAGCGACGGTAACACGAAGACGTCCAGCCCCCGCATGACATCCGGGACATCCTTGCGCTCACCGGCGAGCCACACCCGCTCGCCGATGCCGCTCCGTGCGATCTCGGCCTCGACCTGGGCGCGCTGGGGCCCATCGCCGGCAATCACCAGGCGCGCTCCCGTCACGTCCGGCGCCTGCTGCAAGGCGAGCGCAAAAGCCCGGACGAGATTGACCTGGTCCTTGACCGTCTGCAGGCGGCCGACCGTGCCAACCACGATCTCGCCATCCGCCCCTACGGGTGCGCCGGCGATAAGGGCGCGGGGGCGAGCGACCTGGAAGCGGCGCGTATCGACGCCGTTGCAGATGCGTTCGATGCGCGCCGGGGAAATACCCACCGCGTCGTGCAGATAACGCTCCAGATGGCCGGACAGGGCCACGTAGCGGCTGACGAAAGGGGTGTAGAGCCGACGCATCCACTGGAACTTGCGGCTGCGTCCATCGGGATCGGAGGCGTCCCAGCCGTGCTCACCATGAATGCGGACCGGGACCCGCGCGGCCCAAGCCGGCACCACCGCTTCCAGCGCGGCCAGGTTGCGGGTGTGCACCACCGCCGGCCGACGCGTGCGGAACAGCCGGTAGAGCGCGGGATAGAGCTGGATGCCGTGCCCCTGCGGCTTGTGCAGCGAGATGAAGTCCACATCGCGGCGCGTAACGCGTTCGCAAAAGGCCGGAGCGCAGCGGGTCAGCGCGACGACGCTGTGACGGAAATCATCTTCGGGCAGCCGGTTGATCAGGTTGACGACCCCGTTCTCGAGCCCGCCGACATCGAAGCTGTACACCACATGCATGATCAGCGGGCGGCGATCGTTCATCGTGCGCGCTCCGCTTGGCGGATGGCGGTGACAATCCCGTCCTGGTACTGCGCGAGCAGCGCCGCAATGGCTTCATCCGCGCCGTTGTCATCGCCTTCGGGCGCCATCGCGATCACCACCGCGCTGAGGTCCGCGCGGCCCGACAGCCGGGCGGCTGCCAGGCGGAGCTTGAGTTCGATGTCGTTCGTGACGCTGCGGCCATCGAAGAGATAGGTTTGCCACACACGGACGCGTTCGCCTTCGGCGCTGACGGTAGCGCGGCGGTAACTGCGCCCGCCGCTTTCGGCGGGGCTGCGCTCCATGACCAAAACCTGGTGCGAGCCGGGCTGCGCAAGCCCGTTGCCCCAGGTCACCATCTCCGCCCCCTCGCCCTGATCGGCAAAAACCGCCACATACAGCGTCACCGGCAGACCCTGCGGCGGACGATAGGTCGCCACCGCTTCAGCCCGCTGGCCGCTGTAGCTGGGACGGTAGATCACACCTTCACGGCCCGCGGCCGACGACCAGCCTTCAGCCGCCGGGGGCAGGGTCAGGGTCAATGCGAAAGGCGCTACCGGCCGCGTCAGAACGCTTTCGGCTGTGTGGAACAGCGGCGCCACGGCAAGCAACGGCAGCAGTGCCAGCCAACGCCGCGGGGAGGACGGCGCGGGCACGACCGGCCCGGCGACGACCGCTGCGGCCGGCTCGTGCCAACGGTTGCCGATACCGAACATCAGGAAGATGACGACCCCGAAGAACACCCAGCCGTAGATCAGGTGATCGACGCCGGCGGCGAGGCGGTTGTCCGACAGGTAGCCCAGCAGCACGATCATGTAGGCCCGCGCCCAGTTCGCAACGATCGGTACCAGCAGCGCCACCAGCATGAACATCAGGCGGCGTTTCAGGCTGCGGTAGCTGAGATAGGCATAGAGCGCCCCGACGGTAAGCGACGCGATCAGGTAACGAATGCCGCTGCAGGCTTCCACGACGGACCAACGCCCGTTGGGCACGACGAAATGCAGGCCTTCCTGGTACACCGGGATGCCGCTCACGCGCAGCGCCCACACGGTCACGTCCGCGGTGTAGCTCATCAGCGTCGGCAACATGAAGTCGCCGATCGGCACGCCGAAGAACAGGAACAGCACCGGGAACAGAAGCGGACGCATCAACGCCGGCCCGAGCAGGCCCGCAAGGGTGGCGACGAGCAGTGCGACCAGGAAGAAATGCGTGGCGGCCGCAACACTCGCGACCTGCCCCAGCAGCCACCCGGCGCCCGCGAGCGCGGCCGCCAGCGCCCACACAGCCCTCGGCTGCAGGGCGTGGCCGGCGAGGCGATGGCGGTTGCGCCAGACCAGCCCCACGAACACCGGAAGCACGATCAGCCCGTGCGCATAGGTATCGGAGCGGCGCCAGATGGACCCGATCTCCAGCGCGGTTGGCGCGAACCAGCCGAGCGTCCAGGCAAAGGTGCCCAGGATGGCGAGGAACACCAGGGCTACCGAGGGCGGGGTCGCAGCCCCCCCCGAGGGGGGGGTGGCGACCGCCAGATCAGCGATGTCGCGTTTCACAGGCCCGCTCCCATCCTTGCCTCGTCCACCTTCTTCATACGCCGGCCCATGGTGCTCAGCCCAGGTTGCGGACGATGTGAGGCCCGAGCGCGTTGGCCACGCCGGGCGGCAGACGCTTCCACAGCGCGATGAACGCACGGTACTTGGGATTCATGGGGTTGTTCTGGGGAACGTCCGCGCGCTTGTACAGGCGGTACTCGTAGGACAGCGGCTGGGGCTCGAAACCCCAGTTCTTCTTGAAGCTGTAGGGGCCGGTGCCGACCTTGCTGCGGCCGTAGTCGAACAGCCTGCAGCCGCGTTCGCACGCGCGACGCATCAGCTCCCAGTACTTGAAGTCATTGGCGGCGAGGTCGCGGGCGGCAAGGTCGTCACCGGCGTAATACGGCAGCACCTCGTCGCGGAAATAGAAGCTGAGCACGCTGGAGAGCGGTTTCCCCTCGGGCGAGCTGACGGTGAGCACTTCGCACGCATCGCCGAAGCGTTCCTTGAGCGCCGCGAAGAAGCGCCTGGGCAGCGCCGGCGTGCCGTGGCGCAAGACGTTATCGGCGTACAGGGCGAAAAAACGGTCCACCGTGCTGTCGGTATCCGCCCTCAGTCCGTTCTTGATGCCCTTGCGGACCATGGCGCGTTGCTTGCGCGGAATGGCCAGCATGTTGTCCTCGACGCCCGGCAGGATGGGCTTGCGGAACGTGACATACAGGGTCTGGCGTGGCCAGTCTTCGTGTCGCGCCGTGAGGTTGCGGTACTCGAGATGCTGGACCCCAAGCCGCAGCGCCAGCGCCTCCGCCTCCGCCTCGAGCAGCGCGGCCGCTTCGCCGCTCCCCTCGCTGACGGCCACGCCGCCATACACGCAGAACGGCAGCGACGTGAGGGCATGGCCGAACAGTACGCTCTTGACCTCGGCAAGCGGCAGCACGCCGACGATCTGCCCAGCCCGTTCGGCGTACAGGAACCACGTCCGGTGGCGGAAGACGTCCTCGATCACGCCCTTCCATGCGGACAGATGGAAGAAGGTGGCTTCCGGGCACTGCAGGACGAACGCATCCCAACGCGCCGCATCCGCCGCGTCCAGGGTCTTGATCGTGGTGCTCAGACGGTCCATGACGAGACTCGGAAAGGCCGCGAATTCACGCGGCGTCGCGAAAGACTTCGTCCGCACGCCCCCACCTGAAGTCGCCCAGCAGGCGCCGCAAGCGGTGTTCGGTACGTTCGAGGTTGATGTAGTGGCGGAACCGCGTCTTGGTCGATGCCTCGCTGACGCGCGGCTGCGCCGGATCGACCTCCCAAGGATGGAAATAGAAGATCGCCGGACGGCGGTCGTCACGATTCACGCGCGCGATCTGCCAGCGGGATACTGCATACGGCAGCAGACGGAAATAACCGCCGCCGCCCGCCGGCCAGTTGCGCCCCAGCCAGCGCATGGTGCTGACCGGAATTTCAACCAACCCGCTGGACAGTCGATACGGGAAGCGCGGCGCGTCGGGAATGCCGTAGTGGTCGTGCTTGACCGGGTAGACGCTGGAACTGTAGCGATAACCGGCTTCGGCGATGACGTCGTGCGCCCACGGGTTACCGAGGCCGATGGAGAAGCTTGGCGCACGGTAGCCAGTCACCGCGACACCGCCGATATCCTCCAGGACACTCTTCGCCAACGCGATGTCCGCAAGAAAAGCCTGCGGTGTCTGAGCGCTCGCCCGCTCGTGAGCGTAGCCATGACTGGCAAGTTCGTGCCCTGCGGCGCAGATACGGCGCACCAGCTGCGGATAGCGCTCGGCGACCCAGCCCAGGGTAAAGAAGGTCGCGCGCGCCTCCCGCTCGGCCAGCAGGCCGAGGATCAGGTCGACGTTGCGTTCCACCCGGCAGGGCACGGAATCCCATCGCTCACGCGGGAAATGCGGCGCCAGCGCCGACACCTGGAAGTAATCCTCGACGTCGATCGTCAGCGCATTGGTCAATTCTCCGCGCGGGGAAACCTCGGCAGCGTCCATCAGCTGGCCTCGCGTTGTTCGCGTTCCGCGAGCCAGTTCGCCAGGTGGGCGGCGATGCGCTCCGCGGTATGACCGTCCCACAACTCCGGCACCCGCCCACCCTTGCCGCCGCCATCCAGCACGGCGGCGGCCGCGTCGAGGATGGCGCTCGGGTCGGTTCCGACCAGGGTGTTGGTGCCCTGCTCGACGGTGATCGGACGTTCGGTGTTGTCGCGTATCGTGAGGCAGGGCACCCCGAGCGCCGTGGTCTCCTCCTGAATCCCGCCGGAATCGGTCAGCACCAGCTTGGCCCCGGCCATCAGCCCCAGCATTTCGAGGTAACCCTGGGGCGGCAGCACCAGGAAGCCGGGATGATCCAGGCGACTGTCCAGACCGAAGCGCTCCAGGTTGGAACGGGTGCGCGGGTGCAGCGCGAACACCAGAGGCAGGCGAGCTGCGATTTCCCGCAGCGCGTCCACGATGGGACCCAGTGTTTCGGGCTGGTCCACATTGGACGGGCGGTGCAGCGTGACCACGCCGTAGCCGTCCCGGATACGGGCCGGATCAAGACCTGCGGCAGCCAGCAAATCGGCGGGCGGCACCGCCTTCGCCTTGCTCGCGAGCAGACTGTCGATCATCACGTTGCCGACAAACACTGCCCGTTCGGGGGCAATGCCTTCGCGTGCCAGGTTGTCATGCGCGCTGCGTTCGGTGGTGTACAACACGTCCGACAACTGGTCGGTGAGGATGCGGTTGATCTCCTCCGGCATTTTCCTGTCGTTGCTGCGCAAGCCGGATTCGACGTGGACGACAGGAATATGGCGCTTGGCGGCCACCAGCGCGCACGCCAGCGTGGAATTCACGTCGCCAACCACCAGCACTGCGCGTGCGCCGTGCTCATCGAGCACCGGCTCGAAACGCTTCATCACTTCGGCGGTCTGCACCGCGTGCGAACCGGAGCCCACGGCCAGGTTGACGTCGGGATCCGGGAGTTCGAGATCTGCGAACAGGCGGTCCTTCATCGCCGGGTCGTAGTGCTGGCCGGTGTGCACAAGCAGCGTCGGCAGTGGCGTTGCGTGTTGCGCAAATGCCCGGATGATCGGTGCGATCTTCATGTAGTTCGGCCGCGCGCCGACCACGCAGACAATCGGCGCAACGGGCGTCGCGGTCGCATTCATTGGCTTTCCTCTCCATTCACCGGCTCGCGCTGTACGGCCTGCAACAGCTGCGTCAGTACGCCCAGTGTCGCCGACATGGATTGCTCCAGGTTTGCAAGACGGGTTTCGATGCGTTGCAGATCGTAGGAGGCCGCCATTCCAGCCACCTCCTGCACGAGTTGGGGCGACGCGTACAGACGCTGCAGCGCCGCGTTGTCAATCGCCGGTCGCGTGCCGTTGTGGCCCTCATCCGGATCGAGGCGGACGCGCGATGGCGCCGCGAACTCTTCCTTCAACTCTTCGACCACCTCGCGCACATCGGCTTCGCCGATCTGGTGGCGCTCCGCCAGGTAGGCGGCGAGCAGAAGCCGGTCGCACAGGCTGTTGATACGGCGCGGAATGCCGCCCGACTGGGTATAGATGCGGGCAAAGGCTTCGGCGGTGAAGATGGGGTCGTCGGCCCAGCCGACGTGACGCAACCGGTGCTCGACGTAAGCGCGCGTCTCCTCCGCGTCTAGCGGCCCGAGGTGATACGAGGCGATGACCCGCTGGCGCAATTGCTGCATCTCGGCGCCCTGCATGATGTCGCGGAACTCCGGCTGCCCGACCAGGAAGCTCTGCAACAAGGCGTGGTCTTCGAGCTGGAAGTTGGACAGCATGCGCAACTCTTCCACCGCGGCGGGGCTGAGGTTCTGAGCTTCGTCGACAATCAGCAAGGCCCGCTTTCCGGCAGCGGTCGTGGTTACCAGAAAGGTTTCGATCGCCAGCAGCAGCCCCGCCTTGTCGAGATGGCGGTTTGGAATGCCGAACGCCGCGGCCACCATGCGCAGGATGTCGTCGGCATCGATGCGGGTGCTGACGAGATTGGCGGCAATGACCTTGTCGGGGTCGAGATGCTCGAGCAGGCTGCGGACGATGGTCGTCTTGCCGGCGCCGATCTCGCCGGTGATGACGATGAAGCCCTCGCTTTGGTGCAACCCGTACTCGAGATACGCCATCGCCCGACGATGACCGCGGCTGCCGAAGAAGAACGCGGGATCCGGGTTAAGCTGGAACGGCTTGCTGCGCAGCTTGAAGTAGGCCTCGTACATCCTGCCTCCGGTTCAGAATCGCATGCCGATATTGGCGATGACGGCGTTCTCGGTGAAATCGCTTCCTGCGGTACTGCCCTGCGAACGCTGGTAGCGATATGTGAGGCCGCCATAGGTGTGCGGCCCGAGTTCGGTACTCAAGCCGACCGAGGCCAGCAGCCGGCGGGTATCGAGTCCGGTTCCAGTAGCCCCTTGGGAGCGCGAGCGCGTCACCGAGGCCGTCAATGAGGTCCGGGCCGACAGGTGGTGATTCAGGTTTGCGGACAGCGCAGTCGTGATCAGCCTGTCGGTATTGGCGAAATCATCTTCACTGGACAAGCTGCCTCCGGCGCCGATGCGCGAACGGTCGGAGCGGCTGAGCGTGAAACCGAGCGTGTTGCGGGTTCCGATGAGCGAAAAACCGGCCTGTGCCCGCTTATCGACGTACTGGGCATTGGTAAGCACCGTACGCCGCGACGTGATGGGGTCGAAGCCAAGGGCGTTCAGGCAGCTCAGATAGATCTGCTGACGCTCGGCCGGGTCCTGCGACAGGACGTTCGCCAACTGGGCGCACAACAGCTCCTCCTGGGTCGGCGGGCCACCCACCGACAGGGCCTGCAGACTGGAGGACAAGTCCTTGGAAAAGCTGAGATGCCAGTTCGACCGGGCCATGCGGTGGTTGAAGCTGACGTCGTAGCCCCGCCCGAACATCCGTTTTTCCGACGTGGCGGAGATCGTGGTGCGCTCGGTGGGGTTCCAGTCGAAGCCACCGCCCCAGATGGTTCCCCGCTCGTCGTTGCCGCTTTCGTAGTCGTTGGACTCGTAGCCGCCGATGGCTCGCAGCCGGAACTGCGGGCTTGCATTGATGTAGAGCGTGGCGCGGCCGTTTTCCTGCCCCGCCTTGCGTCCACCGGAACTGGTGGTATCGCTGCCATAGTCCGATTCGCTGCGGCTGTAGTTGACGCCCCAGCCGAACAGGCTCAGTGCGGACGGATCGGACAACTGCGCAGTCCATTCCCCGCGCCGCTGGCGCCCCACGGTTCCGCTGCCACTGTCGAGCCAGCGCGACGAGTAGCCGACCGAGCCCCGGGCCTCTCCCAGGTGGAACTGGAGTCGGGGTGCGATGGACCAGGTGCGCGTCTCGTCGTTGCTCGAGGTGTTCAGGCTGTCGTTCGTGCTGCGCCCGGAAAAGGCCGAGCGATTGTTGCGATTTGAGGCGGCACTGAGGCTGATGAATAGCAGGTCATCCACCGCCTCCACTTCACCCTGCCCTTGCAGCGTGAGGAAAGACGCGTTCCGGCCCGACTCGTTGGTATGCGCGACGTTGCGCCAGCGCGCGGTGAGGTTGCCGTGAATTCGCCCCGTAGCACGCGTGATGGTGACACCCGGCGACACTTCTGCGAGCCAGTCACTCTTGCCGCCGCTGCTTTCGGAATTGACGTTGTCGGTCCAGCTCAGCCGGGCCTCGAGCGAGGGCGTGACGGTCACGTTCTGCGCGAGCGCCGCGTTGACAAATCCGAGCGCGAACACGAGCGCGAGCGGCCTGAGCACGAGGCACGGCGCCGTCACGTCAGGCCGCTTCCGAACGGGCTTCCGCGCCATAACCGTATCCGTAGCCGTAATACCCACCCGCGCCCCGTTCGCGCGCCTTGTTCAGCACCATGAGCTTGATGGGGCAGTTTTCGATGGTGGAAAGCGCCTGGGTCAGCACCGCGCGGGTCGTCCGCTCCGCCTCCACCACGACCACGATCTGCCCCATGTGGCCGGCAAGGACGCGGGCTTCGGTGGTGACGAGCAGCGGCGGCGAATCGAACACGATGATGCGATCCGAGTAGCGATTGGCCATCTGCTCGAGCAGGCGATTCATGCTCTCGGACGCGATCAGCTCGGTCGCCCGTTGGTGCGGCATTCCGGCCGGAAGGATGGACAGCTTTTCGATGTTGGTGCGCAGCAGAACGTCGCCAAGGTCCGCCACTTCGCCGGTCAGCACGTCCATCAGCCCCCGCTCGGGCGGCAGGCCCAGACGGTTGAGGACGGAGGGGCGCGAAACGTCGGCATCCACCAGCAGCACGGTGTAGTCGAGTTCCATGGCCATGCTGATTGCCAGGTTGATCGCGGTGAACGACTTCCCTTCCCCGGGCATTGCACTCGTCACCATGATCAGGCTGCCGTTCTTCACCTCCGCCTGCCCCTTTGCCGTCGCGTTGCGCAGCAGGGGGCGCTTGATCACCCGATACTCTTCGGCGATGGGAGAACGAGGCTGGTCGGGCGTCACCATGCCCATCATTCCGAGACGGGCGAGATCGACCTCGATGGTGCGCGACGCCGGCCCGGCGACTGGGGCGGCCGGCTCCGGGACGACAGCCGGCGCGACAACCTCCGCGGCAAGAATCCGGTCGACCTCCGCGGCGGCGTCTGCAGTGGGCGCAGGCGCGCGTGGCGCGGTGACGGGCTCACCCGCCGCCTGCTTCAGCTTGTCGAGTCGTTCAACGGCTTTTTCGATGAGGCTCATTGTGCTCTCCGCTTTACCGCTGGATCAGGTGAAGCGCAAACGTGGCCAGTCCGGTGGCCCCGACGAAGGCGACCACGCCCCCCGAAAAGGCCGCCAGCCCCCGCATGCGCGTACGCGCACGTTCCGGCGTATCGAGCATGGAGACGGTGCCAAGGACCGGAAGCCCGGTGATCTCGCGCAACATCCGCGCATCACTGAAGGCAGGACGGAACTGGCTGATCAGGAAGGTCAGCGCAAAGCCCGCAAGCAGACCGGCAAGACCGGCCAGCGGCATCAACAGCAGGCGGTTGGGCGCGGAGGGCTTGGACGGCAGGCTGGGCGGGTCGATCAGGCGGAACTCCGCGATCGCCGACTGCGCATCCATCTCCACCGCGATATTTGCCGATTCGCGCCGTGCAACCAGGCTGTCGTAGTTGCTCTTGTGCACCGCGTAATCGCGGTTCAGCTGCGCGAGTTCGGCCTCCAGCTCCGGGACCAGGCGGCTTGCGGCGCGCGCCTGGGCGAGACGGCTCTCGTACTCGCCGACGCGGGCGCGCAGGGACGCCACCCGGGCTTCCGACTCGGCCAACGCAAGCTTCATCTGCTGGAAGACCGGATTGGTGTTGAGCGCGCCGAAGGCGCCGGGACCGGCTTGGCGCCGCATCTCGATCTCGGCGAGCTTCTGCTTCTCAAGCTGCTCGATGACCCGCTTGGCGCCGATCACATCCGGATGCTGGTCGGTGTAGCGCTGCATCATGTCGTCGAGATTGCGCTTGAGCGCGTCGATGCGACCGTCGATTTCGGGAATGGATACCGCCGAGGGCGTCGGCGTCTGCGGCAACAGGACGGGCTCCTCACCCACCAGTTGGGCGCGCAGCGCGTCACGGGAGTTCTCGGCCTCGCGAAGCTCCAGCCGGGCCTGATCGAGTTGGGACGCCAGTTGCGAGATCTGCGCGACGTGGTCCTGCCCGTTCTCGCTCAGCAACCCGATGTTCTTGAGACGGAACTCCTTCATGCGGTTCTCCGCCTCGGTGAGCTTTTCCTCGTAGTTCCGGATCTGGTCCTCGATGAAGCGCCGGGCGCTGTCGGTATCCTGGCGCTTGGTCCCGAGTCCCGACTCCACGAACAGCGACACCAGCGACTGCACGATGCGCTGCGCGCGATCCGGCCGCGTATCGGCATAAGCCAGCGTAAAGAGGTTATCGCGACCGGTTCCGCGGATACGAAGGCCGTTGGTGAGTTCGCTGATCAGCGCTTCCCGCTGCCCCTGAGTACGGACGCCGAGGTCGAGGTCGGCCATCGTGATCAGCTTCTCGACGTTGGGTCGGTTGATCAGCGTGCGGCTGAGGATGGCCACCTGCTGGTCGACGTTAGGCTGGACAGCGATGCCCGACATCAAGGGACGCAGGATGGACTGGGTATCCACGAACACGCGTGCGGTCGACTCGTACTTGTCCGGCATCATGTAGATCGCGATGCATCCACCGATGCCCACCACCCAGGCCAACGCCAGACCCCACCACCGAAAGCGCCACATGCCGCGCAGGTAGCCGACCAACTGCCCTACTAGTTCTTCCATGATTCAGTCCTGGTGACACGGCGCCACCCCACCCGCTGGCGCTGGTGGCGCAAAGGTAAAAACTCCCAGGGACGCGGCTTAGAACCAGCTCTGCGGAATGATGAGGACGTCGCCCGGACGCATCTCGACGTTGGCCGAAACGTCGCCGCGCTTGACGAGATCCTTGATGCGCACGCTGTACTGCTTGTTGCCTTCGGCCGTGCGCAGGATGGTGGCACCGTTGCCATCGGCAAACTCGGTCATGCCGCCCACGGCGATCATCACGTCGAGCAGGGTCATCTTCTGCTTGTAGGCCAGCACCTGCGGCTTGCCCGCCTCGCCCACGACCCGGATCTGCTCACTGTACGGGCCGACGAATTGCGACACGATGACAGTGACCACCGGTTCGCGGATGAACTTGGACAGTTCCTTCTCGATATCCCGGGCCAGCGTGGAGGCATCCTTGCCCAGCGCGGGCAGGTCCTCGACCAGCGGCGTGGTGATCTTGCCGTCCGGGCGCACCGGAACATTCATCGACAGCTCGGGGTTGCGCCACACCACGATGTTGACGCTGTCACCCGGCCCGATGACGTAGTTGTAGTCGGAATCCGCCGCCGACATGGGGGCTGGAGGATAAGAGGAAGCACAGCCGGCGAGCCCGCCGAGCACGCCAAACACCAAACCCAACGCGCGGACTCCGGCCCAAATCGTCGATGCTTTATCGCTCATGATCGAGAACACCCCTGTTTCTGGAAGACGGCAATGATACGCCTCGGCGCATTTTTTCATGCTACGAAGATATCGGCGAGAGCCGAAGGAACAAATACACAAACTCTTACAGGCTGCCCATCCTGCTTGCGATAGATTGCCGACCCATTGGCCGAAACATATATGCACGCCTGTCGGCCGGTTCCGCTCGGGGTGCGCTCCGCCCGGGCCCCAAAAATGACAAGGATGGCTTCGCGCATGACTTTCAATGCTGCCCACGACCGCGCCTCCCTTCCGAGAGCGCAGCATCGCGACACATCTTCCCGTGTGGCTCGCCATGCAACACCGGCCCGCTTGAACAGCAATTTCGCGCTGATTCGCGAGGGTTACCACATTCGCATCGGCGACGGCGTCGAATCGCTCAAACTGGGCATCCGGCAGTTGATCGACCGCATGTATTCGTCGCGCGGTCTCCGCACCTATCATCCGGAGATCGAGCAAAGCGACAGCAGGACGACGCTCGTCGCGTGCAAGGGCGACCACCTGTTCGCGACGCTTACGCTCGGCCTCGACTCGGATCGAGGATTGATGGCGGACACCTTGTACGGCCGGGAAATCGACAGCTTCCGCCGGGCGGGCAGCCGCTCTTGTGAAGTGACCCGCCTCGCCATGGACCCGGAACATAGTTCCCCTGAGGTCATGGCTTCGATGTTTCAAATCGTTTACGTGCTTGCCCGCATGGTCTACCGCATGACCGATCTGTTCATCGAGGTCCATCCGCGGCACGCCGGCTTCTACCGGCGCATGCTGGGCTACGAAGTGGTGGGCCCGGAGCGGATCTGTCCGCGGGTCGGCGCCCCCGCGGTACTCATGCACATGTCGCAGCAGGATGTCGACGAACTGGTCGATCAGTTTGCGGGCCAACGCGACGACGGCATCCGCAGCCTGTACCGGCTGTTCGCCCCGCCCAGCGAACTGACCCTGCTCCAGAATCAGCTCGTGCTGGGCTGAACTTCACTCAGAACCAGCGCCGGACTTCGAGGTACAGGCGGTCGCTATCGTCAAAGCGGCCAAAGATGCCGCCGCGCCGCCCCTCGAAGTGGTCGTAGCCGACCACGCCCCGCCACTCCGGCGCGATTTTCCAGATCAGTTTGGGCCGCAGCATGTAGTCGCTACGATTGAGCGACGAGGCTGCCAGGAACTCCACGGTGAACCGTGAGCCGATATCCCTGACCGCCTGGAAGGTCACACCACGCTCATCGCGATCCACCCCCATCGCCGCCTCGTGACCGTAGTAGATGCGCGAGAAGTACTGCGCATTGAACCGCCAGACATCCGCGAACGGAACGTCCACGCCGACGACATAGTCCAGCGTGGCCGAGCCCTTGACGCCTTCAGGCGCCAGCGGATCTGCGGTGTTGAAGTGGCGTCCGCGCGTATGCACGGCTTCACCCTTCAGCACGAATTCGCCGAAGTCCTTGCTGAAAGTACCCCCGAGCTGACGGATCCGGTCGTGACGCAATTCGTAGGTCGGGGCAACCGAGCTGCGATACAGCGTGGGGGAAACATCCTGGCTTGCGTAGTAGAAGGCGGAGAGATCCCAGCCGCCGACGAGCCGGCTCATTCGCAGGCCCCAATTGCCGTTGTCGAGGCTTTGTCCCGGCTTCTTCTCCGTGACATGCGTGCCAGCCGGTAGCTGATAGGGATAGAAGTCGCTTCCCGGCTTGCCGATACGGTCGTAGCTGGCGACCGGAACCCACAGCAATTCGAAATGGGTGTCGCCCATGAAGTACTCGGCGCGTGCCGCCCATTGGGCAATCCGCATCGACTCGAACTCGGGCAGCAGGAACTCGCGCATGTCACGCGCCGAGACGACGTCGGCGAAGAAGAAACCCACCATCTCGCCCCATACGACGTGCTGGCGCCCGAGGCGGAACTCCCAGTCGCCGGATGAAAAGTCGAGGTAGGCTTCGCGCACGGTGAAGTCGGCGCGCTGATCACGGCGCACCGCGCCGCTGTAGTGGGCGTCCTCCAGATCATAGGCGCCGTCAGCTTCCGCCCGCCCGGTCAGCTTCCATCGCAACCCTGGCCCGGAGCCGCTCGCGGTCAATTCCGAGCGGGCTCGCAAACGCGACCAATGCCCGGGGTCCGGCAGGGTATACGCCCCTCCGAACTCCACATAGCCGCCGAGCTTACCCGGGCGAGCAGGCGCCGTCTCGGCGGGCCCTACATCAAGCAGCGCATCCAGTTCGGCGTCGTCGTCCGCCGCCATCGCACAGCCGGCCGCGGCCAGCGACATCGCGAGCAGCGCCCGCATCCTGCAGATGGTCATTCCCTAACCCTGTTCGTTGTCGTTGTGTGGGGAGCGCCGGTCCTGCACGAAGGTCCAGCGCCGGTTCGCGCGCGCCCCGAGCGCGGTGATCTGGCCGTCGGCGATGCGCACCAGTCGGTCCGCCATGCTCATGACCTTGCGGTCGTGCGTGGAAAACACGAAGGTCGTGCCGGAGCTGCGGTTGATGTCCTTCATCAGACGGAGAATGCTTTCTCCGGTCTTGCTGTCCAAGTTGGCGGTGGGCTCGTCGGCAAGCACGATCTTCGAGTGGGTTGCCAACGCGCGCGCGATCGCGACCCGTTGCCTTTGCCCGCCGGACAACTGATTGGGGCGATGGTCCGCGTATTTGGTGAGACCGACCATTCCGAGATAATGGCGTACGCGCTCACGGCGCTCGGCCCGGGTCAGTTCCCGCAACTGCAGCAAGGGGTACTCGACGTTCTCCTCCGCCGACAGCACGGGGAGGAGGTTGAAGGTCTGGAAGATGAAACCGATCGTGCGGGCGCGAAGGTCGGCGAGTTGATCGGGCGTTCGCCCCGAGACATCATGCCCGCCCACCACGACGCGTCCGGAGGTGGGAGTGTCGATGCACCCGATGATATTGAGGAGAGTAGACTTGCCGCTACCGGAAGGACCCGCAATCGCCAGGAAGACCCCGGGTTCGATCGCCAGCGACACGTCCGTGAGTGCCTGGACATCCTGGTCGCCAAGGCGATAGCGCTTGCTCACATTTTCGACCTCGACGATCGCCATTGCAGCGGTTGCACCGTGATGAGAACGCCATAAGGATAGCATTCATGACCGAGCACATTCGATCCAGACGGAAATTCCTCGCGACGCTGGCCTGCACGCTGGCCGCACCGGCCCTGAGCCGGGCAGCGGAGGACGCGGCTCCGCGCGCTACCGACGAGGAAGCGGTGCGTATCGTCACGCTCGCCGACGAAATCCGCTTCCCACGCGAGAGCTTCCAGACCGAAATCCTGGTGCGCAATTTCAGCGCCGGCGAGGCAGGAGAATCCCGCCGCTATCGCGTGCTGTCGCGCGGCAACGACAACACCATCGTGCTGACCTTGGAACCGGCGGTGGAACGCGGCCAGGCCCTGCTGATGCGGGGCCGCGATCTGTGGATCTTCATGCCGAGCGTATCCCAACCGGTGCGGCTCTCGCTCGCCCAACGCCTTACCGGGCAGGTGGCGAACGGCGACCTCGCCCGCGCCAACTTCGGTGGCGACTACGATCCGGTGCGTGCAGGCAAGGAAACCGTCGATGGCCAGTCGGCCCACGTCCTCGATCTGACGGCGGTGGACCGGGGCGTGACCTACGCGAAGGTGCGCTACTGGGTCAGCGAGAAAGACAACCGGCCGCTGAAGGCAGAGTTCTACGCACTGTCCGGACGGCTGCTGAAGACCTGCCGCTATACCGATTTCAAGGAACTCGCCGGCCGCGTCCGCCCCACCCGCTTGATCATGGAAGACGCCCTCAAGAAGGGCGAGACATCGGAACTCACCTACGAAACGATGGCCCTGAAGGACCTCCCGGAACGGATGTTCACCCGTGAATACATGAGCCGGCTGCAGTAGAAATCCAAATGGCATTTTGCGCACATGACAAATAGAATCGTGTCATGCGCTCTGAAATCATCCACCACGGTGGCCGCGACGGCGTAACCGGCTCCTGCCACCAGCTGCTGTTTGGCAACGGCGACAGCATCCTTATCGATTGCGGCCTGTTCCAGGGCGCCGAAACCGCCGCCGACGGTCGCGGCGCTGAGGATGCCCTTGCGTTTCGCATGCCGGTTTCAGCGATACGGGCACTCGTCGTCAGCCATGTCCACATCGACCACGTCGGGCGCATCCCCTGGCTGCTCGCTGCGGGATTCAAGGGGCCGATCATCTGCAGCGAGCCGTCCGCACGGCTGCTGCCGACGGTCCTCGCAGACGCCTTCGCGCTCGGCATCGCACGCGATCCGCAACTGGTGCAACGCTACATCGACATGGTGGAAGCGCGGCTCCATCCCCTGCCCTACCGCCGCTGGCTCCGGTTCGTCAGCGCCGACGGCACCGAGTGCCGCATCCGCCTCCAGCGTGCTGGTCACATTCTCGGTTCCGCCTATGTCGAATGCGATCTCCGCCGCCCGGGCGAGAAACCGGAGCGCATCCTGTTCTCGGGCGACCTCGGCGCACCCCACGCACCACTGCTGCCCGCGCCGCGCCCGCCCTGGCGCGCCGACGTCGTCGTACTGGAAAGCACCTACGGCGATCGGCTGCACGAAGGTCGGCGCGACCGCCGCCTGCGGCTGAAGAAGATCGTGGAGCACGCACTCGATAACGGGGGCACGGTAATCATCCCCGCCTTCAGCATCGGACGCAGCCAGGAACTCCTGTACGAATTCGAGGACATCCTGCACAGGGAAAGGGCACGTCCCGACCGGTACGCGGCACGTTGGGCGCACCTACCGATCTATCTCGACTCCCCGCTGGCGAGCCGGTTCACCCAGCTCTACCGCGAACTGCAACCGTGGTGGGACGATGAAGCGCTCGCGCGCGTCAGAAGCGGGCGCCAGCCGCTCGGTTTCGACCAACTCGTCGCCATCGACGACCACCAGGACCATCTCGACAACGTCCGGCATCTCGCGCGTAGCGGCGAACCCGCCATCGTCATCGCTGCGAGCGGCATGTGCACGGGCGGACGGGTGATGAATTACCTCAAGGCGATGCTGCACGACACGCGGCACGACGTGCTCTTTGTGGGTTATCAGGCGGCGGGCACCCCGGGCCACGCCATCCAGACTTTCGGACCGCGAGGTGGTTACGTCGACCTCGACGGGGAACGCATCCACATCCGCGCGGGCATCCATACGCTAGGCGGCTATTCCGCTCACGCGGACCAGCGGGACCTGGTGCGGTTCATTACGCGTATGCGCCACCTTCCCGCCGAAATCCGGTTGATTCACGGTAGCAGCGAGGCAAAAGCCGCCCTCACCGCAGCGCTGCGCAAGGCGACAGAGGAGCGTTGCATCGTCACGCCCTGACCGTAATCCAGGCGCAGGAAACCACTTCCACGCACTTGGAGTGAACAAAAAAACGGGCGCCGAAGCGCCCGTTTTTGTCATCCCTGATTTCGCTGGTAGGCGAAATTAGAAGGAGTGACGGATACCCACGGTGAAGCCACGCTCGTAGGCGCCCGAGGTAGCCGCAGCGGTACCACCGGCAGCCGGGGTGTTGTTGCGGGTGGCGTCGCCGATGTACGAAGCGTAGGAACCGTTCTTCGCAGCACCCTTGTTGTTGATGTCGGCGTAGGCGGTGTACAGCGCGGTACGCTTCGACAGGGCGTGCTCGTAGCCGATACCCCACTGGCTCACGCGGGCGTCGTCGCCGCCGTCGATTTCGCTCTTGCGGCGAACGAAGGAGGCCTGGACCTTGCCAGCAGCGCCAACCGGCACAGCGGCGGTCAGGGCCCACTGCTTGTGCTTGACGATGTCTTCGGAGTCGCTCACGCCGTAGACCGCACCCAGCTTGACGACGCCGAAGTCATAGGTACCACCGAGGTCCCAGGTCTTGTTCACGGTGTCGGTCGTCAGGGAGGTGGCGTTGCCACGGATCTGATGGACGTTCAGAGCGACGTAGATCGGGCCGTTCTTGTAGGTCGGAGCGATCGCCCAAGCGCGAGCATCCGAACCACCGGGAACACCGTAGCCGTTCTCGGCGCTTTCGTCGCCGGAAGCGCTGTTGGTGTAGGCAGCAACCACGCTGAAGCCACCGAAGGTCGGCGAAACGTAGGCAGCGAGGTTATCCAGGCGGGCCGGGCTGATGTAGACGTTGGCCAGCGAGGCAACGGTACCCTTGCCGAAGCCGAACGGGTCGATGTTGCCAGCCAGCAGGGCGTGCGCCGGGGTGTACTGACGACCCAGGGCCACGGTACCGAAGTTGCCGGACAGGGCAACGTAGGACTGGCGGGAGCCAGCGCCGCCCCACAGGCCGCTGGAGCCGTTGGTGTCGCCCTGGATGCCGGTTTCGTACACGAAGGAAGCCTTCAGGCCGTTGCCCAGATCTTCCGTGCCCTTGAAGCCGAGGCGGTTGCCAGCGGAGATGCCGGAATCGATGGCGGAGCGGGAATCCACGCCGCTGATGGCGCTGTCACCGGTCCACTTGTAGCCGAAGTCGACAACACCGTAGATCGTCACGTTCGACTGAGCGAAAGCCGGAGCGGACATCAGGCCAGCCACAGCCAGCGCGATCAGTTTCTTTTGCATGTATTTCTCCTCAATTTGAAGTTGAGACCGTCGCCTTGGCGCCGGCCCGACTTACCTCTCGCACGAGAAGTTGCAGCGATTGTGATGACCCACGCAGCCACCACGCAAGCGCGCACCACAGCAAACGCGACCCATCGGACCGTTCCTGTTGCATGGTTGCAACATTCATATGTCGGGGAGACCGGCACGGGCCGAACGGCGGGCAAAGAGGCGTTCCACCCGCCGCCGGCGCGAAAAGGGAACGGGTGCCAGAGCACCCGTTCGTCACACCGCAATGTTCGCGCTCAGGCGCGATCAGAAGGAGTGACGCAGACCGACCGTGAAGCCGCGCTGGTAGTTGCCGCTGATCGACGAGGTCTGGGCGGTGCCGATGTAGCCGGCGCCCGACCCGAGGTCCTTGGCCGAACCCTTGTTGTTGATATCGGAGAAGGCCGTGTAGATAGCGGTACGCTTGGACAGTTCGTGCTGGTAACCAATGCCCCACTGGCTGACCTTGGCGTCGCTGATCGCGGCATCCCAGTCGCTCTTGCGATGCAGGTAGGACGCCTGGATCTTGCCCGCAGCACCCACCGGCACAACGGCGGTGAGGCCCCACTGCTTGTGCTTCACGGAGTCGCTGACATCACGCACGCCGTAGATGGCACCGAGCTTGACCACGCCCAGATCGTAGGTGCCGCCGAGGTCCCAGACCTTGGTGGTGGCGTCGCTGGCATTGACGCGGATCTGGTGAACGTTCAGCGCGACATAGACCGGACCGTTCTTGTAGCTCGGGCTGATCGCCCAGGCGCGCGCATCGGAACTGGTGGACTGGTTGCCGAAGTCGTTGTGGATACCTTCGTCGCCGGCGGCGCTGTTGGTATACGCGGTCACGAACGAGAAGCCGCTCCAGTTCGGCGACACATAGGCGGCCAGGTTGTCCAGGCGGGACTCG
The DNA here is from genome assembly GCF_001682385.1 of Azoarcus olearius. Lineage (NCBI taxonomy): Bacteria > Pseudomonadati > Pseudomonadota > Betaproteobacteria > Rhodocyclales > Zoogloeaceae > Azoarcus > Azoarcus olearius. Next base: position 3,709,092 of record NZ_CP016210.1, read on the forward strand.
TGGATGTACACGTTGGCGATGGTCGCGACAGTACCGCGGCTGAACGCGTCAACGGCGCTCGCCAGCGTGTACTGCGGCGCATATTGGCGGCCCAGCGCGACCGTACCGAAGTTGCCGGACAGCGCGACGTAGGACTGACGCGAACCCGTGCTGCCCCACAGGCCGTTGTCGTTGGCGTCGCCACGGACGGCAGACTCATAAACGAACGACGCGGTCAGACCATTTCCGAGGTTTTCCGTGCCCTTGAAGCCGAGGCGGTTGCCGGCGGAGTTGCCCGCGTCAATCGCGTTGCGCGACTTGACGCCCGAACGGGCGCTGTCACCGGTATAGACGTAGCCGAAGTCGACCAGGCCATAGATGGTGACGTTGGACTGAGCGAAAGCCGGAGCGGACATCACGCCGGCCACGGCCAGCGCGATCAGTTTCTTTTGCATGTAATACCCCTTGATTGAAGACGGGACCCTCGCATGGCGACGGCCAGGTTCACCGTTACGGAAACGTTCCGCATGACCACGGCGAACCGCCCGGGCAAGGTACGGAGCTTTCGTTACAGAACATGACGGGCCGTTGTTTTCGGTACTCGCTGTTGCACGAGAACAACGCTCCGGCCTTCACTGAATCGAGCGAGCCTTGGGGCAGCGTAGGAACTCGCGTCAGGCCTTAGCACTCTCAAACACCGAGTGCTAAAATTGGCGTCGAGGAGGACTTCAGCCCATGTCGCAAGCCTTGTCATTCCCTGTTCCGTCTGTTGTCGGCAGCATCGACCAGTACATCCAGGCGGTGAATCGCGTGCCCCTGCTGACGGAGCAGCAGGAGGTGGAACTCGCCACCCGCCTGCGTGACGACGGCGATGTCGATGCCGCACGCCAGTTGGTGATGTCGCACCTGAGAGTGGTCGTGGCGATCGCGCGCGGCTATCTCGGTTACGGGCTGCCGCACGCCGACTTGATCCAGGAAGGCAACATCGGCCTGATGAAGGCGGTGAAGCGCTTCGACCCGACCCGTGGGGTGCGGCTGGTGTCGTTCGCCATCCACTGGATCAAGGCCGAGATCCACGAGTACATCCTGAAGAACTGGCGGTTGGTGAAAATCGCCACCACCAAGGCGCAGCGCAAGTTGTTCTTCAACCTGCGCAGCCTCAAGCAGGACACCGGCACGCTCAACCGCGACGAGGTGGAGGCGGTAGCCACCCAGCTCGGCGTGAAGCCGGAAGAAGTGGTGGAGATGGAAACGCGGCTGAGCGGCCGCGACATTCCGATCGACGGCGGCAACGACGACGAGGACGAACGCTTCGCGCCGATCGCCTACCTGCCCGCCCCTGCCGCGGAACCTTCCGAGGTGCTGGAGCGCGCGGAGCGGGCCCATCTGCAGGACACCGGGCTGAAGCAGGCGCTCGGCGCGCTCGACGAGCGCAGCCGCACCATCGTGGAACGCCGCTGGCTTACCGACGGCGACAGCGCCACGCTGCACGAGCTGGCGGCGGAGTACGGGGTGTCGGCAGAACGTATCCGCCAGATCGAGGCGAAGGCAATGCAGAAAATGCGCGGTCTGCTGGCGCCGGCAATGTAAGCAGCGCAGCCGTATGCAAGAACCCGCGGCGACCTTTTGGTCGCCGCGTTGCGTTTACCGTCGCGCCGTCGGCTCCGCGAGCAACTGCTTGAGGTCGGCAACGATGTTGTCGACGCTCTCGCCATGCCGGACGTAGAGGCGCAGGCGGCCTTGCGGGTCGAACACATAGGTGCCGGCCGAGTGGTCTATGGTGTATGCACCGCCGGCGGTATCTCCGCTCTTGCGGTAGAAGATGCGGAATTCACGCGCGACGTCCGCCGTCTGCTCAGGCGTGCCGTAAAGGCCGACGAAGCGCGGATCAAATGCGGGAACGTACTGGGCGAGCAGTTCCCGCGTATCGCGTTCCGGGTCGACGGTGACGAACAGCACTTGTACGCGCTCGCCGTCCGCCCCCAGGCGCTTCACCACTTCCGCCATCGACGTGAGATTGCTCGGGCACACGTCCGGGCACTGCGTGTAGCCGAAGAACAGCGTGACGACCTTGCCGCGGAAGTCCGTCAGCGCGCGCGGCTGGCCGCTGTGGTCGGTCAGGGCAAACTGCTTGCCATAGTCTGCCCCGGTGATATCGGTGGAATGGAAGGCGGGAGCCGGATCTGAACATCCCCCGGCGAGGACGGTTGCGGCCAGTGCGGCCGCGCAAAGCAGGACTCGGAGCATCGTCAGGCGGTCTTCTATAAGCGCAGGTAGTGGTCGGCGAGCAGCGCGGCGAACAGCAATGATAGGTAGACGATGGAGAAGCGGAAAGTGCGGCGTGCCAAGGCGTCACTGTAGTCCCGCAACAGGCGCCACGCGTAGTGCACGAAACGCAGGCCCAGTGCCACGGCGGCCACGAGGTAAATCCAGCCGCTCATGCGGATCGCGAAGGGCAGCAGCGTCACACCGAACAGCGCGCAGGTGTACAGCAGCACCGACAAGCGCGTGTAGGCGGCGCCGTGGGTCACCGGCAACATCGGCAGTCCGGCGCGGGCGTAGTCCGCGGTGCGATACAGCGCCAGCGACCAGAAATGCGGCGGCGTCCACGCAAAGATGATCAGGAACAGCAGCAAGGCCTCGGCGGTGACCTCGCCCGACACCGCCGCCCATCCCAGCACCGGCGGCATAGCGCCCGAGGCACCCCCGATCACGATGTTTTGCGGCGTCCGCGGCTTCAGCAGCAGGGTGTAGATCACCGCATAGCCCACGAAGGTCGCCAGCGTCAGCCACATCGTCAGCGCATTCACCGCCTGGTACAGCACGCTCAACCCGAATCCGCCCAGCACGCCCGCGAACACCAGCACTTCCGCGGAATGCAGTTCGCCGCGGGGCAGCGGGCGGTTGCGGGTACGCGCCATGCGCGCATCCAGCTGCTGCTCGATCAGGCAGTTCATCGCCGCGGCGGCGCCGGCCACGCACGCGATGCCGACCGTGGCGGCGAATACCCGCAGCGGATCGGGCAAGCCATCGGGCACCGCCAGGAACATGCCGATGACCGCGCAGAACACGATCAAGGCATTGACGCGGGGCTTGGTGAGCACATAAAAGGCGTGCGCCCGCCGCCCCAGACCATGATGTGCGAGGGTCAGGGTTTTCATGATGGCCTCCCGTTTTCTGCGCGCCGCAGCGGCGCGAACTGCAGCGCGGGCGACCGGCGCGACACCGCCTCGCCGCCCGCCCGCCAGTTGATCCACACCATGACGCCCACCAACAGCGCCGCGCCGGCGTTGTGCGCCGCCGCCAAGGGCAGCGGCACCGCCAGCAGCACGTTCGCCACTCCCAGCGCAAGCTGCATCAGCACCGCAGCCATCAGCACCCGGCCGGCCACGGCGTCGCGCCGCAGCAGCAGCCCGGCGAGCAGCAGCAGGAAGCCGCCGGCCACTGCGGCGCCCACGCGGTGCGCCCAGTGGATCGCGGTCAGCGCGGCGAGCGGCAGCAACTCGCCGTCTGCCGTCATGCCCAGCTCGCGGCGTAGATGGAAGGCGTTGGCGTAGTCGGCCTCCGGCCAGGCGCTGCCATGGCAACCGGGAAAATCCGGGCAGGCCAGCGCGGCATAGTTGGTGCTGGTCCAGCCGCCGAGTGCAATCTGGACGGCCAGCAGCGCCAATCCCACGCGTGCGCACAGGCGCAGGATCGGGCCGTAGCCCCGGCTGGCCCGTGCCGCCCCCCAGGCGCGCAGGCTCACCCAGCTCAGCAGCCCGAGCAGCGTGAGTCCGCCCAGCAGGTGACTGGTCACGATGGCCGGCTTCAGCAGCAAGGTCACTGTCCACTTGCCCAGCAGCGCCTGTATCACCACCACCCCGACCAGCCCGATCGCGGCGCCTGCCGCCACCTCGGGCAAGCGGCGCAAGCGCCACGCCAGCACGGCGATGGCGACGATGAGCAGGCCGAGCCCGCCCGCCAGATAGCGGTGCACCATCTCCTTCCACGCCTTCGCCGGACTCACCGGCCCGTGGGGGTCCGCTGCATGCGCCGCGCCGATATCCTCGGCGGCGTGGTGCGGCGTCAGCCGGCCGTAGCAGCCCGGCCAATCGGGGCATCCAAGGCCCGCGTCGGCCAGCCGCACGTAGGCGCCGAACACCACCACCAGCGCGGTCAGGCACAGCGCGGCCAGCACGAGGCGGCGGTAGGCTTTCATCGCGATGCGCCTCCGCGGCCGAGCTGCGAGTACTTGAGCAGGCGCTCCAGGTCCTTCGCCATCCCCCGGGTCAGCGCGTCGGCGCCTTCTAAGCGGGGCGCCCGGTAACGCAACATGGCGTTGCCCAGCGGATCGACCAGATAGATGCGGATGGCGTCGGTGCCGGCGAGCGGCGGCTGCCATGCGTCCGGAAGGCGCGCCAGGCGCAGGTCGGGATGCGCATCGAGCACCGCCGGCAGCGCCCGCCCCTCTCCATCCACCAGCCACCCCAGCGCCACCCGCCCCTGCTCCTTGCCCTGCATCAGTCGGGCCTGACGCATGGCATAGAGCGCGTCGGCGCAAAGGCGGTCGCACTCCGCTGGCGCCACCATCAGCAGCGTCCAGCGGCGCTCGAAATCGGCGCGATGCAGCGGGGCGGCCTCGCCCACCGGTGCAAGCGGAACATCCGCCAGGGCCACCGGCGAAATCAACTCGCCGTGATTGACGCGCCCGCCCGGCTGCCACAGATAGAACGCCAGGTAGGAGGCGATCACCGGCAGCACGCACACCGCGGCGAGCAGCAACAGGGTGCGGCGGCCGCGCCACACCGCGTCGGGCGAGGGCTGCGGGGCCGGGCGCAGCGGATCAGACGCGAGCGGCATGACCGTCACGGTGCCTCCCCCGGAAAATCCGCCAGCCGTAACGCAGCGTCAGGCCCGCCGCCAGCGCCGCCAGCCCGTACCACTGCAGGGCATAGCCGCGGTGGCGCTCGATGCCGGCATCCGGCTGTGGCCAGTCGCGCACCAGCCCGTCTGCCGAGGGCGACGCTTGCTGCACGATCCACTCCGCAACGGCCACACCCGTCTGTGCGCGGTAGTGCGCCAGGTCAAGGTATTGCCACAGCCGGCCCTGCCCCGGCGAGTCGGCCAGCGTAAAGGGCGAATGCTGCGGCAAGCGCACCACCCCTTCCAGTTCCGCATCCTCGCCCGCGGGCGGCACCGCCGGAAGCTGGCGCCGATCGATACCCGCCGCAACCCATCCACGATTGACCAGCACGCTGCCGGAGCCGTCCGCCAGTTCCACCGGCGTCAGCACGTGGAAACCCGGGCGCCCGTTGTAGCTGCGGTTGTCGAGATAGACCGTGGCGTGCGCCAACCACCGCCCGGTGATGCGCACACGCTGCCACTCCTCGGCGGTGGCGGTTGCCGGCAGCGCGCGGGCGCCCGCGGCGGCCCGTTCGGCGGCTACCCGTTGCAGCGCCGCCTTTTCGGCGGCGCGCCGCAGCTGCCAGTTGCCGAGCTGCAGCGTCAGCATCGCCAGCGCAAAGCCGGCCAGCAACGGCAGCAGAAGCTGGAACGCGCCCTTCATCGCGCGCCGATTCCCCTAAACTGAAGCTGAATCTCCGGGAGTTCCGCCATGCGCATCGTCGTCATCGCCTTCCTCGTCCTGATCGTCGCCAGCCTCGGCTCCGCCCTCGCCTTCCTGATCCGCGACCGCGGCCGCGGCGAGCGCACCGCGCGTGCGCTGGCGCTGCGGGTCGGGCTGTCGATCACCCTGTTCACGCTGCTGATGGCGGGCTTTGCCACGGGCCTGATCGACAGCAAGCTGTGATCCCGCCCCGCCGCTACAGCCAGTAGACGACGACGAACAGGAACAGCCACACCACGTCCACGAAGTGCCAGTACCACGCCGCGGCCTCGAAGCCGAAGTGGCTATCCGGGGTGAAGTGGCCGGCCATCGCGCGCGCCAGCATCACCGTCAGCATGATGGCGCCCACGGTCACATGCATGCCGTGAAAGCCGGTGAGCATGAAGAAGGTCGAGCCGTAGATGCCGGTGTCCAGCCGCAGGTTGAGTTCGGCATAGGCGTGGATGTATTCGTAGGCTTGCAGCGCAAGAAACACCGCGCCCAGCAGGATCGTGACCAGCAGCCCGAGCTTGAGCTGGCCGCGGTTGCCCTTCAGCAGGCCGTAGTGCGCCCAGGTGAGGGTCGCGCCGGAACTGAGCAGGATCAGCGTGTTGATCGCGGGGATGCCCCACGCGCCCATCGGCGTGAAGTTTTCCGCCGCGTTCGGCCCCGCGTTGGGCCAGGCGCCGTTGTAGCCCTGCCACAACAAGGAAAGGTTGTCGCCCGACGACAGCGCCGGCACCGCCAGCACGCGCACGTAGAACAGCGCACCGAAGAAGGCGGCGAAGAACATCACCTCGGAGAAGATGAACCAGCCCATCGACCAGCGGAAGGCGGTATCCACCTGGTGCCCGTACTTGCCGGACTCCGATTCGCGCACGACGGTGCCGAACCAGCCGAACAGCATGTAGATCAGGATCGCGATGCCGGCGAAGAACACCCACGGCCCGGCCGGCACGTGATTGACCCACAGCGCCGCGCCGGTGCCGAACAGCAGCAGCGCCACCGAGCCGAAGATCGGGAATTTCGACGGCTCCGGCACGAAATAACGTTCGAGTGCTTCGGTCATGGTTGCCTCCTTGCCGCAGCCCTCCCACAGGGAAGGCGCCCTAGCCCACCACCCAGTACACCAGCGTCAGCAGTCCCAGCACGAACACCGCGCCGGCGAGGATGCCCGCCACGATCACCGCGACCGGGTTCAGCGCCCGCGCGTCCTCTTCATAACCGCGCCGTTTGCGCACGCCGAGGAAGGACCACAGCACCGCGCGCAGCGTGGCGAAAAAGCCGGCCCGCGGCCTGTCATCCACCACCGCCGCCCGCTACCGCTGCCATCTTGCGGCCCTGGATTTCGAAGAAGGTGTAGGACAGGGTCACCGTCGTCACGTCTTCGGGCAGGGTCGGATCGAGCACGAACACCACCGGCATCGTGCGCCGTTCGCCGGGTGCCAGCGTCTGCTGCTGGAAGCAGAAGCAGTCGAGCTTGCGGAAGTAACGCCCGGCCTGCTGTGGTCCGTAGCTCGGCACCGCCTGGCCGGTCACCGTCTGCGCGCGCACGTTCGCCACCTCGTAGTCGACGCGCACGAGTTCGCCGGGATGGACGCGGACCGAGGTCTGCGCCGGACGGAACTGCCACGGCAGGTCGTGCAGGTTGGCGTCGAACTGCACCAGCACGCTGCGCTTGCGATCCACCTGCGTGTTGGCGGGCAGCGCATCGGGCTTGACGATGTTGTTGATACCGGTGACCTCGCAGATCTTTTCGTAGAACGGCACCAGCGAGAAACCGAATCCGAACATCACCACCGCGGCCAGACCCAGGCGCCACAGCAGGCGGCGGTTCTCCAGCGTCAGCGGCAGCGGGTGGTGGGCCTGCTTCATAGCCCGAACATCCTGTACTTGACGATCACCACGCAGAAGAAGACCAAGGCCAGCAGCGCATGCGCCAGCGCAAGGCGGCGATTGGCGCGGCGGCGGTCCAGCGGCTTGTCCACGTGTTCTCCTCCTTTCGGCCCGGTTCAGGCCACCACCGGCGGATGCTCGAAGGTGTGGTGCGGCGCGGGCGACGGCACCGTCCATTCCAGCCCCTCGGCCCCCTCCCAGGGCTTGGCCGCGGCCCGTTCTCCGGCGCGCATCGACTTCACCACGACCGCGATGAAGATGAGCTGTGACAAACCGAAGCCGAAGGCGCCCACCGTGGCGAGTGCGTTGAAATCGGCGAACTGCAGCGCGTAGTCGGGAATCCGCCGCGGCATGCCCGCGAGGCCGAGAAAGTGCATCGGGAAGAAGGTGATGTTGAAGAACACCATCGAACTCCAGAAGTGCAGCTTGCCCAGCCGCTCGTCCGGCATGCGCCCGGTCCATTTCGGCAACCAGAAATAGGCCCCCGCGAACAGCGCGAACAGGCTGCCGGCCACCAGCACGTAGTGGAAGTGGGCCACCACGTAGTAGGTGTCGTGGATCTGGATGTCGATCGGCGCGATCGCGCAGATCAGCCCGGTGAAACCGCCGATGGTGAACACGAAGATGAAGCCGGTCGCCCACAGCATCGGCGTCTCGAAGCTGAGCGCGCCGCGCCACATCGTCGCCACCCAGTTGAACACCTTCACCCCGGTCGGCACGGCGATCAGCATCGTCGCGTACATGAAGTAGAGCTGCCCCACCACCGGCATGCCGGTGGAGAACATGTGGTGCGCCCACACCATGAAGGACAGGATCGCGATCGACGCGGTGGCATAGACCATGGAGGCGTAGCCGAACAGCGGCTTCCTCGCGAAGGTCGGGATGATCTGGCTGACGATGCCGAAGGCCGGGAGGATCATGATGTAGACCTCCGGGTGGCCGAAGAACCAGAAGATGTGCTGGTACATCACCGGGTCGCCGCCGCCGGCGGCGTTGAAGAAGCTGGTGCCGAAGTGGCGGTCGGTCAGGATCATGGTGACCGCGCCCGCCAGCACCGGCATCACCGCGATCAGCAGGTAGGCGGTGATCAGCCAGGTCCAGCAGAACAGCGGCATCTTCATCAGCGTCATGCCGGGCGCGCGCATGTTGAGCACGGTGACGATGATGTTGATCGCGCCCATGATCGAGCTGAGGCCCATGATGTGGATGGCGAAGATCGCCATGTCCATGCCCATGCCCATCTGCACCGACAGCGGCGCGTACAGGGTCCACCCCGCCGCGGTGGCGCCGCCCGGCACGAAAAAGGAGCCGAGCAGCAGGATCGCCGCCGGCGGTAGCAGCCAGAAGCTCCAGTTGTTCATGCGCGCAAAGGCCATGTCGCTGGCGCCGATCATCAGCGGAATCATCCAGTTCGCAAAGCCGACGAAGGCCGGCATGATCGCGCCGAACACCATCACCAGCCCGTGCATGGTGGTGAGCTGGTTGAAGAACTCCGGCTGCACGATCTGCAGGCCCGGCTGGAACAGCTCGGAGCGTATCGTCAGCGCCATCACCCCGCCGGACAGGAACATCACGAAGCTGAACAGCAGGTACATCGTGCCGATGTCTTTGTGATTGGTGGTCGTCACCCACCGCATCAGCCCGGCGGGCGGATGGGGATGACCATGCAACTGTTCCGGGGTGACGGCAGCCATTTGCGGAAATCCTCCTCGAAGCGGCGCGGCGCCTGCGCGGCGCCTCAGCCCTTGCGACCGGCCTTGATGTCGGCGGGCTGCACGGCCTCGCCGGTGGCATTGCTCCAGCTGTTGCGGGTGTAGGTGATCACCGCGGCGAGATCCGCATCCGACAGCTGCGGCCCGAACGCAGCCATCGCCGTGCCCGGGCGACCGTGCAGCACCACGTCGATCTGCCCGTTCTTGTCGCCCAGCACCAGGGCGGAGCCATCCAGCGGCGGGAAAGCCGGCGGCAGGCCCTTGCCGTTTTCCTGATGGCAGGCCTGGCAGTTGGCGGCGAACACCTTCTGCCCGCGGGCGACGAGTTCGGCCAGCGCCCATTCGCGGCTGTCGTCCGCACTCAGGGCCGCGGCGCCGGCGCGCTGCTTCGCCACCCAAGCGGTGTAGGCCTCGGCGGAAACGACGTGCACCTCGATCGGCATGAAGGCGTGCTCGCGCCCGCACAGCTCGGCGCAGCTGCCGCGATAGACGCCTTCCTTGTCGGTGCGGAACCAGGTGTCGCGGATGAAGCCGGGAATGGCGTCCTGCTTGGCGCCGAAGGCAGGCACCCACCACGCGTGGATCACATCGTTGGCGGTGGTGATGACGCGGATCTTCTTGCCCGCGGGCACCACCATCGGGTTATCGACCTCGACCAGATAGTTCTCGCCCTTCGGGGCCTTGCCCTCGATCTGATCGCGCGGTGTGGACAGCGCGGACAGGAAGCGGATGCCCTCGCCTTCGCCCTGCAGGTAGTCGTAGCCCCATTTCCACTGGTAGCCGGTGACCTTGACCGTGATGTCGGCTTCCGAGGTGTCCTTCATCGCGATCACCGTGCGGGTCGCGGGCCACGCCATGCCGAGCAGGATCAGCACCGGCGCAACCGTCCAGGCGATCTCGACCGCGGTGTTCTCGTGGAAATGGGCGGCGGTGGCGCCGCGCGATTTGCGGTGGTGGATCACCGCCCAGAACATCACGCCGAACACGCCGATGAAGATCAACAGGCACAGCAGCAGCATCAGCGTGTGCATGTCGTAGATGTGCGCCGCGATCTCGGTGACCGGCGGCTGCAGGTTGAAACGGCTCGGGCCGACATCGGCCATGACGCACTGCGGCAAGGCCAGCGTCAAAGCCGGGGCTGCGGCTGCGATTCGAACGGCATGACTCATGGGCACCCCCGAGTAATGCAGCTTCGACCAATGAGCCTGCGGCCATGACCGCCATGGATGACCTTGCCATCCCGGCGCCACAACGGATCGATGTCTCCTCCACCCGCTGTACTGCCATGGTCCGGCCGGGCCGGAACGGTTCTGGGCGCGGCCGCCGCACTTTTCGTTGTTTGCGTTTGGCGTATGCCGGACGCGCCGCTCAGTCGAACCGATCATGCCATAGCGAATTTGGCGGTCGCAACACGGTTTTTTGACTCAGATCAACATATTGCACCGCAAAACACGCTAGGCAGCCCGCGCTGCCAACGCCTGTACCGGCACGCTCAGGGTTTTCCCCGAGGCGGCGATATTGCGCCGCAACATCGCTACCTCGCCCCCGGAGCGGCCGTTCAGCCGCGCCGGATGCGCTCGATCAGGGCGGTGGTCGATCGTTCGACTTCGAACGGAATGGAATGAACACTGCCGCCCCAGCCCCGCACCTCGGCCGCGCCGACGATGCGCTCGGGCGCCCAGTCGCCGCCCTTCACCAGCACCTCGGGCCGTGCCTCGAGGATGCGCGCGAGCGGCGTGTCCTCGTCGAACCAGGTCACCAGGTCCACGCAGCCCAGCGCCGCCATCACCGCGAGCCGGTCTTCCAGCGGGTTCATCGGGCGGTCCTCACCCTTGCCGAGGCGGCGCACCGAGGCGTCGGTGTTGAGCGCCACCACCATCGCCGCACCGAGCGCGCGCGCCTGGGCGAGGTAAGTGACGTGGCCGCGGTGCAGGATGTCGAAGCAGCCATTGGTGAAGACCAGCGGCCGCGGCAGACCCGACGCCCGCTCGGCAAGGGCTTCGGGCGGGCAGATCTTGCGTTCGAAATCGGGGCGGGAGTAGCTGGCGCTGCCGGCGGGCGTGGTCATAGGGCGTGCCTTCGGTTCGTTCGGGATGCCGCCGGAGCTGCGGGCGGAGGGCGGCATTCTAGCCGGGCGCGGGCAAGGTCAGCCCGCCGGCAGCGGCTCGTAGTCGCCGCCCGGCGGGTCGGAAGGCGCCGCTTCACGCTCGTCGAGGGCGGCAAGGTGGCGGGCGGCCTTGGCGGTCTGTTCAACCGCGCGGCGCAACAAGCTGGCCAGGCGCAGGCGCTCCTGCATCTCGCGGATGCCGAGTTGCGCGTGCGCGCCAGCGCCGAGCAGGCCTTCCTTCAACCGGTCGTACTCCGCCTCCATCTCGGCCAGCACCACGTCGACCCGCAGCGCGGCGAAATCGGCCGCCCCGCAATCGGCGACCGCCGACAGGCGTTCGGCCGAGTGGGCGAAGGCGCGCGCCGCGGTCGCCAGCGGCAGCGTCGGCATCGGCCCCAGCTGGGCGGCCAGCGCCACCGCGTAGCGGCAGCAATCCGCCACGTTCTGCTGGTATTGCAGCACCCGCAGGCTGCGCGCCAGGCGGTCCGCCAGCACCAGCGGCACCACCGCGGCGTTGATGCGGCCGCAGTAGCCCCCCACCGCGCCCGCGAGCGCGCCGAGCGCGGCGGCATCCCGGTTCACCGCCGCTTCATCCGGCGCGGCCGACGCGGCGTTCCGCAGGCAGGCAAGCGCCAGCGCCTGCGTGCGCCCCAGTTCCATCCGCAGCGCGCGCAGCGCCAGATCCGGCAGGCCAAGCGTGCTCGCATCCAGGAACTGCGGCCGCGCGAGCGCTTCCTCGGGGGTACGGAAATGACGGCCGAGCCAGTCGAGCAGGCGTCCGGCCGCGGGCACCATCAGCAGCACGCCGAGCACGTTGAAGGCGGAATGGAACAGCGCGATCGTCAGCGCGGGCGTCAGCGGCTGCCCCAGCCAGCCGCGCACCACGCCCAGCAGCCCGATCAGCCCGGGCAGCAGGATCAGCGCGACCGCGCCGGTGACGAGGTTGAAGAACACGTGCGAGGCCGCCAGCCGGCGCGCGTTGGCGGTGGCGCCGATAGCCGCGACGATGGCGGTGAAGGTGGTGCCGATATTGGTGCCGATGACCATCGCGCACGCCGCCTCGATGCTCATCAGCCCGCTCTGCGCGGCGGTGATGACGAGGGCGATGACCGCGCTGGACGCCTGCATCAGTACCGTGAGCACGGTGCCGACCGCGACCAGCATCAGGTAACCGCCCCAGCCCGGCGCGATGAACGTGGCCAGGTCCAGATGCGCGCCGACGCCGGAAAAGCTCTCCTTCAGCACGTCGATGCCGAGGAAGAGCACGCCGAACCCCGCCAGGGCCTGCCCCAGCGCGCGCAGGCGCAGAGCGCGCCCGGCCAGCAGCAGCGCGGCGCCGACGCCGACGATGGGCAGCGCGAAGGCATCGATCTTGAAACCGAAGCCGAGCGCCGCGACCAGCCAGACGTTCATCGTGGAGCCGACGTTGGAGCCGAAGATGACCCACAGCGCGTTGCGCAGCGACAGCAGCCCGGTATTGACGAAGCCGATGCTGGCGACGGTGACGGCGGTGGAGGACTGCACCAGCGAGGTGATCAACACGCCGGCAGCGAGGCCGCGCGCGGGCGTGGAGGTGGAGCGCTCCAGCAGGTCTTCCAGCGCGCGGCCGGCGGCCAGCTTCAGGCCGTCGGTCAGCAGGTGCATGCCGAGCAGGAAGAGCCCGATGCCGCCGAGCAGGCCGCTGGCGGCGGCGGACAGGGACAGCGCGGGCAGGAGGGCGGGGGCGGTCGTCTCCAGGATCGGCCTCTTGTTGTTGGTGGGCCCCGCCGCGCCGGGCGGGTGCCTGCCCCCGACTCTACACCGCCGCGCGGCTTACAACATCTGGCCGCCGCGCAGGTACTTCAGGTGCCAGGACAGCGCCTCGTCCAGCAGGTGCGGCGTCTGCTTGCCTTCGGAGTGCATCAGCGAGCGCTTGTAGTAATCCATCAGCGCCGGGCGGAAGTGCGGGTGCGCGCAGTTGTCGATGATCACGCGCGCGCGCTGCTTGGGCGACAGCCCGCGCAGGTCGGCCAGGCCCTGCTCGGTCACCAGTACCTGCACGTCGTGCTCGGTGTGGTCCACGTGCGACGCCATCGGCACGATGCAGGAGATGTCGCCGCCCTTGGCCTGCGACGGCGTCATGAAGATCGAGATGTAGGCGTTGCGCGCGAAATCGCCCGAGCCGCCGATGCCGTTCATGATCCGCGTGCCCATCACATGGGTGGAGTTCACGTTGCCGTAGATGTCGGCCTCGATCATGCCGTTCATTGCGATCACGCCGAGGCGGCGGATCAGCTCCGGATGGTTCGAGATCTCCTGCGGGCGCAGGATGATGCGCTCGCGGTAGCGCGCGAGGTCGGCATTGAGTTCGGACAGCGCGGCCGGCGACAGCGAAAACGCGGTGGCGGAAGCGCAGCTGAGCTTGCCCGACTTGATCAGGTCGAGCATGCCGTCCTGCAGCACCTCGGTGTAGGCGGTGAGGTTGTCGAACGGGCCCTCGTTGAGCCCGGCCATCACCGCGTTGGCAATATTGCCCACGCCCGACTGCAGCGGCAGCAGGTTGGGCGGCAGGCGGCCCTTCTTCACCTCGTGCTCGAGGAATTCGAGGATGTGACCGGCGATGCGGCGGGAGTTCTCGTCCGGCGCGGAAAACGCCGAGTTGCGGTCCGGGGTATGGGTTTCGACCACCGCGATGATCTTGTCCGGGTCGCAACGCAGATAAGGTTCGCCGATGCGGTCGTCGGTCTTCAGCAGCGGGATCGGCTTGCGGTACGGCGGCAGCGCGGTGCCGTAGTAGATGTCGTGCATCCCTTCCAGCGCCGGGTTTTGCCAGCTGTTCACTTCCAGGATGACCTTGTCGGCCTGATCCAGCCAGGTCTTGTTGTTGCCCACCGAGGACGACGGCACCAGGCGGCCGTCCTCCAGGATGCCCGCCACTTCCACCACCGCCACGTCGAGCTTGCCGAGGAAGCCGAACCACACGAACTGCGCGACCTGCGACAGGTGCATGTCGAGGTATTCCATCTCGCCGGCATTGATGCGCTTGCGACAGGTGGGGTCGGACTGGTAGGGCAGGCGCAGCTCCACGCCGTCGACCATCGCGAGCGCGCCGTCGAGTTCGGGCGCGGTGGAGGCGCCGGTCCATACGCCGATCTTGAAGTTCTTGCCGTTGAGGTTGGCATCCATGATGCGCTTGGCGAGCGCGGCCGGCACCGCCTTGGGGTAGCCGGCGCCGGTGAAGCCGCTCATGCCGACATTCACCCCGGACGGGATGAGGGCGGCGGCGGCCTCGGCGGACATGATCTTGTTGCGCAGACGCGGCGAGAGGACGCGGTCGGCGTTCGGGTTGGAAAGCGAGTTGGACATTCTGGTATGGGCCTGGGCCTGTAGGTCTGACACGGCGCTCCCTCCAGGAACGCCACTTCTGCCTCCTCGCTCCCGCCCTGCGCTGTCGGTCCGCGGCACGGGACCGCGGAAGGGGAGATTCCGGCCTGCTGGCCGTGTTGTGATGGCGGCACAGGCGCGTCATCCACCGCGCCGGCCAAGCGCGGAATTATAGAAAGCGCCCATTCGGTAGCGTATGGAAAAAGCTGATCGCGGCATTAGCGGGAGACGCGGCGCCGCGGCCCGGGAAACTCAGCGGGGGGGCGGCACAGGGCGGGCGGCCCGCCAGGCGCGGACCGCCGCGGCGACATCGTCGAGCCCGTCGAACAGGCGGACGCCCTCGGGCTGGCGGCGCTGGCCCCGCAGCGCGGAACCGCCCGCCCACAGCGCCACTTCGGGCGGCAGCGCGTCGCGCAGCTGGCGCAGGGCCTCCAGCGCACGGCGCGGCGGATAGGCGGCGCTGAACGACAGCCCGACCACGTCGAAGGCACCGGCCTGCGCGGCGGCGGGAATGTCGGCGAGCGGCGTTTGTGTGCCAAGGGAGACGCAGTTCGCGCCCTCCGGCACCAGCGTCGCCTCGACCATCAACAGACCGAGCACGTGCAACTCATCGGGCAGCGTCGTCAGCAGCACGCGCGGCTGCCCGGCAGCCAGCGGGTGGGACACGATGGCGCCACGCAACACGTTCTGCACCTGCTCGGTGTAGAGGTGCTCGTCGGCCACATCGAGTTCGCCCCGCAGCCAGGCCTCACCCACCGCCTCGTTGAGCGGCGCGACGGTTTCGGCGACGAAGCGCTGCAAGCCCTGCTTGAGCAGCAGTTGTTGCAGGGCGACCGCGAGTTCGGCGCGGCGATGCAGGCACACGTACTGCAGCAGCGACGGCTCCACCGCTGCGCCGCCCTCGGCGGCGGGCGCGCGCGCCGCGTCGAGCAACGCCAGCAGGGTCTCCGTGTCGGCCGCGACGATTGCCGCCGGCCGTTTGCCGAAGTCGAGCAGGCGGCGGATCAAGCGCAGCTTGTCCACCTGCTCCGGCGGATAGAGGCGCTCCCCCTTGGCATCGCGCACCGGCACCGGGAAACCGTAGCGGCGCTCCCAGACCCGCAGCGTGTCCTTGGCGAGCCCGGTGTCGCGCTCAACCGCAGCAATTCCCATCGCCCCTTCGACCCTGGACATCTCTTTCATTTTGTCTTGGACAAACTGCTTCATTTCGATTGACAAGCCCGCACTTGAAACCTATCTTAGGGACGTAAATCGAGTCTGTCTAGGACAAACGTCGCAACACCAGCATCACGGGAAATCATCCCGATTGCCGCTGCCTCCTCCGTAGCTTCGCCAGGCGGATGGGGATGTCGGACAGGTGCAGGAGGATCGTTGGCGCGGCGTTCGGCATTCAGGATGCTCGCTCTATTTGTCCAGGACAAAAACGCAACACCTACCGTACGAACAGGGAGCTGAACCGTCATGCAACGCGAGGACTTCATCGCCGATCACCGCCGCCCGACCCGCCGCGTCGCGGTCGTCGGCGCGGGCATCGCCGGACTCGCCAGCGCCTGGCTGCTGTCGCAGCGCTATGCGGTCACCCTGTTCGAGGCTGGCGACTATCTGGGTGGCCACACCCACACGGTCGACGTCGAGATCGACGGCCGGCCCGCCGCAGTCGATACCGGCTTCCTCGTCTTCAATCGGCGCACCTACCCGAATCTGTGCGCGCTGTTCGAACTGCTCGGCGTCGAGGCCACGCCCAGCGACATGAGCTTTGCGGTGAGCCTGGAGCGGCCGGCGCTCGAATGGGCGGGCAGCAACCTGGCGACGCTGTTCGCGCAGAAGCGCAACCTGATGCGGCCCGCCTTCATCCGCATGGTGGCCGACATCGTCCGCTTCAACCGCGAGGCCACGCGCATGGCGATCGCCGGCTGCGAGCCGGGCCTGAGCCTGGGCGACTACCTGGACCGCGAGCGCTATGGGCGCGGCTTCCGCGACTGGTATCTGTTGCCGATGGCGGCGGCGATCTGGTCCTGCCCAACGCGCGCGATGCTCGGCTACCCGCTCGCCACCTTCGTCCGCTTCTGCCACAACCACGGCCTGGTGCAGATCCTGCGGCGGCCGCAGTGGCTGTCGGTGCGGGGTGGCGGGCGCAAGTACGTGGACAAGCTGATCGCAGGGATGCCGGACCTGCAGTTGCAGATGCGCACGCCGGTAAAGCAGATCGAACGGATGGAAGACGGAGTGCACGTGCTCAGCGCGCGCGGCGCACAGTGCTTCGACGAGATCGTGCTCGCGTGCCACAGCGATCAGGCCCTCGCGCTGCTCGGCCGCGACGCCAGTGCGGAAGAACGTCACCTGCTCGGCGCCGTGCGCTACCAGGACAACGAGGCGGTCTTGCATACCGACACCGCGCTGCTACCGCGCCGCCGCAGCACCTGGTCGGCGTGGAACTACCTGGCCGGCGAGGGCCGCGCGGACGACCGCCCGGTGTCGGTCAGCTACCTCCTCAACCGCCTTCAGCCGCTGCCCTTTTCCACGCCGCTGGTGCTGTCGCTCAACCCCTTCCGCGCACCGGACCCGCGCCACGTCATCGACCGCTACACCTATGCCCACCCGGTGTTCGACCAGCGCGCGATCGAAGCGCAGGCCCGCCTGCCGCTGCTGCAGGGCCGGCGCCGCACCTGGTTTGCCGGCGCCTGGACGGGCTACGGCTTCCACGAAGACGGCTTGAAGTCGGCGATGGCCGTGGCGCGGGGGCTGGACGTCGCCATCCCGTGGCAAACCGCCACCGCCGCCGGCGCGCGCGCGGGCATCGTCACATGAGCGCCGCCCTACCCGCGCCGCGCAGGCGCGCGCCCTCTCCCTCCGAAAGCCGCTCGCATGACGGCAAGCGGGGCCTCCAGTGAGCGCCCTCGCCCCCAGCGTCTGCTTCGGCGCGGTCATGCATGAACGGCACGGCGCGGCGGCCAACCGCTTCGTGTATCGCGGGGCCTTCCTGCGCCTGCCGCTGAGCGCACTGCCCACGCTGCGGGTGCCGCTGCTCGGCACCGAACGCGCCAACCTGTTCTGGGTGCGCAACGCGGACCACGGCGCGCGCGACGGCAGCCCCTTGCTGCCGTGGGTGCGGTCGCTGCTCGCGCAGCACGGGCTGGCGCCCGCGTGCGACGGCGAAGTGGTGCTGCACACCATGCCGCGCGTGCTCGGCTACGTGTTCAACCCGGTCAGCTTCTATTACTGCCACGACCGCAGCGGTGCGCTGCGCGCCGTCATCGCCGAGGTGAACAACACCTTCGGCGAACGCCACAACTACCTGGTCCATCACGACGACCTGCGGCCGATCCTGCCGGCGGACCAGTTGCTCGCGCGCAAGGTCTTCCACGTGTCGCCCTTCTTCCCGGCGCGTGGCGAATACCGCTTCCGCTTCAGCACCCACGGCGCGGTGCATACCGTCGCCATCGACTACTGGGAAGGCGGCGAGCGCCGGCTGAGCACCCGCGTCAGCGGCAGCGCGCGTCCGCTGTGCCGCGCCAGCCTCATGCACTGGCTGCTGCGCCAGCCGCTCGCCACCTTCGCCGTCCTTGCCCGCATCCATTGGCAGGCGCTGCGCCTGGTCGTCAAAGGCGCCGCCTTCCACCGCAAGCCCCAGCCCCCACTCGAGGAGACCAGCCGATGAATGCCGCCGAATCGCAACTCCCCCGCCCCGGCGTCCTGGAGCGCCCGCCCGCGGGCGCGGCGGGGCTCACCGGGCAAGACGCCGCACTGCCCCGTGGCGCGCGCCTCGCGCTGGACATGCTGGACCGCATCGAAGGCGGCAGCGTGGCGCTGACCCTGCCCGACGGCGGCACCTACTGCCTCGGCCGCGGGCCGCAACGCGCCCACCTGCGGGTGCGCGACCTCGGGATGTTCGACGCCGCGCTGGCCCACGGCGACATCGGCTTCGGCGAGGGCTACATGGAGGGCGACTGGGACTGCGCGGATGGCGACGAACTGGCCGCGCTGCTCGGCCTGCTCGCCACCAACCGCAAGGTGCTGGACACCGCCATCCGCGGTCGTTTCCTGCGCCTGCTCGGCCACCGCCTGGCCCATCTGTTCAATGCCAACACCCGCAGCGGCGCGCGGCGCAACATCGAGGCCCACTACGACCTCGGCAACCGCTTCTACCGGCTGTGGCTGGACCCCACGATGTCCTACTCGGCCGCGCTGTTCGCCGACGGCGACGACCAGCCCGATGCCGACCGTCTGGCCGAGGCCCAGCGGCGCAAGTACCGCCGCGTGCTCGACCAGCTGGGCGCCCGCGCGGGACAGACCGTGCTCGAGATCGGCTGCGGCTGGGGCGGCTTCGCCGAGGTGGCGGTGCAGGAGTATGGCTGCCGCGTGGTCGGCCTCACGCTGTCGCCCGCCCAGCTTGGCTATGCGCAGGCGCGCGCGGCCGCGGGCGGTTACGCCACCGAGGCGGAATTCCGGCTGTGCGACTATCGCGACGTCGAGGGGCGCTTCGACCACATCGCCTCGATCGAGATGATCGAGGCGGTCGGCGAGGCTTACTGGCCCACCTATTTCCGCCAGATCGCCCGCCTGCTTGCGCCCGGCGGCCGCTGCGTGGTGCAGGCGATCACGATCGACGACGCGCTGTTCGCGCGCTATCGCCGCGGCACCGACTTCATCCAGCGCTACATCTTTCCGGGCGGCATGCTGCCGGCGCCTGCGCAGATCCGCCGCCACAGTGCGCGCGCCGGCCTCGCCATCACCGACGACTTCGGCTTCGGCGACCACTACGCCCGCACGCTGGCGTGCTGGCGGCAGCGCTTTGACGCGCAGGGCGAAGCCCTGGCACGGCTCGGCTTTCCGGCGCGCTTCACGCGCATGTGGCGCTTCTATCTCGCCTACTGCGAAGCCGGCTTTCGCAGCGGCGACCTCGACGTACGCCACTACACCTTCTCGCGGCGGGGCTGACCATGTGGCCCGCGGTTCGCCTCCGCCTGACGCCGACCGGCCCACTGCGGCGCGCGCTGGCCGGCATCGTGCTGGCGGGATGCGCCGCCGCGAGCCTGGCGACGCCCGGCGTGCGGCTGCCGGCCGCGGTGGATGCGCTGGCGGGCGGGCTCGCGCCGCGCGGACAGGCGGAACTGCGCTGGTTCGGGCTCAAGCTGTATGACGCCGCGCTGTGGACCGCCGGCCCGTACTGGATGGCCGACGGCCCGCATGCGCTGGAGATCCGCTACGCGCGCGACATCCGTGGCTCGCGGCTGGTCGACACCAGCATCGACGAGATCCGTCGCCTCGGTCACGACGATGAACGCCGCCTCGGCCAGTGGCGCAGCGCGCTGGCGGCCGTGCTGCCCGACGTCAGCGCCGGCGACACCCTGGTCGGGCTGCACCTGCCCGGGCGCGGCGCCCATTTCTGGCACGGCGAGCGGCCGCTCGGCGCGATCACCGACCCCGCGCTGGCGCAGGCCTTCTTCGCCATCTGGCTCGATGCACGCAGCCGCGAGCCGGCGCTGCGTGCGCAGCTCCTCGGCGCCGCGCCGCCAGCGCGCTGACACGGACCGCAGCCGATGGCCGCCGAGCCCGCCACCACCCTCGCCGCCGAGGCCCTCCCCGCGGCGACCCGCCGCCGCGCGCAGGTGCTGGCCTACGGCGCACTGGGCCTGCCGCTGGCCTTCGCCGCGCTGCCCATCTATGTGCATGTGCCGCGCCTGTATGCCGACCAGCTCGGCCTGCCGCTGGCGGCGGTGGGCGCGGTGCTGCTGCTCACCCGCATCATCGACGCCGCGAGCGACCCGCTGATCGGCCGCGCCTGCGACCGCTTCCGCCGCCGCGCGGTGATCGTGCTGGCACTGCCGCTGCTGGCGGCCAGCCTGCCGGCACTGCTCGCCCCGCCGCCGGACGCCGGGCTCGGCTGGCTGGCGACGATGCTGGTGCTGGTGTCGCTCGGCTACTCGCTCGCCAGCATCGCGTATCACGCCTGGGGCGCCGAACTCGGGCAGGACGCGCATGAACGGACCGTGGCGGTGGCAAGCCGCGAAGCCTGCGCGCTGGTCGGCGTGATGCTCGCCGCCGCGCTGCCGACGGTGCTCGACCGCGATGCGGCAGTGGCGCTTGGCCGACTCGGGATGCTCTTCCTGCCGCTGCTCGCGGCGGCCGCGCTGCTGACACTGCTGTTCGGCCCCGCGGAGCGCGCCGGCCATCATTCGCCCGCGGCCGGCACCGCCGCGCGCCCCGCGACGCTCGCCGACCCGGTTCTCGTGCGGCTGCTGGCCGTGGTGGCCGCCAATGCGATCGCGGCCGCGGTGCCGTCCGCCACCGTGCTGTTCTTCGTCGCCGACGTGCTCGGCGCGGACCGCCAGGCCGGGCTGTTCCTGCTGCTGTACTTCGCCGCGGCCGCCGCCGGCCTGCCGCTGTGGGTGGCGCTGGCGCGCCGGCTGGGCAAGCTGCGGGCATGGGCGCTGGCGATGGCCGGCGCGGTCTTGGTGTTCGCCTGGGCCGCCGCGCTCGGCCCGGGCGACGCCGCCGCATTTGCCGCGGTGTGCGTGCTCTCGGGCCTCGCCTTCGGCGCCGACCTGGCGCTGCCCGCGGCATTGCTCGGCGATCTGCTCGCACGCGACGGCCGCAGCGGCGCCGGCGCCTGCTTTGGCTGGTGGAACTTCGTGGCCAAAGCGAGCCTCGCGCTCGCCGCCGGCATCGCACTGCCACTGCTCGGCTGGCTGGGCTACAGCCCGGGGGCGCAGGACGAGGCGGCACGCGACGCGCTGCGGGCCGTGTATGCCTTGCTGCCGGTCGCGCTGAAGTGCGTCGCACTGGCCCTGCTGTGGCGCTGGCGCGGCTGGCTCGACCCCTGCCCCGCACCCGAACCCCGCTCCCCGGAGGAAACATGATGACGCCACTCTCCCGAAGCCGCCGTGTGCTCGGCGCGCTGCTGTGCTGCGCCACGCTCGGCCTGGCCGGCTGCAGCAGCATCGACGTGCAGGACTACCGCAGCGAACGGCCGCAGCTCGACCTGCGCCACTACTTCAACGGCCGGCTCGACGCGCACGGCATGTTCCAGGACCGCGCCGGCAAGGTCGTCAAGCGCTTTCACGTGGCGATGACCGCGAGCTGGCAAGGCGACACCGGCACGCTGGACGAGCGCTTCACCTATTCCGACGGCACCACCCAGCGCCGGGTGTGGACGCTGACGCCCGCGCCCGACGGCGGCTGGATCGGCCGCGCCGACGACGTGATCGGCGAAGCGCGCGGCGAGATCGCCGGCAACGCGCTGCGCTGGCGCTACGTGCTGGCGCTGCCGGTGGACGGCAAGGTCTATCACGTCGATTTCGATGACTGGATGTTCCTGATGGACGAGCGCGTGATGCTGAACCGCTCGGTGATGAGCAAGTGGGGCTTCCGCCTGGGCGAGGTCACGCTGTCCTTCTACAAACCCGCGGAGTGAGATCGTGATCGGACGCCCGCTCAATCCGCCGCTGACCGACTGGCGCGGCCGCCGGGTGTGGCTGGTGGGCGCATCCACCGGCATCGGCGCGGCGCTCGCACGGGCGCTTGCCGCACGCGGCGCACAGCTCGCGCTGTCGGCGCGCCATCCGGACAAGCTGGCCGAAGCGGCCGCGGCCTGCCCGGACGCGCTGCTGCTGCCGCTCGACCTGAGCCACGAAAACCAGTTCGCCGCCGTGCATCAACGCCTGCTGGCGCAGTGGGGCGCGATCGATGTGGTGATGTTCGTCGCCGGCACCTACCGCCCGCTGCGCGCGTGGGAGCTGGACGCAGCCGCGGTCTACGAGACGATGGCGGTGAACCTGACCGGCACCTTGTGCGGTGTCGCCACCGTGCTGCCACCGATGCTGGCACGCGGCGCCGGTTCGATCGTGCTGGTGGCCAGCGTGGCGGGCTACCGCGGCCTGCCGCGCGCGCTGCTCTACGGCAGTTCGAAAGCGGCGCTGATCAACTTCGCCGAAACGCTGTACCTCGACCTCGCGCCGCGCGGACTCGGCGTCTATCTGGTCGATCCCGGCTTTGTCGCGACCCCGCTCACCGCCGCCAACGACTTCCGCATGCCGGCGCTGATCGACGCCGACACCGCGGCGCGCGAAATCCTCACCGGCATGGCACGCGGCGAGTTCGAAATCCATTTCCCCAAGCGCTTCACCCGGGTGATGAAGGCCCTGGCGCTGCTGCCGCGGCGCTGCTACTTCCCGCTGATACGGCGGATTACCGGAGTCTGATCCGATGGCCGCGGCCCCCGACCTCGACGCCGCCTGCGAGCGCGTCACGCACTTCTACGAAACGCTCAGCCCGCTCACGCTGCCGCAGCTGGACACGGTCTACAGCGCCGACGCGCGCTTCATCGACCCCTTCAACGACGTGCGCGGCATTGCGGCGATCAGCGCGATCTTCCACCACATGTTCGCCGTCGCCGAGGCGCCGCAGTTCCGCGTGGGCCGCCGCTATACCAACGCCACGGCGGCGGTGCTCGGCTGGCGCTTCAGCCTGCGGATCGAGGGGCGGCCGCTGGCGATCGACGGCCTGAGCGAACTCGAGTTCGATGCGGACGGCCGGGTGACGCTGCATCGCGACTACTGGGACGCGGCGGCACTGTACGACCGCCTGCCGTGGGTCGGCCTGCTGACGCGCACACTGCGCCGCCGCCTTGCGGCCGCGTCTGCCCTCAGCGATTGACGTCGACGATGACGCGGCCGCGCACCTTGCCTTCGAGCAGCAGCCCGGCGGTGGTGATCGCCTCGCCCAGGCCGATCTCGTGGGTGATGGTGTCGAGCAGCGCCGGATCGAGGTCGGTCGCGAGCCGCTGCCAGGCCTGCAGGCGTTCCGGCCGCGGGCAATACACGCTATCCACCCCTGCCAGCGTGACGCCGCGCAGGATGAAGGGCGCCACCGTGGCGGGCAGATCCATGCCCTGCGCCAACCCGCAGGCGGCGACGACGCCGTGGTAGCGCATGCTGGCGCAGACGTTGGCGAGGGTATGGCTGCCGACGGTGTCGATCGCCGCGGCCCAACGCTCCTTCGCCAGCGGTTTGCCCGGCGCGGAGAACTGCGCACGGTCGATGATCTCCGCAGCCCCGAGGTGGGTCAGGTAGTCGGCCTCCGCGGGGCGCCCGGTGGAGGCGACGACGCGATAGCCCAGCCGCGCCAGCAGCGCCACCGCAACGCTGCCCACCCCGCCCGCGGCGCCGGTCACCAGCACGTCGCCGGCGGCCGGGGTGACCCCGTGGCGTTCCAGCGCGAGTACGCACAGCATCGCGGTATAGCCGGCGGTGCCGATCGCCATCGCCTGGCGCGGGGTAAACGCCGCCGGCAGCGGAATCAGCCAGTCGGCCTTCACCCGCGCCTGCTGTGCCAGCCCGCCCCAATGCACCTCGCCCACGCCCCAGCCGTTGAGCACCACCGCATCACCGGGCTTGTAGTCGGGATGGCTGCTCTCCTCGACCGTGCCCGCGAAGTCGATGCCCGGCACCATCGGAAAGCTGCGCACCACCGGCACCTTGCCGGTCATCGCCAACCCGTCCTTGTAGTTGAGCGTGGACCACGCGACCCGCACGCGCACCTCGCCGGCGGGCAGTTGAGCCTCATGGACGTCCTGCAGCGTGGCGCGGTAGCCGGTGTCGTCCTTGTCGATCAGGATGGCCTTGAACATCGTCTCTCCTCCAGTGAAGTGCGTGCGGCGCGCGGTTCGGGAGAACCGGCCCTTGGCGCCGCCCCTGCCGAGCGCGAGGTACGGCAGCCGGTCGGGGGCGCCCTCCGTCCATGCGAAAAATATTAGACCGATCGTCTATGAAATAACAAGGAGAATCTGCGCCGGCCCGCGCTGATGCTCCGGCGGCCGGGCGGGTAGCGATTGCCGCTAAAATGCCGGCCGATGTCCGCCTATACCCACACCTCCCCGCACCACGTCCTCGAACACGTCTTCGGCTACACCGCGTTCCGCGGCGAGCAACAGGCGATCGTCGAGCATGTCGCGGCCGGCGGGGACGCCCTGGTGCTGATGCCCACCGGCGGCGGCAAGTCGCTGTGCTACCAGGTGCCGGCGCTGCTGCGCGAGGGCACCGCGATCGTGGTGTCGCCGCTGATCGCGCTGATGCACGACCAGGTGAGCGCGCTGGTGGAAGCGGGCGTGAAAGCGGCCTTCCTCAACTCCAGCCTGGACGCGGAAGAAGCGCGCAGGGTGGAGCGCGCGCTCTATGCCGGCGAACTCGACCTGCTCTACGTGGCGCCCGAACGGCTGATGACGCCGCGCTTCCTCGACCAGCTCGACCACCTGCGCGACACCCACCGCCTGGCGCTGTTCGCGATCGACGAGGCGCACTGCGTGTCGCAGTGGGGCCACGATTTCCGGCCGGAATACCTGCAGCTGTCGATCCTGCCGGAGCGCTACCCGGCGATCCCGCGCATTGCGCTGACCGCCACCGCCGACCGCCAGACCCGCGAGGAGATCGCCACCCGGCTGCGGCTGGAAGATGCGCGCCGTTTCATCTCCAGCTTCGACCGCCCCAACATCCGCTACACCATCGTCGACAAGGACGATCCGCGCCGCCAGCTGCTGCACTTCATCCGCGAGGAGTTTCCGTCCGAGGCCGGCGTGGTGTATTGCCTGTCGCGGCGCAAGGTGGAGGAAACCGCCGCCTGGCTGCAGGAACAGGGCATCAACGCGCTGCCCTACCACGCCGGGCTCGGCCAGGACGTGCGCGCCGAACACCAGACCCGCTTCCTGCGCGAGGACGGCATCGTGATGGTGGCGACCATCGCCTTCGGCATGGGCATCGACAAGCCCGACGTGCGCTTCGTCGCCCACCTCGACCTGCCGCGCTCGATCGAGGGCTACTACCAGGAAACCGGCCGCGCCGGCCGCGACGGCCTGCCGGCGCAGGCGTGGATGGCGTGGGGCGCGCAGGACGTGGTGCAGCAGCGCCGCATGATCGACGAGTCCGAAGCGAGCGAGGACTTCAAGCGCCTCGCGCGCAACCGGCTGGACGTGCTCGTCGGCCTGGTCGAAGCCACCACCTGCCGCCGCCAGCATCTGCTCGCCTACTTCGGCGAGGAGTCCGGCCCTTGCGGCAACTGCGACAACTGCCTCAGCCCGCCGCAGACCTGGGACGCCACCGAGGCCGCGCGCAAGGCCTTGAGCTGCGTCTATCGCACCGGCCAGCGCTACGGCACCGGCCATCTGATCGACGTGCTGCGCGGCGAACGCACCGAGAAAGTGCTGGAACGCCAGCACGAGGGGCTCAGCACCTTCGGCATCGGCAGCGAACTCGACGAAAAGCGCTGGCGCACCGTGTTCCGCCAGCTGATCGCACGCGAATACCTCGCAGTGGATCACGAGCGCTACAACGCGCTCGCGCTCACCGAACTCGCCCGCCCGCTGCTGCGCGGCGAGGCCGAATTCCACCTGCGCCTGGAGCGCGAACGCAGCAAGGGCCGCGGCAAGTCGCGCTCGGCCGCCCGCATGGACATCCCCGGCGGCGTGCCGACCACGCTGTTCGACCGCCTGCGCGCGTGGCGCGCCGCCACCGCCAAGGAACGCAACGTGCCGGCCTACGTCATCTTCCACGACGCCACGCTGCGCGAAATCGCCATCGCCCGCCCGACCAGCATGGCCGAACTCGGCGGCATCAGCGGCATCGGCGACCGCAAGCTGGAGGCTTACGGCCAGGCCATCGTCGATCTGGTGGCCGAGGTCGGCTGAGGCAGCCGACCCCCGAAGAAAAACGGGGCGGGCCCGGATGGGCGCGCCCCGCTTTGCACGACCTGCGCGGCAGGCTTACAGCACTTTCAGCAGTTCGACCTCGAACACCAGCGTCGCGTTGGGCGGGATCACGCCGCCGGCGCCACGCGCGCCGTAGCCGAGTTCCGGCGGAATCGTCAGCTTGCGCTTGCCGCCCACCTGCATGCCCTGCACGCCTTCGTCCCAGCCGCGGATGACGTGGCCCGCGCCGAGCGGGAAGTTGAACGGATCGTTGCGGTCCTTGCTGGAATCGAACTTGCGGCCATCGGTCAGCCAGCCGGTGTAATGCACCGAAACCATCTGGCCCTTCGCCGCGACATCGCCGCTGCCGACTTCGAGGTCTTCGATGATGAGGCCGCTGGCGGTGGTGGTCTGGGTCATGCGCTTCTCCTGATCGGGTCGCCCCGGGTTTGAAAACCGGGATTCTACCCGCTCGCGGCCGTGCCCCGCGGTCAGCGTCCGCCCTTGCGCCGGGCCGCGAACTTCTCGCGGAACTTCGCCACCTTGGGCGCCACCACGTACTGGCAATACGGCTGGTCGCTGTTGTGGGCGTAGTACTCCTGGTGCTCCACCTCCGCCGGCCAGAAAGTGCCGGCGCGTTCGACCCGCGTGGCGATGGCGCGCGGATAGACGCGCGCCTCGCCCAGCTCCTCGATCAGCGCCAGCGCGGTGTGCAGCTGCTCGTCGCCGTTCACGTAGATCACCGAGCGGTACTGCGGGCCGATGTCGTTGCCCTGCCGGTCCATCGTGGTCGGGTCGTGGATCACGAAGAAAATCTCCAGCAGGTCGCGGTAGCTCACCCGCGCCGGGTCGAAGTGGATCTGCACCACCTCCACATGCCCGGTGCCACCCGCGCACACCTGGCGATAAGTGGGCGCCTCTACGTGGCCGCCGCTATAGCCCGAAACCACCCGCTCCACCCCTTCCACTTCGCGGAATACGGCTTCGAGGCACCAGAAACATCCTCCGCCGAGCAGCGCAGTCTGCAACGACGTGTCAGTCGTGTTCGTCATGATCGTTCCTCATGTGCCGCACTGGGCACCCGTAAATCAGACAGCAGGGGCCCGACATCATTCGCGCCATTTTTCACAGTCCGCCTCACATATCGAAAGACATAGAGACGGACGGCGCCGGGACGTCCCTCAGCGGAACGCGAACGTGTAATAAAGATCAAGGGCGTTGTCGGTTCCGCCCCGTGCCACGACCGAAACCCGACGGCCGAGCTGATAAGTGAGCTTGACCAGACTTTCCGCGCCACCGAGGCTTTGCTCGAAGGACAGGAAGAGATCGGTCGACAGGCGCTTGCCCACGCTCAACACCTGGCCCGCTACAGTGGGATCGCTTGCAATAGTCGTGCCGGCACCCGCCACCTTGCTGGTCGCGGTGCGCGAACTGCTGTTGAGTTCGCCCTGGCCGATCGAGAAGGTGTCGAAGCCCAGACTGCGGCTGAGCTGCTCGGTCATGCCCCCGCCGGGTCCGCCGAGCAGCGCCTGCGCAGCCGGCAGCAGCAGTGCAAGGTCCGCCCCACCGGCGGCATCCGGCGCGCGGCCGAGCACGATCCACGACAGTTTTTCCGGGTCCGGCACCGAGGGTTCGGACACCAGCCGCACTTGCGGCCGGCGCGCGCTGCCGGTGATCGCCACCCCGGCCTCGACCGCGAGCCCCTTGCGCAGCGCGACGATGTTGAGCCCCGGATCGTCGACCGGCCCCTGGAAGCTGACCAGGCCGCGCTCGATCTCCAGCCGCTGGCCGTAGCCCTTGTAGGTACCCCCCACCGTATTGACCGTACCGACGGCAGCCAGCGCCTGGCCCGGCCGCTGGCGCAGCGAGAACGCACCGGCAAGGCGCGTCTCCACCCCCAGCGCGGACAGGTACAGGGCATCGCCGAGCCCGATGCGGATGTCGGCGGAGATGGCGAAGGGCGTGCCGGCGGGCTGCTCGCGCCCGAGGATCACCACGTCGTCGGACAGCGCGGGCGGCGGCGTATCGGCGATTTCGACATAGCCGGCGTCGGCCCGCAGCGCCGCGTCGAGCGCCAGCGAGGTCCAGGTGGAGTGGGCCTCGCCGCGGCCGGACAGGATCAGCCAGCGGTCGGGGCGCTGCAGCAAGGGCAGGCGATCGGCAGTGAAGCGGAAGGCGCCCTCGCCGCTCGCGAGCGCGATCTCCCCCTGCGCATCGAGACGGCCCGGGGTGGCGGTGAGCGCCGCGACCGGAATGCGGTTGTCGCGCGGATTGACGCGATTGGGCGAGATGAAGGACAGGCGTTCGATGCGCAGGCGTTCGCGGTCGAAATCGGCCAGCAATTCGCCGCCGGCCAGGATCAGCCCCTGGTCGACCAGCGCGAGGCGCAGCGTCTGGCCGCGGATGCGGCCGCTGGCGTACGGTGCCGCCGGGGTGCCGGCGAGCGTGAATTCGCCGTCCAGGCGCCCGCCGGTTTCCACCCGCTCCTGCAGCAGGCGGCCGAACCAGGCGATGGACGGCATCGCCAGCCGGGCCGAGCCGAGCAGCGGCGCATCCATGTCCACGGTCCACACCCCGCCGGCGCGCTTCAGCGCGGCAGTCGCGCTGCCCGACAGCTCGCCGAGTTCGGCACCGCTGGCAGCCAAGGAACCCGATAGGCGGGTTCCGCGCGCCGCCAGCCGCAGTTCGAACCCGTCCAGCCCGAGCCGCGTCGGGATCTCGCCCTCCACGCTCAGGTCGCCCGACTCGCGGAACACCCGCGCCTCGCCCTCCACGCTGTCGGCCAGCCGCAAGTCCCACTCGGCACCGAGCACCAGCGGCCCGGGGCCGCGCCGGGGCGTGCCGTCGCGCCGCGTGGTCAGGCCAAGCGCAAGTCCGGTGAGCGAGCCGCGGAACGCGCTGCTAGCGGGGGACCAGCGCGTTTCGTCGAGGCGGATGCGGCCCGCTTCTCCGGCCGTCAGTTCCGCCGTGCCCAGGCGGACCTGTTCGCTGCCGAGGTCCAGCGCGGCCGGCGCCCGCAGCCGCAGCGGGAATCGCCCTTCCGTCTGCAGGCGGACCAGCCGGCCCACCCAGCGTCCCGGCGTCGTGGTGCCGTTCCAGCCGCCGTCCAGTCCGATGTCGACCCGATGGCCGCTGACGCCCTCCGCTTCGGCCGCCACGGTGTGGGCATCCACCCGGCCATCCACCGCGATGCGCAGCACGTCGATCTGGTTGTCGCGAGCGCCGCGCTGACCGATGCCGCTGAACCCGGCCGCCAGCACCAGCGTACCCTTGGGCCCGGCACTCAGCCGGCCGCTCGCGTTGGCGCCGTCGATGCGCATCGCGCCAGGCAGGGTCAGCGCGGAGGCAAACAGCTGGAACTCGCCAGCCGCGCCCTGCGCGCCGCCGGTCAGTTCGCCGGCCGCGCCCATCCGCCCGCCGAAGCCGTAGCCGAGCGCATCCAGCGCCGGCGCGTCGATGACGAAACGCAGCCGGTCCTTGCCGGCCCCCCAGGCGCCGTCCGCGTCGATGCGGTTACCGGCGAGGTCGAGCGCGACCGCAACGTCCTCCAGCCGCAGCAGGCCGGGCGCCTGCACCACGTCGAGACGCCCCTTGCCGCGCACCGGCCGCCCCTGCAAACGCCCCTCGGGCAGTTCGAAACGCAGGGCCAGCGCGTTCTGCGCCGCGAGCTGGCCGTCGACATCGAGCTGCAGATTGATGCGCCCGCCGGGTGCGCCGGGGAACAGCGCGGCGGGGTCGAAGTCGCGCACCAGCGCCTTCCCGGTCACCGTCGAGCCGTCACCCGTGGCCGCCACCTCGCGGGCGCCCTCGGCTTCGATGCGGGCGCCGCCGAGGCGCAGCGCCACGCGCGCGTGCTGGCGCGTCGGCCCTGCCTCGCCCCTCAGGTCGCCGGACAAACGATGGGCCGGCAGACGATCGTCCATGGCGTGCAGATCGAGTTCGCTGAGCCCGAGTTCGAACTGCAGCCCTTCGGCGCCCACCTGCTGCGTCCACCCGAGCCGGCCGGTGGCGCGGGCCCGTCCCGCCAATTCGATCGCGAGTTGCTCCAGCGCACCCTCGTCGCCAGACCATTGAAGGACGCCCGCGACGCCGCGGAGGGGAATGCCGCCGCGATTGAGCGGCGCGGGCGCGGCATTCGCCAACCGCAGCGGACCGCTCAGGATCAGCGCCCCGGCAGGCGAGGCCTGCGCGCCCAGTTCGGCCTCGACCGTCAGCCGTGCGCTGGGTGCGGCAGCGACGAAGAGCGCCGGGTCGACGCCCTCCAGTCGCAGGCGGACGCCGCGCAAGGGCAGGTCCTCGAACGGGGTCGCCTCCAGCGTGACGCTCCCCGTGGCCGCGTTGCCGTGCAGGCTGGCCTGGAGCCGGGTCGCGAACAGGGTGCCGTCCGCGTCGACCGTCGCCTGGAAGAGCTGCCCTGCGTGCTGCCCGTCCAGGCTGGCGCGGGCGCTCAGCGCGAACGGTGCGACCGCAGCGATGCGCGCTTCCGCCCGCAGGTCGCCAAAGGTGCTGGCGACGGAGAAATCGCGCAGGACGAGCGCTTCGGCGTCGGCGGCGAATCCGCCACGCAGGGTGTTCAGGACGATCGCGGAGGTGGCGTCCTCGCCCTGTTGCAGCCGCAGGGCGTCGATTTCGATGTGGCTGACGGAAAGCTCGACCGGCAGCGCGAGCGAGGCGGGCGGCGTCGGCGGCGTACCGTCGGGCGGACCGGGGCGCTGCCGCAAGGCGACGCTGCGGGCGGCAATGCGCTGGATCTCGAGCCGGCCGTGCAGGAGTTCGGCCGGCGTCCATTCGAGCACGAAATCATCCACCGTCAGTTCGGTGGAAGGCGAAACGAAGCTCAGCCGCCCGATGCGCAGCGGGCCGAGCAGCCGGCCCCCGGCCTGCTCGATGCGCAACTCGCCGGGGGCGATGCGGCTGGCAAGGCGGCCCACGGCCTGCAAGCCGGCTTCGGTGGAGACACTCCAGGCCAGCGCGGCGAGCAGCCCCAGCAGCGCGGCCGCCAGCAGCAGCGGCCAGCGGCGACGGCGCGCCCGCGGGGGTGCGGGCGCGGGCGGGGCCGGGGGCGCGTTGGCGCTGTCGTCCGGCCCGTCCATGCCTTAGCCGAACAAGGCGCGCAAACCGGCGCCGGGGTCGGGTACGCGCATGAAGGCCTCCCCGACCAGGAAGGCATTCACGCCGTTCTCGCGCATCAAGGCGACATCGGCCGGCGCGAGAATGCCGGACTCGGTGACGACGATGCGGTCCGCCTCCGCCGCCAGCCGCGGCAGCAGACCGAGCGTGGTCTGCAGCGAGACTTCGAACGTGCGCAGGTTGCGGTTGTTGATGCCGACGAGCGGCGTGCGCAGCTTCAAGGCCTGTTCGAGTTCGGCGCCGTCATGGACCTCGACCAGCACGCCCATGCCGAGGCCGTGGGCGATCGCCTCCATGTCCTGCATCTCGGTCAGCGAAAGGCAGGCGGCGATCAGCAGGATGGCGTCCGCACCCATCGCGCGCGCTTCGTACACCTGATAGGCGTCGACGAGGAAATCCTTGCGCAGCGCCGGCAGCGCGCAGGCGGCGCGGGCGGCCTGCAGGTATTCCGGCGCGCCCTGGAAGAAGGGTTTGTCGGTCAGCACCGACAGGCAGGCCGCGCCCGCGGCCTCGTACGAGGGCGCGATGTCGGCGGGCCGGAAGTCCTCGCGGATCACCCCTTTGGAGGGACTGGCCTTCTTGATCTCGGCGATCACCGCCGGTCGGC
Source organism: Azoarcus olearius (assembly GCF_001682385.1). NCBI lineage: Bacteria > Pseudomonadati > Pseudomonadota > Betaproteobacteria > Rhodocyclales > Zoogloeaceae > Azoarcus > Azoarcus olearius. The sequence goes on from NZ_CP016210.1 coordinate 3,741,150, forward strand.
CCGCGGTGATCCTGCCGCGGATCGCGCCGACGAAATCGCGCGCCGCGGGCTGCGCCTCGGCCTCTGCCCGCACGATGGCGAGCGGTTTGGCCGCAAGCGCGGCGGTGACTTCCTCGCGCTTGACCGCGCAGATCTTCTGCAGGATGTCGCTCATCAGGCGCCTCCGAACTTGCGCGTGAATTGCACGTACTCGTCCAGCTTGGCCCGTGCCGCGCCGCTCGCGACGAGTTCGCGCGCGCGGACGATGCCGGCCTCGATGGAATCGACCAGGTTGGCCGCATACAGCGCAACCCCTGCGTTGAAGATGACGATCTCGCGCGCCGGCCCGGGCTGGTTTTCCAGCGCACCCACCAGCACCCGGCGCGATTCGTCGGCATCCTCGACACGCAGGTTGCGGCTGCCGACCATCGCCAGGCCGTAGTCTTCCGGGTGGATCTCGTATTCGCTGACCTCGCCGTCCTTCAGTTCGCCCACCATCGTGGCGGCGCCGAGGCTGACTTCGTCCATGCCGTCCAGGCCGTGCACCACCAGCACGTGGTTGGCGCCAAGGCGTTCCATTACGCGCACCAGGATGCCGACGAGGTCCGGGTGGAACACGCCGAGCAGGGTATTGGGCGCGCCGGCCGGGTTGGTGAGCGGGCCGAGGATGTTGAAGATGGTGCGCACGCCCATCTCGCGCCGCACCGGGGCGACGTTCTTCATCGCGCTGTGGTGGCTGGGTGCGAACATGAAGCCGATGCCGGTGGCCTGCACGCATTCGGCCACCTGCTCGGGCGTCAGCATGATGTTGGCGCCGAGCGCTTCGAGCGCGTCCGCACTGCCGGACTTGGACGACACGCTGCGGTTGCCATGCTTGGCAACGCGCGCCCCCGCTGCCGCAGTGACGAAGATGGTGGCGGTGGAGATGTTGAAAGTGTGCGAGCCGTCGCCGCCGGTGCCGACGACGTCGATGAAGTGGTCGTGCGGCGGCGGCACCACCACCTTGGTGGCGAGTTCGCGCATCACGGTGGCGGCGGCGGTGATCTCGCCGATGGTTTCCTTCTTGACGCGCAGGCCGGTGAGGATGGCGGCGGTCATCACCGGCGAGACTTCGCCGGCCATGATCTGGCGCATCAGCGACAGCATTTCGTCGAAGAAGATTTCGCGGTGTTCGATGGTGCGCTGGAGCGCTTGCTGGGCGGTAATCGTCATGGTCGCGTGTTCCGGTCAGGCGGCGGCAGGCAGGCTGCGGGTCGAGTCGAGGAAGTTCTTCAGCAGGTCATGGCCGCGCTCGGTCATGATCGATTCGGGGTGGAACTGCACGCCTTCGACGTCCAGCGTCTTGTGGCGCACGCCCATGATCTCGCCATCGTCCGTCCAGGCGGTTACTTCAAGACAGTCGGGCAGGCTGGCGCGTTCGATCGCGAGCGAATGGTAGCGGGTGCAGGTGAGCGGATTGGGCAGCCCGCGGAACACGCCGAGGTCCTTGTGATGCACCGGCGAGGTCTTGCCATGCATGAGTTTCTGCGCATGGACGATGCGGCCGCCGAAGGCGGCGCCGATGCTCTGGTGGCCGAGGCAGACGCCGAGGATGGGGAGTTTGCCTGCAAATTCGCGGATTGCCGCCACCGAGATACCCGCCTCCGCCGGCGAGCACGGCCCGGGCGAGATGACGAGGTGGTCGGGCTTCATGTGGGCGATCTGCTCGAGGGTGATTTCATCGTTGCGGAACACCTTCACCTCGGCGCCGAGTTCGCCGAAGTACTGCACCAGGTTGTAGGTGAAGCTGTCGTAGTTGTCGATCATCAGCAACATGTCGGTTTTCCTTTTCGCTGCGTCGCGACCGGTGTGGGTTGCGACGCTATGGAATTTCTGTGGGCGCTGGGCGGCTAGTGGCTGAACCGTTTGGGCGCTGCGGAGGCTGCGCGGAGTTCCTTCCGCCGGCTGCGGAACTCGCCCTTCGGGCTCGGACAGTCCTCGCCGGCTCCAGGAACACCCCACATCCTCCACGAATCACCGCTCGCGGCCTTCGAGCCTTCGCCACCACGAGGCGACAGGGGTGGTGTTTGCGGAAGGGCGAGGACTGTCCGAGCGAGCGAGTTCCGCAGAACTGGAACAAATACCACCCGTGCCGCCGGTTTCAGCTCACCAAGCCACCAGCGGCACAAACCTCAAACCTGCGTATCCAGCCCGCCCTCGGCCATCTCGGCCGCCCGCAGCATGGCGCGCGCCTTGTTCTGCGTTTCCTGCCATTCGGCGTCCGGGTCGGAATCGGCAACGATGCCCGCCCCCGCCTGCACGTGGATCTGACCGTCCTTCAGCACCGCGGTGCGGATCGCGATTGCCAGGTCCATGTCGCCGTGGAAACCGACATAACCCACCGACCCGGCGTAGATGCCCCGCTTGACCGGCTCCAGCTCGTCGATGATCTCCATCGCGCGCAGCTTGGGCGCGCCCGACACCGTGCCGGCCGGGAAAGTGGCGCGCAGCACCGCCAGCGCGTCCAGCCCCTCCTTCAACTGTCCTTCGACGTTGGACACGATATGCATCACGTGGGAATAGCGCTCGACGGTAAAGCGTTCGGTGACCTTCACCGTACCCGTCTCCGACACCCGGCCGGCATCGTTGCGGCCGAGATCGAGCAACTGCAGGTGCTCCGCGCACTCCTTCTGGTCGGCCAGCAGGTCCTCTTCCAGCGCTGCATCCTCGGCGACGGTAGCGCCGCGCTTGCGGGTGCCGGCGATCGGCCGCACTGTCACCGTATCGTCCTCCAGCCGCACCAGGATTTCCGGCGAGGCGCCGACGACATGAAAGTCCTCGAGGTTGAAGTAGAACATGTAGGGCGAAGGATTCAGCGAGCGGATCGCCCGGTAAAGCGCCATCGGATGCGCGGCGAACGGCTTGCTCATGCGCTGCGACAACACCACCTGCATGATGTCGCCGTCGACGATGTACTGCTTGGCGCGGCGCACCGCGTCCTTGAAGGCCTCCTCGCCGAAGCTGGAGACCGCCGGCGCGGACTCGGCGCGCGACTCCTCCGGGATGGCCACCGGCGCGCGCAGCCGGGCGAGCAGTTCCTGCAGGCGCTTCTTGGCGCGCTTGAAGGCGCCCGGCACCTCGGGCTCGGCATACACCACCAGCGTGAGCTTGCCGGTGAGGTTGTCGACGATGGCGATCTCCTCCGACAGCATCAGCAGGATGTCCGGCGTACCGATCGCGTCGGGTTTGTCGGTCTTGGCGAGGCGGGGCTCGATGTAGCGCACGGTGTCGTAGCCGAAGCAACCAACCAACCCACCCGCGAAGCGCGGCAGATGCTCGCGGGGCGGCACCTTGATGCGGTTCATGAACTCGGCGACGAAGTTGAGCGGGTCGCCGTAGTCGCGGCGCTCGACGAGGCGGTTGCCGGTGAGCAGCAGCGCCGAACGGCCATACACCTCGATGCGCGTCGGCGATGCGAGACCGATGAAGGAGTAACGGCCGAAGCGCTCGCCGCCCTGCACCGATTCCAGCAGGTAGGTGTAGGGCTCGTTGGCGAGCTTCAGGTAGATGGAGAGCGGCGTGTCGAGATCGGCGAAGGTCTCGAGCGTGACCGGGATGCGGTTGTAGCCCTGTTCAGCCAGGGCATTGAATTCCTGTTCGAGCATGGGTGCTCCACGAAAACGGTTGATCCGGAAGACTGCTGGGCGGGTGGAGCCGGCGGAGGTGCGCGCCAGGAGGCGCAGTCAGGTGCCGGGACCCGCGAGGGGTTCGCGTATTAGTGGCCCAGAGGCCAACGCCAGCCGCCACGCCAGTCGAGGCATGGGGAGACGGTCGCAAAATCCTTTTCCGGGAACCGCTGTTCGAGAGTCACGATGCTTTCTGTGTGAGGTGAGCTACCGCAGCTGGAGCGGCGCTGTCCGGCGTTCATGCCGGAATGATATGGTCCAGCGCCTGAAGTGCGTCGGATAGTAGCCCATCGCATTCGATAGTGTCCACCGGCATGCCCTCGCTGTAGCCATAGCTGACAAGCAGCACCGGCATGCCCGCAGCGCGGGCCGCGAGCGCGTCGTTGGCCGAGTCGCCGATCATCACGGCCTCGCGCGGACTCACGCCGAGCAGCTCGCAGGCATGGACCAGCATCGCCGGATCGGGCTTCTTCACCGGCAGCGTGTCGCCGCTGACGACGGCCTGGAAATAGCGGGCGATGTCCATGCGTTCGAGCAGCGGCAGGGTGAAATCGCCCGCCTTGTTGGTCACCACCGCCAGCCGGAAGCCGCGCGCGGCCATCGCCTCCAGGGTTTCGACGACCCCCGGATAGGCGCGCGTGCCGAGACCGTTGACCACGGTGTAATGGCGCCGGAAGACCGGGATCGCAGCGTCGATCTCGGCTTCGCTCGCTTCCGCGTTCTCGGTGAGGCAACGCCGCACGAGGTTGGGCAGGCCTTTGCCGACGAAGCTGTGGATTTCCTCCAACGGGCGTTGCGGCCGACCGAGTTCGGCGAGCATGCGGTTGGCTGCTTCGGCGAGGTCGCCGATGGTGTCGAGCAGCGTGCCGTCGAGGTCGAACAGCACTGCGCGGGCGGGAAAATGCGTCATCGCGTTCGCTCAGCCCGGGGCGCCGACCGCGGCAAGCTCGGCACGCAGCGCGCCGATCACGCCGTCGTAGCGGTTGGGGTCGCTGTCCTTGCCCGCACCGAACACGGCGGAACCCGCGACGAAGGTGTCCGCGCCCGCACGGGCAATCTCCGCGATGTTGTCCACCTTCACGCCGCCGTCGATCTCCAGCAGGATGCGGCGGCCGCTCTGCGCCTCGTAGGCGTCGAGCCTTGCACGCGCGGCACGCAGCTTGTTGAGCGTTTCGGGAATGAACTTCTGCCCGCCGAAACCGGGGTTTACGCTCATCAGCAGCACCACGTCGAGCTTGTCCATGACGTGGTCCATGTAGTGCAGCGGGGTGGCTGGGTTGAACACCAGGCCGGCCTGGCAGCCGGAGTCACGGATCAGGCCGAGACTGCGGTCGATGTGCTCGGAAGCCTCGGGATGGAAGGTGATGATGTTGGCGCCGGCCTTGGCGAAGTCGGGAATGATGCGGTCGACCGGCTTCACCATCAGATGGACGTCGATCGGCGCGGTGGTGACCGGGCGCAAGGCCTCGCACACCAGCGGGCCGATGGTGAGATTGGGGACGTAATGGTTGTCCATCACGTCGAAGTGGATCCAGTCCGCGCCGGACGCCACGACCTGGCTCACTTCCTCGCCGAGTCGCGCGAAGTTGGCGGATAGGATGCTGGGGGCGATGCGGAACATGGGGAACTCCAGAAGCGGAAGGGCGGCATTCTAACCGCCCCGCCGCTGGCCCGCGATCAGCGCAGGCAGACCTTGCGTACCTGCTTGAGGTCGGTGATGCCCCCCAGCACCTTCTCGATGCCGTCCTGGCGCAGGGTGCGCATGCCGTCCTGCAGCGCAACCGCCAGCATCTGGGCGAGGTGGCCGCGCCCCTGGATCACGCGCTTGATCGCCTCCGTGCCGACCATCAGCTCATGCAGGCCGACACGGCCGCGGTAGCCGTGATTGCACTCCGGGCAGCCCACCGCGCGATACAGCGTAAACCGCCCTTCGCCATCGGCATGGTGCGCCCGCCATTGCGACAGGACCTCGGCCCGGGCGCCTTCCGGGTCGGCCTGGAAGGCGGCGGTGAGGTGCATGTCGGCGCAGTACTCGTCGAGCAGGTGCTCGATCTCAGCATCTTCCGCGATATAGGCCTGGCGGCAGTGCCGGCACAAGCGCTTGGCCAGGCGCTGCGCGAGCACGCCGAGCAGCGCATCCGAGAAATTGAACGGATCCATCCCCATGTCGAGCAGCCGGATGACCGACTCCGGCGCGCTGTTGGTGTGCAGCGTCGACAGCACGAGGTGGCCGGTGAGCGACGCCTCGATGCCGACCGACACCGTTTCCTCGTCACGCATCTCGCCGACCATGATCACGTCCGGGTCGGCGCGCAGGAAGGCGCGCATCATGGTGGCGAAGTCCAGCCCGGCCTTGCGGTTCACCTGCACCTGGCGCAGGCCCTTCTGGGTGATTTCGACCGGATCCTCGATCGTCCAGATCTTGGTTTCCGGGGTGTTGATGTAGCCGAGGATGGAGTGCAGCGTGGTGGTCTTGCCGGAGCCGGTGGGGCCGCAGACGAAGAACACGCCGTAAGGCTTGGTAATGGTCTCGCGCAGGCGTTCGAGGTTGCGCGGTGAGAGCGCGAGTTCGCCCAGCGGCAGCGGCTCGCTGTGCGCGAGGATGCGCATCACCACGTCCTCGGTGCCGCCGGCGGTGGGCACCGTAGCCACCCGCAGTTCGATATCCAGCGGGGCATACTTGCGGAACTTGATCTTGCCGTCCTGCGGGCGGCGACGCTCGGAGATGTCGAGGTCGCACATGATCTTGATGCGCGTGATCAACGGATTGCGGTAGCTCGCCGGCACCTCGATGTAGGGCACCAGGGTGCCGTCCTTGCGGAACCGGATCAGCGTCTTTTCCTTGCCCGGGCGCGGCTCGACGTGGATGTCGGATGCGCCCTGCTTGTAGGCGTCGATGATGACCTTGTTGACCAGCTTGACGAGTTCGTTGTCGGCAGCGGCATTGACGTCGTCCGACAGCGAACCTTCGTCGTTGTCGTCGTCCAGGCCCATCAGCAGGTCGTTGACCGAGCTGGTGTCAAGTTGGGCTTCGAAGAACTGGTTCACGGTGCGGTCGAATTCACCGCGGGTGGTGACACGGAACGCGAGCTTCTTGCGGGGGAAGACATTTTCGGCGATGCGGGAAGCACGCACCTGCTCCGGGTCGGTGGTCATGATGACCACGCCTTCGGTCGTTTCCTCCAGCGGCAGCCACTGACTTTGCTGGACGTAGTCGCGCTTGATGTTGCGCAGCAGGTCCATCGGCTTCACGCGGTCGGCACGATACGGCTCGTAAGGCACGCCGTAGAAGCGCGCGGCCGCTTCGCCCACTTCGGCCTCGGTCAGGCGATAGTCGGTGATCAGCACCACCTCCACCGGGATGCCGCTCTCGCGCCCCTTGCGCGTGGCGTTGCCCAGTTCCTCCGGCGTGATGCGTCCGTCCGCGACCAGTGCGTCAAAGCGGGAGCGGGCCTGCAGCGTGGCCTGGGCCTGGTGACGGCCAAAGGCAACGCCGAGCGTCTGTGCCAGGCCGAGCAGCCCTTCCTCGGCGAAGCCGGAAAACACCGCGCCCGCGCCCAGGTTGATCAGCTGGATCACGCCTTCGAGCTTGCCGCTGTCGGGGTTGGTGATGGGCGCCGCCAGCATCTGGCGGGCGCGATAACCGGTCGCCTCATCCACCTCGCGGCGGAATTCCAGCTTGGGCGAGATCGCGTGAAGTTCGTCGGCGTCGTAGACGTCCGCGATATTGAGCAGCTTGCCGGTAGCGGCGACATAACCCGCAACGCTGTTCTCGGCGATCGGCAGCCGGATGTTCTGCACGCTCTGCAGTCCCGTCTTGACCTTGGTGGCAATGACGGTGCCGTTCTCCTCCACCACGTAGATCGACAGGCGCTCGACATCGAACAGCGCGCAAATGTCGGCCGACAGCTCGAAGATGATCTCGTCGATGTCCTGGGTGGCGTGGATTCGCGTGGTGATGGCCTGCAGGCCCTTGAAGAAGGCCAGCCGGCGGGCGACGTCTCCGCCCGCGGGCGCCTTGCCCGGCGTTGCGCTCATGGTGGATCGTGGCGTGTCGATCGAAGGTGGGCCGTCATTCTAACGGCTCGTCGGCAACGCTGTCCGCGTCAGAACGTAAGCTCCTGGCCATGCATCAGCCGGCGCGGGCGCAAAGGCCCGCGATAGCTCGACAACTGGTCCATGATGCGGTCGTCGACACCGGGCTTCAGGTGACTGATGTGGACCTCGGGCGTCACCGTGATTTCGTCGAGCATCGCCCCCAGCATCGCCGGGCACAGGTGCCGGGATGCGAGCGCGAGACCTTGCTGCTCGTTGGGAAACGCGGTCTCGACAATCAGGTGGCGCAGATGCGGCGTCCGGTTGATCGCGGCGATGAGTTCCGGGCAATACGCGGTGTCGCCGGAATAGACCAACTGCCCGTCGCCGCTGTCCAGGCAATAGGCCACGGCAGGCACGGTGTGGTGCGCAGGCATCACCGTCACCGCGCCCCGCGCCAGCCGCACGGTCTCGCCCACCTTGATCACCTGGAAACGCAGGAAGGGCCGATGGCGGTCGGGGATTGCGGAAAAGTCTGGCCAGATCAACCAGTTGAAGATGTGCGAACGCAGGATCCGGATGGTCTCCGCCGACCCATACACGGTAACCGGAACGCCCCGCGCCTCACCCACCGAATCGATCAGCAGCGGAATCATCGCGATGTGATCAAGGTGCGCGTGGGTGATGAAGATGTGATCGATGCGCTTGAGCTGACCGTATTCCAGATCGCCCACGCCGGTGCCGCAGTCGATGAGGATGTCATCGTCCACGAGAAACGAAGTTGTCCGCGACGTCCTGCCGCCGATCCCTCCGCTACATCCGAGCACCCTGAGCTTCATATCGAATTACTGACCGGCAACCTGTTCCGAACGGCGCGCCGGCCCACCCGTGCGCTCAGTGGGCGGACCTTAGCACCGCGCGGCAAAAGACCCGTGTGCGATAAATCACGCGGGATTTTGGGCGCCTCACGGGCGGAGAAAAAACTCCATTTTCACGCCGGCCAGTTCGATGATGTCGTGATCGTTGAGCCGGTGCGCCTGGGCATCCAGCGCACGCCCATTGACCAGCGGGAAGTTGCCGCCCTCGACATGGGTGATGAAGTATCCATGCGCACGGCGCGTGATGACCGCCACCTGCCGACCGGGTTTTCCCAGCGTGGTCAGCGACTTGGAGAGCTCCAGCTCCCTGCCGGCGTTGGCGCCGTTGAGCACCTGGATCACCCCCAGCCGCTCGGCCCCGGGGTTGTTCGACGGCTCGGCCTGCTCTGCCGGCGCAGTGGCCGTGGCGGCCTGCCGGATCAACTGCGTACGCTGCGGATTGCCCGCGGCGGACGGGGCCGGCGCGGGCCGCGCAGGCGGTTCAGCCTGGATGTCCAGCGAAACCTCGAAGGGCTTCAGGCTTGCGGTATCAACCATCTCGGACGGAGACAAACCGGGCGTGCCTGTGTCCACGAGGTACTTCAGCCGGTACTTGCCGAGCTCGACCACGTCATTGTTCTGCAGCACGTACTTCTTGATCGGCTGCCCGTTTACATAGGTTCCGTTGGTACTGCTCTGATCCTCAAGAAAGGCGTCGTTGAGGATGCAGGTGATGACAGCGTGATGGCCGCTGATGGCGAGGTTGTCGATCTGGATGTCATTGGATGCCTTCCGCCCGATCGAGGTGCGCTCCTTGTTGAGGATGATCTCCTTGAGCACCAGACCGTCCATGCTGAGTATCAACTTCGGCATCACCACACCTGTAGAATCGATCCGGACCGCGGCATTGCAGCCCTTCGTTCAAGCCGCTTCCCGCCGCGCCAGGATCACCGAAACATTGTCGCGCCCGCCCCCGGCGTTGGCCGCGTCGACCAGCCGGTCGGCCAGGGTTTCCAGGGGACCACCGCCGGCCAGAATCTCGCAGATCTGACCGTCGTCCAGCATGTCGGTGAGACCGTCGGAGCACAGAAGCACGGTTTCCGCGCCTCCCAGCGGATGGACTGCAATATCCGCCTCCACCAGTGACGCCACGCCCAGGCCGCGCGTAAGCATGCCACGATAGCGCGACCGACGTGCATCTTCCGGCCGCATCATGCCGGCGTCGACCCGCTCCTGCAACAAGGTGTGATCCCGCGTCAGCAGGCGCAGTCCGTCCGGGCCGGCGACATACAGGCGCGAATCGCCGACATGGGCGCATACCAGCGCGTCGGCGAGAAACACCGCGAGCACCAGGGTTGCCCCCATGCCGGCGAGTTCGGGCCGCAACATCCCCACCCGCCGGATCTCGGCATTCGCATCTTCGGCCGCGCGGCGCGCGATCCGGCACATGCCACCCGCATCCTCCAGGCCGATCGCGTCCCGCTGCAGGCAGCGGTCGACGACGTCTACTGCGAGTTGGGCAGCCACGTCTCCGCCTTCATACCCCCCCATGCCGTCGGCGAGAATCAGCCAGCCGTGGTCCACGTCGGTTTTGACGGCGTCTTCGTTACGCACCCGCACCTTACCGATATCGGAACGGCTGGCACAGCGAAGCAAGGGGGGCACGGATGCGGACATTCGGAGACGGTCGCGCGGCGGGAGAATCGGACCATTCTAGCGCGCACGATTTCGCGGGTAGACAAAAAAGCGCCGGACAAGCCGGCGCTTTTTCACGGCACAGATGAAGACGCTTACAGCAGCGACTTCAGCAGCTTGCCCATTTCCGACGGGTTGCGCGTTACCTTGAAGCCGCACTCTTCCATGATGGCGAGCTTGGCGTCGGCAGTATCGGCACCGCCAGAGATCAGCGCACCGGCGTGGCCCATGCGCTTGCCGGCCGGCGCGGTCACGCCGGCGATGAAGCCGACCACCGGCTTCTTCATGTTGGCCTTGCACCACAGCGCCGCTTCGGCTTCGTCCGGGCCGCCGATCTCACCGATCATGATGACCGCATCGGTGTCCGGATCGTCATTGAAGGCCTTCATGACGTCGATGTGCTTCAGACCGTTGATCGGGTCGCCGCCAATACCGACCGCGGACGACTGGCCCAGACCCAGCTCGGTGAGCTGTGCCACGGCTTCGTACGTCAGGGTGCCGGAACGCGACACGACGCCGATGCGGCCCTTGCGGTGGATGTGGCCCGGCATGATGCCGATCTTGATTTCGTCCGGGGTGATCAGACCCGGGCAGTTCGGCCCCAGCAGCAGGGTCTTCTTGCCACCCGCGGCTTCCTTGGCCTTCATCTTGTTGCGCACTTCCAGCATGTCGCGGACCGGGATGCCTTCGGTGATGCAGATCGCGAGGTCGAGATCGGCTTCGACGGCTTCCCAGATGGCGGCGGCAGCGCCGGCGGGCGGCACGTAGATGACGGAAACGGTGGCGCCGGTTTCAGAAGCGGCTTCCTTGACCGAGGCGTAGATGGGGATGTCGAAGATCCGCTCGCCCGCCTTCTTGGGGTTCACGCCGGCAACGAAGCAGTTCTTGCCGTTGGCGTATTCCTGGCACTTTTCGGTATGGAACTGGCCGGTCTTCCCGGTGATGCCCTGGGTGATGACCTTGGTGTCTTTGTTGATGTAGATGGACATTCGAACTCTCCTTACTTGACCTCAGCCACGATCTTGGTCGCGGCTTCCGCCATGGTGTCGGCGGAGATGATGGGCAGGCCCGACTCGGCGAGGATCTTCTTGCCGAGGTCTTCGTTGGTGCCCTTCATGCGCACCACGAGCGGGACGGAGAGATTCACTTCCTTGGCTGCAGCGACCACGCCGGTGGCGATGGTGTCGCACTTCATGATGCCGCCGAAGATGTTGACCAGGATGCCCTTGACCTTGGGGTTCTTGAGCATGATCTTGAAGGCTTCGGTGACCTTCTCGGTGGTGGCGCCGCCGCCCACGTCGAGGAAGTTGGCCGGCTCGGCACCGAACAGCTTGATGGTGTCCATGGTGGCCATCGCCAGACCGGCGCCGTTCACCAGGCAGCCGATGTTGCCGTCGAGGCTGATGTAGGCGAGGTCGAACTTGGAGGCTTCGATTTCGTCGGCGTCTTCTTCATCCAGGTCGCGGTAGGCAACGATTTCCGGGTGACGGAAGAGCGCGTTGGAGTCGAAGTTGAACTTGGCGTCGAGCGCCTTGATGTTGCCGTTGCCTTCGAGGATCAGCGGGTTGATTTCCGCCAGCGAGGCATCGGTTTCCATGTAGCAGGTGTAGAGCTTCTTGAAGGTGTCGACCGCTTGCGGGATCGAAGCTTCAGGAACGCCGATACCCTTGGCCAGTTCGATGGCCTGCGCGTCGGTCAGGCCGGCGAGCGGATCGACGAAGACCTTGATGATCTTCTCGGGGGTGTTGTGCGCGACTTCCTCGATGTCCATGCCACCTTCGGAGGAGGCCATCATGGCAACCTTCTGGGTAGCGCGGTCGGTCAGCGCGGCAACGTAGTATTCCTTCTTGATGTCGGCGCCTTCCTCGATCAGGAGGCGGCGAACCTTCTGGCCTTCCGGGCCGGTCTGATGGGTGACCAGCTGCATGCCCAGGATCTGGCCAGCCAGGGTGCGAACTTCGTCCAGCGACTTGCCGAGCTTGACGCCACCGCCCTTGCCGCGACCGCCAGCATGGATCTGGGCCTTCACCACCCAGATCTTGCCGCCGAGTTCTTCAGCCGCCTTCACCGCCTCATCGACGGAAAAACACGGAATGCCGCGCGGCGTGACGACGCCGTACTTTCTCAGTACTTCTTTTGCCTGATACTCATGAATCTTCATGGTTGCCCTTCGATCGAAGTCACGACGTGCCTTGCCGCCGCGAGCAGGTTGATGGGACGCTTCGGAGCTTCGCTCCGCGACGGGCGCCGTCTCCCTCGTCCGACGCTCGCCGCTGTCGGCCGGACTGCTGTCCGACCCCGTCTATTGGAACGCGCGCAAGGCTGCGTGGTCACCGCAAGATCGCGGGATTATAACTGTTTTTATCCGCGCTATAAGCCCGCTTTAGCGCACTGCACAAGAGGCGGAATCAGTCCCCGGGCTCGCGTCCGCGGTACCACTTCGGGTAATAGCGCCGAACCGTTTCCGACGTTGTTTCGAGCGCATGGCAGCGATCGAGCTGGAAGGGCTTCTCGCCGACGTCCTCGTTGTCACGCCGGAACGTGGCGAAGGTCTGGATTGCGGCAGTAGGGAGAGACAGCAGCAACTCGGAGATGTGGGTACACCCTTCCACGTCGCGGAACATCTCGCCCACGGTTTTGCGGAACCCCCTGACCAGATTCAGACCGACCAGGCGCCGATAAGCGGGTCCAATCGTGTCGCATCCGCCCGGGTAGGGCACGCGCTCCGAGATGGCGTGCGCGTCGAGGATCGTGAATCCGGCATCCAGGACGACGCGAAGCCGCATCAGATGGACCGGCTCGCCAGCGGGGCGAAGACCGGACGCGATCGGGTAGTCGACATCCTTGACGTCGCGCAGCGATGCGTCCAGCTCGTAGAGACCGTCGTCGCGCAGGAAGCCCTCGACTTCGATGCGGCGCACGTGCAGGCGCCGGCGGGACACGGCAGGAGGAGGCAGAGACATGTTACATACGGCTCAGTACGGGGATGTGGAATCTTAGCGGCAGAGGCCAAGCGCCGGCCAGTTGATGCGATGCGGATCGCCACCCGCTACGCCAAAAGTCAAATCCATCACGACCCGCGCCATTCCAACTGCACACTTGCTCGACATTGCTGGAATGCAACACCATAGTCTGATACAAACCACATCATCCTCCTGCGACCGCCGGACAAGCGGAATATGAGAACCAGACGCACCACGCTCGCCACCCTCGTCGCCGGCCTCACATTCGCCTCTGCGCCGCAAGTTCACGCCCTCGTGCTTGGCGAGATCGTCTCCGTTTCCGCTGTCGGCGAGCCGCTTCGCATCGAAATCCGCAGCCTCGACGGCCGCACCGACGAAGCCGGAAACTGCTTGCGCGTGAGCGCGCCGCCCGATGCCGACCCCGGCCTCCCCACCGTGGGCAAGGCGCGGATCAGCGCCGCGGGCAGCGGCCCGAACGCGCGCGTCATTCTCACCACCGGCGTTGCATTTCACGAACCCGTTGCGCAACTCTTCATCGAGGACATCTGCAACGCGCATCTTCGTCGGCACTACAACCTGCTGCTGTCGTACCCGGTAGCGCCGCCAGCGAGCGCTGTCGTTGCCCCTGCACCGGCTTCCGCGCCGCAGCCGGAAAGATCGTCCCGCAGCGCGTCACAATCCCGCCGCGCAGCCACCGCGAGCGCAAACCGGTGGACTACCGCGCCGGGCGAATCGCTCGATTCTCTGGCCGCCGCGCTTTACCCCGATGACGTGACCGCGCAACGTCGCTTTGCCGCCGCCACGGCGAAAGCCAACCCAGCCCTATTCGCCGATCTCGCCGCCCGCGGCCGCGAGCTTCCCGCCGGAACCGAGCTGATCATTCCCGACATGCGACGCAGCGCGGAGCGACCGGCCACGGCGGAAGCGTCCAGCACCGCAACCGGCGAAGCGCGGGCGCCTGCGCGGTCGAAAGCTGCTGCGCAACGCGAACCCGATCGTCTGGTGGTGGCGAACGACCCCGAGTCGCGCCAGCCGGCCTCCACAGCACGTGCCACCGCCGCAGCGAACGATCCCACCTGGACCGCGCGCGAGCGCGAACTTGCCGTCGCGGTGGATCGGACGATTGTCGCGCAGATGGAGCTGCTCTCACGCATCAAGGAACTCGAGCAGTTGCAGGCCCAGCTGGAAGCCCGCGCAGCGCAGCTCGGCGTCCAGCTTCCGGCTGCACCTGCCGCGCCCAGCGCCGCCGCCCCCGAAGCCGCAGCTCCGGCGCCCGCGCCGGTGGCTCCGGCAGCCCCGCCAGCCCCCGTACAGTCCGCCCCCCCGCCCGCCGAACCGGAGCGGGACTACCGCAGCCTGGCCCTGGTTGGAGGACTCGCGGCGCTCGCGCTGGCCCTGGCCGGGGTGCTCATCGCGCGCCGGCGCCGCCCAGCCGGGGCGGACAGCGCGGGCACCGAGGACTTCATCCCGACAGCCGTGCCCGCGGCACGCCCTGCCACCCCTTCCGCCCCCCGCCCCGCGCCGGCCCCGGCACCCGCGGTTCGGGACGAACTGCCAGCGCTGTCGCTGACTCAGGAACCTCGTTCGATCGCCCCGGCGCTGGTTCTGGAAGAGGAGGTGGAAGAACACGACTCCGCCATCGAACTGGCCGAGATCATGATGAGCTTCGGCCGCGTGCACGGTGCCGCCGAAACGCTCGCGGAGTTCATCCGCCACAACCCCAAGCAGGCGGTTACGCCGTGGTTGAAACTGCTTGAGGTGTATCGGGCGGCAGGGTTGCGGGCCGAATTCGACGCGCTCGCACGCCAGCTCAACAAGACTTTCAACGTGCTGGCCGTGACGTGGGAGAACTTCGACGCCGCACGCAGCGCTCCGGCCTCGATCGAGCTGTTGCCGCACATCGTCGCCAATCTGGAGAAACTGTGGGGCACGCGCGAATGCCAGGGTTACATCCACACGCTGCTGCGCGATAACCGCGACGGCACTCGGCAGGGTTTCCCGCTCAGGATCATCGACGAATTGCTCTTGCTCGCCGCCATTCTCGAGCAGCACCTCGGCCCTTACCGCGCGGAGCCCGACGCGCCGCCGCCCGAGGCGGGCGAACGCAAGGCCGCCTGAGCCCTCAGACGGGGTTGTCGAGATCGAGGAAGTCGGCCTCCAGGCCCAGCGTACGGGCCAGATAATCCGCTAGTGCGCGAACGCCGTAGCGCTCGGTGGCGTGATGCCCCGCTGCGATGTAAGGCACCCCGGACTCACGCGCGAGGTGTACCGTCTGCTCGGAAATCTCGCCCGACACGTAAAGATCGGCCCCGGCAAGGATGGCCTGCTCGAAGTAGGCCTGGGCCCCGCCGGTACACCACGCAAGCCGTCGGACGGGACGCGCGCCGTCGCCAACCAGCAGCGGGTCCCGCCCCAATCGCGCAGCCAGCGCCCTGGCCACCTGCTCCGCGGGTTCGCCCTGGTTTGCCGCAGGCAGTTCGCCCAGCCAGCCCAGCTCCTGATCGGCAAAGCGACCGGATTCACGCCATCCCATCAGCTTGCCCAACTGGGCGTTGTTGCCCAGTTCAGGGTGCACATCGAGCGGCAGGTGATAGGCAAAAAGACTGATGTCGTGGGACAGCAACGCGGCCAGACGGCGCTTGCGAATGCCGCTGATGCGGCCGTCCTCGCCCCGCCAGAAATAGCCGTGGTGAACCAGTAGCGCGTCGTATCCGCCGGCAACGGCGGCCTCGACCAGAGACAAGCTGGCAGTCACCCCGCACAGCACCTTGCGGACCTCCCCGCGGCCTTCCACTTGCAAACCGTTTGGGCAATAATCCCGCAGCCGTAGGGCTTCGAGCAGCCGATCCAGATGGTTTTGCAGCTCGACGAGTTGCATCCGATATCACTCCGACTTTTTCCGTTTCGCGCGGCCATTGTTCCGCGACCCACTGGTTACCCAGCGCCGCGCGCCGACACTCGAATAGCAAAGTGGTCCCATTATGCGCCGCCTTTGGCTGATCTTCGCGCAGGCCGTTACAGTCAGCGTCGCGGTCCTCTTCGTCCTGAATACGCTCAAACCGGAGTGGCTGCGTGCCGGCACGCCCGGTTCGGTGGTCTCCATCCTCGAAGCCCCGGCCCCACGCATCGAGGGCGAAACCGCGCCCAACTCCTATGCCGCGGCCGCGCAACGCTCACTGCCTTCCGTGGTGCACGTCTATACGAGCAAGGAGGTGCGCAGCCAGCGCCACCCGCTGCTGGACGACCCCTTGTTCCGCCATTTCTTCGGCGAACGGCCGGACGGCGGCAACCAGCGCACCTCGGGCCTGGGCTCCGGCGTCATCGTCAGCCCCGACGGTTTCGTACTGACCAACAACCATGTGATCGAAGCTGCCGACGAGATCGAGGTCGCCCTCAACGACGGCCGCAAGTTCCCGGCGAAACTGGTGGGCCGTGACCCGGAAACCGACCTCGCCGTACTCAAGCTCAAGACCGACGCGCAACTCCCGGCGATCACCTTCGCGGGCGGAAGCGACAGCCTGCAAGTCGGCGACGTCGTGCTTGCAATCGGCAATCCCTTTGGCGTCGGGCAGACCGTCACGATGGGCATCGTGTCGGCGCTGGGGCGCACGCACCTGGGCATCAACACGTTCGAGAACTACATCCAGACCGATGCCGCGATCAACCCGGGCAACTCCGGGGGAGCGCTGGTGGACACGCACGGCAACCTCGTCGGCATCAACACCGCCATCTATTCGCGTTCGGGCGGCTCGCTCGGGATCGGCTTCGCCATTCCGGTGTCGCTTGCCCGCAGCGTGCTGGAGCAGATCGTCGCGTCGGGCGAAGTCACCCGCGGCTGGGTCGGCGTGGAGATACAGGAGATCACGCCCGAGCTGGCAGAGTCCTTCGGCCTTGGCGACACCCGCGGCGCGCTCATCTCCGGCGTGTTGCGCGGCAGTCCGGCAGACCGGGCCGGGATCCGGCCGGGAGACGTGCTGGTCGCGGTGGATGGGCACGCGGTGCGGGATCCGAAGAACATGCTGGAACAAGTGGCCGCGCTGTCACCGGGCCGCACTGCGCAGTTCCGCCTCAAGCGGGCCGCCGGCGAACTCGAACTCAACGTCGAAGTGGGCCGGCGCCCCACCCCGCAGTCGAACGGACGTCAATGAAAAAGAGGGCCCTGAGGCCCTCGTTCCCTTGACCCGATCCGCGCTCTACTGCGCGTCAGGATCGGACGATGCTAGCGGCTCCAGCGCCTTGCCCGGCGATGGACGCGAAACGAAACGTGCCAGCACGATGCCGAGTTCGTAGAGCAGGCACATCGGCACCGCCAGCATGAACTGCGACACCACGTCCGGCGGCGTCACCACCGCGGCAACGATGAAGGCCCCGACGATGACGTAGGGCCGCACGTCCTTCAGCTTGGCGATATCCACGACGCCCGCCTTTACCAGCAGGATGACCGCCACCGGCACTTCGAACGTAATCCCGAAGGCAAGGAACATGGACATCACGAAGGACAGGTACTGCTCGATGTCTGGTGCCGGAACAATGCTTTTCGGTGCGAATTCGGCAATGAACTTGAACACCGTGCCGAACACGAAGAAGTAACAGAACGCCATGCCGAGCAGGAACAGCACCGAACTGCCGAGCACCAGGGGCAACGCGAGCCGCCGTTCATGAGCGTACAAGCCGGGGGCCACAAAGGCCCAGGCCTGGTACAGCACGACCGGCAAGGCGAGTACGAAAGCCACCATCATGGTGACCTTGACCGGCACGAAGAACGGCGTGACCACCCCGGTGGCAATCATGTGCGTGCCCTCGGGCAGGGTACGCATCATCGGCTGCGCGAGCAGGTCGTAGATGCTTCCAGCCCACGGCATCAAACACACGAAGACGATGACGACGGCGACGATCGCCCGCAGCAGCCGGTCGCGCAGCTCGACCAGATGGGCAATGAAGGTTTCGGACTGTTCGCTCATCTAGCTCATGCCTTGTCGCTGCCAACGACCTGCTTCGGGGTCGTGTCGAGCCGTAGCTCCAGTTGCTGACTGCTGTCCACAGCGGCCGGATCCGCGGCCGCTTGCGGCTCGGCGGGGGCGGTGTTGTCGGGGGGCGCCGCGTCCGCCTTGATAGCGGCGACGGCCTGATCGACGCTGGACTCGACCTGCGCAACCTCCGTGCGGACCGAACTCTCGAGCGCTTGTGCCTGCTGCTGGACCTGCTGCTGGAGCTTCTTCAGCTCCTCGAGCTGCATTTCCCGCTGGATGTCGGACTTGACGTCGCTTACATAGCGCTGCAGACGACCGAGAAGATGCCCTGCGGTACGGGCGACCTTGGGCAAGCGCTCGGGGCCGACCACGATGAGCATGACGACCCCGATGACGACCAGCTCAGAAAATCCGAAATCGAACATGTTCCCCAGCCTGACAAAACAAAGGGGCGCTCCGCGCGGGCGCCCCTGGTACTACGTCGCTGCGGGCTCAGGAATGGGTCTTCTCGACCTTTTCCCTTGCCTCTCCCTCCAGGGTCTGCCCGCCGGAGATTTTTTGCTGGGTAGAGGCGTCGGCTGCCGCGTCGGCGTCTTTCATTCCATCCTTGAAGCCTTTGACCGCGCCGCCAAGGTCCTGGCCGATGTTGCGCAACTTCTTGGTGCCGAAAACCAGCATGACGATAACCAGCACGATCAACCAGTGCCAGATGCTGAACGAACCCATCCTGCTCTCCTTGATACTGCAATCCGGCGGCACCAATCGGGCTGGCGGCCACCGTTCAGACGCGTTGATGAAGATGATACACCGACGCTACCACTGCTCCTGGAAGCCCTCGGGCCTGAAGTAACGTCGTCTCACTGCCCTTTGCTGAGACGCTGGCGGCCGCCCTGCGTTCCTGGCGCCGTGCCTCTAATTCTTGCGCGACTTCTTCTCGTCGATCCCGGAAACCCCCTCGCGGCGGCGGAACTCCGCCAGCACATCGTCCACCGACAGCCCGAAATGCGACAGCAGCACCATCGAGTGGAACCAAAGATCGGTTACCTCCCAGACGATGTGCAGCATGTCCTTGTCCTTGGCGGCCATGATGGTTTCCGCCGCCTCTTCCGCCACCTTCTTGCAGATGGCGTCCGTACCCTTGGCGTACAGACTCGACACGTACGACGAATCCGGATCCGCCTTCTTGCGTTCGGCCAACGTGGCGGCCACGCGGTGCAGCACTTCGATATCGATCATGAATAGATGTCCTTGGGATCCTTCAGGACCGGCTCCACGGTCTCCCAGCGGCCGTCGGCAAGATACTTCTGGAAAAAGCAGCTATGGCGCCCGGTATGGCAGGCGATTCCCCCGACCTGCTCCACCTTCATCAGCACCACGTCGTTGTCGCAGTCAATCCGCAGCTCGACCACCTTCTGGACGTGCCCCGACTCTTCGCCCTTGTGCCACAGCTTACGGCGCGATCGTGACCAGTAGATGGCGTTGCCGGTTTCGGCCGTGCGCTGCAGGGCTTCGCGGTTCATCCACGCGAACATCAGCACGTCGCCCGTGGAGGCCTCCTGGGCGATCACCGGCACCAGGCCGTTTTCGTCCCACTTCACCTCGTTGAGCCACTTGGTGCTCGTACTCACAGCCGCACCTCGATCCCGCGCGTCCGCATCAACTCCTTCGCCTCGCGTACCGTGTGCTGACCGAAATGGAAGATGCTCGCAGCCAGCACGGCGTCCGCCCGCCCCTCGCTGACGCCATCCGCCAGGTGTTCGAGCGAACCGACACCACCGCTGGCGATGACCGGAATGCCTACGGCGTCCGACACCGCTCGCGTCAGACCGAGGTCGAAGCCGATCTTGGTACCGTCGCGGTCCATGCTCGTCAGCAGGATCTCACCCGCACCGAGCGACTCCACCTTGCGCGCCCATTCGATGGCGTCGAGCCCGGTAGGATTGCGCCCGCCGTGGGTGAACACCTCCCACTTACCCGGGCCGGTCTGCTTGGCGTCGACCGCAACCACGATGCACTGGCTGCCGACCTTGCCACTGGCTTCGGCAACGATGGAAGGGTTGTTGACCGCAGCGGTGTTGATGCTCACTTTGTCCGCCCCCGCGTTGAGCAGGCGCCGGACGTCCTCCACCGAGCGCACGCCGCCGCCGACAGTGAGCGGAATGAACACCTGTTCCGCAACCCGCTCGACCACGTGCAGGATGATGTCGCGATCATCGGAGCTGGCCGTGATGTCGAGAAAGGTGATCTCGTCGGCCCCTTGCGCATCGTAGCGTCGCGCCACCTCGACCGGATCTCCGGCGTCGCGGAGATCGACGAAATTGACGCCCTTGACGACCCGGCCTGCGCTGACGTCGAGACAGGGAATGATGCGCTTTGCCAGCATCAGGCGGCTCCGCCCGGCGCGCGGAGAGCGTCTGCGCGGGACTGGGCTGCCGAAAGGTCGAGCGTGCCTTCGTAGATTGCACGTCCAGTGATCGCCCCCATGATGCCTTCGTCCTCGACGGCGCACAGGGCTTCGATGTCGGTGAGCGAAGCGATGCCACCGCTGGCAATGACCGGGATGCGGAGCGCCCGGGCAAGCCTGACCGTGGCTTCGATATTGACGCCCGACAGCATGCCGTCACGGCCGATGTCGGTGTAGATCACGGCTTCGACCCCGTAGTCCTCGAACTTCTTTGCGAGATCGACGACATCGTGGCCGGTCATCTTGGACCAGCCGTCTACCGCGACCTTCCCGTCCTTCGCATCAAGACCGACGATGATGTGGCCCGGAAACGCCCCGCACGCATCGTGCAGGAAACCGGGGTTCTTCACCGCAGCGGTGCCGATGATGACGTAGGAGATGCCGTTGTCGAGATAGTGTTCGATGGTATCGAGGTCACGAATGCCGCCGCCGAGCTGAACGGGGATGTCGTCACCCACTTCGTCGGTGATCGCGCGGATGGCGCCGCCGTTCTTGGGCTTGCCGGCGAACGCGCCGTTGAGATCGACGAGATGCAGCCGGCGGGCCCCCTGCTTGATCCAGTGCCGCGCCATCGCGGCAGGATCTTCGGAGAACACCGTGGCGTCGTCCATTTCGCCCTGCTTCAGGCGAACACATTGACCATCCTTCAGGTCGATAGCGGGGATCAGCAACATACCGGGAACAGAAGCAGTGAAGATGAGGGAGATGCTGGCCGCCGCTCAGGGCGCCCAACGGATGAAATTGTCGAGCAAGCGCAGACCCGCCTGGGCGCTCTTTTCCGGGTGAAACTGAACGGCGAAGATATTAGCCCGGGCTACCGCACTGGTAAAGCGCAGCCCGTAGTCGGTTTCCGCCGCGGTCAAGGCCGCATCGGCGGGTGCGACGAAGTAGCTGTGAACAAAGTAAAAGCGTTCGCCGTCGGGGATGCCTTCCCACAGCGGGTGCGGCTTCTTCTGCCACACCTCGTTCCAGCCCATGTGAGGCACCTTGAGACGGGCGCCGTCGGCCGCAACCATGCCCTCATCCGGAAACCGCACGACCTTGCCCGGCAGGATCGACATCCCCGGCACATCGCCTTCCGCGGAATGCTCGAACAGCATCTGCTGGCCGATGCAGATCCCGAGAAAGGGCTTGGTGGCCGCAGCCTCCAGCACCACGGGACGCAGCCCGCGCGCATCCAGCTCGCGCATGCAGTCGGGCATGGCGCCCTGCCCCGGGAACACCACGCGCTTTGCGGCCGCCACCACGGCGGGGTCGGACGTAATGACAACGCTGCGGTCACCCGCAACGTGCTCGATTGCCTTGGCAACGGAACGGAGGTTGCCCATTCCGTAGTCGATGATGGCCACGTCGGTCATCTGGGAGCGCTCGCTGAGGAGATGAGTGAAGAAAGGGGCGCGGGTGGATGCGCGTTAAAGCGCACCCTTCGTGGAGGGAATGGCACCGGCCAGGCGTTCGTCGCGGGTAGCCGCCATGCGGAGCGCGCGGCCAAAGGCCTTGAAGATCGTCTCGCACTGGTGGTGCGCGTTGTCGCCGCGCAGGTTATCCACGTGCAGCGTCACCCCGGCGTGGTTGACAAAGCCCTGGAAGAACTCGCGCGCCAGATCCACATCGAAATTGCCGATACGTGCGCGCGTGTAATCGACGAAATAATGCAGGCCCGGCCGGCCGGAAAAATCGACCACCACGCGCGACAGCGCCTCGTCGAGCGGCACGTAGGCGTGGCCGTAGCGCAGGATGCCCTTCTTGTCGCCCAGCGCCTTCGCAAACGCCTGACCCAGGGTGATGCCCACGTCCTCCACCGTATGGTGGTCGTCGATATGGGTATCACCCTCCGCGCGCACCTCGAGGTCGATGGCGCCGTGACGGGCAATCTGGTCGAGCATGTGATCGAAGAACGGCACCCCGGTGGCGAGCACGGACTTGCCGGTGCCATCCAGGTCGATGCGGACCGAAATACGGGTTTCGAGGGTGTCGCGGGTTACGTCGGCGTGCCGCATGGCTGGACAGGCTGCAGAGAAAATCGAGGCCCATGATACCATCGCCGCACGATCCGGCCGCAAGCCGCGCCGCCCCCGCAAACCCCCCGTTGCCAGCCGATACTGCAAGCATGAGCCGCTACTGGAGCGCCGTCGTTCACGGCCTGACCCCTTATGTGCCGGGCGAACAGCCCAAGCTCGACAACCTGGTCAAGCTCAACACCAACGAGCATCCGTACGGTCCGTCGCCGCGCGCGCTGGAGGCTATCCGCGCCGCCACATCGGATGCGCTGCGGCTGTATCCGGACCCCAACGCCGACGCACTCAAGCAGGCGCTCGCCGCGCGCTACCGGGTGAAGGCAGCGCAGATATTCGTCGGCAACGGCTCGGACGAAGTGCTGGCCCACGCTTTCATGGCCCTGCTCCGCCACGAGCGCCCGCTGTGGTTTCCGGACATCAGTTACAGCTTCTACCCGGTATATTGCGGCCTCTATGGCGTTCCGTCGCGCGTGGTGCCGCTCGACGCCGACTTTGCGATCCGCGCCGACGACTACCTTCCCCGGGGCGAAGACCGCGCTGGCGCGATCATCTTTCCCAACCCCAACGCCCCCACCGGCCGCCTGCTGCCGCTCGCCGATATCGAGCGCATCGTCGCCAGCAATCCGGATGCTGTGGTTCTGGTCGACGAAGCCTATGTCGATTTCGGCGGCGAAAGCGCGATCGCGCTGGCGGACCGCTACCCCAACCTGCTGGTAGTACAAACCTTCTCCAAGAGCCGTTCGCTCGCCGGGCTGCGCGTCGGGTTCGCTGTCGGCCACCCGGCACTGATCGAAGCCCTGGAGCGCGTGAAGAACAGCTTCAACTCCTACCCGCTCGACCGCCTCGCCATCGCCGGCGCGGTCGCTTCGGTGGAAGACGAAGCGCACTTCTCCGACAGCTGCGCGAAAGTGATCGCCACCCGCGAGCGCCTGACGGCCGCGCTGGCGGCACTGGGCTTCCAGGTCCTGCCGTCAGCCGCCAACTTCGTCTTTGCGCGCCATCCTGCGCACGACGCCGGGCAACTCTCCGCGGCGCTACGCGAGCGCGCCATCATCGTGCGCCACTTCCGCCAGCCGCGCATCGACCAGTTCCTGCGCATTACCGTGGGCACGGATGCGCAGTGCGAGACGCTGGTCGCCGGGTTGCGGGAAATCCTGGCGCGCGCAGGTACAGGCGGTTAACCGGGAAGAAGGGCTTCGCTGCCCCCGCGGCCGATTGGCAGTGACGGCAAGGCCGCACAGGCGGCCCGTGCCACCGCTCGATCAGACGTCGGCTTCACCCACCCGGCCCGCGGCCGACAGCAGGCGCTGCTTCACCGCCATCACCTTGCGTGCGTACTCGGCCTCAGGGTCCGAAATGGCACCGCTGTAATACTGCAAGGCCCCCTGGATGCTGCCATAGCGGCGCAAGCCCTCACGCAGGATCAGGGTACCGACGCGGACATTCAGCTTCGGGTCGAACAGCGCATCCTCGCCCCGTGACTTGCCGATCTTGTCCATGTGGTAGCGCGGAATCACCTGCATCAGCCCCTGCGCGCCCGCCTCGCTCTCCGCAAACGGATTGAAGCGGGACTCCACCGCCATCACGGCGACGATCAGCAGCGGGTCTATCCCGGAGTGCTTGCCCGCATCCTGCGCGGCCAGCAACACCGGCTCGAGCACCAGGCCGGATACCCGATAGGTGCGGGAAATCCAGTCGCGTACACGAACCATCTCGCGTGTCAGACCGGTCGGCTCGACGGCAGGCGGTACCTGCACCTTTTCGACCTCGACCGCAGGCACGTGCTCCGCGACGGCGATCGACCCCGCGACTTCCTGAGTGGTGTTCCGCGCTGCAGCGGTGGCAACCGGATCGACGGCAGACAGCGAAGGCAGGACGCCGCCGAGGATGGTGCTGCCGGCAAACAGACCGGCAAACAGCAGACTGCCGTGGGTGAGATGAATCAAGACCTTTCCCGCACGACGCAGCGGGAAAGCAGTGCGAGTTGCGTGGTTCATGGTGTCCTCCGTGCTGTAGCCGGAGTCCTCGACATCGCAGCCGGATGGACTGCGGTCCCCGCGCCCGATGCCTGTCGCATCGACCGCCGGTCAGCGCCAGGGCCGGTAGGCCCCGCCGCCGGGTCGTCGAACCCGGTCAGTAGGTGTTCGGGCAAGGGGCCGCAACCAGACCCATCACCCCCCAGTGCAAACAGCCATGACTCTTGCGCCGCCTCTGTGTCGAAGCAACGTCGCACTGGTGCAAATTGATTTCAAGGCAATGCTGCAACGCGACAAATCGTTGAAGCGGGTCGGAGTTTATTGATTCCTTTGATCTTTGTCAAAACACGCCCACTTCATTCCCACCCCACCGTCCAGCAGCGCACGCAGCCGCTCCCAGTCGAAGCAGGGGCCAGGGTCGGTCTTGCGACCCGGCGCGACGTCCGAATGGCCCGCAATCGCGTCGATCGGATAGCGGCTCCGCAAGGCCGCCACCAGCCCGGCAAGCTGCCGATACTGGACCTCCTCGAAGGGCTGGGTGTCACAGCCTTCCAGCTCGATACCGATGGAAAAATCGTTGCACCGCTCCCGCCCCTCCCAGCACGAAACCCCGGCATGCCAGGCACGGTCGTCGGTGGAAACGAACTGGACCACCTCGCCGTTGCGGCGAATGAAGAAGTGCGCGGAGACGCGCAACGCGTGGATCGTCGCGTAGTAGGGATGCTCGGTGGGGTCGAGGCGATTGGTGAAGAGTTGCTCGACGCCGGGACCGCCAAACTCGTCGGGCGGGAGGCTGATGGCGTGGATGATGATCAGGCTGGGCGGCTCTCCGCCTGGACGCGGATCGAAATTGGGCGATGGCAGCCACCGCGCATCCCATCCATCGCTACTCGACACCGCATCCTCCGATTGTTGAACGGACTCCGCCACCCGCGTCCTCTTTCCCCGACTTCAGCCCGCCTTCATGCCGGCGGCCCTTTGCGGCCACTCTCAATCCCCCGCCGACTCCCAATAAGCCCGGACTGAAACGGCCCTCGTCAGCATGCGCCGCATCGTCACCGCCATCTCGTCCTCATCCGGCAACGGCAACTCGTTCCGTTCAAACGGATCGGCCACGACATCGAAGCGCTTGAGCGGCTCCTTGCCGTAGAAATACAACACCTTTTCGTCGCCCTCGCGCCACGTCATGCACTGATTCTGCGCCCAGCATTGGGTAAGCACGCCTTCTTGCGGGGCACCAAACAACGAGCGCCCGGGCAACACGCCCTGCCAGTCGGCCTGAAGCAGTTCGAGAATCGTCGGCAATATATCAAGGTGCTGCCGGGCGCCTTCAATGATCTGGGACTGAATCTGCTTCGGATAGTGAATCAAGAGGGGAACTCTTACCCCTTCTTCGTAGGGCAGCTTGTTATGCCCCATCAAACCGTGCTCACCAAATCCCTCCCCGTGATCCCCGGTTATCACCACGATCGTGTCATCGAGAACGCCTAGGCGTTCCAGTTCTCCGAACAGATCCCTGACAACCGTATCTGCGTAGGCGACGGTTCGCTTGTACTTGCGAAGAAGCATGGGCGCCTGCGGGAGGCTGTAGTCATTGCTGAACGCATCCTCCGGTATGTCCTCCTCCCCGGGTATCGCGTACGGATGATGAGTGACTACGGTAAGCAGATGCGCGAAGAATGGCCCTCGCCCCGCCTTGATCCAGCGCCCCAGCGCGGGAATCATCGCCTTGTCGTCTATGCCGAAATAGCCCAGTCGATGAAAGGCCGCGGCATCGAGATCTTCCAGCGCGATGAATTGCTCAAACCCCATATTCTCGACCAGCGTTTTCCGCCGTTCGAAACCGCCCATTGCAGACTGTATGAACAGTGACCGGTAACCCGAATCTTTCAGTATTTCCGGCAGGCACCTGACCTTCAACTCACCCGGGTTAGCCTCAACAATGTACTGCCCGGGGTGAGCGTACATGCCACAAATGATGCCGACCAATGCCTTGGACGTATGGTCATTCGTCGTATAGGCGTGCCGCACCCAGGCGCCGTTACGGGCCAACTGGGCGATAA